>NZ_CP118962.1:222500-897500 GCF_029024925.1 Enterococcus faecalis | reverse complement strand
AGGCTAGCCCTAAAGCTATTTCGGAGAGAACCAGCTATCTCCAAGTTCGTTTGGAATTTCTCCGCTACCCACACCTCATCCCCGCACTTTTCAACGTACGTGGGTTCGGTCCTCCAGTGCGTTTTACCGCACCTTCAACCTGGACATGGGTAGATCACATGGTTTCGGGTCTACGACTACATACTCATTCGCCCTATTCAGACTCGCTTTCGCTGCGGCTCCGTCTCTTCGACTTAACCTCGCATGCAATCGTAACTCGCCGGTTCATTCTACAAAAGGCACGCCATCACTCATTAACGAGCTTTGACTTGTTGTAGGCACACGGTTTCAGGATCTATTTCACTCCCCTTCCGGGGTGCTTTTCACCTTTCCCTCACGGTACTGGTTCACTATCGGTCACTAGGGAGTATTTAGCCTTGCGGGATGGTCCCCGCGGATTCCGACGGAATTTCTCGTGTTCCGCCGTACTCAGGATCCTCCTAGGTGTTGTCAGCATTTCGTCTACGGGGCTTTCACCCTCTTTAGCGGAATTTTCCAAATCCTTCAACTATACTAACAGACTACCATATTGGAGTCCTACAACCCCAACAAGCAAGCTTGTTGGTTTGGGCTCTTCCCGTTTCGCTCGCCGCTACTCAGGGAATCGAATTTTCTTTCTCTTCCTGCAGGTACTAAGATGTTTCAGTTCTCTGCGTCTACCTCTAATCAGCTATGTATTCACTGAAAAGTAATATCCTATAAAAGATATTGGGTTCCCCCATTCGGAAATCTCTGGATCATAGCTTACTTACAGCTCCCCAAAGCATATCGGTGTTAGTCCCGTCCTTCATCGGCTCCTAGTGCCAAGGCATCCACCGTGCGCCCTTATTCACTTAACCTTATCAACCTTACGGTTGGGTCTTGATCACTTCTTCTAGCGATAGAAGGTTAATCAATAAATAAGCAATTGAACTTATTAAAAAACTCATTCAACGCGGTGTTCTCGGTTTGTTTTGATTCTTTTTACTTCAATATCCAGTTTTCAATGAACGAATCTGATAGCAAAAGCTATCAATGGAGCCTAGCGGGATCGAACCGCTGACCTCCTGCGTGCAAAGCAGGCGCTCTCCCAGCTGAGCTAAGGCCCCGAACTTATTTGATTGAGAGTAGACCTCTCAAAACTGAACAAAGTAAAGACGAAATGTGTATTTCCGTAATATTCCTTAGAAAGGAGGTGATCCAGCCGCACCTTCCGATACGGCTACCTTGTTACGACTTCACCCCAATCATCTATCCCACCTTAGGCGGCTGGCTCCAAAAAGGTTACCTCACCGACTTCGGGTGTTACAAACTCTCGTGGTGTGACGGGCGGTGTGTACAAGGCCCGGGAACGTATTCACCGCGGCGTGCTGATCCGCGATTACTAGCGATTCCGGCTTCATGCAGGCGAGTTGCAGCCTGCAATCCGAACTGAGAGAAGCTTTAAGAGATTTGCATGACCTCGCGGTCTAGCGACTCGTTGTACTTCCCATTGTAGCACGTGTGTAGCCCAGGTCATAAGGGGCATGATGATTTGACGTCATCCCCACCTTCCTCCGGTTTGTCACCGGCAGTCTCGCTAGAGTGCCCAACTAAATGATGGCAACTAACAATAAGGGTTGCGCTCGTTGCGGGACTTAACCCAACATCTCACGACACGAGCTGACGACAACCATGCACCACCTGTCACTTTGTCCCCGAAGGGAAAGCTCTATCTCTAGAGTGGTCAAAGGATGTCAAGACCTGGTAAGGTTCTTCGCGTTGCTTCGAATTAAACCACATGCTCCACCGCTTGTGCGGGCCCCCGTCAATTCCTTTGAGTTTCAACCTTGCGGTCGTACTCCCCAGGCGGAGTGCTTAATGCGTTTGCTGCAGCACTGAAGGGCGGAAACCCTCCAACACTTAGCACTCATCGTTTACGGCGTGGACTACCAGGGTATCTAATCCTGTTTGCTCCCCACGCTTTCGAGCCTCAGCGTCAGTTACAGACCAGAGAGCCGCCTTCGCCACTGGTGTTCCTCCATATATCTACGCATTTCACCGCTACACATGGAATTCCACTCTCCTCTTCTGCACTCAAGTCTCCCAGTTTCCAATGACCCTCCCCGGTTGAGCCGGGGGCTTTCACATCAGACTTAAGAAACCGCCTGCGCTCGCTTTACGCCCAATAAATCCGGACAACGCTTGCCACCTACGTATTACCGCGGCTGCTGGCACGTAGTTAGCCGTGGCTTTCTGGTTAGATACCGTCAGGGGACGTTCAGTTACTAACGTCCTTGTTCTTCTCTAACAACAGAGTTTTACGATCCGAAAACCTTCTTCACTCACGCGGCGTTGCTCGGTCAGACTTTCGTCCATTGCCGAAGATTCCCTACTGCTGCCTCCCGTAGGAGTCTGGGCCGTGTCTCAGTCCCAGTGTGGCCGATCACCCTCTCAGGTCGGCTATGCATCGTGGCCTTGGTGAGCCGTTACCTCACCAACTAGCTAATGCACCGCGGGTCCATCCATCAGCGACACCCGAAAGCGCCTTTCACTCTTATGCCATGCGGCATAAACTGTTATGCGGTATTAGCACCTGTTTCCAAGTGTTATCCCCCTCTGATGGGTAGGTTACCCACGTGTTACTCACCCGTCCGCCACTCCTCTTTCCAATTGAGTGCAAGCACTCGGGAGGAAAGAAGCGTTCGACTTGCATGTATTAGGCACGCCGCCAGCGTTCGTCCTGAGCCAGGATCAAACTCTCATAATAAAAGTTAGAACAATCTTACGATTGTTAAGCTCAATTTGTTTGCTAGCATATTGCTTGCTTGTTAAAAATGTTTGTTGTCTTGAATTGAATCAAGACGCCCTACACATTTGGTTCGTCTATTCTTTGTTCAGTTTTCAAAGGTCTACGTTACCTCGCAGCAACTTTTATATCATAACAAACTTTCGTTTGAATGTCAAGAACTTTTTTTAAAAAGTTTTTTAAGTTGTTTTGCTCGGTCGTTGCCGTCTGCTGTGACAACTTCTATATCTTATCATTATCTCAGTTGTTTGTCAACAACTTTTTAAAACTTTTTTGTTATTTTATAACAATTTTTTTGATCAAATGATTGATTTAAAAGCAATCTCTTTAACGACTTTGTTATTCTAACATGTTATTTATCTTTTCGTCAAGAAAAATTTTTAACTTTTTAAAACTTTTTTCTTAACGAACTGTTTGTCAGAACAGATATTAATATACCAAGGATTTTTCTAAAACGCAACTATTATTTTGCAGAAAAATAACATTTTTTTCAATTTCGAACGATGAATATTTTCTGCAAAGAAAACATTCGTTTCTTTATCTTATAATCCCTTTTCCCTTACTGAAATGTTCGTTAATCATTCGTAAAAAAAGCAACGTACTTTATTGTACGTTGCTCTCTTCTTTTATTCCAGCGATTGGAATAAAAATTCTAAAGATTGTTCCTTGATGCAATACGCTTTCTGCATCAATACGTCCTTTATAGTTTTCGACTAATTGTTTTGCAATCGATAGACCTAAGCCATTACCGCCTTTATTTCTTGCACGGGCTTTATCTACTCGATAGAATCGATCAAATATTTTCTCCAAGTCTTCTTCAGTGATTCCTTCACCAAAATCTTGCACAGCTATTTCAAATTCATTCATCGTTCGAGAAATGGAAATATGCACTTCTTTTCGATCTGTTGAATATTTAATCGCATTATCTAATAGAATAATTAGCAATTGTTCAAAGTGATTACGATAGATTTTCAGTTCAACTTCGGTTGGTAAATCGTCATCTAATGTGATATGAAACTCAGGATAAACCAATTGGAAGTTATTAAATACTTGGTAGACTACTTGTTTAGCATCTGTTCGTTCATTTGCATATTGGGTGTCCACTTGTTCAGCGCGTGAAAGGTCAAGCATTTCTTGGACCAAACTCTTCATACGACTAATTTCTTGTAAACTGGCCTTTAATGATTCATCTAAAATTTCAGGATCGTCTTTCCCCCAACGATTTAAAAGGTTTAAATGGCCTTCCATAATCGCAACGGGCGTTCTTAATTCATGGGAAACATCTTCTACAAACTGCTCTTGTTGTTCGATATAGCGTCTCATACGATCTAACATTTCATTAAAGATTTCCGAGATATCTGCTAACTCATCTCTCGTATTAATCTCCGGCATGTGGACATCTGATTGCGGGTCTTTGCGGATTGTATCCATCGTGTCTCTCAATACTTTTAATGGTTTTAAGAAATAAGAAGAGAGGATAAAGCCTAAGACACTACTTACAATCAGAGAAATCACTTCTAAAACTACAAGTGTTAATAATAAATGATTACGAATTTCATAAAAAGAAGAAAGTTCATAAAACGCTTGAATATAGCCAATCTTTTCTCGTGTTTCTTTTGAAAAAATAGGTTCCACGGAATAAAAACCGGTTTTATCAAAAACGGTTTGAACAACAGGTAATTGTCGATCCAATTGTAATAACTTATCATATTCATTTTGTGTTTTAAAAACTAGCTTTTGGTTTGTGTCATACACAGATAAATAAAGTTCTGGTTGTCCTAGTTCAGATATGAAACTGTCCATTTCCATAAACGAACCTTCTACTGCTGTATGCTTATTATAGTAGTTTTCATCTCTTTCACTCGGCGTTTTTAAATAGTCAAAAACGTCTGTTACCGTTAAATTTTCATTGGCATTAGCTAATCGATTTGTTACTTCTGCAATCGTTGCTTCGACATTTTCCTTTTCTTTGGCAACAATAAGACTGACAGAAGACTTATAGGTAATCACCGCAAAAATGGTAAAAACTACAAATATAAAGAAAGAACTTGCGAAAGCCCACTTTATAGTTAAAGATGGGCCTTCCAGTTCTTTTTTAATCGTTCTTTTCATTAATTAGTTCTCACGAACGCATAACGTAGCCAGTTCCACGGACAGTTTGGATGTAGCTTTCTTCTCCAGGTACGTCAATTTTATTTCGTAAGTAGCGGATATACACATCCACAACGTTTGTTTCTACTTCTGTTTCATAGCCCCAAACTTTATTTAGTAACACATCACGTGCCAAGACAACATTCACGTTTTCCATTAGCGTTAATAGTAATTCGTATTCGCGTTTTGTTAATTCAATCATTTCAGAATTACGACGAACGACACGATTTTCTTTTTCAATTGTTAAGTCACGATATGTAATCGTTGTTTGTTTTGCAACGTTTTTATCGCCCTCAATATCAATACGACGAAGTAACGCACGTAAACGAGCTAACAATTCTTCAATTGCAAATGGTTTAACAATATAATCATCCGCTCCATGGTCTAAGCCAGAAACACGGTCAATTACTGAATCACGTGCAGTCATCATAATAATTGGTGTATTTTTCACTTGGCGAACACGGCGACATACTTCTAATCCATTTAATTCTGGTAACATCAAATCAAGAAGGATAGCATCCCATTCGTTGTTAAGAGCGGCTTCCAATCCTGTACGACCATTGTAGTGTACTTCTGTCGTATACCCCTCATGTTTTAATTCAAGCTCAACGAATCTCGCTAAGTTCTTTTCATCTTCAATAATTAAAATGTTGCTCATTTGATTAATTGTCCTTTCTCTTTAAAAGCTATACTCAAGCTCAACCTTTTTATTCCTTACTACTTATTAGAGAATTACTACTCAATCTGTCTGGTTCTTTTTTAAGCCACAGTAAAACCATGAGCATGGTGAGCCACACTCATGGTCTCCAGCGTGTTTATTCTTCGTTGTACCAGCTGTAATGGTAGATTCCTTCTTTGTCTGTGCGTTCGTACGTATGAGCACCGAAGTAATCACGTTGTGCTTGAATTAAATTCGCTGGTAAGCGATCTGAACGATAAGAATCGTAATAAGCAATTGCAGATGAGAATGTTGGTACAGGAACACCTGCTTGAACAGCAATCGCAACAACTTCACGAACGGCTTGTTGATATTTTTTCGTAATTTCTACAAAGTATTCATCTAACAACAAGTTTTCAAGTGCTGGATTTTTTTCATATGCATCGGTAATTTTTTGTAAGAATTGTGCACGGATAATACAACCTGCTCGCCAGATTTTTGCAATTTCACCAAATGGTAAATCCCATCCGTATTCTTCAGAAGCTGCACGGAGTTGTGCAAAACCTTGCGCATAACTCATTAATTTACTAAAGTATAATGCTTCGCGAATTTTTTCAATCAATTCTTTTTTATCGCCTGCAAAGTTAAAGGCTGCAGGTTTTGATAAAATGCCACTTGCTTTTACGCGTTCTTCTTTGTAAGCCGAAATAAAACGTGCAAATACTGATTCTGTAATTAATGGTAATGGTACACCAAGATCTAACGCACTTTGGCTTGTCCATTTACCTGTTCCTTTGTTGCCTGCTGCATCAAGAATAACATCAACGATTGGTTGGTCGGTTCCTTCATCATCTTTACGTGTCAAAATGTCAGCCGTGATCTCGATAAGGTAACTGTCTAATTCGCCTTCGTTCCATTCTTTGAAAATCTCTGCCATTTCATCAACAGATAAACCTAAGATTTGTTTCATTAAATCGTAGGATTCAGCAATTAATTGCATGTCCCCATATTCAATCCCATTATGAACCATTTTTACATAATGTCCAGCACCATTTGGGCCAATGTAAGTCACACATGGTTCACCGTCTTCTGCTTTAGCTGAAATTTTTTCAAGAATTGGCGCAACTAACTCATACGCTTCTTTTTGTCCGCCAGGCATGATAGATGGTCCTTTCAAGGCTCCTTCTTCTCCGCCAGAAACGCCAGTACCAATAAAGTTAATTCCTGAGTTTGCTAGTTCTTCATTACGTCGCATTGTGTCTTTGAAGAACGTATTACCGCCATCAATTAAGATATCGCCTTTATCAAGGTGTGGTAACAATTCTTGGATTGTCGCATCTGTTGCAGGTCCAGCTTTAACCATCAACATAATTCGACGAGGTTTTTCAATTGCATTCACAAATTCCTCAATTGAGTATGTTGCTTGAAAGTTTTTGTCAGGATGTTCTTCAACCACTTCTGTTGTTTTTGATCCTGTACGGTTATACAGCGCAACTGTATAGCCTCTGCTTTCAATGTTTAAAGCAAGATTTTTTCCCATGACAGCCATGCCGACTACGCCAAATTGTTGTTTTGTCATTTTATGACCTCCTATATTATAATCAACGAAAATTCTATGAGCATTCTCTTATAATCCTCACTATTATAACGCACTATCTTTCATATGAAAACAATATAGTGCCAATAAATTTCCAATTTCTTCATATTTTCTTAAAAAAATACAAATCCCCTAGGCTCCATGGTTAGCCTAGGGGATTCAACATTTCAAAAAATGTTTTTATGCTTATGCTTCTTTAGACATTACGTCTTTTCCATCGTAGTGACCACATGCTGGACATACGTGATGGCTTTTTTTCATTTCACCACAGTTTGAGCATGCATTTAAGCCTTTGATTGTTAATTTGTAGTGTGTGCGACGTTTTGCTTTTTTCGCTTTAGAAGTTCTTCTAGCTGGTACTGCCATTGTTGTTCCACCTCCTTGTAAAGATGCGTGTATTTACATACACAATATATTCCAACCTAGCTGTTATCTTCCTCTTCAGCATTATCGCTGAGTAATTCTGATAGTTTAGCCAGACGAGGATCCACTGTTTGTTCTGCTGCTTTCTGCTTACTTTCCAAATATGCTTCTTCTGAAATCACTTCCCAGTCATTGCCACTTGGCATTTCTTGACTGTTTTGTTCTTCTTCTGTAAGCACTTGAATTGGAATGGACAATAGAATGTTGTCTTCGACAGATTCATCTAAATCAATTGTTGGCTTGTCCAATAAAATAATCTCTTCAGCTGCAAATCGTTCATCTCTTGTATCCATTTGTTCTTTTGTCATAAAGACTTCATCGACCGTGATTTGCATTGGCAAAGCCACAGGTTCTAAAGAACGGGATGAAGGAACGGTTACAGTTACCTGAATAGTGTAATGAAGTAAATATTCTGATTTATTGACTGCTAATAAGCCTTCTACTTTGATTGGACTAACATCCAACAAGGTATCATCTCGTTGAAGAAGCTCTTCTTTAAGATGCAATGTTTCTGAAAACACTAGCGGCTCTTCTTTGTATTTATTTAATTCTAACAAAGACCACTTCATAATTATCACTCCTAAGCAACAAAAGCTATTATACAGGGGTATGAAAGCTTTGTCAATGAAATTTTCTTGACAGCCCTTTCTTATTTCCTGTTTTTCTTTCGTTTTTTTTATAATTGTTTTTCTGTTGAAGATAACTTAGCGCTTATTCAATTAAATAACAAAATTTTTGTGTGAAATAACATAGATAATTTAAAACTAAGACATAATTTTACTATTTGCGCCCAACTCTTTATTTACTGAATACGTGTTTTCTGAACATTTCATACCACTGTCTTCCTTGTAAAAAAAGCTGAGACAAACTGACGAATCGGTTTGTCCCAGCTTTGCGTCCGAGTACATATTGCTTAAAATCAAATGATTGAATTAATTAGATTTAGATAGCTGTTGTTGCTCCGCGGTAAACAATACCACGACGAGGATCAACAGTAATCACTTCGTCATTATTAATTAATGATGTTGCATCTGCAGCACCTACGATAACTGGAATATTTTGCGCAATCGCTACAACAGCTGCATGAGAAGTTAAACCACCTTCTTCAACAACTAATGCTGATGCTTTTTCAATTGCAGGCATGTATTCTTTATCTGTTGTTTTTGTAACTAAAATAGCTCCTTCAGTCGCTTTAGCAACTGCTTCTTCAGCAGTTCCTGCTACAACGGCTTTTGCAATAATTGCTTCTTCGCCGACACCTTGACCTTGAACTAATTTAGAACCGATCATTTGAATTTTCATTAAGTTTGTTGTGCCTTTTTCGCCAACTGGAACACCAGCAGTGATAATGATTAAATCACCTTCTGAAGCATAACCTTCTTCTTGTGATACTTTTGAAGCTAAATTAAACATTTCATCTGTGCTTGATGGTTTGTCAGCAACTGTTGCGTAAACACCCCATGATAATGATAAGCTACGTGCTTTTTGTTCTGAGAACGTAATTGCAACGATATGTGCTTTTGGACGGTATTTAGAGATCATACGTGCTGTATGGCCTGATTCTGTTGCCGCAACGATTGTTTGGATACCCAAGTTACGTGCTGTATGGCCAACAGATTGTCCGATTGCTTCAGTCATATCTGTTTTGCTATATAATTTCAATGCGAATGAATCTTGGTTAACTAATGTTTCTTCTGTACGAACTGCAATACGAGCCATTGTTTGAACAGCTTCTAATGGGTAATCCCCTGCTGCAGTTTCGCCTGATAACATTACTGCATCTGTTCCATCGTAGATTGCGTTTGCTACGTCATTTGCTTCCGCACGTGTTGGACGTGGGTTACGTTGCATTGAATCTAACATTTGTGTTGCAGTGATAACTGGTTTACCTAAAGCATTACATTTTTTAATTAAAGCTTTTTGGACAACTGGAACATCTTCTGTTGGAATTTCAACACCCATGTCACCACGAGCAACCATTAAACCATCAGAAACTTTTAAGATTTCATCGATATTATCGATACCTTCTTGGTTTTCGATTTTAGGAATGATTTGGATGTGTGTTGCGTTTTCTTCTTCTAAAATTTTAGTGATTTCTAAAACGTCAGAAGCACGACGAACGAAGCTAGCTGCGATAAAGTCAATTCCTTGACCAATTCCGAAACGGATATCGTTAGCATCTTTTTCAGTGATCCCTGGTAAGTTTACAGAAACGCCTGGTACGTTAACGCCTTTTTTGTTTTTCAAGACGCCTTCGTTTTTAACAACTGTTACGATTTCGTTTGCATCACGGTCGATATCAGTTACTTCTAAATCGATTAAACCATCATCTAAAAGAATGTGTGAACCTACGTTTACATCATTGATTAATTCTGGATAAGTGATTGAGAATTTTTCATTTGTTCCTAAAACTTCTGTCATAGAAATACGTACTGAGTCACCAATTTTCATTGTGATTGCGCCATTTTCCATGTCATTTGTGCGGATTTCAGGACCTTTTGTATCTAGTAAGATCGCTACGCGTTTCCCTGTAATTTTTACAGCTTCACGAATGTTTTTAATACGAGCACCATGCTCTTCGTAGTCACCATGTGAAAAGTTCAAACGGCAAACATTCATACCTGCATTAATTAAGTTTACTAGCATATCAACGGATTCACTAGCTGGTCCAATCGTACATACGATTTTCGTTTTTTTCATTACTAAAACGCTCCTATTCCAAATTTGTTTATACAAAGCTAATAAGATTAGCTAATATACAAGATTAAAAAGAAATTTCATGATTTAACTCATAAAGAGATAAATCTGGTTTGTGTTTATTGTTTTCTAACGTGTCAATAATATCAGCTGCAACTACTTGGTTATCTAACATACCGATACATAAACCGCCTTTGCCTTCTTTTAGAAGTTCAACAGCATATGACCCAAATTTACTTGCTAATACACGGTCACGAGCACTTGGCGAGCCCCCACGAACCACGTGTCCTAAAATTGATACACGCGTATGGAAATCACCGTATTCAGAAAGTTTATCAGCAAATTCATTTCCGCCCATTACGCCTTCTGCTAAAATGATTAAGCAATGTTTTTTCCCGCGGTCGCGGCCTTCTTGAATACGTTTGGCAACGTTTTTCATATCAAAATCATGTTCAGGAATAATGATTTCATCTGCTCCGCCTGCCACGCCTGACCACAATGCGATATCACCAGCGTTACGTCCCATTACTTCGATAACGAATGTACGAACATGAGAAGTCGCTGTATCACGAATTCGGTCAATTGATTCCAAAACAGTGTTAATCGCTGTATCAAAACCGATTGTGAAATCTGTTCCAGGAATATCATTATCAATCGTTCCAGGAATTCCAACAGCGGGGAAACCACGTTTTGTCAAAGCCATTGCGCCATGATAAGAACCGTCTCCACCAATAACAACTAAGCCTTCAATACCGAATTTTTTCAATTGTTCGATTCCTTTTAATTGCCCTTCTTCAGTAGCAAATTCAGGATAACGAGCAGAGTACAAGAATGTTCCACCACGTTGAATCTTATCGCCAACGTCAGCAACATCTAAACGACGGATGTCGCCTGCGACTAAACCGGCAAATCCATAGTTAATACCGTAAACTTCGATTCCATCAAAAATACTTTTGCGTACGACTGCACGAATTGCAGCGTTCATTCCAGGGGCATCTCCCCCGCTGGTTAAAATACCAATGCGTTTCATTCGCTATTTCACCTCATATAATATACTTTCAACTGCCAAAAGAAACCTTTTCGCAAAAATTGATATACAAAAATATTACGTCATTCATTTTACCATTAAAGAACCAAAATGTCTTGAGTTAAGAAGAAAAAAATGAAAAAAGTTGAAAACAACTAGTATTTTTTACCGTAAATCATTTGAAAATGACGTTTTGCTCGCCTAAAACGTAAGCTAATTGTTGCTGACTAGCGCTTGTATGAGCGACCCAATTTTCTTCATTTAATACTATTTTCTTTCCTGTTTTTTCAAAATAGACAATCACTGGAATGTGTCCAGCATGACGACTGAGTACCTCTTTCATTTTCTGAAAAACGTCCGTTTGTTCGACATCTTTTGTAATTCTGATAAAACACGTTTCGTCACTAATTGATGTTTCTACTTGTTGCGCTTTTTCTATTCGTTGAACCAATATTTGCAATTCTTGATTGTACGTACTGCGTTCCACTTTTCCTTCCACATAATAAACTTGCCCTTTCTCGACACTCTGTCTTAACTGGCGAAAAACAGTTGGGAACAACGTTAGTGAAATACTTCCTGTTGTATCATCCCCATCAACAAAGGCCATTTGTTCTCCCTTTTTGGTCCGAATCGTCCGAATGTTTTTGACATAAATCAATAATTTCGTGGGCTGATTTTCAACAAGTTCATGAACAAGTTGCGTTTGCTTGGCTAAGCGTGTTTTTTTGAACTCTTCTGTCGGATGTCCTGATAAATAGACCCCTAAATATTGTTCTTCTTGTTCTAGTCGCTCTTCTAGCGGATAATCGGCAATTTCTTCTTCCTTGGGCTTCAACGTTTCTAACAAATCCATACTACCACCGCTGAGAAGAATACTTTGGATATTACTCTCTAAACCTACCGCTAATTGACGGCGATTAGGCGCAATTTCGTCAAATGCACCGATGGCAATCAATGGTTCGATATTTTCAACTTTCAACCACTTACGGTCAATTCGCAAAAGAAACTCATCGAACGTTTTGTACGGTCCATTTTCTCGGCGTTCATTTAAAATATTTTGAATGAAGTCTCGGCGGATTCCTTTTAAAGAACTAAAACCAAATAAAATTTGCTGTTGCTGATTTAGGTAAAAGCTGTAGTGACTTTGGTTAATTGACGGCTGCAAAATCGTCTGCTTGTTTTTTCTAGCTTCGCCAATATATTCTTTAATTTTTGTTGGATTATGACGAACAGAATGCAACAATGCGACATAAAAAGCACTCGGATAATGAACCTTCAAGTAAGCCATTTGAAAACCAATAAAGGAATAGGCAAATGCATGCGAGCGGTTAAAGCCATAATTAGCAAAGCGCTCAATATAATCGTACACTTGGTTAGCTGTTTCTTTGGGATAGCCTTGTTGTAACGCACCATTAACAAAATGATTCCGTTCTTCATCTAGCACATCTTTTTTCTTTTTACTAATGGCCCGACGTAAAATGTCAGCTTGCCCTAAAGAGAAGCCAGCCATTTTCGCAGCAACTTGCATAATCTGCTCTTGGTAAACAATAATTCCGTACGTATTTTCCAAAATGGGGGCGAGACTAGGCTCTGGATAACTAATTTGTTCCAAGCCTTTTTTCCGGCGGATGAAAACATCAATATTTTGCATCGGACCAGGACGATACAGGGCATTGACAGCAGCAATATCTTCAATGCTAGTTGGCCCTAATTTTCTTAATACATTCCGAATTCCAGCAGATTCAAACTGAAAAACACCACTTGTTTCCCCTTTTCTAAATAAAGCCAGCGTCGTTTCGTCATCTAATGGAATCTGATTCAAACGAATGGTTTGATTATAGACGCGTTTAACAGCTGTGAGGGTATCATCAATGATGGATAAATTTCTTAAGCCCAAGAAATCCATTTTCAGAAGACCAATTTTTTCAACATCATTCATAGTAAATTGGGTCAATAAAATTTCATTCGATCCTAGTTGTAACGGAACCAAATTCAAAAGATTTTCATCACTAATTACCACACCTGCTGCGTGCGTAGAAACATGGCGAGGCAATCCTTCTAGCTGAACAGCTGTTTTATAGAGCAATTGATTATTTGGTGAAAAATTGACCAATTCTTGCATCCGTTTCGACTCTTGGTACGCTTCTTCTAACGTAATTTTCAGCTTGTTGGGGACAGCTGCCGACCAACGATTCGCTTCACTCTGGGACAACCCGAAAACACGTGCAACGTCCCGTAAAACCATTTTCGCAGCCATCGTACCAAACGTGGCAATTTGCGCCATGTGATAATGACCATATTTTTGACTGACATAAGCTAAAACTTCCTCCCGCCGATTATCAGGAATATCTAAATCAATATCGGGCATCGTGTAGCGTTCTGGATTCAAAAAACGTTCAAAAAGCAAATCATATTTGATTGGATCTACATCTGTAATTGATAGCACATAGGACACTAAAGAGCCTGCAGCTGAACCTCGGCCAGCGCCTGTAACAATTTGATTGTTATGACAGAAGTCCATCACATCCCAAACGATTAAAAAGTAATCATCAAAGCCCATATTGTGAATGATGGTTAACTCTTTTTCTAATCGTTTTTGGTAAACTTCATTTAGATGAGGCACTCTTTCTGGTAATTTTTCTAAACACAATGTGCGTAAATAAGAACCAGCCGTTTGATTATCAGGCACAGGAAAATGCGGTAATAATTTTTGATGTAAAGGAATGTCAACTCGGCAATTTTCAGCTAGCTGAATCGTATTCTGGACCACTTCTGCACCAGCTATTTGAAGCATTTGTTCCATCGTCGTCTCTGCTTCACGCAAGTAATTCAGACCTTCTATTTCCGGTGTTTGGCTTGTAATATTCAATTGATTATTTTCTTTGATGCTCTCAAGAACAGTAACGGCAAAGCCTTCTTCCCTTGTTAAATGACGTACCTCTTGCAAAGCCACGCCAGGTAATTGTTCTCGTTGGTAAAAAGAAAAGAGCGCTGGATTGCGTTGTTGATTCATTGAAAAAGAATGTTCAACAAATAACGACTGGGGATCAAAATATGAAGCAAGTTGTTGGAAAGCGTGAACCGCTTGTTGTTCATCTTCAAAAAATGTTTGGGCGACTTCTCCTTTGGCTGACAAAGTCACGGCAAATAAATCACTTAATAAGGATTGATGTTCCGCTAAGTAAAAGGGACCCTCTGTCGTCATTTTACTGCTAGATAGTTGCATTAATTGCTGATACCCTTTTAAATTTTTAGCAAATAAAAGCAACTCGGAATGCCCTTCTTTTTCTGCTGGGGTATATTCTAATCTTAAACCGATAATTGGTTGAATTCCCGCTTCTTGGCATGCTTCATAAAATTCAACCGCCCCATGCAAGACATTGATATCGGTAATCGCTAATGTTTGATAACCTAACGCTTTCGCTTGTTTTACATAGGAACGAATCCTAACCGTACTAGATAAAAGCGAATAGGAAGTAACGGTATGTAATTGTGGAAATGACATTGGACAGCTCCTTTTTGAATCCTTGCTATTTTTTGCCTCTTCTCTTATTTTCCTATCGCGGATTCTTTACTTTTAAAGAAAATATGCTAAACTAAGAGCTAGAAAAGAGGTGCTCATATGCGTTATCTTGTTGTATTTTTCTGGACCTTCGCATTAGGCCAAGTCGTTGGATATATCGGCGGTGCATTATCTGGTGGTTCATACGACTTTAAAATGACAACGATTCTATCGTTGGCAACAGCCGTTATTATTTTATTAATTGCACACTTTGCAGTACCGAAAGAAACCAAACCTGTTAAATAAGAAAAAACCAGTTACTAAAGTTATTGTAACTGGTTTTTTTATCTTTTCAACTGTTTAGAGCTTTTTATTTAAAACTTTTCGGAAATTAAAGAAGGACAACCCAATGTTTCCTAAAACGAAACAAGCGGTTACCAGAAAAACAGAAGAATAGCCAAAACCATGGGCAACTGTCGACCCTACCATCGGTCCTAAAACTTGACCGAAATTACTACACATCTGATTGTAACTATAAACTCTACTTACGCCCTCTGTTGGCGTTATTTTACTAATTAACGTATTAATTGATGGCATTAAAGCACCTGTTGAAAAACCTAAAAGGAATCGTAAAACACCTAACTGAAAAGGTGTTTGCACAAACGCCATGGGAATGTAACAAATAAAAGAAAGAATTAATCCGCCTAATAAAACTTTTTGGTTCCCAATGCGGTCCCCAATTTTTCCCAAAGTTGGAGAAGAAATAATTGCTGAAACGCCGGCAATCGAAACAATCAAACCACTAACAAATAATACATTCTCTGTATCGCCACTTAAAGATCGAATATATAGCGTTAAGATTGGGCTGATACTTGTAATTCCTAATTGTAAAATTAACGTAGTCACAAACAAACCAATCAATACTGAAACATGATCCATCTTACTAAAAATTTCTTTAGTCGTTAATAAATCCTTTTTCTCAACTGGTTGAAAATCTTCTTTAACTAAAAAGATAGTCAACAACGTTGTAATGAATAAAATAACACCGGTAATAATAAAGACATTTTCCATTCCAAACCACTGTGCCAACGCACCGCCAATCGATGGCGCAATTAACGTCCCAGCAATTGCACCTGTTGATAATGTCCCTAGAGCCCAGCCATTTTTCTCTTTTGGCGCCTGCGACGCAATCATCGCTGTTGCGTTAGGAATATAGCCGGATAAAATTCCGTTCATAAAACGCATAATCAACAGCCAGTATACATTAGGGACAAATGCTAACGCCCCCATTGTGATCGTCATTCCTGCTGCAGCGCGAATCATCATAATTTTCCGACCTTTTCGATCAGCTAAATTTCCCCAAATCGGTGCAACAATCGCAGCAGCAAACGCCGTGACAGAAATTGCCAATCCAGAAAACAACTCTACTTGACTCTTAGGCGTCCCTAATTGTTCAACGTATACTGGAATAAACGGCATAACTAAGCTAATACTCGCCCCTGTAAAAAAGCAACCAATCCATGCGACTAACAAATTCTGCTTCCATTTTATTTTCATACTTTTATCCACCTTATCACCTCTTCACCTACCACTATACTCTAAAAGAGTGAATCTCTCAAAAGAAAATTCTTTTAAAAAAAAGTCTGACAGACCGGTCAAAACGACCAATCTGCCAGACTTCTTAACACTTGGGCTTAAGATAAATAGCTGAATAAACGCAACACCTTCAAAGCTAACCGCTGTTATCTCAGCCTCACTTCTATTTACTATAAAATAGCTAAGATTACAAAGTTTAAGATAAACAACGCATCAATGACCCAAATAATTGGTGAAACTTCTTTGGCTTTTCCTTTGACTACTTTCACCACTGCATAAAAGATGAACCCAGCAGCAATCCCATAAGAGATGCTATAACATAATCCCATGAAAATTGAAGCAAAAAATGCTGGAATCGCATCTTCTAAATCCGTCCAATTGATGTCTTTGAAAGAAGCTAACATCATAATTCCCACTAAAATTAACGCTGGAGCCGTAGCTTGTGCTGGCACAATAGCAATAAGTGGTGAAAAAAGACTACTTAGGGCAAATAGAATTGCTACCACTACCGATGTCAAACCTGTTCGACCACCCGCACCGATTCCTGCTGCACTTTCTACATAAGTTGTCGTATTCGATGTACCAAAAATCGCACCGATAGATGTTGCAATAGCATCTGCAAATAGAGCTTTGTCCATTTTAGTGCTGAAGCCCTTACTATCTTCTAAAGCTAATTCATCTTCTTTAGAGAAAATCCCTGTTCGACGTCCCGTACCGATAAATGTTCCAATTGTATCAAACGTATCTGATAAACTGAAGGCAATAATGGTCATTAAGACTTGAGGAATTTTTGAAGAATCACTAAACAATGACTGTAAGCCCTCAGCACCAAAAGCAGCGCCAAAAGTTGTACCTAATTCTTTAAATGAATTGCCCAACGAATTAGCATGCCAATCAACCGAAGCAGTGTCTACCACCCCCATTGGAATTGCGACTAACGTAGTAACCACAATGCCAATTAAAATAGCCCCACGAACATTCGTGACAACTAAAATCGTTGTTAAAACTAACCCAATTACCGCCAAAATAATGGCTGGATTATCAAAATTTCCTAAAGCGGGCACGATACTCGAACCATTCACAACACCATTTTGAGGTTCTGCTTGTACTGTGAAACTTAGTAAGCCAGCATTTTTCAACCCTACATAAGCGACAAAAATTCCAATCCCACCACCAATAGCATGTTGTAAACTCTCTGGAATTGCTTTAATAATCATTTTGCGAATTTTTGTCACTGTAATTAAAATATTAATCAAACCACAAATAAAAACCATTGCTAATGCTTGTTGCCAAGTATACCCCATCCCAAAAACGACCGTAAACGTGAAGAAAGCATTGAGTCCCATTCCCGGTGCTTGAGCGTAAGGTACATTAGCAAACAGCCCCATAATTAATGTACCGATGATTGAAGCAATAATGGTCGCTAAAAAAACAGCCTGAAAAGGCATCCCTGTTTCTGAAAGAATGGACGGATTAACAAATAAAATATAACTCATTGCAAAAAAGGTCGTAACCCCCGCCATTATTTCAGTTGATACCGTTGTCTTGTTTTCCTTTAATTTGAAAAACGTATTCATAATTGCACTTCTCTCCCTTAAAATCCATGTTTTCGAATAATTACTCTTTGATTATAAGAGAATCACTATCTTTTTACAACAAAATATTAACTATTATATATATTTTTCTATATAACGTTCGTGTTTTGTGGATATAAAAAAAGAAAAAGCTTTACATTGCTTCTTCTTTTCCTAATAATTGGATTAGCCCAAACAACAGCATCTGTAGAAACATCATTAATAAAATAAACATTAATTTTTGAAGGGACCAGTCAAAAAAGATAATTTTCACTGTTTCAATTGGACTCATAAAAAGATAGACACTGTGTAATCGATCAAAACGTCCAACATAAATCGCCAAAGCAGACAAGAAATGAAGGCTGGCTTGAAAGACTACAATTGTTCTATAGTCACAATAACTTTGCAATTTCTGACTAACAGTTGTTACTGTTTTCATCCCTAAAAGTCCATATATAACAATCCCGCTAGTTAAGCAAACAAACGCCCACCAATCACCAATTTGGTTTGCAAAAATCGTATTAAAGCCTCGATAAATAGATAGCGTTTCTAAATGAAAAAAATCCGTAAATAGGTACGGCGCATTAGGATAAAAAATTAACCAAGCAAAACCTATCAACCAATCCCTTTTACGTTTTTCTGCATTTAAAAGATAACTAAGTTCAATTGGAATATAGGCTAACAACACGTTCAACGCCATAAAATGAAAATGCGTAGCAAATAACCACATATAGATACAATAGATTAAGGTGATCACTCGTAAATAATTTCTAGAATTTTTCAAGATGCTCTGCGCTCCTTTTTCAAACGGTTTATTTTAGTGTAGCATACTTCTTAAGCTTTTTTTTAAACCTTATAAATGAACATGCTTCTCCCCTTGATAATCTTCGGTTTTATGCTAGACTGAGTAAAAGGCATTTAGGAGGAATTTTTACTTGAAAAAATTAATTGCTATTGATTTAGACGGCACAACATTAAATGCACAGTCTTTAATCAGTCCAAAAACCGAACAAACACTAAAAAAAGCGATTGACAACGGTCATTACGTCAGTATTGCCACTGGACGTCCCTATAGAATGAGTCATCAATTTTACCAACAACTTGGCCTAACGACCCCTATGGTTAACTTTAACGGTGCTTTAGTCCACATTCCAGAGAAAAAATGGGACTTGGAAAGCGAAGCCAATATTGAGCGTGACCTAGTCTTTGACATTTTGGCACAGAAAAAAGAATTACAATTAGATTTTGTTGCTGCTGAAAACAAAGAAACATTTTATATCGATACGTTAGATGGGTTCGATCCGAAATTTTTTGCTTCCAAAGCAACCTTAGATAATTTACTTACTGCTAAAAATTTACGAACAAATCCTACCTCAATGATGGTTCGGACCACACCAAACCAAGCTGAAAAAGTTGCTGATACATTGACAAAACAATATGGTGATTATATTGATGTCCGCACTTGGGGCGGTCCAATGCCTATTTTAGAAATGGTCGCAAAAGGAATTCAAAAGGCCCATGGCGTTGATCAAGTGGCGAACTTTTTATCTGTCAAACCAGCTGATATCATTGCTTTTGGCGATGAACATAATGACGAAGAAATGCTAAGTTATGCTGGTTGGGGTGTTGCTATGAACAATGCCACGGATAAAATTAAATCCGTAGCCAACGATGTCACTGAAAAAACAAATGATCAAGTTGGTTTAGCAGATTACTTAGAAAATTATTTAGATCTATAAAAGGCTAAAATAAAAGTATTTCTTTAAAAAGAACTCACTTTGGTTTAGCTGATAATCTTAAGATTACAAAAGTAGGGCATAAGTCGAAACGACTTATGCCCTACTTTCGTTTTTCTTATTCCTTCAATGAATTTTGAAACGTGCTGATTTTTTCAGCCAATCTTTGATAAGTAGTAAAAGACGGATGCTGTAGCTCTTGTTCTTCGTTAACGGATAAAGTTTGTTGTGTCGTAATGGCCTTTGTTAGTGCATCTACAAAATGAATAAAAGAATTGTTGGTTTGTTTATTATATCCTGGTGAATAATATTTCGATTGACGATAAAAAGGCCGCAGGGCTGTTTCTGTGATTTTTTCCTGTTCATCTGAAAAGTATTCATCATAGCTGACATGTTTTATTTTCTGCTCTTCTGTTATCACTTGAAGTCGACCGATTAGGCCATTGCCTAAATCTTCTGCGTAACCGATATACGTTTCTTTCGATGACTCTTTTAGCCAAGTGTCCATCTCTGCTGCTAAAGGCATTAAACCTTCACGCGCAGAAGTTGATGAACCGCGTACCGTATAAAAATTACCTGTGACACGATTTTCGTCACGCATTTGTTTTTCTACATAAGTAATACCATTAACAACGGTGACTAACGTATCGTCTGTGCGCGTGTTGCTTGCTTGAAATTCAGGATAATCTGACAGGCGTTTGTTTACACCCGAATAGCGTGTATCATAATAAGGATCACTAGCAAACTCTGTAAACTCAACATTCAGAATCCTTTGCGTTTCAGGTTCCGTAATAATCTCTACAATGCCGTAATTTCCCCCAGTAAATACACCTTCATTTTTATAATAGTTACCCGTCATTAATCCCAAAGGCGGTTGATTGGACCAAAACATTTTTTCCTTTTTTTCTTCTGGTGTATATTTTGCTGGTGGGGTTGTACCAAATGTCGTTTGTGTGGCCCCTGTAACCACTTCGTAAGTGTATTCATGAGAATCAAAAGTCAATTGATTAGCAATCAGTTCGTCATTTTTAGCCGGCGCTTGTTTTTCCACCGCAGAAGTCGTTTGATTGGTGACGGTAACTTGCTTCACTTGCTTTGTCTCTTGCGGACCACTTGTTGTTTGTTTCGTTGGCTCTTGATCTGGCGCACAACCAACCAAAACAAATAATCCGATAAAAACCAACATTCCTTTAATATGTTTCATTCACTTCTCTCCTTTTTATAAACGCTTAATTTCCTCTTATCTCCAGTGTAGCAAACATTTATAAACCAAAACTGACGGAAAAATGAATAAATAATAAACAAAAACGCTAAACCTCTTGCAGCTTAAGAGACTTAGCGTTTTTTTATTTAATTGCTTGGCGCTTTTGGCGCAACCACTCTTCTTTAATGTGTTCAGATAGGCGAATCATTCGTTTACCAACTTCACTATATTGGTTAGTAGCTAAATTGGCTAAAGAAATTCGAACTGACCATTTGTCACTCCCGAAAGCATCCGCTTTTAAAAGCATTAATTTTTCTTTTTCTGCTAACGAAGTTAATACTTTTGTGATCGTCCACGATTTCGTTAAATAACTTGAAAATTCTGGGCCATAACGTTTTTCTGTCCAATCTCTAAAGTTAATTTCACAATAGTATGCTGTATTTAAACTTGCTAAAGGCTCTTCAATGCCTAAGGTGCGGAACAAGAGCTTTTCACGCGTATGACAAATATCCATCACTTCGTCTTTATATGCTTGACCGTCTTTTAACAAAGCATACAAACTAAATAAAGCCATCATCGCTTGCTGAATAGAAGAAAGTCCCGCTGCATGGTTCAACGCAATATCGCGGCTGTCTGCGACTAAGCGGCTGATAAAGTTAATTTGGCTTGTGTCTGCATTCAATGTAGCATAACGTGCCTGTAATTCCATTTTTCGAGCCACTGGCAATTCTTTTAATAATTGATCAAAGATGTTCTCTTGGCTAACCGCAATAGTCCCCACACGCCAACCAGTAGCGCCAAAGTATTTAGAATAAGAATAGATACAGGCTGTATTGTAAGGTAACTCCGTAAATAGTGAACGAAAAACTGGCACAAAGGTTCCGTAAACGTCATCTGTTAAAATCATTAACTTAGGGTTATCCACTGCAACGATTTGTTTGATTTGTTCAATGGTAGGTTTTCCCATAGCATTGGCAGTTGGATTGCTGGGATTTACGACAAAAACCGCTTTGATGGACGGGTCTTTTAGTTTATCAATTTCCTTGTTTGAGTATTGATACGTCGTTTTTCCATCAATGATCATTTGCTCTGCTTTGATTTTAACCACGTCAAAATCATAACGTGGTAGTTCTGGAATTTCTAGATAAGGAGCAAACGTTGGTAATAACAACGCAATACGATCACCTTTTTCTAGTAAATAATTATTTGCCAACGTATCAAACAAGTAACAAATCCCTGCTGTACCACCTTCAACGGCAAAAATATCAAACGGTTGTGCTTCGCTGGAAAATAATTCTTGATTTAAATATGCTTTAATCGGTTGTTCACACGCCTTCAAGCAACGAACAGGATTCGGATAATTATCCCCAATCACATAGTCTAACATGGCATCTAACCACATTTCCTTATCCATCCCAAAATAGTTATGCTCTGCTGTCCAAATTTCTTGTAAGAAGGTTGCCCCTTTGCTAGGATTTTCTGCTAAAAAGTTTAAGAAGCGTTGCGTTCTACCAAAACTTGGCTGAATCATACCAGCCGTTTGTTCGCTCCCCTCTCTTAACGTTTCTTTTGTAGCAAATTGACCTAATAAAAAAAAGGCTTCCCTTGGTGTTGGCGCCGTCCAATTAGGATTGCCTCGCCCTGCATTTAACAATGTTTCTAAATTATGATTTTCTTCATGTAATTTCTTCTCTAAAAATAGACTTAATTCAAACGGACTAAGGTTTTCTGTCAATTCATCACTTGTTATCATTTTATCCTCCTGAAGCACACGCGGTCATTTAGTATTTAGTATGTAGTCTATACTACTCTTCTACCTCCAGATGTCAACCATTTAAGCGGAATATTCTGACAATTAATAAAAAAGAAACAATCCTTTATAAAAAATAAAGGATTGCTTCTTTTTCGCTGATTAACCAAAGAACCGTTGCATCTCAATTTTTGCTGATTGAACAGAATCAGAAGCATGGATTAAATTTTTGGTGACAGACAACCCATAATCTGCTCGTAAGGTGCCACTTTCAGCATCTAACGGATTCGTTGCTCCAACTAATTTACGCACTTTTTTAACCACATTGTCCCCTACAACGACCATCACAACCACTGGGCCACTTGTCATATAGGCTAATAATTCAGGGAAAAATAGTTCATCTTTTAAATGCTCATAATGTTCCTTCACTGTTTCTACTGTTAGTCGTTCGAATTTAAGGTGCAATAAGTCAATACCTTTATCTTCAAAACGTTGAATGATTTTGCCAACTAACTTTCGTTCAACGCCATCTGGCTTAATAATTACTAAACTTGTTTCCTTCATTTTTTCCATCCCTTTCAAAACTTCCTTTTGCCCTTTCCCAAGGGGTAGCTACAGAATAAAATGAAAGCGGATACTTTGTCAATGATAAATTTTCTTTTCCTTTTGATTAAATAAAAAATTAAAGATTATTCACAAGGTTTGTGAATTGTTCTTTCAGTTCTGTATTACTTGTTTCTTTTAAAAACAAATAAGGTTGCTCTTCTGCTGGCTGTTCTTTACTCACATAAACTTTGGCTTCACCATTCACTAAAGTAAATAAATAGACATGCTTCTGGGCAACTTGTGTCGCACTGTCAGAGTATACTGCCACCAGACAATAACCCCCTTCGCTGCCTGTTTCTGACCAATTTAACCAAATGGGATTGTTTCCAATAGCTGGTTGTATTTTAGGTTCATAACTCAATAAATCATCAGGCACTTGAATCGTGTAAAAAGCTACAGAGTGACCTGGTTGGTACGCTTGATAGTTCTGATTGCGTTCTTGACCCCAGATTTCCATGTATTGTCCTAACTGTTTTGCTTTTTGCTGATTCCAAATCGTCCCTTCTTCTGTAACTAATTCAGTTAATTCTTGTGTTTGCGTTGTTTGCTCTAATTCCAACGCCGTGGTTTGACTAACTTCGGTTGCTGAAATTGCTCTTGTTTCTTCAGTATTTACATTGTTTGTACGGTTTGTACTTTCTGTGATTCCTCTTTCGATTTTTGCCAACCACAGCTAGATAAAACGCTTCCAACAACCGCTATCATAATAATCCCGTTTAGTTTCATTCCTTAAACTCCTGTTTTTATTTTTATTCTATCGAAATAAACCTAAAATCTCAATCCCTTTCTTTGGATAGTTGAAAACCATTTGGGAACTAGTAATTCTCCACAATTATAGTCCTCTAGTAATTGTTGGTATTGCTGTTCCATAGTCCTGATTTCTTTTTCACCAAAGCTCAGTGCCCAAACTAAAGAATAGAGTCCTGCGTGAAAAGTATAAAGCTTTTGAAACTGCCAAAATAAGGTAGGAACTTTCCCAGCAAAATAACCTTGTAATTGACCATAAGCAAACAATGGCGAAACATTTCTTGAAAAAAATTGTAACTTGTAAAATTCTTCATAAGGATCCCCAAAATCCCATCGATTAAAATCAATCACACCGACCTGCCTAGTTGGCAAGTAAATAAAATTTCCCACATGGAAATCTCCATGCTGATAAACCACAGGCCGTTGTTGCAATAACGGTAATTGTTTTTCTAAATATGAAATTATTGGCTGCTGGTACGGCATACAAAATTGAGATTCCTTATACTTATTTAGTTGACTCTGCTTTTTTTCGTATAAATTTCGCGCAATCTCTCTTTGACTAATCCTTTCAGGCAACAAAAGCTTATGGATCTTGTTTAAATAGCGGCCTGCCTCTACGCCTAAGTTCAGTTGTCTTTTGGGAGAAAGAGCGGGTAAAACATCGCTTAAGTCTTCACCTTCTAGATACGTTAATAACATGTATCCTTGTTCACTTTCAGGAATAGGTGCACATAAAAAAGGTTTAGAACTGGGAAATCCTAACGCCGCTACTTTTTTGATAAATTGATATTCTTGTTGTTTGGCTAATAACTCTTCTTGTTGAAAAATTCGCAATAAAAAGGTTTCTTGATTTTTAGTAACTTTAAACTTTAAATCCGTTGACCAACCACGATGAATAGCTTCAACTTTTTGCCATTGCTGAAACGCTGGAATCTTCTCAAACGCCCTCATTACTTTCGCCTCCATTTCCCTATTGGTTTTAGTATACCAAAGAAAAAAGGCTGGAGACAATTGGGGATAAATTGTCTCTAGCCTTCACTGGTTATCATTTTCTAGTTTTCCTTATATAAATCGTTCCACTCGTTACTAAGAAAGCTCCTCCTAAAACAACCCAGAAAGTACTAGGTACTTCTGCACCTGCTTTTGGTAATACTTTTTTGGGAAGCTGTTCTTGTTTCCCAATCATACTTTTATTAGAAAAAGCATGCGTACTTTCTGTTGATTTGGTTCCCTGATTTGCTGATGAATTCAGCGAATTATCTAAGGATGACTCACTAGTAGTTTTTCCAGCTTTGTCTGGGTTTTGGTTTTGATCTTTTCCTTCGATTGGTCCTTCACTTGTTTTTGTTTCTTTGTCTTTATCTGGTTTGCCACTTGCATCCGGCTCTTTGTCTTTGTCTGGTTCGCCACTTGCATCTGGCTCTTTGTCTTTGTCTGGTTCGCCACTTGCATCTGGTTCTTTGTCTTTATCTGGTTCGCCGCTTGCATTTGGGTCTTTGTCTTTTTCTGGTTCGCCACTTGCATCTGGTTCTTTGTCTTTGTCTGGTTCTTCTACATGTGGTTGATTTATCTTGTGGTTATTTTCAAATAAAGCACCTAATTGTAGCAATGTTCGGTCTTCATTTAATGCACTATTAAATTGAATCCCCAAAGGCAGTCCTTCTTTTGAAACGTAAGTTGGTACACTTAATGCTGGATGTCCAAATAAATTTGCTTGTTGTGTAAACGGTGTATATGTGAACGCCGTCAGCCATTGATCATAAATCAATTGTTTTTGTTCTGCTGGTGACAATTGATCAATTTTTTCCATCTGTGCTGCATGTTCTGGCTTTAGTAACGGATTATCAATACTAGGTGCCGTGGCAGCTGTCGTTGGTGTTAATAAGATAGGATACTGTTGATAAAATTCGTCCATCACTTGTGCTTGTAAAGCAATATCTGTCCAAGCCGCAGTTGTCTCTTCACTCGTTATATTTTTTCCTGTTTGAAAAAGCGCCCATGTTAACAGTTCTACATCATTTCGTTCAAGCGGTCTTTTCAATTTCTGCCGCGCCATAAAATCGGCAATTCCTGCTGAGCCAGCAGCTACAGTATAATAATTTTTCATTAGACGTTCCCCATCAACAGGGTGCTTCACTTCAACCAATGTGTACCCTTGGTCTTTTAAAAAAGCAACAGCTTCAGCGACCGCCTCTTTTGCTTCGGCACTTACAGGCGTTCCGGCAGGAGATTCTGTTGTATAAGCAATGGGTTGCGCTTGACTTAAATGTCCCGCAGGAAGATCTTTTTTGGTTAATAAGGTTTCAAATAATGCATTTGTATCCGCCACGGTTCGACTTAAACCAAAGTGAACAGTTTGACCTTTTGCACTATTAGAATTGCCAATGATTACTCCTCTAGAAGGTTTCAAACCTACGGTGCCTGTCCAAGAAGCAGGGATGCGGATAGAGCCACCAGCATCACTTCCAGAAGCAATGGGAACAAATGCCGCGGCGACACTAGCACCCGCTCCGCCTGAAGAACCACCTGAATAATGGTTAGGATTCCATGGATTGACGGAAACGCCATATAACTTTGAATCTGAAATATTCTTCCAACCTAATTCTGGATAATTCGTTTGACCAATGATTATGAATCCGGCATTTTGTAGTGCTTTGACAAAGGTCGATGTCCCACCAGCTACTTGATCTCGGAGAAAACCAAAACCGTTCGTGTTGCTTTCACCTTTCAAGGATTGTCCTAACCCTTTTAGTAAGAGCGGCACACCTAGAAATGGTTGACCTGTATCTTGTAAAGCTTTTGCTTCTGTCAAAGCCGCTTCTTCTCGTAAAGTAATGACCGCATTTAATGTAGGATTTTCACGTTTAGTGATGGCCAACGCAATTTTTACTAATTCTTCGCTCGTCACCTTTTTTTCTCTTACTAAAGTTGCTAACTCCAGTGCAGTTGCTTGTTTATAATCTGCTTCTGAAAAAACACTCTCTGCAGAAACAGCTTTTCCATCTGTACCACTATTTTGTATCTCATTTGTGGTTTCAGTGGTTACTGCAACCACATTTCGGCTACTGCTTTCGGCGATTGCCGAAGAGGATTCTTTTTCCTGCATCACCGTTTGGCTAGTAGTTTCAGATTCCAAGTTAGCTACAGTCTGACTGGTTTCTGTTGTTACTGATTCCGTCTCTGTTTGAACGGTTGTTTCTAGTATACTTTCTTGTGCCAACATTGGTACCCCTACCAGTGTTTGGCTAATTAATAAAATAATCCCTAACTTTTTGAACAAAATCGACTTCTTCATAAGTCACATCCTTCATCTATTAATACAGTTAAAAAATCTGTATTACTTATAGCATAAATGAAAGCGATTAAAAAGTAAAGTTCTCTTGAAAATTCCCATGTTCAACTTTTAGGCTAGGTTCTTTTTATATGCTAAAATAGAATAGAAACGGAGGTTTTTTAATGGAATGGATTGAAATTAAGCACGCAACACAAAATAATTTGAAGAATATCTCTGTCAATATCCCTAAAAAGCAACTAACTGTTGTTACTGGACTTTCGGGTTCTGGAAAGTCCTCCTTAGTATTTGACACATTAGCCGCTGAATCACGTCGTGAACTAAATGATACATTTAGTTCGTTTGTTCAAAATTACTTACCCAAATATGGTCGTCCAGAAGTTGAAAAAATCGAGAATCTTCCTGTTGCAATTGTCATTGACCAGAAAAAAGTAGCAGGTAATTCTCGTTCGACAGTGGGAACGTACACAGATATTTATACGTTTTTACGTTTGCTGTTTTCGCGAGCAGGTTCTCCATTTGTTGGTTATTCAGATACTTTTTCGTTTAATCATCCGGATGGAAAATGTCCAACATGCGATGGCTTAGGAAAGATTACCGAAATCAATCTTCATCAGCTAGTTGATTATGACAAATCATTAAACGAAGGGCCTATCGATTTCCCCACATTTACAGTTGGCAACTGGCGGTGGAAGCGTTATGCCCATAGTGGTCTATTTGATTTGGATAAAAAAATCAAGGACTATTCTCCTGAAGAGTTAGCATTATTTTTATATGCTCCACAACAAAAACTAGCTAATCCACCCAAAGAGTGGCCTCATACAGCTTTGTATGAAGGAATCGTCCCGCGTATGCAACGTAGCATATTGCATACAGACGAAGGCAAACGTCATCAAAAATACCTTAATCACTTTGTTACCGTAAAAAGATGTCCTGATTGTTTAGGAAGTAGAGTCAATGAACGTGTTCGTAGCTGCAAAATTAATCAGAAAAGTATTGCTGATGCTGTTGACATGCCACTCACTGAATTACATTCTTTTATTCGTTCAATGGACCTATCCTTAATAAAAACTATTCAAGAAGAGCTACTTGTACGTCTAGAAGCATTAATTAATATCGGTCTCTCCTACCTCACATTAGGACGAGCAACTGAAACACTTTCTGGTGGTGAAGCTCAGCGGATTAAAATTGCTAAGTATGTAAACAGCGCCTTAAATGATATTATGTATATTTTAGATGAACCAAGTGCTGGCTTACATCCAAAGGACATCGAACGGATCAGTCGTGCATTGCTCAATTTAAAAAATAAAGGAAACACCGTGGTTCTCGTGGAACATAATCCACAATTAATTAGAGAAGCTGATTTTATCATCGATATAGGACCTTTCGCAGGCGAAAATGGTGGCCATGTCCAGTTTTCAGGAACGTATGACGCATTTTTAGCCTCCAAAACCTTGACTAGTCAAGCGCTTCAAGAGCCGCTCCCTTTAAACGACCAACCAAGAAAAGCAAGGAAGTCTTTATCAATCGAACATGCGACACTGCATAATTTAAACAATCTATCTGTCGAAGTTCCGTTAGGAGTTTTGACTGTTATTTGTGGGGTCGCTGGTTCAGGTAAATCATCATTAGCGGAAGAAATTTATCAAAAAGCCCAGGCTGATAACCAAGAAATTATTCATCTTTCACAAAAAAGCATTACCGCAAATTTACGATCCACACCTATGACCTATCTTAATATTTTTGATAAGGTCCGCAAACTGTTTGCGGAAGAAAATCATGTTAGTCCAGCTTTATTTAGCTATAATTCCAAAGGCGCCTGTCCTACTTGCAAGGGGAAAGGCATAATTGTCTCCGATATGTCTTTTATGGAGGATGTTACTAGTATTTGCTAAACCTGTCACGGAACGCGTTACAAAGAAGAGGTGCTTCATTATCTGTATAACGGAAAAAATATCGTTGAAGTACTAGCTTTAAGCGTTAAAGATGGCTATGATTTTTTCAAAGACCAGCCTTTTGCTCTTTCATTAAAAAATTTACTGGAAGTTGGCTTAGGCTACCTTAAACTCAATCAATCGCTCTCAACATTATCTGGTGGCGAATTGCAAAGGGTAAAATTAGCAGACACACTTCACCAAAAAAAAGCTATCTATTTAATGGATGAACCTACAGATGGTTTACACTTAATTGATATCCAACAAAGTCTTCAACTTTTCAATCGAATGGTAGAAGAAGGAAACAGCTTGATTTTATTAGAACATCACATTGATGTGATTAAAAGTGCCGACTGGTTGATTGAACTAGGTCCCGAAGGTGGAGAAAATGGCGGACAGCTTCTTTTTACAGGAACCCCAGCAAATATGCTAAATTCCACTCATTCTATTACTAAAGGCTATCTATAAAATAATTGGAACAATAACAATGTTACTTTTATCCCCAACCTATATTACTTTTTAAGCTTGGAACAAAAATCTTTCTGGATTTTTGTTCCAAGCTCTTTCTTTTTTAATTATTAATTGTCAAATTAAGTTAGACAATTCCTCTTTGCATATGTGACTCAAGAATACTTCTATTGGTGTTTTATAGTTTAATGATTTTCGAGGGATATTATTTCTTTTCGATGCAATAGATTGGATAAAAGATTCATCAACTTCGTTGAAGTCCATTTGCTTTGGTAAACCATCTTTACGTAATAAACCATTAGAGTTTTCATTTAAACCTCTTTGTGATGGTGTACCAGGATCTGCAAAATAGATATCAATATCATTGATATTACTGATTGATTTCCAATTTGAAAATTCCTTTCCACAATCAAAAGTCATTGATTTGAATAGATGCTTAGGTACAGATTGCATCCATTGGTTCAAACGATTTTCAATATCTATAGCTCGTCTGCCTTCTGGCTGAAGAGTGATGATTACTTTAGATAATCGCTCAACGAGGGTAATAACAGCACTTTTGTGCTTTTTACCTACAATAGTATCCCCTTCAAGGTGGCCAAATTCTTGATTGAATTTAGAATAATCATTTCCTCTGTCACGAAGTGATCGACGAAAAGATTGTTTTCCCCGAGTTTCTTTGTGTCCGTTGGCTTTACGTTTTCCTTTCATAGGTAGGTGAGTCACTTCAAATACGCCTTGTTTAAACATACGATAAAGTGTACGCATAGAACAAGAAATAGAAAACTCTGCACGGCCAACAATCACATCAGGTGTCCAACCTTGAACAACCCTCTTTTGAATATATTCTGTTTGTTCATCTGATAAGACAATAGGACGTCTGCCACAGCGAGTTTTATTCTTCTTGTATTGATTGAAATAATCTAGAGCATTGTGCCCTGTTTTGAAAAATTGGTAAACTTTATGAATCATTTGTCTAGATCTATTCAATAGTACTGCGGTTTTGGCTACAGATTGATGATTATTATAATACGCCTCTATCATTGCAAGTTCATTTGATGTAAGATGGGTATAGGTCATTTGTCTTCACTCCTTATAATTCTTTTGCGGGAACTATCTTGAGTGTAGCACAAATGACTTTTTTATTTGTCTAGCTTAATTTTACAATCGGCGAATTTATATATGCACAGACCAATTCAAATACTTTTTCCATTGCCTGTATTTGTGTATCTTCTGTTACTTTGACTGCGTTAGCATCCGCTCTATCGCAAATAATTCTTATAGAAACAAAAGCGCAATCATTTAAAAAGCAGCATTGTGCAATAGCTGCGGATTCCATATCCACACAGTCAATAGAGAATTGTTCAATTAAGTTTCTTTTTTCAGTTGTGTCACAAACGAAGCCTTCTCCAGTTCCAAAACGAACACACTTTATCTTTTCATCTAGATGTTGAAGTTCGGCCAGCATTCCTTTATCTCCTTTATAGTACAGCTGATAAGGAAATTTATTGATTGACTGTCTTTCACGAATATCGTAATGGCAGTATTCCTCACCTAGCACCATCTCAAAGAGTTGCAGTTTTTCATTTAAACAGCCACAAATACCGATATTAATTAGTTGTTCTATTTGAAATGAATCAATAAGTATTTGACTATATAGCGTAGCATTCGTTTTTCCTTGTCCTGCACAAACCATAATGACTTGCGATGTTTTTTGTTCATAAATATAAAATGTATTTTTTGCTAGCTGTATCTTTCGTTGTGGTGGAAAATATTCCAATAATTTTTGAAGCTCTAAATCCATTGCGGCAATAACCCCTAATTTCATCTATCTCCTCCTTTTTCTATTTCAACCCCACTTCCATCTTCACAGGTTGGTGATCTGTATATTTAAATTGTTCATCCTTTGTTTTCACGCTATGAACAGCCACATTATCAGAAACAATAAAACCATCAATTACATACACTTGGGATGTTTCATAAGAGCCAGTGTAAGGCTTATTAAGCACCCGCACAGTCGGTTGTTGATCATCATAAGCAAGTGAAAAATGTTTAGGTAAGTCTGCAGGATCAATTTCTCCTGGTGCCCAACCAGCTTCCCCTAGGTCAGGATATCGATGACTGCCTTTGAAAACTTGATTAAAGTCACCTCCAGCAATTACATAGTTTCCTTTAGCGTATTCTTGGGATAATACATCAGCTAACTTTTTGCTTTGAGCAATCTTCCCTTCCCCATTGTCATAGGCTTCCAAGTGTAAGTTAAAAACCACTAATTCTTTGTCTGTGCCTTCAATTGGAAAGCGCGTTTCTAGAAGCGCTCGTTTTAAGTTACTAATGCTAACGGGCCAACGAAAGGGATTGGGTAAAGCAATGCGTTTGGCCTCTGTTATTTTTTCATTTGATAATGTTAATAAACCACTTTCTACTCGTCCAATCGGCGGCAAAGGAATGGGCACATAATCTACCTTAAAATTATAAGCAAATGCGCTGTTCAGCTGTAGCTGTTTTTGTAATTCTTCCTCTTGATTGACTTCATAAGAACGTTGCGAGCGACGATCGACTTCTTGGAATAAGTAAATCATCGCTGGTAATTCTTTTAAAGTTCCTTCAATGCCTGTTAAATTCTGTTGGACCATTGCCTTATTAACTGGTTGGACAGTTTTGCCACCGTCCATAAAAAAATCTTCTGTTTGTCCTAGGCCAGCATAGCCTATGTTATACGTGACTAAAGAAATGGATTGCTGTTTTTCGATGGTTTGTTCTGAAAATTGTTTATTTATAGCAACTGGTTCAACCGCTCGTGGTCGAAACTCTCGGAAGGTTAAATATCCTATCAAAATTAAAGCTATGCTTAAAAGAAGGACCATCAAGCTACCGAGATATTTAAAAAACTTTTTCATTGTTTCCGATGTTCCTTTCACATTATGTCAAACCAAAAGTAGCAATTATCTTCGTTGCTACTTCTTCTGGTGTCATGTTTGAATTATTTATTTTCGTTATTTTTACATTTGGAAATGTACTTTCTAGTTCGCCTTCGTGGCTTACTAATCGATGTTCTTTAAAGGTATTGAGTAATTCTTTTCGAGAAAAGTCGACATCGCGTTTTGAAGGTTTTGCCTCTAGCCGTTCTGGATGAACATTTCGTTCTAGGCGGATTGCTGTTGAAGAGACGAGTTCGACGAAATAGACGGCTTCATGTTTACTAAGAAAAATTTCTGATATTTCTTCTAAAAATTGAAAATCTTGTTCTTGATCAAAAGCAATCACCACTGTAAAAATAATGTTTTTTGTTGTATTTGTGGCTGGATTTTCGACAAAGGCATGAAAAAGTTCCTTTCTAACGGAATCAGACAATTGAAATGCACGTTCCGTATACCCAAGATAGTTTGCAAATAAGTCAATGGTTTGATGATTAAATAGTAATTTAGCATCTAACTGCTTTTCTAAAGCCTTGCCAACGGTCATTTTCCCGACAGCTTGGGCACCAATTAAAACGATTAAAGACATCAACTTTCCCTCCTCTAGTCTAATTTTTAGGTGGCTATCTTCTACTATATCACACTATATTACAACACCTTACAAAACTGTTCGGAAAATTTTCTGTTTTTTATTACAAAAAAAAGACAAAAGACTCTATAATGAGAGAGGACTCGATTGATTATAGATGAGATAGGTGACGGAGAATGGCAATAGAAAAATATTTTCAAACAATAGATGGCAGTCAAATTTTTTATCAAATTTTTGGCAAAGAAACAAATTACCCCCTTGTGTTACTTCATGGTAATGGCAATGATCATACTTTTTTTAATTATCAAATTTCTTATTTCTCCAAGGAGTATCAAGTTATTGCGGTGGATACCCGCGGACATGGACGTTCCACCAATACACAAAGTCAATTAACTTTTCCGCTTTTGGCAGAAGATTTAGCTGGTATTATTCAACAAGAACACTTAACAAAAATTAATTTATTGGGCTTTAGTGACGGAGCAAATATTGCCATGGTTTTTACCCATTTATATCCTGATTTCGTCAACAAACTCGTCTTAAATTCTGGAAATGTCACCATGTCTGGTCTGAAAAAATATGTAACGATTGCCACTTATTTTCAATATTGGTTTTGTCGTATTGGCGCTTTTTTTTCAAAAAAATTGCGCGCACAGCTCCCTATCGTGGCTCTGTTATTTGAAGATACTGGACTGACAAAACAAGATTTAGAACACATCCCCTGTCCTACTCTTGTTATTACTGGCAGTCGAGATTTAATTGCGCTTTCCCATTCACGGGCGATTGCTGATGCCATTCCTGATGGTAAATTGGTCTTGGTAAATAAACAGGGTCATTTATTTGCCAAAAACTCACCAGATATTTTTAATAAAACAATCGAAAAATTCTTAAAGGAAATGAAGGTGTCTAAATGAAACAAATTATTCATTGGATCAAAACGCATACAGGATTACTAAAAACACTGTTTGTTATTGCGGTCTCAATTATTGTTGTTGCCCAACTTTTATCAATTGGTAAAACGATCTCATTTGAACAGTTAAAACAGATTTTTGATGAGATTCCGCTATGGAAATTGTTATTGATGATGGTTATCGGTTTAGTTTCCGTTACTCCGATGCTAAATTATGACTTAACATTAAATCGCATTTTAAACTTGAAAGTCTCAAAACGGGAACTCCTTGAATCTAGCTGGATTGTCAATACCATCAATAATATTGGTGGATTCGGTGGTTTGGTCAGCATGGGACTTCGTTCTGAATTTTATGGAAATAAAACAGAGGAAAAGAAAATTTTACCTGCGTTAACCCATATTTTACTTTTTGTGTTATCCGGTCTATCTATTTATAGTATTCTTTGCTTTTTCCTTGTTCAGTTTGATCCAAAGATGGCTTATTTACAGCAATATTGGATTTGGTTATTAGGTGGCGGTCTTTATTTCCCATTACTTTATCTTATTTTACATTTCCAAAAAAATAGTTCCTTTGGTAACCTCGATGCAAAAAATCGCTTATCTTTAGTTGTTTCTTCGTTTTTAGAATGGACAGGTGTTTTAATTACCTTTATCAGTATTGGTTACTTATTAGATGTACCGATTCCTTTAATTGATATTGTTCCTTTATATGTAGCAGCTTCGATTATTGGGATTGCTTCGATGATTCCAGGGGCTTTAGGTAGTTTTGATGTCATGATGATTTTAGGACTGAGCAACTTAGGTGTCGATCGTGAAATTATTGTTTTGTGGTTATTGCTCTATCGTTTATTCTATTATATTATTCCTTTCTTAATTGGCTGTTTGTTCTTTACAAAACACTTAAGCCAAAAGTTGGATACTCATTATCGTCAACTGCTAAAACAAATTACTTTGGAAATTGCCCACAAGCTGGAAGTGGTTTTACTTTATTTTTCAGGAATTATGATGGTGCTCCTAGCCACTATTCCAGAAGCCTTCACTCAAGTGCATTGGTTAAGAGATATTAACCCCTTCCGTTCACATATTATTATTCAAATTCCGAGTATTGTTTTAGGCTTTGCATTATTAATTATGGGACGTGGGATTGCTGATCGTGTTAAAAGAGCCTATTATCCAACGATTATTTTATTAATTGGTGCTATCTTGTATTCATTTGTTGTTGACTTTAGTATGTTTTCCATTTTCTATTTAGCTATTTTATTATTTATCGTTATTTTTTCAAAATCAGAATTGTACCGTGAACAACTGGTTTACTCTTGGGAATGGATGACGATTGATGGCTTTATCTTTGGCTTGTTGACTTTGTTATACCTGGTAATTGGTGTTTATAATTTACCGAACTTCCCACACCATCGTCATCATTTTGTGGAATTTTTCTTGTTCCCTTCCGAACGGATCTGGTTGTCAGGATTTATCGCTATCCTCTTAGTTATGAGTTTTAACTTTCTATTTGTTCGCTACCTCCAAGGGAAAAAACACCAAGTTGGTGAGTTTCCAGAAGATAGTATCTTGCATAATATCTTAACAACTTATGGCGGGAATATTGACAGTGAACTTGTCTTTCTTCATGATAAACAGGTTTTCTTATATCCCAAAGAAGAACCGACTGTCTTTTTACAATTCAACACCATTAATAATAAATGCGTTGTGATGGGCAACCCTTCTGGGAATAAAGAAGATTTTCCTGCGGCGATTGATGCATTTCTTAAAGAAACAGATCGTTTCGGCTATGTACCCGTCTTTTACGAAACCAATGAGGACAGCGTGATGTTACTACACGAATATGGCTACGAATTTATCAAAATGGGCGAAGAAGCCTTAGTTAATCTAGAAACATTTACGATGTCTGGGAAAAAATTCAAAGGTACCCGCGCAGTGTTTAATAAAATTACCAAAGCCGGCTATTCATTTGACGTACTCCAACCTCCTTTTAGTGCCGAACAAATGCACGAATTAAAAGCTATTTCGGATAGTTGGTTAGACACAATCGAAAAGAAAAAGGCTTTTCACTAGGATTTTTCGATGAAGCGTATCTTCAAAGAAACCCAATTGCTGTTGTCCGAAATGCTGAAGGAGAAATGGTCTCTTTCGCTAATATCATTCCTAGTTACACAAATGAAGTTGGTACCATCGACTTGATGCGTCACCATAAAGAAAAAGCCCCTTCTGGAAGTATGGATTTCTTATTTATTCATTTATTTGAATATATGAAAACAGAAAATATTCATTATTTCAATTTAGGGATGGCTCCGTTAGCCAATGTTGGTCAATCAAGAAAAAGTTTTATTCAAGAACGGATTGCTGCGTTAATTTATGAATTTGGTTCAGAAATTTACTCCTTCCAAGGATTACGCGAATACAAGGAAAAATTTGCTAGCAAATGGCAACCCCGCTATACACTTTATTCTAAAAGTAGTTGGATTGTCTACGTGATGATCGCTTTACTCATTGTCGATCAAAAAAATATTGACTAACAAAAAGAAGCCCAATTAAGTATAAAAAGCTTGACAACTTCACTGAAATTTAGTGAGGTTGCCAAGCTTTTTAATTTCTTTCATCTAGTTTTTCTTTAATCAAAAAGGCTGTTTCTTCGACAGATTTTGCGGTTACATCAATCACTGGGATGCCATACTTCGCAAAAATTTCTTCGGCATAAGCTAATTCTTGTTCAATCCGTTCAACATTGGTATAACTGGTCTCATTACCTAAACCTAAGGAAGCCAACCGACTGCTACGAATCTGTCCTAATGTTTCTGGCGAACAAACTAAACCAATCATTTTTTGTGGATCCATTTCTTCCAAAATTGGCGGCAATGGAACTTCTGGAATTAATGGTAAGTTAGAAACGCGGTAGCCTTGATTTGCTAAATACATACTGACTGGCGTTTTTGAGGTCCGCGAAACGCCTAACAACAATATATCAGAATCAAGAAACCCTTGAGGATTTTTGCCATCATCATATTTTACAGCAAATTCAATCGCTGAGATTTTATCAAAGTAAGCACGATCTAGTTGATGGCGTCGTCCAGGCTCTTCAATAGGATCTACTCCGGCTTTCGCTTGAATTAATTCAAAAAATGGCGCCATTAAATCTAAATATAACAACCCTGTTCGTTCACTAAATTCTTCCGCCGCTGTGATTAGTTGTTTACTGACTAATGTACTGACAACTAAGGCTTTATCTTTTAAGGCATCTTTTAAAATCTCCAATAATTCTTCTTCTGTTGTGACAAAAGAAAAATTGTATCGATTAAGAAAAGAAATATCTGGATATTGTGCGCTTGCTGCAGCTAACAATTTTTGTGATGTTTCTCCAAGTGAATCGGAAATAGTATAAACAATGATCTCTTTTTTCATAATTAAGCTCCCTTATCTATTTTGTGCGGCTTCTTTCGCTTGTTGCGTAATATAGGTTAAAATTTTCGTTTTCGTAATTTTTCCAATAACTTTTTTAGGATTTTCTTTTTCAACGACTGGCAAAGAATCCACTTCGTATTTTTGCAAAGTGTCAGCAGCTTCAAGAATAGTAAATTCTGGTGTGCAGGTTTTCACATGTGGCACTCTTGTCATACAAACAGCAACAGGTGTGCCATCAATATTTGTATTTAAAGAGGCCCGTAATAAATCTTTTCGTGACAAAACCCCTAATAATTCTTTTGCTTCATCCATGACATAAAGAGAACCGACATCATACATAAACAAGTTGGTAATCGCATCTCGAATTGAGGTGTCTTGGGCAACCATCAATGGTGGACTCATGATCTCCTGAACTTTTGTTTGAAAAACATCAAAAAAGAAAAAAGCCTCCATATTATCACTTTCGTAAGTATAACCAACTTTCGGACTTGCTTTTAAAATTCCTGAAAGTGTTAAAAAAGACAAATCAGAACGCAATGTCGCACGTGAAACGGCTAGTATGTCCGAAATGCGTTCACCACTAACTGGCTGATGCTCTTTTACAACAGCGATAATTTGCTCTTGTCGTTTACTTAATTTCATCATTTCCTCCTCAATTCCTCTTAAACAAATTGTGCATTCGCTTACAATTATACACATATTTATTGTTTTTTCAACATATTAACAAGAAACTTTTTCTATTGACAAACTTATTTCCGTCTATTATGATGTTTATTGAACATATAAGACACATATTAAACGGAGGTCACGCATGAAAAAGTTTATTTATTCTTTTAACGAAACACACAATGAAGGTAAAGAGACTCTTGGTGGTAAAGGGGCAAACTTGGCAGAAATGACACGCTTAGGTTTGCCGATTCCACAAGGATTCACGATTACAACCCGTTGCTGTATGGACTATTTGGCAGATGCTACTTTCTTTGAAGAACACTTACAATTAGAAATTTTGAAAGCGGTTAAAAATCTAGAAACTGAAACAGGCAAATCTTTTACCGCGGATAATGAGATTCTCTTAGTTTCTGTTCGCAGTGGTGCTGCCTTCTCGATGCCTGGTATGATGGATACTATTTTAAATTTGGGTTTAAATGATCAACGTGTGAAAAAATTTGCGACCTTAACCTCTCCTGGTTTTGCTTTTGACTGTTATCGCCGACTTATTCAAATGTTTGGAGACGTCGTCTATCACATTCCCAAAGAATTATTTGACCAACAAAAAGAGCGCTTGGAACAAGAGCTAAACAAAAAAATTACCGCTTTTCAAGAAGCAGATCATTTCGCCTTGATTGTCCGCTACCAAGAAGTTTTTGAACAACATCAGGTGGTCTTCCCGCAAGACCCTGTCGCACAACTTTTTGAAGCAATCAAAGCTGTTTTTGATTCATGGAATAATCAACGTGCGGTGGTTTATCGGAACTTACATCATATTGCACATGATTTAGGTACAGCTGTCAACATTCAAGAAATGGTTTTCGGCAATCGTGGACTAGACAGTGGCACTGGCGTTGTTTTCACTAGAAATCCGGTCACAGGGGAAAATCAACTGTTTGGAGAGTTTCTTTTGAACGCGCAAGGAGAAGATGTAGTGGCTGGTATTCGGACGCCAGAACCCATTCGTCGTTTACGTTTGACTATGCCAAAAGTTTATCAAGATTTTCGCCATTACGCAGAACTTTTAGAATATCATTATCGTGACATGCAAGATATTGAATTTACCATTGAAAATGAAAAATTATATATTTTACAAACAAGAAACGGGAAACGAACCGCCGCAGCTACGGTTAAAATTGCTTTAGACTTAGCCAAAGAAAATCGTATTACTAAACAAGAAGCACTGTTGCGTGTGACACCTGATACGATTGATCAATTAATTCATCCCGTGTTTGATCAAGAGAAACGACAACACATGGAACGCTTAGCTATGGGACTTCCTGCTAGTCCTGGTGCAGCAAGTGGCCAAATTGTTTTTACAGCAGAAAAAGCCAAAGAACTGACCAATCTAGGAAAGAAAGTCATTCTTGTTCGTCAAGAAACTTCACCAGAAGATATTGAAGGCATGGTTGTAAGCGAAGCAATTGTGACCAGTCGTGGCGGAATGACTTCTCATGCCGCTGTGGTCGCACGAGGAATGGGAACTTGCTGTGTGACTGGTTGTGAAAGTTTAACCGTTAATGAAGAAACCAAACAACTACACTGCGGGCCACAAGTCATCTTAGAAGGAACAATCATTTCCGTCGATGGCTCAACGGGGGAAATTTATCTTGGCGAAATTCCTACAATTTCTGCTGATAATAACGATGACCTTCAAGAGCTCTTGTCTTGGGCAGATGCGTACGCTGATTTAACTGTTCGTGCCAATGCAGAAACTACACAAGATTTAGAGACTGCTATCCGTTTTGGTGCAGCGGGGATTGGTTTAGCGCGAACAGAGCATATGTTTTTCGGTGAAGAGCGTGTCTTGGAAATGCGTCGCCTGATTTTAGCAGAGTCTGAAAAGGAAGCAACCTATGCGTTGGAGCAACTTCTTCATTTTCAACAGGAAGACTTTTATCAAATTCTGAAAGTAGTTCAAGACAAACCCATGGTGGTCCGCTTGTTAGATCCGCCGATGCATGAGTTTTTACCTCATGAAAAGAATGATATTCAATTATTGGCGAAGCAACTACAACGGTTCCCGGTGACCATCGCCAAACAAATTGAACGGTTACAAGAAACCAATCCAATGTTGGGCCATCGTGGTTGTCGCTTAGGTGTGACCCAACCACAAATATACAAAATGCAAGTTACAGCCTTATTTACTAGTGCCATTCGATTAGTCAAAGAAGGAATTACTGTTTATCCAGAAGTGATGATTCCTCTAATCGCCGAAAAAGAAGAACTTCTCTATCTCAAACGCATTTTAAAAGAAACGATTGACGGTCTCTTTGAAGAACATAAAATGACTCCTTTCCCTTACGAAATCGGGACAATGATTGAACTACCTAGAGCTTGTCTGATTGCGGATCAGTTAGCAGAAGAAGCAGACTTTTTCAGCTTTGGAACAAATGATTTAACACAAATGACCTATGGTTTTTCTCGTGATGATATCGGTAAATTCATTAATACGTATCGGGAAAAGAAAATCATTACCCAAGATCCGTTTCAATCACTAGATCAAACAGGTGTTGGTCAACTGATTCAATTAGCTGTAGAGAAAGCGCGTCGCACTAAACCAAACATGAGTATTGGCGTATGTGGAGAAGTCGGTGGTGATCCGCAATCCATCACGTTTTTCCAAACACTTGGCCTAAACTACATCTCTTGCTCACCTTATCGGGTACCTATTGCGAAACTCGCAGCTGCCCAAGCCAAAATTTTAACCGAACCGGCTGTGACTGAAGAACAAATGGTCCTTCTTTAATTTAACGTGTGTAACAAATGATTCATCCTTACAAGATAAAAAGTGCTAGGAACATCAGTCGAAACGGCTGATGTTCCTAGCACTAAATTTTAAGATCAATGATTGCACTCTGGTTATTTTCTTATAAACGCAGCATCTTTTGTCAAGGGGTCTGTTACATCTGATACATATCTTTCTACTTTCATATGCAAATCATATTTTTCTCTAAGTTCCGTAATACGGGTCATCATTGGAGAAGCGTGGTGTTTGTCTAATGCTTCCTGATCTGTCCAACTATCAATCAGCAGAACTGTCTCTTCATCGTCCATTGGAAAAAAGTATTCATAGCGACTATTCCCTTTTTCTGCACGAATCGCCTCTACAATTCCGCTGGCAATCATTTCTTTGGCAAATTCTCTTGCACCTCCATTTGTCCCACTATAATAAATATTTATAGTAATCGCCATCTGTCTTCCCCCTTAAATTTACTTGCCTTTTTACATTCCCAACTAAGGTTATTCAGCATTTTACTGTGTTTTTCTGTGTTCGAAATCACTATAATATAGCAATTCTGTTTTGTAAAGAAAAATAGAATTCTAAAATTTTTGGCACATTTTTGGCACAAATAAAACAAAACACCTATCAAATCAACATTTGAAAGGTGCTTTTTACGTTCCCGACTGGAATTGAACCAGCGACCTACCGCTTAGGAGGCGGTTGCTCTATCCTACTGAGCTACGAGAACAATCTGTTTTAATTTTAGAAGTCTTCACTACATCTGTCAATAGACAAAAAGAAAGTATCCCGCATAAACAATTATGCGAGATACTTTCTTTCAGTGAAACACGTCGTTCTTTTATCTATTATTTTTTTTGCCGCCGATCAAGAATCATTTTTCCTAAATAATAAAGTCCTGTCGCAATAGCTATATATTGCCCAATTTTATTATTGCGTGCAACTTTTTCTTGTTTCGTTTTCGCCATTGTCCCCATCACCTTTCTAAAATAATTCTTTTTACATTTTTATTATAGTAGGTTCTGTCATTTTTTGCGAATAAACACACTTTTAAAAATAATCTTCTAAAATTGGCATACCTTTGACTAAACGTTGGCCTAAACGTTGAACTGTCGTTGCGTCTCCTTGCAAGCGTTCATAAAAAGATAACGTCTCTGCTGAACGATAGCCCAAGAATAGTTGCGTCCACGTTTGGATATCTGCTTTCAAAGCAGCAGTCCCTTCTTTTTCCACAGCACCTTTAGTCACTGTCGCTTTTCCTTGTTCGTCAATTGTGATTGTCCAAATACCTTCATTCCATGGCCCATAGGAATCTTCAATCTCTAAAGAATACGTTTCTTTTTCTCCTGATTGAAATGGATACTTTTCCAGAAATGTTTGTAACTCAACGATTCGTGCCATCATGTAAGGTAAAATTTTTACAGAAGCTGCTGGCGTTGGCATTAAATCATTTAAATCTTTTCCAGCAAAACCATTAATCCAATGGAACGATTGAACGGAACCACTATGTGAGCCAATAAACCCAGCTAAAGCTTTAAAAGCTGTATTAGTTAAATAGTTCCATTCTACGATTTCAAAGGTGCCAGCAGCTATCCGATAAATCACATAGCCTTCTGCTTTCCCTTCTGACGAATAATAAATCGCTTGATTATTTGGTTTACTTGCACGATTCAGCGTATAATCCAGCCACCAAGTTTCACGGATCACACCACCAGAGTGCGCTCTTTGATTTTCAAGGTATACGTCTTTAATGACCTCTTTACCGTCAGCCCAAGAAACTCGTTTAATGGTACCCGGAACTCGTTTAACACGTGGCCAATCTTCCGTTTTAATTGTATACTCCGCTTGTTCAAATGTTTGTTCATAGCCATATTGACGATAAAATGGATATGAAAACGGTGCTAAGTAAGAAAGGGCAACCTTTTGTTTCGCTAAATCAGCCAACATTTCTTTCATAATAGCAGAGATGCCGCCTTCACCACGATATTCTGGATAAGAAGCCACATAGCCAATTCCAGCCATGGGATAGCGGACACCATGGAAATTCACTTGAAAAGGTGTCGCCATCACTTGACTTGTTAATTGCTCATCAATTAGGAAGCCATAGCTTTGCGTATGTGACAACAATTTTTCAAAACGTTCTTGGCGTTCAGCCGTGGGTTCCTGATTAAAAGCATAGATGACAAGATCAAACATCTCTTTCATTTCTTCTTTGCCCATTTTTTTGACTCTTTTAGTTGTCATTTTCTTTCCTCCTCGCACATTGTATCAATTCATTTTATCACAGAAACAGTTCTCTTTCTAAAAGCCGTTATTTGCTGTCATTTCTTTGAACCAACGACCGCTTTTCTTAATGGTCCGTTTCGCATCATCATCTAAATCCACAGCGATGAAGCCATAACGATTTTTATAGGCATTGAGCCAAGACCAGTTATCCATACACGTCCACATATGATATCCTTGAACATTACTACCTTCTTGAATCGCTTGGTGCACCCATTTCAAGTGATCTTGCACGAATTCAATCCGATAATCATCTTCAATGACTCCTTGTTCATTGACAAAGCGTTCTTCTCCTTCTACGCCCATGCCATTTTCTGAAATGTAGCAGTGAATGTTGTCATAATTTTCTTTTAAATTCATTAATGTATCATAAATACCTTTTTCGTAGATTTCCCAGCCACGGTAAGGATTCATTTTTTTGCCAGGCATATCGTAGACATCATAAAAATCTTCTGGAAGTAAGCCTTCTGGTCGTGTTTCAACAGGTGTTTCTTTTGCTTTGGCCCGACGTGGTTGATAGTAGTTTACTCCTAATAAGTCCACAGTATTTTCAGCAATTATTGCTAAATCTTCTGGCGTTGTTTCTGGCAATAAGTCATTTGCTTTCGCCCAAGCAACCATATCTTCTGGAAAATGACCTTTAACAGCCGGGTCTAAAAACGAACGGTTAAAGAAACCATCGACAAATTTAGCCGCATTTACATCGGCTTCGTTGTGCTCATCACGAGGATAAGTCGGCGTTAAGTTTAAAATAATGCCAATTTCACCTGATAAGTTCATAGAATGATAGACGGCAATCGCTTTGGCACTAGCTAAAGCTTCATGATAGAGTACTTGAATCCCTTCTTTTAGATTCACTTTATCAGGATAATGCCAGCCATAGAGATAACCACCTTCAACTGGTACAATTGGTTCATTGTGCGTAAACCATTTTTTCACGCGATCGCCAAACAATTCAAAACAGGTTTTGGCAAAGTCAACATACAAATCAACCACTTCACGGCTTTCCCAACCGCCTTTTTCTTGAAGTACCATCGGCATATCAAAATGATACAAGTTCATAAAGGGCTCAATCCCGTGTTCTAATAAATCATCAATCACTTGATTATAAAAATCAACTGCTGTTTGATTGACTTTTCCTGTTGTAGGATCTGGAATTAAACGGCTCCATTGAATGGATGTTCGAAAAGAGTTATGTCCCGTTTCTTTCATTAACTGAATATCTTCTTGGTATTTTTTATAAAATTGTGAGGTCTTATCTGGACCGACTTGTTGAAAAAATTTTTCTGGCGCTTCTTGATACCAAAAATCCCAAATATTTTGACCTTTACCATCACCTTCAAAAACGCCTTCTGTTTGAGGACCGCTGGCTGCAGAACCCCACCAAAAATTTTCTGGAAATTGATATTTCATGTTGTTTGCTCCTTTACGATTTAATCATTAAAAAAAGGATTGAACCCTCCGTAAGAGTCCGGACGATTCAATCCTTCGATTTTTTACTCAGCTGCTTCTGCGGCTGCTTCTTGTTTCAAGTATTGATCTGTTGCTACTTTTACGAAAGGCATGTAGATCAAAATAGAAATCAATAAGTTAACAGCTGCTAAAACTCCGCCGGCGATACTCTTCGTTGCTAAAAATCCGCCAATAATTGGTGGTGTTACCCAAGGTGGCATAAAGGTTGCAGCTGGTACTAAACCAGTTGCTGTCGCCACATACGCAACAGTTACAAGAACTATTGGGACTAAAATGAATGGGATAAACATGATTGGGTTTAAAACAATTGGTAAACCGAACATGACTGGTTCATTAATATTAAATAGTCCTGGTGCTAAACTTAAGTTTGTAATGACTTTGTATGGTTTGTTACGACGACCAACGATAAAGATAGCAATTAACAGACCTAATGTTGCCCCTGTTCCACCTAAGTTTACAAATGAATCAAAGAAAGGTTTGTTTACAATATAAGGAATTGCTTTACCTGCTTCTAAAGCTTTAATGTTCGCATCAATCGCTGGTACGTTGATTGTTTGCATTAATGGGTCAACCATGTTGGCACCATGTAAACCAAAGAACCATAAGAATGGTGTAATGAAAGCTAACAATAATGCTGATGGGTAGCTGTTTGCAAGTCCCATAAATGGTTGTTGAACTGCTTCATAGAATGAAATAACGATATTGTCAATTCCTAAAGCAAATAGAATTGATGTAATTAAACTAAATAAACTGATTGTAATCATTGCTGGTAATAATGCCGCAAATGATTTTGCTACTGCTGGTGGTACACCATCAGGCATTTTGATAACTAATTTAGGATTGCCAGATAAACGTTGGAATAGTTCTCCTGAAATAAGTGCAATAATCAAAGCAATAAATAATCCAGTTGCGCCCATGCCTTCTAAGCCGCCAACTGCGAAGAATGAAGCTACAGAAACTGTACCGGCTGCAATGCCGTCTTTTCCATAAGATTTAACTAAATTGTGTGCTACTAAAAAGGCTACTAAAACGGCAAAGATTGCGAATGTACCGTTCCAAATGTTACCACCAAAGCTTTTCCAAATTGGTGCATCGTTATACATCATTGGGAAAATTTTGTTTAAAAAGTCCTCATATCCTGGAATTGGAATATTATTAATTAATACCGCCAAAGCCCCTAAAATCATTAATGGCATCGTTACGACAAACGCGTCACGAATTGCTACCAAGTGCCGTTGCGCTGCGATAACTGACGCTTTCGGCATAAAGTGTTTCTCCATCCATTGAACAAATCCGTCCATTGTTATTCCTCCTAATTAACGCTTTCTCAAGCGCGTTTTTCTTATAAGACGCATTGACAACGAGATTACTCGTTATCAATACGGCGATAAAGATCGATAATTTCTTTTGCTAAATCTGTAAATGCAATCGCAGTCATTAAATGATCTTGACTGTGCACTGTTAACAATGTTACTTGCATGTTATTGCCTTTTGCTTCTTCTGTTAACATTCCTGTTTGCGAATGATGTGCATGTACAAGTGATTCTTCTGCATCTGCAATTTTTTTGTCTGCTAATTCAAAATCCCCCGATTTTGCTGCGGCAATCGCTTCCATTGCATCGCTTTTAGCATTTCCGCCATACATGATTAAACCCATGATTGCTTCTAAGTTCTGTTGTCCGTCCATTACCTCTACCCCATTTTCTGCTCTAGTTTGATGATCCCATTAATGAAATTGCTTGATCTAAAACTTTTTCGCCATTCATCATGCCATAGTCCGCCATGTTAATTACATCTAAAGGAATCCCTTTTGGTTGTAATTTTTGTTCAAATTGTCCTTTCATGAAACGAACTTGTGGGCCTAATAATAAAACATTTACCTCTTTATTTTCCAAGTTTGTATCTGCTTCAGAAGCCGATACTGCAAAGATGTCTGCTTCCATGCCACGATCTTCTGCTGCTTTTTGCATTTTTGTTACTAATAAACTTGTGCTCATTCCTGCGGAACAAACTAACATAATTGTTTTTTTTGCCATTTTCCTTCATCTCCTAAATTCTCTTTGTTTTGCTTTACACCTTTATATAAGCAAGAAGTGTGCCAAGTTTTAACACATCAAAAACCTTGATATGACAACGTTTCTTGATATAGAAAGCGTGTACACACTAAAAATAAAACGATTACACACAGCTTTTTTGTGTGCGTTTCCAAAATAATAGGGCAACAAAAGAAAGTGAGCGATAAGTCGAAACGACTCATCGCTCACTTTCTAAAGCTGAAGAGAATCAACTGGACAAAAGCCGCTTTTTCCCTTTAAGCAGTTTCCATCATTTTAAGCATTTTATAAAACTGTTTCTTTTTAAAATAACTTAAAAAGATACCTAATACTGCATCATTCAGTTTTTGTAACGCCCCATAAGAAACCATTGTTTCTGTATAACGCAGTTCACAGCTTTTTTCATCAATTGGCTGGAGCTCATACCGCACCGAGAAATCATTTTTAGTTGTGGATGTTCGAAATTGATAGGTCTTATTTTCTACAGCTTCTTCAATAACTATTTTCGCGCGACTATTTTTACTATATTCTTTGATATATTCAAACTTACGCAACTGCTTTCTTGTAAGAGTTTTGCCTGTTTGCTTACGGATATCAAAAATAACAGAATTCATTAATTGCGTGTAAAATTCATCTGCTGAAATAGTTAATGTTTTCGTAATTTCCATTACCGTTTCACCTCATCCTTTGTCGCCTCTTCTTCAGCAACTTTTTTTCCTTTAAAAAACAGGTAACCACCAAGTCCAATGAAAAAAATCCCCGTTGTCAGACTTAATAAATCATAGTTTAAGGAGCTGGGATTCAACGAATACAAAACAATCAAGAAGCCAATACTACATAAAAATAATCCATTTCTAATCATTTTCATCCATCCTATCTTTTTAGACTACCGTTGCTTGGAAGTATAAAACGCCACCCCAAGGTTGTTCCTTAATCAGCTGTTTTGCAACTTGTGCAGCAGTTTCAGGATCTCCTTCAACTTCAAAAAATAACTTAATACCATTCTTTTCTTTAAAAGTAAATGTTTCATTTTCCCCTTGATATGCCTCTAATAAAGTAATAATTTCCTCTTGCTTCATTGCACTTGCAATCGAAATCATGCCGCTCGCTCCTTTCTATACAAGTAATTGCTGTTTTTATTGCCTATTGCTCACTTTCGCCTAATGCAGGATCCATTTTGTTAGCAGCGATAACAAACGGTGTCCAAATCAAGAAAGTGACTACCATACATACCAACGCTACGATTGGTGCGCGCCAGTCGGCACCTGTCGCTAAGAAAGATAATAGCAACGGCGGTGTCACCCATGCGACTTGTTGAGAAACTGGGGCGACTAGCCCAAGATACGTTGCAACCCAGCCAATTGTAGTAGCAACTAATGGCGCAATTACAAATGGAATAAACATAATTGGATTAAGAACAACTGGTAAACCAAACATAATCGGTTCATTGATATTAAAGATTCCAGGTCCTAATGATAATTTACCGACTGTTAAATAATCTGCTCGTTTGGAGAATAACAAGATTGCAATAATTAGGACAATTGTACCGCCTGAACCACCAAACCAAGCAAAAGCATCAAACGAACCACGGACCCACATGTAGGCTTTACCGTCGTCAATAGCGGCTAAAACCGCAGCTGTTCCTGTTTTTCCTTCATAACCTTTTTGGAAAATATCAATATTGATTAATTGTGCTTGTCCCCAAATTCCTTCAAGAACTGGTGCCAAAACGTTTGGCCCATGAATACCAAAGAACCAGAAAATTTGAACAAAAACCGTTACGATTAACACAGCGCCTAGTCCTTGTGATAACCCAAGGAACGGTTCCGCGATATATTTTTGAATTAAGTCAATTAATAATTGACCGCCTGAAAGTTTTGACACCGTAAAGTTAATAATCGCTACGACATACAACGCGATTGTTGCTGGTAAAATTGCCGCAAACGCTTTTGAAACTGCTGGCGGAACAGAATCAGGCATTTTTATTGTTAAATCCGCTTGCATTAATTTACAAAAAATAATGGTTGATAAAGCGCCCATAATCATCACTGTAAAGAAAGCGTTACCATTTAGATGGTTGAGATTTAACCAACCCCATGGATTGACAGTCAATTGATTATTAGCAATTGACGCACCAATTTCTGCCCCATTAATTGCGTTGGCAATCTTTTCTGGTACTTTTACAGCTAATTCAGCTGTGTTATTTGGTGCAAAAGCAACACCTGAAATTAAGGTAGCTAAACTGACAATCCCACCAGCTAGCTCATTCACATTGTATGCTTTCGCTAAGTTATAGCCCCAAGAAAAAGCGAAAATCAAACCAGCGATAGCCAATGTACCATTCCAAACAAAACCATTAATCCCAATGATGACATTCAATACTGCAAAAATACCTTTGTCTGCTTCCAAACTTGCCGCATAAGTTGAGACAAACTCTTGGGGAAGATCTCGAATAATTGCGTTAATCATTACGGCGACTGATCCAGCCATTGTCGCAGGTAATGTACCAATAAAAGCATCCCTTAGTGCCACCAGATGTTTCTGTGCACCAATTTTTGCGGCAGTTGGTAAGATATATTTTTCCATCCATGCCATTAATCCGTTCATTTTTATTCCTCCTGTATCCATTTATATTTATTAAAAAGGCAGTAGCCTCATTAAACGAATGAATCGAGCGTACAAAACAAAACCTTTGGTAACATGCACTATCCTTATTTGCTATTCACTTTTCCTAAACGTTTTAATTCCTTATCCCATTAATGAGATTGCTTGATCTAAAACTTTTTCGCCATTCATCATGCCATAATCTGCCATGTTAATTACATCTAAAGGAATCCCTTTTGGTTGTAATTTTTGTTCAAATTGCCCTTTCATGAAACGAACTTGTGGACCTAAAAGTAAAACATTCACCTCTTTATTTTCCAAGTTTGTATCTGCTTCAGAAGCCGATACTGCAAAGATGTCTGCTTCCATGCCACGATCTTCTGCTGCTTTTTGCATTTTTGTTACTAATAAACTTGTGCTCATTCCTGCGGAACAAACTAACATAATTGTTTTTTTTGCCATTTTTTCTTCATCTCCTTAAAAGTTATGACGTTATACACTTTATTTATAGCAATAATTGTGCCAAGTTTTTTCCTCATTAAAATACTGATATAACAGCTTTTGTCATCGAAAAAAGCGTGCACACACTAAAAGAAAACGCTTACACACATGAAATTGTGTGTAACTTACAAAAAGAAAACATCAAGAAAAAAGAGAGCGTTTTCTCATTTCTTGATGTTTTTTTATTTATTATTGTTTACTTTTAATTTCATTTTCTAAAAACATTTGGGTAACATGCGCAACTTCTGCTTCCGGGATCGTCACACGATACGCCCGTTCAATTAACATAAAATTCGTGCGTACGACATCGATTTCTAAACGATGTGTTTTAACATATTCCGCTAAGTTTGGAAAAGTTCTTGCTTCTTCTCCTTTAATTAAAGCATCTACCAGAAAAGCCAAATGAATCATGATTCCGGCATCCACCCCTGGTTCAACAATAATATGCATGTCTGTTTGTATTTGATGAACTGTTTTTTGTAACATGAGAATTAATTTTTGTAAGGAGTCCACAGAAGTAATAACGCCACTTAGGGAATGAACAATTGTATCAATCGCCACTTCATCACTAGCAATCCGTTTCAATACATTTAATTTTTCATCATCAAAAATATCATAGACGGAAAAGAAGGGAATATTTTGATATTCAACATCCACAGTTCCCGCAATGGCCTTAATTTCATATTCTTCCATCAAGTTGTCGATATGCTTTTTAAACGTTTCTCGTTCAATAAATTGCATTTGAATCAGTTCCACTTTTGTTTCATCAATAACTGGTAAGATTCGTTGGTATAGTTTTGCGGCGACCCCTTCTCCTGTAAAGCACGTCACGATTACTGCTTTTTTTACGTTTTGACGTTTTTGCAGACTAGAGCGAAATTGTTCTCTCACAACGCTTTCAAAAGAAAGTTGAATATTTTGGTAAATGTCCTCTAAACTTCGTCCCACGCTTGCCATTCGAATAGCTTCTAAGACAATCATTGTGCTCGTCATTGTAATCGCCTTTGTTCGGATACCTGTTTCTTCAAACAACATATTTCCAAACGAATTTAATGAACCCATATCCGTCAGTAATAAAATCCCATTATTTAACGATTCTTTTTGCGTAATTACTTGGTTTCGTAATTGTTCATACATTGTTTGAACTTCCATCGTTAACGGCATATTCATCGCTGTTCCGATTGATGTTCCTAAAAGTTCTTGGGCGGTTTTCAACATACTTGAGGCAGTAGAATCCCCATGCATTAAGACGAACACACCAACATTATTTTCTGGAGTTCTTTCTTCTTTACCGACATTAATAGATAAAAACATACTAATAAAGCCAATTTCATCGAAAGGAATCTCTATGTTGTTCTCTTCTTCAATAATAGAAGATAAATCTAAGGCTACTTGAAATTCTTTTTTCATGTTTTTACGGACATTATTTAAATCAGGATGGACAATCACATGACCTTCTTTGACACGTTCAATCGTACTTTGTAAATGAAGCGCAAAGGCAAAGCGCGCAGTTTCGTTGTACGTGTGTTCCAAACGCTCTTCTGCGATATCATAAAGACGATTCGTTAAGTCCCAAATAGCTTCTGGTAATAACTCCTTATGTAAAGAATGTTGGGTTAATTCTTCGACATAATTTTTAAAATACGCATTCATATCTTTAGAAATCAATTCTTCTAAATCAACATTTTCTAAGTCAGCTTCAGACAAGTCAGCGACTTTTTCTTCGATTTCATTGTAAACTTGCATGTCTCTAGCTGGATCTTGCGACCAAACAATTTTGTTGGTGCCTGGCTGGAAAGATAAATAATTACTTTTACTGTCGACAAATTGATCCAAGCGCTCAGGCACTTCTTTAATTTTTAATAATCCTTTTTGGACAGGTAACGACAAATCCCGTTTACGGATAACCAAATGTTCTAAATTGTGCGTCCGATAATAAAGAAATGACTTAGCACAAACTAATTTTAAGTCCCGCTTCACCTGACCAATATTTCCTTCTGCATCGTATAACATGAACGCCAAAACTGCTTCGCGTTCGATATCAATTTGTTGGCCCAAACGTGTTGCCTCTTGCTGAATAAATAACGAAATGATGGCATAACGCTCATCTAGCGTCCGTGCATCTAAAGATGGTAATGTAATCGACATCGGAATCCGCCGATTAAAAGTGGTTAAAAAGTTTTCTGAGGATTCCGTTGTCGCACCAATAATTTGAACAGAGGCTTCATAGGTTTGGCCACTTTCTCCTAATGGACGGTACACGCCTTTATCAATAAACGTAAAGAGCATTTCTTGACCTTCTGGCGGTAAGCGATGAATTTCATCTAAAAAGAGAATCCCGCCATCTGCTTTTGCCATTAAGCCTGGACTATCTTCATTCGCACCAGTATAGGCGCCTTTTTTTACGCCAAAGATATGACCAAATAATAATTGTGGGTTTTGTGCATAATCAGCACAATTAAAAGAGACAAAAGGGGCATCTTCATCTAAGGTTTTTGAATCAATTGCAAAACGGTACATACATTCAGCAAAAAGAGATTTCCCTGTTCCTGTTTTCCCAAAAATAATCGTATGCAAACCTCTTGGTGGATATAAAATAGCCGCCTTGGCCTGCTGAATACTCACTTTTAAAGAATCATTGGCACCTACTAATGTGTCAAAACTAACAGAGGTGGACTCATCTACATGGACTTGTTCTCCTTCATTGATTGTTGGCACTGAATAGATAACAGGACGTCCAGTACTTCTAGTAATTTTCTTTTCTTTGAATAATTCATTTAAATAACGGCTGGCATTACTGCGATCAATCATTAACTGTTCTGCTACCGCTCCTGCCGTTAAGCCAGTTTCATTTTTTTGAAGTAACGCTAAGATTTCTTCCTTCCGAGATTTCATGGAATCCTCCTCGATACAACGTTCTGCTTGAAGCTCGTAAAGCGTTATTTCTTCGCTTTACGAGCTCCTTTGTTTTTCGTGTTTTTCTTTTTGTTTTTCTTCTTTTTGCGTGTTTCTTGTGGTTCTTTGACAACAGAATTTACTGTTTCTGGTTTTCTTTCTTTCGTACTCTTTTTTTCTGAATACGTATCTTTGGCTACGTTCTTTTTTTCTAGTTCATCTTTGGCTTTTGGCTGCTCATGAAGTGCACCATCATATAAAAAGATTTCCTGATAAGGAATGGCCAATTGTTTCATCAAACGTTGATAATCCCTTTTGGTGCCATCGTTGATAAACGTAATCACTGCCCCTTGTGCACCCATCCGGCCAACGCGACCAGAACGATGAATATAGCTCTCTTCGGTTAAAGGAACATCTACGTTTACGACGTAAGGGACCCCTGTGAAATCTAAGCCCCGTGCCGCAATATCCGTGGTTAATAACAACTTCACTCGTTCTGCTTTAAATTGATCGATCGCCAATTTACGCAACTGTTTACTTTGATCTGAAGCCAGACCAATAGCTGGCACATTCTCATAAACTAATTTTTCTTCTGCTGCACCTAAATCAGCAACTTGATTGAAAAAGACCATGCTTCTGAATGCTTCTGTATGGGCCAAACGACGTAAGTAATCAGCTTTTTTTCTTGGTGCTAACCGAATAAAGTAGTGGGCGACTTGGCCTGCTGAAGTATCTTCTTCCGTCACATCAATCACCTGTAATTTTTGGCTTAAAGATTGCGCTTGATTCACGACACGATCAGCAGTCGCTGAATAAAAAACAAGTTGGTATTCGGTTGGTGTGTGTGTCAAAATTTGCTTGGTTAAACTTAGCTCTTCCTCTTGGAAAAGTTGATCAACTTCATCCATTACGATTGTTTTTAACAACTGAGCTTTGACTTTTTTATTCTTCATTAACTCTAAAATTCGACCTGGTGTTCCGATTAACACTTCGGGACGTTTTTTTAACTTGTCAATCTGGCGTGAAACATTTGCCCCGCCGATTAACGTTTGAACCGTTAATTGAAGTGGCTTAGCCCAAGTCCGAGCAACTTCAGCAATTTGCATAGCTAATTCTTGAGACGGAGCAATAATCAACAATTGATTTCCCTGTCCTTTTTCAACAGTTAATAGTAAAGGCAGCATGTAAGCAAGTGTTTTTCCAGTTCCTGTCGGCGAAATTCCTAAAACATTTTCTCCTTCGCGAAGGGGCGTAAAACTTTTTTCTTGAATTGTTGATGGTTCGTTAAAGCCAGAAGCTTGCCACTGTTCTTGCCAAGCCTCTGGAAGTTGTTCTAAAAATCTCATATTGTTCCTTTCCTATCGCTTAATTCTTATTTATCAGCATCAAAAATAATGCCGGCACTATGACGTAAATCAGTGACTACTTTATTGACATTTCGAGCAAGCTCAACCCATTCTTCATACTTGGTGCCCCAATACTTATCTGTTGGGTTATTTAAAACTGCTGCAAAATCACGGGCTTCTTCAATCATTGGATTATCGGCTACTTGAATATCTAAGACATCACGTTCTTCATGTGCGCGATCATGGTACTCAGCCGAAGAAATAGCATTGACACTATCTAAAATCAAGGTCCCGTTTTCAAAGTAAATTTCGGATGGCGCAAAAGAATCACTAATTTTCCCAGTGTTTAACGTCACGTCAAACTGATCATATCGTAAAATAATTGTTCCTAAGCCATCGACACCTGTCGCAATTTTACTAGCAAAATAATGGCTTTCGTTTGGTACGCCAAACCAGCCCAAGGCTGCATAAACTAAATAAACGCCTAAATCTGCTAAGGCTCCCCCAGAAAAATGAGGAGAAAAAATATTTGGCTCTTTGCCTTCTAATACTTGATCATAGCGAGAAGAATATTTCATATACGTAAAATTCGCACCTAAAATTTGGTTTTTTAATGGCAATAATTCAGCAATTTTTTGGAAACTTTGCTCATGAATATTACGGGCCGCTTCAAAGAAATACACACGATTTTTATTCGCTAATTCAATAATTTCTGCCATCTCATCAGGTGTTGAAAAAGCTGGTTTTTCAACAATTACATTTTTTTTCGCTAAAATTGCTTGTTTCGCTTGTTCAAAATGTAATGAATTTGGTGAGGCAATATAAACCGTATCCATATGTGCAATACCAAAAAACGTCTCTAAATCAATTGCATATTCCACATCCCCATAGCGAGAACCAAATTCTTGTGCCGTTGCTAGTTTCCGAGAATAAACAGCCGTTAAATCGTACGCACCCGTTTCTAAAGCTGCTGCAACAAATTGATGACTAATCCAATTGGTACCAATTACGCCTAAATGTATCATAATCAAAAACCTCCATTTTTTGTTTATTTACTCTCTTTATAATAGTAATCTCTCGTACAAAAGTCACGTAATTACCCTGCCTTAAAGCGCTAGGAGTTCTTCAAGTTATTTATTAGGATCATCAAATGCCTGTAATAAATCAAAGGTTACCTGTGACTTAAGTTCAATCGTTGCTGGTGTTACGTGGCAATTGTAAGCAAGGACTTGCACACCTTGATCAATTGCAGCACCCAGATTTTCAGCAAAGGCAGGTTGCATCTCTTGGTGAATCGTTGCTTGCTTAATTTCTTCAAATTGGACCACAAACAAAACGTAACAGCGGTAACCCGCTTTAGTTGCAGCCATTAGTTCAGTGACATGCTTCAAGCCACGAAGTGTTGGCGCGTCAGGAAAAGCACCGATGCCTTTATTTTCTAAAGTCATGCCTTTCACTTCGACAAAAGCTTGTTCGTCTGCATCCGTTTCCACTAGAAAATCAAATTTTGAATGTGCAAATCGTTGCTCACGTTTAACAGTTTGGATCGTACCAACTAAACTAGGAAGCACAATTTGACCATTTTTTAACGCTTCATTGACTAATGTATTCGGTACTTGGCTATCAATATTAATCCAAAAAGAACCTTTTTTTACTGCAATCAAATCGTAATCTGTTTTTCTTTTAGGCGATGGTTGATAACTAAGCGCCACAACAGCACCTGGTAAAAAAACTTCTTTCCCTCTGCCAGTATTTTTGACATGTGTGATTACTTCTTCATTCGTTTCCATTAAACGACAGTGTGCAATAAACCGATTGGGTCGTTCGATAAAATAAGCAAGTTGGACATTCGGGTACTTCATACACAGACTTCCTTTCTTACACACTATACCATAAAAAAACAAGGAAAAGTATAGACCAAAACCAACAATTTTACTATCTTGTGTCAATCATTAAATATTTGTCAATTCTCAGCGATTTAGTCGAATATTTTAGACAAGTTCTATATAATAAAGGTAACGAAGACGAATAAATGAAAATGAAGGTTAGGAGGAATTTCTTTGAAAAAACATTGGACTTTCTTGGTTGGTGCATCTTTACTTACTGGATTAGCAGGCTCTATCCTCTGGAAAAAAAATAAACAGCTCCCTTCCCCACAGGAGCTTCAACACAACTATACTGGGCATTGGTGGTTTGTGGACGTGAAGAAAGCCACGCAACACACCTTAGAAATCACCTCATCTTTCAATGTTTTCATTGATGGCAAACAAACGCATGCCTTGCTTGTTGAATTAACCCCTAAACGCTTAGTTATCTTAGACAAGTTAGGTTACCATTTAATCATTCAATGTGAAAATGGTGTCCCTGCGACGCTTTACGATGAAGCCGACGACGAAACCTACACACTAGAACGGGCTATTTACAATTAATAAATCACCCACGACACATAAAATGAAGTATGTGCGGTGGGTGATTTATTTTTTTTACATCCCTTGCAAAAGCATTCAGAAAGTTTTCTTACAACTTGAATATTATTAAATAGTCAAATGCGCCTTTTTCTGATAAACTTAGGATGATGTTTTTTTGAAAGGATGAGCCCCTATGACACCAAATCGCGAAGACTATTTAAAATTAATTTTTGAATTAGGTGGCGACGAAGTTAAAGTGAATAATAAACAAATTGTTTCTGGACTCGATGTTTCGGCAGCTTCGGTTAGTGAGATGATTTCAAAGTTAGTAAAAGAAGATTTGGTTGAGCATTCTCCTTATCAAGGGGTACAATTAACTGAAAAAGGCTTAAAAAAAGCGAGTACGTTAATTCGCAAACACCGAATCTGGGAAGTCTTTTTAGTAGAGCACTTAAATTACACTTGGAATGATGTGCACGAAGAGGCAGAAGTTTTAGAACATGTTACTTCACAGACGCTTGTGAACCGTTTAGCGGATTATTTAAATCATCCAGAATTTTGTCCACACGGTGGTGTTATTCCCGAAGATAATCAACCCATTCATGAGGAGAAACGCCAAACGTTAACAGACTACCCTGTTGGCACAAAAATTCGGATTGCACGTGTCTTAGACGAAAAAGAATTACTGGATTATTTAGTTTCCATTGATTTAAATATTCAAGAAGAATATACGATTAAAGAAATTGCTGCATATGAAGGACCGATCACCATTTATAATGAAAACAAAGAGCTATCCGTCAGCTTTAAAGCAGCAAACACAATTTTTGTTGAGCCGTTGATTAGAGAAAGTGAGGAAAACTAATGAATGAAAAAGTAGCATTATTTACTATTTTCGGGGGGACAGGTGATCTTGCCAAACGCAAATTGTATCCTTCCCTGTTCCGCTTATATAAAAAAGGATTATTAGCTGAGCGTTTTGCGGTGATTGGTACCGCACGTCGGGAATGGACAGACGAATACTATCGTGAAATCGTTCGTGAAACCATTCAAGACTTAAATCCCACGGCCGAAGAGGCAACTGAATTTTCTAGTCATTTCTATTACCAATCACATAATGTGAATGATACGGAACATTATAATACCTTAAAAGAATTATCTGATCGCCTAAATGAACAATACCACTTAGAAGGCAATCATGTTTACTATTTAGCTATGGCCCCTCAATTCTTTGGAACCATTGTTAATCACTTGAAATCACAACATATTATTTCGGAAGAAGGCTTTGATCGTCTAATTATCGAAAAGCCATTTGGTTCTGATTATGAATCTGCCTACGAATTAAATGAAGAAATTCGTGCTGCATTTCCTGAACAAGATATTTTCCGAATTGACCATTACTTAGGCAAAGAAATGATCCAAAATATTTCAGCCATTCGTTTTGCCAATAATATTTTTGAATCACAATGGAACAATCGTTACATTGATAATGTCCAAATCACCTTCGCTGAAAGCTTAGGTGTCGAGGATCGTGGCGGCTATTATGACCACAGTGGCGCACTAAAAGATATGGTTCAAAATCATATTTTACAAGTCGTTGCATTGCTTTCTATGGAGCCTCCTGTTGCCTTTTCTGAAAAAGAAATTCGGACTGAAAAAGTAAAAGCTTTACGTGCCATCCGCCTTTATTCTGAAGAAGAAGCCCTTCAAAATTTCGTGCGTGGACAATACGGCGAAGGTCAGCTAGCTGATCAAACATTTGCAGCCTATCGTGATGAACCGAATGTGGCAGAAACTTCATCCACTGAAACTTTTGTTGCTGGTAAATTTTTAATTGATAATTTCCGTTGGTCTGGCGTCCCTTTCTATGTTCGCACAGGTAAACGATTAACTGAAAAAGGCACACGCATTAACATCGTCTTTAAACAAGTACCTATTAATGTCTTCAAAGATGATACGTGTGAAGAATGCGATAAAACCGATTTACCACCGAATGTTTTAACTATCTATATCCAACCAACTGAAGGATTTTCATTAACCTTAAATGGAAAAGAAATCGGTCAAGGGTTTAATACAACTCCAGTGAAACTTGATTTCCGTCAAAGTGCTGAAATGACTGAAAATAGTCCAGAAGCATATGAAAAACTTCTATTAGACTGCCTAAATGGCGATAGTACAAACTTCTCTCATTGGGACGAAGTTGCCCAATCTTGGCGCATTGTTGACATTATTCGACATGCTTGGGATAAAACAGACGTTTCTTTCCCTAATTATGCCGCTGGCACAATGGGCCCGCAAGCTGCCTTCGACTTATTAGAAAAAGATGGCTTTACTTGGGAATGGCAACCAGATAACTGGTACCGTGACCGCGGTCAACTTGATCAATAAATAAGCCAAAAAAGATCCGCTAGTTAACGACTAGCGGATCTTTTTTCTTGTTTATTCGAATCCTTCAGCAACCGCTTCTGGATAATTTTCTTCAACAATGTGTGCACAACGGCCACAAAGTGTTGGTAATTTTTCATCTGAGCCGACATCTTGACGAACGGAACGACAACGGTCACACGTTTCGCCTTCTGCTTTTTCAACTAAAATAGCCATGTCTTCAAATTGAACAGCTTCACTAGGTGCTACTTCTTTTGATACTTCAAAGTCGGAAACAATTAGTAATTGAGCAATATCTGCATCAACAGCTGTCATTAATTGACGAATTTGTTCATTTGGATAAACGGTCACTTTGGCTTCTAACGATTTACCGATTAATTTAGAATGACGAGCTTCTTCCAACGCTTTTAAGACATTGTCACGGAAATCCATAAAGGCTGCCCATGTATCCATCAATTCTTCTTCATTAGTAAACGTTTCGTAACCTGGGAATTCAGCTAATTGCACATACTCTTCTTCTTCTTGTAAGAAACTCCAAATTTCTTCCGCTGTATGTGGAATAATTGGTGTCAATAGTTTTGTTAATGAAACCAATGTTTGATAGAAAACAGTCTGCATACAACGACGTTGATAATCGTTTTCAGCTTCAATATAAACGACATCTTTCGCAAAGTCTAAATAGAAAGAAGATAAATCTACAGTTAAGAAGTTCATAACTGTCCGATAAATATGCATGAAATTATATTTTTCATAACCATTTTCACGGATTTCTTGAATGACTTGATTTAAACGAACCGTCATGTATTTATCTACAGAACGTAAATCAGCATAAGCTACAGTATGCTCAGCTGGATTAAAATCACTCGTATTCGCTAACAAGAAACGCATAGTATTACGGATTTTCCGGTACACTTCAGATACTTGGTTTAAGATATCCATTGAGACACGCACATCGGCTTCCGCGTCAACACTACTTACCCACAAGCGTAAGATATCTGCCCCCATTTGATTGATAACTTTTTCAGGTAAGATAGTATTGCCTAACGATTTACTCATCTTACGGCCTTCGCCATCGAGAACCATCCCTTGAGAAATGATTGATTTATAAGGCGCTACCCCATTGATAGCAACACTTGTTGTAATACTTGAGTTAAACCAACCACGATATTGGTCAGAACCTTCTAAATACATATCTGCTGGGAAAGTTAACTCTTCTCTTTCTCGTAAAACTCCTTCATGTGAAGAACCTGAGTCAAACCAAACGTCCATGATATCTGTTTCTTTGGTAAACTCGCCATTTGGTGAACCTGGATGTGTAAAGCCGGCTGGTAGTAACTCTTTTGCTTCACGCATAAACCAGATATTTGATCCATGTTCTGCAAATAAATTCGCTACATGTTCAATTGTTTCTGGCGTAATGATGGCTTCCCCGTTTTCAGCATAGAAGATCGGTAATGGTACACCCCACGCTCTTTGGCGAGAGATTACCCAATCACCACGGTCACGAATCATATTATATAAACGTGTTTTTCCCCAAGGAATTAGCCAGTCAACTTTCTCAACTTCATCTAAAATATCTTGACGGAATTTAGAGATTGAAGCAAACCATTGTGGCGTTGCACGATAGATAACTGGTTTTTTGGTACGCCAGTCATGTGGATAACTATGCGTAAAGAAATCTAATTTTAATAACGCGCCTTTTTCTTCTAATAACTCAGTAATCATTGGATTCGCTTTGTCATAGAAAATTCCTTCAAAACCAGGTGCTTCATCTGTAAAGACCCCACGGCTGTCAACAGGAGAAATAACAGGTAAATCATATTTACGGCTAACGATATAGTCATCTTCACCATGCCCTGGTGCGGTATGAACTAAGCCAGTCCCAGCATCTAGCGTCACGTGGTCGCCTAGCATAACAAGTGATGTTCGATCATAGAATGGATGTTGAGCTGTCATACGATCTAATTTTTCACCAGAAAATTCTCGCAAGACTTCTACTTCTTCCCAACCAACCGCTTCTTTAACTGTTGCTAATAAATCTTTAGCAATTACAAATTTACGACCGTCTGCCTTCACTTCAACATACGTAAAATCAGGATTAACTGAAATACCTAAGTTGGCTGGTAATGTCCAAGGGGTTGTCGTCCAGATGACGAAGGCTGTCTCGTTATCTAAAAGACCTTTACCATCGGCCACATTAAAAGCTACGTAAATAGAAGGTGATTTTACATCTTTGTATTCAATTTCTGCTTCTGCTAAAGAAGATTCACTTGAAGGAGACCAATAAATTGGTTTTAAGCCTTTATAAATATAGCCTTTTTCTGCCATCTTACCAAAAACACGAATTTCTGCTGCTTCATACTCTGGATCTAACGTAATATATGGATGTTCCCAATCGCCTGACACACCTAAACGTTTAAAATCGTTACGTTGTTTGTCGACTTGTGATAAGGCATACTCTTTACATTTTTCGCGATACTCAGCGACAGTCATTTCTTTACGTTTAACCCCTTTATTGGTTAACACTTGCTCAATTGGTAAACCATGAGTATCCCAACCAGGCACATAAGGAGAACGGAAACCAGACATTGATTTTGAACGAATAATAATATCTTTACTGATTTTATTCAAAGAATGTCCTAAATGAATATTTCCGTTTGCATACGGAGGGCCATCATGTAAAACAAAGGTTGGTTTTCCTTCGTTTAATTTTTGACGTTGTTCATATAAGCCTTTTTCTTCCCAGTCTTTTTGCCATTCTGCTTCACGGTTTGGCAAGTTCCCACGCATTGGAAAAGCTGTTTTTCCTAATTGCAATGTTTCTTTCATTTTCATATGCATTTGCCTCGCTTTCATTTTATCGATTTAATTGTGTTAGTTCATACTAAAGATGAACGATAGCTGATAAAAGTAGATAAAAAAAGAGTACTCCATCCCAAGGGACGAAGTACTCGTGTTACCACCCAAATTCAAAGTAGAGTTGCCCCTACTTTCTCTGAAATTGATAACGGTAATTATCCGGCAGTTCCTACTCAAGTGTTCAGAACTGCATCTAGGATAGAGGATCTGTTTAATGCCAGTGTCTGTCAAACTTTCACTATCATTGACTCGCTGCTAAGAATAAACATTAAACGTTCTGTTCTATCTATTTTGATTCTTCTTCAATTGTTTCTTCAGTGACTTCAATTACAGGCTTTTTTTCTACTACAGCATCTGTGTTCTCTTCAGAGTTTACAACAGTTTCATTTTCGTTGTCAAGGTCTTGTTCATCAAGAATTTCCTTAACTGCTGTATGTTTGTCTCCGACATAACTAGAAAAAGGCTTTAAAATCTCTTCCCACTCTTCACTCTTCACTTGCTCTAATTGAGTTTCAAGCATTAAGCTTAAGCGTTGATGGAAGACACGTGTTTTCTTCTTCAAGTCTTCTGTTTCCCCAGCTAATTGACGGGCACGTTCAATTGCTTCTGCTAAGATTTGTGTTGATTTCGCTTCAGCATCTGCAATCATTGCATTTGATTTACGTTCAGCTTCTACCAAGGTTTCTTTGGCTTGGTTATCTGCCGAAGTGATAATCATTTCTGATTCTTTATTGGCACTTGATTTCACTTTATCAGCGGTATCTTGTGCAACAATAATTGATTGGTTCAATGCATCTTTTAATTCATTGAAGTATTGTAATTTTTCTTCTGCGTGTTTTAATGATTTCTCAAGTTCACGATTTTTTTGTAATGCATCTTCATAATCACGTGTGACTTGATCTAAAAAGTCATCTACATCGTCTTGGTTATAGCCTCTCATTTTTGTTGAGAAGTCTTTGTTTTGAATATCTAATGGAGTTAATGCCATATTCCTTCACCTCTTTGGATTATTTTTGTAAAACCCCTTATGAACACATTCTCATACTAATCCTGAAATAGCAAATATCTTACTTTTTTTATTATACACAACTTCGTCTGAATGAACAGCCAAAATGGTTTTCTTAAACAAAAGTTCGAGATTATTTTCTCAATACCCCTAAGAGGACACGAAATTTTTCTTTCTTTGTTTTTCCTTCTAATTCTTGAATCTGAAGGCGCCCAAATCCTCGTATCGAAACAATATCTAATAAGTCTAAAGCAAAATCTGGTCGTGTCGTTTCTGTCCAATTGACTTTTACTTTACCAGATTCGATCAATTGTTTTGATCGCTGCCTTGAAATATTAAATACGGCGGAAATCACACTATCCAGCCGCAAAGAGCTCATAGTCGTTCGCTCTTCTTGCCAACCATCCTTCGGTATCAAAATTTGTGTATAATCCCGCTCTTCTAAGCGAACAGTAATTTTACCAATTTTGTCGACTTGGTTAACAACGAAGCCAGCTACTTCTTGTGCTATAAAAACCTGCCACTTATCACCATCGGAAATAATATCTCCAAAGGCTTCCCTACGAACCCCAACATTCATCAAGGTGCCTAAAATTTTCCCATGAGATAATGTCGCAAATTTAGATGGATAAATAATTTCAAATAATACAACACCAAAATCTGTCTCTTCTGGCATGTAATACGCTGGATAAATCAAGCAGCGTTTTCGTTCTGCTTGCTCATAACTACCATAAAAAGTAAACGATAAATCACTGTTTTGTCGAATCAACGTTTCCAAAATATACGCCTGTCTAGGATCAAGAAAGTCTGTCAAATAAGGCGCGTATTGCATCTCCACTTGCTCTAGCCAATCCCCGACAGTGTCAATAAAAGGATGTTCATCTTTGCGGAAATGTTGATACACATTTGCGTTCATAGATAAATCATCCTTTCTAAAAGTTATTAATAAACAATAGCTCGTAAAATGACTGCTAAGCCACCCGCTGCTAGGTTAAGGACAATAATCCCTACCATTACGTTAAATCCAACCATTCCAATCCTTAAATTCAAACGGTCAAACAAACTTAAGTATGGTTCACAAATTCTAGAGAGCAAACGCCCGAAAGCAGAATCATATGCTCCTGGAAACCATGAAAGTAGCGCGTAAATCACTAGTAATCCTGAATAGATTTGAACGCCTTTGTATAATAGAGTAATCAGTGTTGCGATAATAACACCTCCCTAAGGCTTAGAAATCAAAGAATTGTTTGTTGGCTAAAGATTGTGCTGTCGCACTATCAACTTCCATATTCGCTGGTGTGCATAAGAAGATTTCATTGCCAACGCGCTGAATATCTCCGTCTAAAGCATACACAGTACCAGTTAAGAAATCAACGATGCGTCGTGCTTGGTCTTCTTCTACTAATGTAAAATTAACTAGCACAGCTTCTTCAGCAAATAAATGTTTCGCAATGCTCATTGCTTCTGAATACACACGTGGTTCAATAATAGTAATTTTATGTGTTTTTGCATTGGCGGTGCTTTCTTGTGCTCGTCTTGTATTCGTAGTCGCTGATTGATTAGAACTACGCATAGAAACCACTTTATTCTCTGTGTAAGCAGCTTGTTGTGTGTCTCTTTCTTGATGCGCTTCAGCAGAACGATAGCGTGCAGAAGGTTTTTCAACTACAGGCTCACTTTGTTGTGTATAAGCTGGCTGACTGTAACTTTCCTGTTGTTGAACAGGGCGTTGTGGTTTAGGCCGAGCTGCACGACGCGGTGGTTCATTAACTGCTTTGCGCTCTTCATATTCTTCGTAGTTATCATAATAATCATCTTCTTCGCCAGATAAGCCAAAAAAGCTCGATAACGCATCCCTGTTAAAAATTGACATAAATTCCTCTCCTTTACGCATCTCTGAATAACGCTGTTCCGATTCGTATAAAAGTTGCACCTTCTTCAACTGCGATTGGGAAATCGTTACTCATTCCCATGCTAAGTTCTGTACAAGGAGCAAAAGATAAATGTTTCTCATTTACGGTCATTTGCAGCTCTTTTAATTCTCTAAATGTTGCATGTAATACTTCTTCACTTGCCCCAAAAGGTGCCATAGTCATTAGACCGACGATTTGAATTTTGTCCAAATCAGCAAGTTCTTGAATGAAAGGTAAGACGTCTTCTTTACGAAAGCCGTGCTTGCTTTCTTCCCCAGTTATATTCACTTCAACAAAACAACGAATAACTTTCGTTGCTCTTTTTTGAATTTCTTTGGCTAGACTCAGACTATCTAATGCATGAAAATAATCTATCTCATTAATAATTAATTTTACCTTCCTACGTTGTAAATTACCAATTAAATGCCACTGAATATCATTAAATTTTTCCAATCCAGCTTTCTTTTCTAGTAACTTATCTACTCGGTTTTCAGCTAAATTCTGGACACCAAGCTGAACAAGCTCTGCTGCTTCCTCAATTCCTACTGATTTAGTGACGCCAATCATTGTCACATCAGCAACAGAGCGCTGTGAGCTTTTGCATGCTAGCTGAAGTTGATTATTAATATTTGTTAAGTTTTCAGCTATCATTTCTAATCGATGCTCCTTATCGTTTTCTGCGGAAAAATGGTGGCGTACTTAATTCGTCATCATTGTGATTTGGTTCTTCACGGTGGAATGTGTCAAATTCTTTTTTGTCTACTTGTTCTAATGAAGATTCATCAACTTTTGGACGTGTATTTTGTTCTCTGCGAATATCCCAATCGCCAAAAGCACTTGCTTCTTCTTGTGATTTTGGTTGATCCATTTCCACAGATTGAGTTGTTTGTTGCATTGGTTGAACCGCTTGTCTTGTTTGACGGTGCGGTTTTCTATCCTTTTTTGATTCATCAATACCTGTAGCGATTACTGTTACACGAATTTCGTCGCCTAAATCTTCGTTGATTGATGTACCTAGGATGATGTTCACATCACCTGAAGCAGCATTTGTAACGATATCTGAAGCATCTTGCGCTTCAAACAAGGTCATATCTAAGCCACCAGTAATGTTTAATAAGACTTGTTCCGCACCATCGATTGATGTTTCTAACAATGGTGAAGAAATAGCTTTTTTCGTTGCTTCAATTACGCGTTCTTCGCCGCTCGCTACACCAATTCCCATTAAAGCTGTTCCTTGGTTTTCCATCACTGTTTTCACGTCAGCAAAGTCCAAGTTTACGTAACCTGGCGCAGTGATTAAATCTGAAATCCCTTGAACACCTTGACGCAATACATTATCAGCTTCTCTAAATGCTTCAAGCATTGGCGTTTTCTTGTCAACGACTTCTAATAAGCGGTTGTTTGAGATAATTAGTAGTGTATCAACGTTTTCTTTTAATAAGGCAATTCCTTCAGCGGCAAAACGACCACGTTTTGGACCTTCAAAACTAAATGGACGAGTTACTACACCAACTGTTAAAGCGCCTAATTCTTTAGCGATTTTTGCAACTACTGGGGCAGCACCTGTACCAGTTCCGCCACCCATACCAGCAGTAATGAAAATCATATCCGCGCCTTGTAATGATTCTGAAATCACTTGTTCACTTTCTTCTGCAGCTTTTTGGCCAACTTCAGGTTGTGAACCAGCACCTAAACCACGAGTGTATTTAGGGCCTAATTGAATCACTGTTTCTGCTTTTGAATGTTTTAATGCTTGAACGTCTGTATTGGCTGTGATAAATTCCACGCCTTTAACGTTTTCTTCGATCATACGGTTTACAGCGTTTCCGCCGCCGCCACCTACACCGATAACTTTAATGACTGCACCGTTGTTAATGTTATTGTCTAATGAAAATTCCATGATATCGTATCCTCCTGTTTGTGTGATTAGTCGAAAATGTTCGAGAAGAAGTCTTTGATTTTGCCTGTCACTTTTTCACCAGACTCACGTTCGTTGAATTCTTCGTATTCTTCTTGAGGCTGTTCAGCATATGTGTCATAGCGAACTTCTTGTTGGACAGCGACTGATTGTGCTGGTTTCGATTTTTCACCAGGGATTGCATATTTGGCAATGTGATAAATATCGTTTAGTTGCGCTGAATATTCCACAATGCTAATGACATTAGCAAAGACTGGGTTACGTAAGCCCATGTGATTTGGTACGTATAGTTTTACGTTGGCTTCAAAAATCTCTTGCGCCAAATCGACAATACCTGGCATACTAGCGGCGCCACCAGTTAACACAACGCCTCCAGGTAATTCAAACGCATCAATTTCATCCAGAACTTCTTTTGATTTTCTCAAAATTTGTTCCACACGCGCTTCAATAATTTCTGAAAGGTAACGTTCGTCCACTCTTACAGGCTCTGACTTACCGATAACATCAACAGGAAACTCTTCGTTTGCTGAAGTTCTTTCTGGATAAGCATCCCCATAATTAATTTTTAAGGCTTCGGCGTTGTTAAAAGAAGTATTCAATACGATTGAGATATCTTTCGTGATGAACTCGCCGCCTTCTTGGTTAACATGAGTAAATTTCAATTGTTTGTCGTGGATAACAGATGTCGTTGTTTGACCGCCACCCATATCAATGACAATTGTTCCAAAGTCTTTTTCGCCATCTGTTAAAATTGTTTCTGTTAAAGCAAGCGGTGTAATCACTAATTCGTTAATTCCTAAGCCAGCTTTTTCAACACATTTACGGATGTTATGGATGATTGTTTTTGGTCCAGTATAGACAACGCCAAACATCTCCATGCGAACGCCAAGCATTCCACGTGGGTCTTTGATGCCTTCAAAGCCGTCGACGGTAAAGTCTTGCGGTAAGATTGCAACAATTTGACGTTCAGGAGGAGTTGAACGAACCAAAGCTGCAGATGCGACGTTGCGCACATCCTCATCTGTAATTTCTTTTGATTCACTGCTAACAGCTATCATTCCTTGACAGCTTTCTACTTCTAATAAATTCGCTGGTAATCCAACATTTACGCTTTTAATTTGAATGCCGGCTTTTTCTTCGGCTTGTCGAACGGCCCGTTGGATTGCTTGAACTGTTTGATCAATATCGACGACAATCCCTCGATTCAAACCGTCTGATTTTGCATTTCCAACGCCGATGATGTTCATTTGACCTTCAATATATTCAGCGACAACTACTTTGACAGAAGTTGTACCAATATCGAGGCCTACATACATTCCTGTTTTTGCCATGAACGGAATTCCTCCTCCTATTAATTCCAATATCTAAGCGGACAAAGGCGTCCGTTTAACTATCTCTTTTTTAGTATTATTCACTTCTTCCAATTTTACCATAAAAATGGGGGTTTTAGAAAGCAGATTATACGAATTTGTTCGTTAATTTTTGAAACATTTTTGTAAAAAACTTATTCTGCTTGTTGCACTTCTTGATTTTCTCCATTTGTCGGCGTACCATTATTCGCTTCATCCGTTGCTGCGCCTGCATTTGGGTCCACAACTTCTTGATTTTCAACCGCTGAATCTTCGGAAACTTCACTGCCCGTTTCTTCACTTTCTTTTTCATACGGATAAGAAAAAATGCCGACTTCCATATCAACGATTCCAGGTTTGTCCATTTGCTCGGCTACTTGTGAATAATAAGCCATTTTTTCACTTAAATCAGAAATATTAACAATCACTCGATTTCCATCATTCATATAGACATTAATCAAGTCTTTATTGGTTTTTGATGGTGCATATTTAATTTCTGAAATTCCTTGTTTAATTTCTTGAGGTAATTTGTTGTAAGAGGCCATTAATTCAGGGATTAATTTATCCTCTTTGAAATTCTCAAAAATTGGTTTGCCACTTTCAGCAGCTTTGGTGGTTTCCGCCAAAGTTTTACCATTCTCTAAAATCGGATGATAGCCGCCTTTAGTCGCAGCAAGAGCGACAATTTGATACTCTTGAATATCAATTTTAAATGAATTAATACCATTTAACTTAATGTTCGCCTTTTTTATAATTGGAAACTTTTTCTGAATATTTGCAGAAAAATAATTTCTATTTGAATACTGCTCCCATAAGCCACTGCCCGTTTCAAGTTTTGACTGCTGAATAATCGCTTGGCTCTCCACACTTTTGTTACCTGAAACTGTTACTTCACTCAATCGACTAAGAGGCGAAACAAAATACAATGCCACTAAAATGGCTGTCCCTAAACAAGTTAAAATAAAGGCTAAACGCCTATATAAGCGCTTGTTCCGTGTTTTCTTAACGTTCGGTAAACGATCTGCAAAATGCTCCTCTTCTTCCACTGTTTCTTGTGGAAGATGTTGTTGAGGCTCTTCTTGACTTTGTTCTTGTAAAGTGATGGTGACTTCTGCTTGTTCGTTTTCACCTTTTGAAGCAGCTTCTTCCGCTTGCTTCTTCAAATATTCTTGGTTTTGTTTTTGCCAAGGTGTCAGTTCAGGTTGAGACTCTTCCGATTTTTTTGGAGGTAATGGTTTTCTTTTTTTGAATATATCGTTCTCGTTACTAATCTTCCACACCTCCTATCTCAGACTAACGTTTTCACAACTTGATACAAACGATCACTTGCATCTGGGATGCCTTCCCCTTTGGACGCCGTTGCCATCTGTTGTCTTTTTTCATTGTTTAATAAAATATCATCAATTGCCGCAACTAAACGAGCGCCGGTCAATTCTGCATCTGGAATCATTTCAACAGCACCAACTTTTACTAAGCTTTGCGCGTTTTTCGTTTGATGATCATTCGTGACGTAAGGACTCGGAATTAAAATTGCTGGTAATCCTAATGCGGTGAACTCCGCAATTGAGGTTGCTCCTGCACGTCCCACCATTAAATCGGTATTAGCCATCACTTCAACCATTTTATCAATATACGGTTGCACACTTATGTTTGTCAATTTCTTTTCAGAAAGCTTTAGACTTTCTTGAAGTTCCTGATAATATCTTTCTCCTGAAGCGTATAAAACTTGATACTCTCTCTCTTCAAACAAAGGAAAGGCCTGTTCAAACGCTTGATTGATTTTCAAGGCGCCACGACTTCCGCCAAATAAAACCACCGTTTTCTTTGCTGGATCTAAGCCAAACTCTGATAAAATAGCTGACTTTTCCACCGTTACGACTTCTTGTCCCCGCGGGTTCCCTGTCAAAATTGTTTTTTCTTTCGGGAAAAAACTAGCGACATCCGGAAAACAAATCGCAATTTTATCTACATAACGACTTAAAAATTTATTTGTCATTCCAGGGATACTATTTTGTTCATGAATAATTGTCGGTATTTTTAATTGGTGGGCCGCATAAACCACTGCACCAGAAACATAACCGCCTGTACCAATGACCACATCTGGTTGAAATTCACGAATAATTTTTTTTGCTTTATTAATGCTTGTTAAAAATAAATACATTGTTTTAAAATTTTGAGGACTTAGCGAACGCCTGAATCCTTGAATTTTAATCGTTTTAAATGGAATTTTCGCCTTTGGCACAATTTGACTTTCTAGACCATTTTCTGTTCCCACATACAAGAATTCTGTTGCAGGTGCTTCTTTTTTGACGTGTTCGACGAAGGATAACGCAGGATAGATATGCCCACCTGTGCCACCACCAGTTACTAGTATCTTCATTTTCTCACATTTCACTTTCTTTTAATTGTTGAACAGCTTGCATAAAGGCTTCCCCGCGTACTTCGAAATTCGGGTATTGATCCCAACTTGCGCAAGCAGGTGATAGTAAAATAGTATCATCTTTTTCCGAATAATCAAAGGCAATGGTAACCGCCGTTTGAACATTTTCAGCAAATAAAATTGTTTCAATGTTCGCTTTTTTAGCAGCTTCCGCCAATTTTTCTTTGGTTTCTCCAAATAAAACAATTGCTTTGAGTCCCAGCAGAGCAGGAACCAATTCATCAAATGAGTTACCGCGATCCAAGCCACCTGCAAGTAAAAGTAGCTTTTGGTTGTCAAACCCACTTAACGCCATCTCTGTAGCTAAAATATTGGTTGCTTTTGAATCGTTATAAAAACGTCTTTGCTGAACTTCGCCAACAAATTGCGTTCGATGGGGAACGCCTGAAAAGTTTGTCAAAGTTTGTCTAATCTGAGCATTCGATACATTTTTTAATTTAGCTACACAAATCGCTGCGAGTGCATTTTCAATATTGTGACTGCCAGGAATCCCTAGCTCATCGGCGGGCATAATATATTCTTCATTGAAATATAATTTCCCATCTAAAAGATAAGCCCCTTCTACTGCTTCTTTCGTTGAAAAAGGCAATACGTTGGCAGCTGTGGTTTTAGCTAACGTTTGAAGCTCTACTTGATTCCAATTTAAAATCAAGGTGTCATCTGCGGTCATGTTTTTTTGAATGGCCCATTTTGCAGCAACATATTCTTTCCGCGAACCATGATAATCCAAGTGTGCCTCAAAAATATTTGTAATTACTGCAATTTGTGGGTGAAACGTCTCAATTCCCATTAACTGAAAACTAGAAAGTTCCATCACAAGATCATCCTTGGCTGTTGCTTCTTGAGCCACCGTACTCGCTGGAAAACCAATATTTCCCGCCAAACGTGCCTCACCAGCCGTTCTGTCAGCGTTTAGCAGTAAACCAATCATCGTGGTCGTGGTTGTTTTGCCATTGGTGCCCGTAATGCCGACAATTGGACATTCGGCAATTTGACCTGCTAATTCCACCTCAGTTATGATAGGAATTTTCCGAGTTAGTGCTTCTGCCACAAGTGGGTTTGTATAAGGAATGCCAGGATTTTTAACAATTAGTTCAAATTCTTCATCCAACAATTCAATTGGATGCCCCCCTGTAACAACACGAATACCCAAGGTTAATAAATCTTGGGCGTCAGGGTTTTGATCAAATTGTTTTGCGTCATTAACGGTAACGAGCGCACCTAACTCATGTAAGAGTTTCGCTGCGCTGACACCACTTTTAGCTAGTCCTAAAACCAACACTTTTTTGTTTTGATAGGTTGTTATTTTTTTCATTGTCAATTTCCCCTTTGATAGATTAGAAAAGAATCCATAATGTGATTCCTGAACAGATTAAACCGACAGACCAAAAGACAAAATCAATTTTCCATTCAGACCAACCACACATTTCAAAATGGTGATGAATTGGTGACATTTTAAAAATCCGTCGACCAAATAATTTAAATGAAGCAACTTGTAAAATAACACTTGCTGTTTCACAAACGTAGACAAGTCCAATTAAAAGTAGCGTCCATTCTTGATGCAAAATAATTGAAATTGCTGCTAACAATCCACCTAATGCTAATGAACCAACATCACCCATGAAGATTTTTGCTGGTTTTCTATTATAAGGGAAAAAGCCAATCAGCCCACCAATCACACTTAGGCAGATAATCACAACATCAAATTGTTGTTGTTTCCAGGCAATAATTGCATAAGTACCAAATGAAATTGTTCCTAAACCAGCAACTAAGCCATCAATCCCATCTGTCAAATTCACGGCATTAGAAAAACCGACTAACCAAAAAATAATAAACACGCCATAAAAAATACCTAACGGAACTTCTGCTACTCCAAACAAATCTAAGGTGTCTGAAAAGCCTTCACTTCGATAAACAAAGTAGAAAACCAACCCACCAAAAATTTGACCAATTAATTTTTGACGAGAATTCAAGCCCATGTTCCGTTTTTTAAAGACTTTAATGAAATCATCTAAATAACCTAGCAAACCGTATAATACTAAAATAAATAGAATAATTAGTAGAGACGGCGTAAATTGGTGGAAAAACAACCCCATTGCTAATGAAGTAATCAAGCTGGCTACAAGGAAAACGACTCCCCCCATTGTAGGGGTACCTGTTTTCACGCTATGCCAAGTCGGGCCATCTTCACGAGTAACCTGCCCTTGTTTTTTCATTTGAAAATAGCCAATGAATAGTGGCATTACGCTCACTGTAATGGCAAAACTCACCACTATGGGAATAAAAATCTGTGTCCACTCCATGTTATCTCTCCTAATTATTCTACGTTATTATTCTGTGCCTTCTAAAGTCACGGTTAATTTTTTCTCCGTAATTTCAGTTTCAGCAGCGATACTTTGTTTCGTCACATAGCCTTCACCTTTAAACTCGACAGTCAAACCTAATAGATCGCCAAACTTGGTAACATCGCTCTTCGACCAGCCGGTTAAATCAGGCATATAGTTCGTTCCATTTGTGATCAAAATCAATTTCTGATTAGGCATTAATGTTTGACCAGCCGGCGTTGATTGTTTCTTGATTTTTTCACCATCACCGATAATCACAGGATCCACCCCGTTCACTTTGGCATTGGCCAACGCTTCCGCTGGTGTCATGTTTTTATAATCAGCAACTGTGACTTTATCAGAAGCTACTTTCGTTGTTTCCGGATCTGTCTCTTTAATGTCTAACGCTAATTTCATTAATGGGTTTGCAATTGCCGCCATTGCTTCTGAAGGCGAACCTGATTTTGCTTGTCTAAGTGTAATATACAAAACATATTCAGGATTATCCGCTGGGACCATTTCCACTACAGAAGACAAGACTTGACTTGCTCCATCAACGTACCCTTTACCATCTGAAATCTGGGCAGTTCCTGTTTTGGCAGCAACATGATAGCCTGGTACTTTATAAATATCATACGCAATCCCATAAGTTGGGTCTTCAACGGTATCAATCATGTACGTACGAATCTGTTGAGCTGTTTGCGCTTTGATTGGGGTTCCTACGATTTGTGGTTCCGTAATCGTTTCTTTTCCTGTATTTTTGTCAACAATTTTGCTGATGTAATGAGGTTGCAACATTGAACCGTCATTTGCAATAGCTGAGAAACCTTTCATCATTTGGAAATTAGTAACCGTAATTGCTTGACCAAATGCCGACATTGCTCTATCTACAAAGTTTGTTCCTGGCAATTTACCAGCAGATTCACCACTTAAACCTGAATGCGTGCTCGTACCAAAACCAAATTTTTTCAAATATTCCATCCATTTTTCATCACCCATTTTTTGTTCTAGTTTTACCATACCAATATTACTAGACCAAGAAATGGCTTGACGATAATTCAAATATTCTTTGCCGTTCAACCGAGTGTAGTCATGGTCATTCACAGTTACATCCCCAACCTGAATTCCACCAACACGATTGAATAATTCATTAGGATTAAACTGTCCTTGTTCCATAGAAGCAGCTGTTGTAAATAATTTGATTGTTGAGCCTGGTTCATAAGGACTTTCAACTAATAGGTTCTGCCACGTGCCATTATCGTCTAACCCTTGTTTCGTTTCAGGATTAAATGTTGGCCGTTGAGACATGGCAACAATTTCGCCTGTTTTTGCTTCCATTAACATGGCAGTCATAGAAACTGGTTCATATTTTTCATTAACTTGCGTCATTAAATCTTCTAAGGTATTTTGCAAGCGACTATCTAGCGTCGTGTAAATATCTTGACCATCCACTGCTTTTTTCTCTTCCGCCACAGTTCCTGGTAAGGCATTGCCATAAATATCTTTTTCAAAATACACACGGCCATCGGTTCCACTTAAAATATCATTATAGGTCTGTTCTAGTCCCATTGCGCCTACTAAGCCTTCTTTATCATCATCTGGATTGGCTGCTTTTGTATAGCCAATAAAGTGAGAAGCAAACTGACCATTGGGATATAATCTGGCTGGATGTTCATTGAAATAAACACCTGAAATTTTTTTCTTTTTCAAATCTGCTTCAATTTTTTGGCGTGTTTCCAAGGTGATGTTTTGACCACCCGTACCAAATTCCACTTGATATTGTGTTGACCCATCTTCATGGATCCCATTATTCAAGTATTTCAATGCTGTTTTTTTGTCTAGTTTGGTATATTTCGCTAAAATTTCAGCAATATCATCGAAGTCTTTTTTCTCCGCATATAGCTTTTCATTATTTTGTCCCGTATATTTTTTTGATAATACGACATATAACGAATAGGAAGTAGCATCTTCTGCAATTGGATTACCATATCGATCTAAAATTGATCCTCGCTTAGCTTTTACCACTTGGCTTCCTTCATATAGAGAAGCTGTTTTTTCCTTTAGTGATACACCGGCTACTTTGCCTGTTGCCACAATGTATGTCGTTCTAAAGGCAAATAAAAAGAACAATCCAATACTCGTAGCGAATAAAATGATGCCTACTTTTTTACGATTGTTCATCGGATTTAAGTTTTTCTTTTTCATGAATTGTTTAAATTTATGTCTTTTACTCATTATTTAACAGTCCTAACATTGTCGCCGTTATTTTCTAGTCCTTGTTTTTTAGCGACATCTTTGATTCGATCTGATTTAGAAAGTTCGCTTCTTTCTTGTTCCAATTTCAAAGCGTTATCTTCCTTTTCTTTAATGACTGCTTGTGTTTCTGTAATATCGTTCATGGTTTGGACAATTGTCGTTCTTACTTGAATTGTCGCAATTGCAATACCAATCGTTGCACAAACTAATACAACACCGATTAATTTTTCTAGTAAAGAGACATTTTTTAGTTTCTTTTTGGGTAATATAGTGGGGACAGGTAGTGTTTCCTCTTGCATTTTTCTGTCTTGCTCTGTTGCCACAGTTGGCTGATCCATTTCTGGTGCTTCATAATGGAAATCATTTACTTTCTTCAATTCAGCCATTGTCTACCCCTCTCTCTATCTAGATTTTATTTTTTCGGCAATGCGTAACTTCGCACTTCGTGAACGATTATTCTCAGATAACTCACTGTCACTTGGTAAAATTGGTTTTCTGGTAATTACTTTTAATTCTGGTTGAAATTCTTCTGGTACCACTGGAATGCCTGGTGGCAAATCTTGTACCGTACTGTATTCTTTAAACATTGTTTTAACAATACGATCTTCTAACGAATGGAACGTAATCACACTGATTCTGCCATTTTTCGCTAGCAAATCAATTGCTTGTTCTAGCGACTCTTCAACTGCCCCTAATTCATCATTAACGGCAATGCGAATTGCTTGGAAAATTCGTTTTGCAGGATGTCCACCTTTGCGTCTTGCTGGAGCTGGAATCGCCGTCTTAATAATCTCAACGAGTTCACCTGTTGTTTCAATTGGTTGCTTTTCACGAACACGTTCAATTTCTCGAGCAATCTGTTTCGAAAATTTCTCTTCCCCATAACGAAAGAAAATTTTTACTAACTCACTATAGCTATACGTATTCACCACTTCGCGAGCCGTCAAGGGTGCGTCTTGATCCATGCGCATATCTAAGGGCGCGTCTTGATGATAGCTAAAACCACGTTCTGCTTCATCTAATTGTGGTGAAGAAACACCTAAATCGTATAGAATCCCATCAACATGGAACACCCCGTGTTCTGCCAATTCTTCTTTAATATTTCTAAAATTTGATTTGATGAAGGTCACTTGACCTTTGTCTACATATTTCTGCAAACGAGTCTTAGCATGTGCCAACGCTTTTTGGTCTTGATCAAAGGCATATAAATGACCGTGCTCATTCAATTGTGTCAGTAAGTATTCACTATGTCCGGCACCACCGAGTGTGCAATCTACGTATACGCCATCCGGCTTCACTTGTAATCCATCCACTGTTTCTTTTAAAAGAACGGTGTAATGGCGAAATTCTTCAGTCATCATTTGCCTCATTCCTAAAATCCAAAATCAATCATTGTTTCTGCTAATTCATCAAAGTTTTCTTCAGCTTCATCAGAGAATGCATGCCAACGTTCGTCACTCCAAATTTCAATTCGGTTAGAGACGCCGATAACAACACAGCCTTTTTCTAAACTGGCATGTGTTCGTAAATTCGCTGGAATATTGATACGACCTTGCTTATCAATCTCACATTCTGTTGCAGCGGAATAAAAGAATCGTACAAAGGTACGTGCATCTTTCTTAGCTAAGGGCATTTCTTGAAGTTTTGCTTCAAGTTGTGACCATTCATTTAAAGGATAACCAAATAAACAGCCATCCATCCCTCTCGTTACCACAAATTTTTCACCAAGTTCCTCACGAAACTTTGATGGAACGATTAGGCGGCCTTTGGCATCGATATTATGTTGGTATTCACCCATAAGCATAGCCAATACACCCGCTTTTCCACTTGATAGAACAAGTCTACCACATCCCACCACTTTCTACCACTATAAATCTAAAAACTTCTATTTTTTAACTGTTATTTAAAATTTCTGTAATATTTACAGGGTTTTATGTAACAAGCATCACCCAACAAATAATGTTATTATAACAAGGTTTTTACTATGTTTTTTATAAAATAACCCCACAAATAACAAAAAAACCCCACGGAGTGGGGAGTTGTGGGGGACATTTTCCCACAGCGTATTTCCCCTATTGTCTCCACGCTTTATTACAGTAGATAATGACTGATATTTAGCAAGATAAGCAACACATACAACACAAACGTTAGTAAAAACGTCAACCGCCAAAACATCTTGAAATATCGTCTATATAAAATCTCTCCATAATAATAAGCTTGAAACAGGGCAACAGCGACTCCTAATAACAAAATAGAAATCACAAAATACGGCATAATCGATTCATCATAACTATCTTTGGATAACTCATGGATCCCTATGAATAAAAACGGAATGGCCAAATCCGGTGCTTTTATTTTCCAACGTTCCGTTAGGGAAAAAGTGGACACGAGAAAATTGCACGCAAAGAGCACAATTACCGGAAAAATATACCAAAATAACATTATTGCCGAAAACGACACCATTCTCTCAACAAATCCTTTCATTCCACCTGCTATAACTATACTTCATCAACGTTACACAGATGTTTCATTTCGTTTAAATATATGTGCTAAAAGCCCTTTTTGCTTGCTTTTTCATATAAAAAACGGATTACTTATCAAACCATTTTCAAAACGAGGCCTCACCTATCGCGGCCACTTATTTTTGAATGTTTTTTATAAGCTTTTCTTCTCGTATTGTGTCATACTTCTATTATAATGGATTTAGAACAAAAAATGTTGATTCGGGGTGAATCTTTTGATTAATTATTTATTATTGAAAAATGACTATTTTGAACCTTGTTCACCAGACGATGAAGCCCTAAGTTGGATTTCGGTAGAATCTCCTACAGAAGAAGAAATCGAGCGTCTCGTCAATCAATACCACTTACCAACAGATTATCTTACCGGCGTTTTAGATGATGAAGAAAATGCTCGAGTGGAAGGTTTCCGCCACGAAAAATTACAAACGCCTACGTTACTTTTATTTCGTTATCCCAAAGCTAGTATCAGTCCTAGTGGCTATCTGCAAGTAGAAACGGTGCCAATTGCTTTAATCGCAACCGTCGATAACAAACTAATTACTGTTAGCAATGGGCCTAACGACATCGTTCATGGAATTCAAAAAGAGGCGTTCACCCATCAATATCTTTCTATTGAGAAGGCCTTAATTTTAGCCCTTTCATGGAAGATGGCCCTTTCCTTCAATAAAAACTTACAAGCACTTATCCAACAAACCAACAAACTTGAAGGAGAGCTCCAAGTAGCCACAGAAAATAGTCAATTGTATCAGATAATGGACATTCAAAAAAGTCTAGTTTATTTCGAAGCAGCTTTAACGGATAATTTAAAAGTATTAAAACGTTTATATAGCGCTGAAATTTTTAATCATCCAGAAAAACATTTGCCATTTTTAAGGGATATTCTGATTGAACTAGAACAAGGACTGAATACGACTAAAATACAACTAAAATTAGTTGATAACATTAGTAATACTTTTTCAGCAATCGTTTCAAATAACTTAAATAATGTCATGAAAATTTTAACATCCTTAACAATTGTCCTGACCATTCCAACCATCATCGGAGGAATTTACGGCATGAATGTGAAACTCCCTTTTGCAGAGCATGAATATTCCTTTTGGATTATTTTTGCCATCACTACCTTAATCTGCATAATTAGTATTCGAATTTTAAAGAAAAAGAATCTCTTATAACTTTAGGTTGCTGTTTTCAGGAAAAGGTTGTACACTATTAGCAGAAATTAAAAAGGACGTGTCATTTATGAACGACAAAGAACAAAGTCGCTTTTCAAAAATCACGAAAGTCGTGGTTTGGCTAATGCTGATCGCAATTGTAGGTTCAACTGTTTTAACAGCGATTCTTAGTCTTTAAACTGGAGAACTTTTTCACACATTAAAAGTAAAAAAACAGCCCCTTCAATTGATAGAAGGGGCTGTTTTTTTACTTGCTCAAATAGAGCGGCTATTTTTTCGCCATCGCCAACAGCTCTTGTGCATGTTCAATGGTTAATTTCGTAATTTCACTTCCTGCGAGCATACGCGCAATTTCGTTTACTCGCTCTTTTTCAGATAAAATTCGGACGCTTGTTTCTGTCCGACCCGCCACAATTTCTTTTTCAATAAAATAATGTTCATCGGCAACGGCCGCCACTTGTGGCAAGTGCGTGATACACAACACCTGCGAATTTTCTGAAATTTGATAAATTTTATCGGCAATCGCCTGTGCTACTCGGCCACTAACTCCTGTATCCACTTCATCAAAAACAATACTAGTGATCCCTTGCGTTTGAGAAAAGATTGTTTTCATAGCTAGCATCACTCGCGAAAGTTCTCCGCCAGAAGCCACCCGAACTAACGGTTTTAATGGTTCCCCTGGGTTAGTAGTAATATAAAATTCTACTCCGTCTAAGCCATTTTCTTGTAAATGCTCAAGTTCTGTAAAGCGGACTTCAAATTCAGTTCGCTCCAAATATAGTTCTTTTAATTCGGTTAAAATTTGTTGTTCAAGCTCTTTGGCTAGGCGCTTTCGTTCTTTTCGTAAAACTAACGCTTGTTGATGAGCGGCTTGTTGTTTCTCTGCAAGCAACGCTTCTAAGTCACCTGTACCACCTTCCAAAAAATCAGCCTCTGCTAACTCTTTGGTGATTTCTTCATAGTAAGATAAAATCGTTTCGATTGAATCGCCATATTTACGTTTCATTTGACGGATTAATTCCAAACGATTTTCTACTTCATTCAAGCGACCTTCGTCTAGTTCTAAGCCATCAATCAGCCTAGAAAGATCTCCACTAGCTTCTTGTAGTAAGTAGTAAGCATTTTGAACAGTATCTGACAATGATTTATATTCTGGATCAAGGGATTCAATCGAAGCGAGTTCATTCATACTTGTTCCGATTTTATCCAAACTACTATCGTCTTCACCATTTAGCGCGGCATAACTAATCGTCAGTGCATCAGCAATCTTTTGAAAATTGTTCAGTTTATTGCGTTCTTCTAGCAATTGTTCTTCTTCACCAGCCACTAACTGTGCACTAGCAATTTCATCACTTTGAAAATGAAGCATGTCCATTCTTTGGGCAAATTCTTTTTCATTTTTTTGTCGCTTTCTGACTTTGGCTTCGAGTGCGCGATACTCTTGATACGCCTGTGTATATTTTTCTTTGACTGCTAAAAGTTTTTTCCCACCAAATTCATCTAACATATCAATATGGCGTTCACTTTGCATCAATTCTTGATGTTCGTTTTGGCCATGAATATCTACTAAATATTCCCCAATTCTTTTTAAATTAGTAATGTTGACAATCCGTCCGTTGACACGGCAAACATTTTTACCAGAAGCGGAAATATCTCGTTGAATCACTAAAGAATCTTCTTCTGTTTCAATACCTAATTCTTCTAATAATTTCTTTAATTCTTGACTTTTCGGCATTGAAAAAAGTCCTTCTAAGGTGCATTTATTTGCTCCTTGACGAATATAGTCACTGGAGCCGCGTCCGCCTGTGAGTAATCCCATTGCATCAATAATGATGGATTTCCCCGCACCCGTTTCTCCCGTTAAAACGGTCATACCCATTTGAAACTCTAATTGTAACGAAGAGATAATCGCAAAATTTTTCACGGAAAGTTCTTGTAACATCTTGTTCACCTCATTCTTTATAGATAGCTTAACAGCTCTTTATGAAGTTTTTCTGCTGCTTCCTCAGTTCGTGCAATCATGAGAACACTATCATCATCGTTGATGACGGCAAAAAGTTTCTCTTGGTAATTCTTTTCGATTAAACTACCACACGCCGCCGCATTGCCAGGAATGGTTCGTAATACGACATATTTTTCCATTTGTTCTGCAGCTACAAAGGCATCTTTTAAAAGCTTTGCAAGTTTAGCACTCGTATTAGCTTGTGTTTCTAATGGAAGGCTATATCGATAACCCCCTTCTGCAGAAGGAACTTTGATCAGTTTCATATCTTTAATGTCGCGAGAAATTGTTGCTTGTGTTACAGCTACGCCCTTTTCTTGTAAGTAGTTGACAAAATCTTCTTGCTTTTGAATATTTTTTTCAGTCAATAAACGTGTAATTAAACGGTGTCTATCTTGCTTTCTCATGGCGCCGCTCTCCTTTTCAGTTTACTCTTGCCCTCATCATAGCTTATTTTTATGCATTTTAAAAGACTAAACAAAGAAAAGAATAACAAAAAGCAAGGGAAGCTCCGCTGACTTTTTGTTATTCTCTACTTCTATTCTGCTGGAAGTTCAATTCCTAATTCATCTTTTAAATAGGTAGTTAAATTAGTCGTTTCTTTGGTTGATTCATTGACAACATTCCACGTTTTGCCAATCGCTCGGCGATTCCTTTGGGTTAATTCTTCAGCAGGTTGCTGCTCGTCTTCTAAACGTAAAGAACCGTATTGATAGCCCATTATTAACCCCTTATTCCATTCCTTATCCCAATAAACATAAAACAAATAGGTCTCACCAGCTTCTAAATAAAAATCTCCTTCATACTGTAGTATTTCAACAAGCTGACGACTTTGCTGAATTGGCGCCATTCGTCTTGTTGCACGCCCACGATTCAATTTATCAACATTTTCTTTCGCATCATTTAAAAACATTCGCCCTTCTTCCATAATGCCACCTGGTCGCGCAAATTCAATCGTAGATGCTAATTCGCCTTGAATATTTTTTAGTACTTGGATTTTCCCAAATGTCCATGGATAGATTTCTCCATTATAGGGACTACTAGGATCATTAGCAGGCGCGTCTGCTTTATCTAAAGAAAGAACTTTGCCAATAACAATATTTGTTGACAAAGATTGGATATCTTTTGGGATTTCAGGATTATACATTAACAGTCGTTGCGATCCACCGGATTGATTAATAACTTTACTTTGGTCAATTTCATCAAGATATGAATAATATTTTCTTTCTGAAGAATCAATACTATTTTTCAAAGCTTTTTTCTTTAATGAAGTGGAAGTTGTTGTTATTTTTTCAGCAGCAACTTGTTTCTTCTCGTTCTCTTTAACGAAATTAATCATTAAGAAAGCGCACGCCAATAAAGAAAGCGTTAACAAAAATACTATGGGATTTTTTTCATTTTTTCACCACCCATATATTCTTGCTAAGATATCATTATTCGCTTTATCAACAGCAAGATTTGTATTAGTACTTACAGAACGTATCATAATGCCATTTGAATGTGCAATCCCGAGCGCATGCCCAATTTCATGTCTAGCAATAGTCCCATTCTTCATCGATGAAGCCCGTGAATACATAGTATTATAATTAATTTTAGCATAGTAGTAGTTTATTCGCGGAGCTTCTCGCATCCCAGTTGCAATCATCCTATCTCTGCCATCAAAAAAATCTGTAACCCCACCTATTCCCGGATTTAACTTTGTTGAATAAAAATCAATTGATGTCCCATAGTTATTTCCTTGTTTATAAATATACAAAGGATTCCCCCACGGAGTATACATCCAATTTCTAATCGCTGTATCGGTATTACCAAATGTTGCGGTTGGTCCTAGCCAATAACTAATTCCATTAATTCCTCTCGATAATACGCCAGGAAACCTAGAGGCTGCAAATGTATCAACACTAGTACCCAAAACGATTGCTACAAAAAAACCAGAAATTAATAACTTCATTTTTTTCATTTTTTTACCTCTCTATTCAATTACTTGGTCTTACTAAAATAGTTTGTCTGATCAGAACTATCCTTAGTTTAACATTAAAAAAACACATCATTAAATTAAAATTAAATTAAATAATATCGATAATGTTTTTTTAATTATTATTTAAAAATATTAGTTTTAAAAATGTTATTTTCTCACAATAAAACAAGAGCCAATAAGTCTATTTCAACGATTATTTTTATTTAAATTCCTTTTTATCATTATTAAATGTCTCACCAATTCATTTATAAAATAAAAAAAGGACCTGAGACAGCTATACTTCTAATGACTGTCTCAGATCCCTTTTTATTTAATTGCTTAGTCTACAAAATTTGCTGCCTTTCTCATCATTCCGCTAATTTTTGATGCGCATGCGCGACAACTTCTTCAATGGATTCTGGCGCTTGATAGGATCCTTCCCCTTCAACAGAAACTAAATGTGCCAAAAATTCAATGTTTCCTTCGCCACCAGTGATTGGTGAAAAATCTAAGTTTTTCACATCATAACCGTTATTCATGGCAAAGCGTGTAATTTCCTCCACAACCATTTGATGGGTTTCTGGATCACGCACGATTCCTTTTTTCCCAACAAACTCTTTGCCAGCTTCGAATTGTGGCTTAATTAACGCCACCACACTACCGCCTTTTTTCAAAATATCATGAAGAGGTGGCAAAATTAAGCGTAATGAAATAAAGGAAACATCAATCGTTGCAATATCCGGCACCCCTTCAGTGAAATCTTCAGGTTTACTATAGCGAAAATTGGTACGTTCCATTACCACCACGCGTTCATCTTGCCGAATTTTCCATGCTAGTTGGTTATAGCCAACATCTAAAGCGTAACTCAAACGAGCCCCATTTTGTAAAGCAACATCGGTAAAACCACCTGTGGAGGAACCAATATCTAACATTGTTTTGCCTTGAACGTTGATTGCAAAAACATTTAGTGCCTTCTCTAGTTTTAAGCCCCCACGAGAAACATAAGGCATTACTTGGCCCTTAGTATGTAAGGGTGTCTCCACAGAAATTTTTTCCCCTGGTTTATCTAAACGTTCATTTTTATCATTGTAAACCAAACCAGCCATCACGCTGCGTTTGGCTTTTTCTCGTGTTTCAAATAGTCCTTGATTAAACGCCAAGACATCGACGCGTTCTTTTTTCATAAGTGCCTTCTTTCTATCTCAATTGTAACTGAGTTAACAAGTTTGCTAAATGTTCTTCTGAAAAGTTGGGAACATTTGCTTTGATTTTTTCTAAAACAGCGCTGCCTTCTGCTAATTGATGTGTTAGCGCATCTTTCGCGCCAGCAATCCCTAGAAGAGCTGGATACGTACTTTTATTCAACGCTTCATCTCGGCCTACTTTTTTACCTAAATCTGCTTCTGTACTTGTGGCATCTAATAAGTCATCACGAATTTGAAAAGCCAAGCCATAGTGATGCGCAAACAGTGTCAGTAAACCAATGACTTCTTCTGTTTGATTGGCTAATACGCCCCCAGCAATTAAGGCGAATTCAATTAGCGCTCCGGTTTTCTTTTCATGAACAGCCGCTAACTCTTCTAAAGTCAAGCTGACCTTTTCTCCTTCAATATCACCCATTTGGCCGGCAACCATGCCTTGATTCCCCGCTGCCTTTGCCAGTTGTTGCATCAGTAAAACTTTTTCACTTAAGCCTAATTGGCTCAAAGAAAGTAACTGAAATGCGCCTGTTAATAAGCCGTCCCCTGCTAAAATGGCAGTCGCTTCACCAAACACTTTGTGATTGGTTGGTTTGCCACGACGTAAATCATCATCGTCCATTGCTGGTAAATCATCATGAATTAATGAATACGTATGAATCATCTCTAAAGAGGCAGCCACTTGATAGTCTTGTGTTTCCATCTCTTTTTGAAAAGCGGCCACTGTTGTTAACACTAATAGCGGGCGTAATCGTTTGCCACCTGCGTGTATTGAGTAGAGCATTGCTTCTTTCAAACGCTCATTTTCAGTATATTCTGCGATAAAATCGACCATGACTTTTTCAACCAACGGTAAATGCTGTTGACTAAAATTCGTCATTACGCTTCCTCGCTCTCTTCAAAAACAATTTCTTCATTGTTTTCTGTCATCATTTTCGTTAAAGTTTTTTCCGCTTTTTCCAATGTATCTTGACATTGTTTACTTAATGCCATGCCCTCTTGAAAGGCAGCTAAGGCTTCTTCCAAAGGAACATCTCCTCGTTCTAAGCGCTGAACGATTTCTTCTAAGGCATTTAATGATTCTTCAAACGTTTTTTCTTTTGCTGGCATGTTAAAACTCCTCTTTTTTCGCTGTTATTGTTTCGACGTTTGCTTGAACTGTACCGTCAGCATAATGAATCGTTAATTGATCTGCTGGCTGTAACTCGGTAACAGTTTTAACGACACGGTCCTCTTTTGTAGTATAACTATATCCTCGACCCATAATTTTGAGTGGGCTGAGTAAGTCTAATTGTTGAACAGCAGACGTGAATTGCTTTTGTTTGTTTAGGAACAATTGTGTCATTTGTGTTTGCAAGTTTCGTTGTAAAAATGCCAATTGTTGCTGACTTTCTCTTAATTGTCCCTTTGGTGTCTGTTGTTGCAATTGAGCGATAATTCCTTGGGCTTGACGTTGTTTTTGGTGATGAATCGTTGTCATTGCTTGGAAAAGACGTTGCGTCATTCGATCTAATTTAATCGTTTGACCTTCATAAAGCCGCTCAGGTTGCTTAAACACATAAGAATTTTGTAGTCGTTGGAAACGTTCTGTTCGTTGTTGTAAGAGATATAAAAAGCTTTGTTCTAAACGACTACGCCGTTCACTAATTCTTAATAGTTCTTCATTTAAAACTGGTACCGCTAGTTCCGCTGCTGCCGTTGGCGTTGCTGCACGAACATCTGCTACCATATCGGCAATTGTCACATCTGTTTCGTGACCAACCGATGAAATAATCGGTGTGGTGGCAGCATGAATGGCCCGAGCCACTTTTTCTTCATTAAATGGCCATAAATCCTCGATTGAACCACCGCCACGGCCGATGATCATCGTATCAAAATCGCCTTGCGCATCGGCTCGCTGAATGTTCCGCACAATGTCATCCGCCGCCTGCTCGCCTTGGACCAAGGTTGGAAAAAGGACCAGTTGTGCAATCGGATACCGTCTTTTGACTGTCGTAATGATATCCCGAATAACAGCACCACTAGGACTTGTAACCACAGCGATTCGTTTGGGATAACGAGGCAACTGTTGTTTAGGCCCTTCAAAAAGTCCTTCTTTTCCTAGTTTTTCTCTTAATTCTGCCAATGCTTGATAAAGTGCACCTACACCATCTGGTTCCATATGTTCAATATAAATTTGATAGGAGCCGCTGTTTTCATAAAGCGAAATCCGCCCCACCACCATGACTTTCATGCCTTCTTTTGGTTGAAACTTCAATTTTTGAAAGGCTGATTTAAACATAATTGCAGAAATCTTCGCATGATCATCTTTTAAACTGAAGTACTGATGCGCGTTCGCTCGGAAGCGAAAGTTCGAAATTTCACCTGTTAAATAGACACGTCCTAAGTAAGGGTCTGCATCAAATTTACGTTTTAAATACTTCGTTAAGGCTGTTACTGTTAAATACTGTTGCGTCATTTTTTCACCTTACTTTTGTTTTTTTGCTGCCTCGACTGTTTGATACATTAACATGGTAATCGTCATTGGGCCAACACCTTTGGGAACCGGCGTGATATAGCTTGCAATTTCAGAAACTTCATCGAATGCTACATCACCAATCAGTTTTCCTTCTTGATTGCGATTCATACCCACATCAATCACTACCGCACCTGGTTTCACGAACTCTTTGGTGACAAAATGCCCGCGTCCAATTGCTACAACTAAGATATCCGCTTCTTTTGCAACTTCTGCTAAATGTTCAGTTTTAGAATGGGCAATCGTCACGGTCGCATTTTTCATTAACAATAATTGTGCCATTGGCTTGCCAACAATATTACTTCGACCAATAACCACCGCACGTTTACCTGTTAAATCAATATCATAAGCTTCAAACATCTTCATAATTCCATACGGCGTGCAAGGAATCATTTCAGGTTTGCCTACAAACAAACGGCCTAAATTCATTGGATGGAACCCATCTACATCTTTTTTGGGATCAATCGCTAATAAAATCTTTTCTTCATCAATATGTTTTGGCAAAGGTAGTTGTACAAGAATGCCATGAAAGCGTGAATCTTGATTATATTTGTCAATCTCAGCCAATAATTCTTCTTCTGAAATAGTTTCTGGTAGTTTTTCGACCTTTGACAGAATGCCAATTTTGGCTGCTGCACGTTCTTTATTTCTCACATACGTTTGGCTGGCAGGATTTTCCCCAACTAATAAAACAACTAATCCTGGTTGGATGCCTTGTTGTGTCATCTTTTCTACATCTTTTTGAATCTCTGCTTGCATTTGATCTGCTAATTCACGACCGTTAATTACTGTACTCATTCCTTCGCTCCCTCTATTGTTTCTTTACTTCTTTAATAGTATTTATTTTAGCATATAACCCAGTATCTTAACACCAGTTAGATAGTAAAAAAAGATTCAGAGCTTACGCCTCTGAATCAATTTCTTTCATTACATTTGATAACACACCATTAACAAATTTACGTGAACGGTCGTCGCTGTATTTTTTACTTAACTCAACGGCTTCATTTAATGCCACAATGTTTGGCACATCTGAAACGTATAGCATTTCAAAAATAGCTAAACGTAAAATAACAATATCTATTTTTGCTAAGCGTTGCATAGACCAGTTATTACCTAAATGGTTCGTAATCACTTCGTCTAGTTCTGCTTTGCGGCTACACACACCGCCGACAAGTAAATCTAAATACGTAGGGACTAGGTCTTCGCCATCTTCACTGACGATTTCCCGATTATCATAAGCCAATGCATAATCAATGGCATCTTGTTTGGTTAAATCAGCATTAAAATCTAAAGGAAAAAGGGCTTGGAGCGCTTTTTCACGAATCTCGTGACGGGTTAATTCTGTTTTACTCATTCTCTTCTCCATCTTCATCTTCTGGGAATAATTCATTTAAGTCTGGTTGAGGGATTTTTTCAGGTACTACCGCTACAACATGAATATTCACTTCAACTAAATCAATATCTGTCATAAATAAGACTTGTTGTTTCACACGGTCTTGCATTTCTAATGCAACTTTTGGCACAGAAACACCGTAGTTCAAGTAACAATAGATATCGACTTTTAAGCCTTCTTCTTCTGTTCGTAAATATACACCTTTGCCGTGTGCTGCACGGCCTAATAATTCATTCACATTATTGGCGAACGTGCCACGCATCCCATAAACGCCCTCTACTTTTGAAGCAGCGATTCCGATAATTACTTCAATGACTTCAGGAGCGATCACGATTTCTCCTAAAGAATCGTTTGCATTGATTACAAGATTTTTTTCTTCTGACATTTGGTTGTCCTCCTTATCTATTACGCACAAAATCGTTAAATAAACGATTTATTTGATGAATCACTAAGTCTCTTAAGGATTCTCTTTTAAGCAACGGATGATTCTTAAAAATTAAAACAACACTGGTTTCTTCAGTTAGTTGTGAAAGAACGTCCAAATTTTGCTTATCAATACTCGTTCTTAGTTTATCATTAATTAGCCTATTTCGCTACCAGAAAAGCTAAGTTCTGACTAAAAGAACAGATAATTTCTTGTCATAAATTTCTAATTCAAGCCTTTAGACGTAAAAATAAGAAAGACCAAGTAATTTTGGCTTTCTTATTTTTACATCTTTATTCTTCAGGATAACGTTCCATTAGTTTCGTCCGATGCTTTTGCATAATCATTTCTAAAGAGATGTCATATTTATCGGCTAAAATAAATAAATTATCCAACACATCGCCTAACTCTTCCGTTAAATTTTCCAGATTCTCTTCATCCGCCAAAACTGTTTCATCCGGTCGATCACGGCCAATTTCAATTGTCCGAATGGCCCGACAAACTTCGCCGACTTCTTCTGTTAAAAAGTTGGAACGAATAAACGGATCATATTGATACCAGTTACGTTTTTTATAAAACGCGCTAATAAACCGCTGATACTCTTGGATATCCATGTTCTCCCAACCTTTATAAAATGATTAATTCTTTTGGCGCATGTGTTAATACACGATTACCTTCAGCAGTAATCAATAAATCGTCCTCAATACGCACACCACCAATTCCTGGCAAATAAATTCCAGGTTCGTCCGTAATCACATTCCCTGGTACAAACTGTTTATCTGCTCGGAATGAAACATTTGGTCCTTCATGAATTTCTAATCCAATGCCATGACCAGTACTGTGGCCAAACGCATCACCATAGCCATAGGAAGCAATATGATCCCGTGCAATCGCATCTAATTGAATGCCCGTCAACCCAGGTTTAGCTTCTGCTAACACTTTTAATTGTGCTTCTAAAACAATATCATAAATTTCTTTTAGTTTTGGCTGAATACTACCAATAGCGAATGTCCGTGTCATATCAGAAACATAGCCTTCATAATAACAACCGAAATCTAAAGTGATTAACTCACCTTTTTCGATGACTTTATGGCTAGCAACGCCATGTGGCATCGCTGAACGTAGACCGCTGGCCACAATTGTCTCAAAAGAAACACCACTGGCTCCTTTTGAACGCATGAAGAAATCTAATTGATTAGCCACTTCAATCTCTGTCATTCCAGGTTTAATCATCTCTAAGACAAAGGCAAATCCTTGATCCGCGATGGCACACGCTTTTTCAATAATCGCTACTTCTTCTTCATCTTTCACTTCTCTTAATTCTTCAATCAAACCCATTACAGGAACTAATTCACATGGTAAAATTTCTTCCAATAAGCTATAATCAGCGAAACTAACTTGCGTTTCTTCAAAAGCTAAATTATCTAATTGCAAACGTTCAGCTAAATCTGCTACTTCGTCAAAAATATGTCCTGTGTTTTTAACGATAGTAAAACCAGTTGCTTGTTCCGCAGCTTGTTCCGTATAACGAAAATCCGTTACAAAAAAAGCTTTATCTAATGTAATCATTGCCAAGCCTGTTGTCCCAGTAAAATTGGTTAAATAACGTAAATTATACGGACTTGTCACTAAAAATCCTTGTAAATTATTTTCTTTCATTAACTCCCGTAGCTTTTCGACTCTTGCCATCATTGGTTCGACCTTCTTTCTTTTTTCTCATTTTTCATTATAGCAAATTTACTTCAGAAAAGCATGAATCACCAAAAAACTTCATCGAGAAAGTTTACTGAAAATTTTACCTTTCCTTATTTTTTGCTTAACACTTTTGTAGTAAACTAATTTAGCGACTTCAAGGAGGAAATTATGACCGTTTATTTATTTCTGGCACTATTTTTCATTATTATCGGCATTTTAAGCTATAGTTTTTTTATTGAACCTAACTGCTTAGTCATACACAAAAATCAAATTAAAGTAACAGAATCAGGGAAAACCTTACGGATTGTTCAACTCTCTGATATTCATTTAAAAAAGAATTATTCTGTGAAAGCCTTAAAACAGATTGTTGAAAAAACAAATACATTACAACCAGACATAGTCGTTTTTACAGGAGACTTATTTGATGATTATGCCCGTTTCGGTATCGAAATTCAGGATGAAGTGAGTCAACTTTTCCGTAAAATTAACGCCCCTTATGGCAAATTCGCTATTTATGGCAACCACGAGTATAGCGGCTTAGATACCAATTTTTACGAAACAATCTTAGAAGCTGCCGACTTTACCGTACTAAAAAACACGGGCAAATTACTGCCTGTCTCACACCGTATCTCCTTGTACGTCGCTGGTTTAGAAGATTCGTTATATGGACAAACCGACTTAGCTGCAGCTTTAGTCAACCGCCCTACTGGAACGCCCACTCTGCTACTAACCCATGAGCCAGATGTCGCAGACTCAGCAGTCAACAAAAACATTGACCTCATTTTAGCAGGACATAGTCACGGCGGACAGATTCGCTTGCCTTTTTTCACTTACAAAAATCAGCTTGCTAAAAAATATACACATGGGCTTTATCATTTAGAAGATGAAACGCCGCTAATTGTTCACCCAGGAATCGGAACCACTAAAATCAGCGCACGCTTTGGTGTCTTACCAACAATTGAACTGATTGAGTTAACTATTTAACTATGCATTAAAAAGACCGCCCCACGTTAGAGAAAAATTCTCACGTTGGACGGTCTTTGATTATGTTCGATTAATGATGAAAATCTTGCTCGTGATCTTCTTCTACTTTCGCTTTTCCTAGCGTATAAAATTTGCTGCCATTTAACCCGAGAATAAATAGCACAACCACTAGTAAAAGAATTGATAAAGATAACAATAAGGTCTGCAAGCCATCGCCATGTGCAACCATTAATTGACGTAAAATTGCGGTTAAACAAATTAAAATCAAATAACGAATCGGAATATGGTGTCCTTCTTGAATATAGCGAAGAATCATCATAATAAACTCAAATAACATAAAGAATGAAATAATTTCTTGCATGATAACTGAAAAATTATCCGGCGTCATTGGCTTCATGAGATATGTAGCGAGGTCAACTAAATAACTAGCCATAAATACTAATAAGAAAACTCCTAAAATCCCTAATACAATATCCAAAATCAAATTCACGTACTTCTTTACTACACTAAAATTCTTCTGCATAATACCCTTCTTTCTTTTGACTCAATTATTTTATAACATGCTTGTTATTACATTAAATATATCATCAATTAACCTTGTCAGACAAGCAGTTAAACCCAATGTGAGATTTTTTTTATTTTGAGATGTTTCTTTATTTTCCGGCTAACCCTTTATGCAAGACAAAAAAAGCTGAATCCGGAGATTCAGCTTTTTAATCGTATTAGTTAGCTACTGGATAAACTGATACTTGTTTTTTGTCGCGGCCTTTACGTTCGAAACGTACCACACCGTCAACTTTTGCAAATAACGTGTCATCGCCACCGATTCCAACGTTCACACCTGGATAAATTTTAGTTCCGCGTTGACGGTATAAAATTGAACCACCTGTAACTGTTTGGCCATCAGCACTTTTAGCGCCTAATCGTTTAGATTCAGAGTCACGGCCGTTTGATGTAGAACCGCCACCTTTTTTATGGGCAAATAATTGTAAATTCATAGTCAATAACATAGTCTGCACCTCCTATTTCTCAGTGATTGTTTTTATTTGAATAAATTCAGTATTTTCGTTCTCTATTGATTGTAAACCTAATAAAAGATTTTCTAATAGAATTTGGGCAATATTTTTTTGTTCCTGATTGACAGTTGTTAACATCTCGACATAAAGGTAGCCACCTTCTACATCATCAACTTCCACAATCGGTTCAAAACCTGCTAAGGCATCAATCCCATTGACTGTGCTAATTGCTAAGGCAGAAACTGCCGCGCAAACCACATCGCTGCCATAAGGACCTGCTTCAGCATGCCCGGTTAATTCGAATGAAACGATTCGGCCGGAGCCTGTTCGTTTAAAAGAACCTTTAATCATTGATAGGCCTTCTTTCCTGTCAACAAGAGAGATTAAGCGTTGATTGCTTCGATCATAACTTTTGTATACGGTTGACGGTGACCTTGTTTACGGTGAGAGTGTTTTTTAGGTTTGTATTGGAAAGTCACGACTTTCTTTTGTTTGCCGTGTTTTTCAACAGTTCCTTCAACAGTTGCGCCTGCAACAGTTGGCGCACCAACTTTTGTAGATTCGCCACCTACTAAGATAACTTCGTCAAAAACAACTTTCTCGCCAGCCTCAACGTTTAATTTTTCAACGTAGATTGCTTGACCTACTTCAACTTTCACTTGTTTACCACCAGTTTTGATAATTGCGTACATGCTATACAGCACCTCCTTCTTCTAGACTTAGACTCGCCATCCCAAGTGATGATTACTCATGCTTAAAAACTTGTTCTGTGCGGTTGTAGCTGTGGAGACCACAATTACAACACTAACTATAATAACAGAACCAGAAAACCTCGTCAATATAAACTCTCTATTTTCTTCACTTTCTCTCTCCAAAAAAACTTCTTCTGTTATTTAAATTTCCGATTGACTTTCTAACACTACTTCCATTATAATTAGCTTTGTTGTGTTACAACTATTGTCATAGTAGCTCAGCAGGATAGAGCATCCGCCTTCTAAGCGGACGGTCGGGGGTTCGAATCCCTCCTGTGACGTAACAGACTGACAAAGACAGCGTTACCTTTAGGGGTGACGCTGTTTTTTTAGAGTTTATCCAGTTCTTTTCGATATGTCCTCGTCCATTCACGTTCTTTTTCCTCTAATTGTTGTCTATAACGATTTCCTTCTTGACGTATCAGATGATCACTTTGTTCCATTGCATGGTAAAATTGCTGTTTGTGCCATTGATCATTTTTCGTTAAATAATTGACTTTATCTACCAATTGTCCAGTTTCTCTTCTAAAGTTTACTAATTGATTACTCAGCACTTCTTGTTGGCGGTGAATTTTATTTTTTTCTTCATAATATTGTTCTTCTAAATATTGCCGTTTTCTTCGCTGTTCATCCATTTGTCGGTCACTCTCCCTTGACAGGTGTTTTTAAATTTGGTCTCTGGCTTCCTTTTAAAAATTTTTCTGCTGATTTTGCACTTTTCCCCTGCAAAGCTCCGTTCAAGGCATTAGGTAGGGCACTATTTGTTTGTTGAAACATGGCTTCTGAAAGTTCTTTCAAACTTGCGGTTGTGTTTTGTTTGGTTGTAGTAATTCGTGTTTTTTTAGCAGTAATTACTGTCTGGATTGCTACTCGTTCACGAGCTTTTTGTTCTACTTCTAATTTTTCTTGAAATTCTCTTTCATCCATAAGAAAACCCTTTCATTTATTATTTTTGAAATAAACTACTTCTTGCTTGTTGATCGTATGCTTGAATATTTTTAGCAACAGTTGTTAATTTTCCGCTAAAATCAGTTAATTTTTGCTTGTATTGCTTGGCTTGGTTGCTAGTATTTGTTGCTTCAGCGCTATCCCAAAGACGACTTTTTTCGTAAGGAGCAATCATTGCTTGGACTTCTGCATAGGATAGATACTGTCGGATATTCATTGCACTTTCACGAATTTCCTTTGAAACTGTCTGGACTTCATCTTCTGCTTCTTGGAGGATATTTTTCACAAGTAGTTCGTATTCTTTTCCAGCTTGCTGCGCTTGTTTTGCAACTAGTTCTGCTAATTCACTACGTAATTCAATCTTTTGACTACCTGAAGCACTGGCTAAACTTTTCTGAATACGACTCACTTTCCCTTGCCATTGGCTGGCAATTTCTGCTTCGTGAATGATTTTTTCATATTCTTTGATGATTTTCTGGCGATTTTCTTCAGATAGCAGACTTAACAAAAATTGGAGACTGTTTTTAGCTAATGATTCACCTGAAGCATCCATGATTTTCCCTAAATATTTATCAATAAGTTTGGAAACTTTTACTCCTGCCGCAAAAATATAGCCATGTTCCTTTAGATTGGCTTCTTTGGGCGTACCATCAGGATTTAATTGATACTGACCAAAATCATGACTAGAACCGTATTTGTCCGTCAGATCAAAAGTAGTGGTGAACGTTTTCGGTAATAGATAATGCACCCGACCAATTTCATCTACCCCTTTTTTATTTCGATTCAACATGGAGACAATATCAAACGCATTCACATAATAATCGATTTTCCCTTGTTCTTCTAATTGTTGAATATTTTCCTGAGCTTGTTGAGACATTTTATTAATGCTTTCTCGCGCATCAGGCCCTTGAAACAATACTACTTTATCAATTTTAGCGAGATCTGCTTGGGGGAGATTGGCCACCGCTTGAATAGAAATCATGGTTCCTAAAGAATGACCTGTAATCGACATAGTCGCATTAGGGGCTTTAGCACTCATCTCCATTATCTTTTGATGCATGGCTTCATTGGCTAATTTTGCTTGAGGCAAATAGGCATTAAATAACGTAAAGGAACCATTATTATTGACCCAGTCATTCAAATTATTCCCTGACCAACCTTTTTTCACGTCCATTGAAACGCCGTCACTACCGCGAGTGGCAAAATATGTATGCTGCGTTTTTGGACTCAAGGTCGGCGTATCTGTTACATAATAAGAATTATAGCCAGCTTTCTCATCTGTTAATAACCCTTTTTTATAAACCTTTTCCCTGCCTACCCAGTTTTTTTCTTTGATTGTTTTTATAGTGTTGTCGGGTTGGAGATAGACAGTACTGGCGTCATTTCCGTGGGCGTCTTTGGCGTTGGGGAAGGTGAATGGAACAGCCTCTTTATTTCGGTACTTATCTAATTGTTTATCATTCCATTTCTTTGCACTATACGGAAATTGTATGGATCTGCCATTATAAGTTGCCTGCGCTAAATCCGCGTATAAATTACTATATTTTTCTAAGTCTGCCATATTATCCTCCTTCTGTATAGTAATCGTAGTCAGCATTAATCGTATACAGTTCTTTTATTTTAGTAGGCTCATTCCAATTATTTGGTTTTATTGCAAGTCCAAATGAATTTATTTTATTGTTATTATTATCAATAATTTGTATTCGGATAGATAGAATATCTCCTGCTCCTTGCGGAAGACCATTTCCCACTGACTCTTTTTCTAACGATTCCCAACAAAATGCAACTTTAGCAATCTTTTCATTTTGCTGTTTTACATACTCCGTCATTTCTTCTTCATGCTCTTTCAAAAAAGCAATTTGTCTTTCTTTTTCTGTTGGTTCGTTCATTTTTTTTCACTCCAATCGTTCCGATTATGGCTATTGCTATTATTGTTGCGATTAACACACCGAATTTTATTTGCTTTTTATTTTTCACTTTTTCACCTCCTTAATATGTATGGGGAAGAGTTATTATGTGATTTTTTCTATTTTGATTGACTTTTCCTATGTTAATAACCCTTTTTTATAAACCGTTTCCCTACCTACCCAGTTTTTTTCTTTGATTTTTTTTTACAGTGTTGTCGGGTTGGAGGTAGACAGTACTGGCGTCATTTCCGTGGGCGTCTTTGGCGTTGGGGAAGGTGAATGGAACTGATTGATTAGAATCATATCTATCTTTTTTCCAATCCTTCAATTCATTATATGAAAAACTGTTCTTTCTATCAGTATAAGAACTTTTTGAAAGGTCTACATAAATATTATAATTGATTTTCAGCTCAGTCATTCAGATTCCCCTCTACTTTCATCAATATCATGTACCGTCCAAAGACTGTTAATCTCATCTAATTTTGTAGTATCTGTGTCAATTACTAATGTGTTCCCTGCATTATAATAATTATCTTTCTCTGTCTTATTAACATCAATTAAGTCAAATTTAATTGTAAGATTCTCTTTAGAGAATGCCATACTTTTTCGTTTTTCTACTGTATTCCAATAATATTTGACCACTTTATCCTGACTACTATTTTCTTTAATAAAACTCGTCATCTCTTCTTCATGCTCTTTCAAAAAAGCAATTTGTTTTTCTTTTTCTGTTGGTTCGTTCATTTTTTCACTCCAATCGTGCTGATTATAGCTATTGCTATTATTATTGCGATTAATATACCAAATTTTATCCGCTTTTTATTTTTCAATTTTTCACCTCCTTAATATGTATGGGGAAGAGTTGCTATGTGATTTTTTCTATTTTGATTGTTTTTGATTGACTTTTCCTATGTTGATAATCCTTTTTTATAAACCGTTTCCCTACATACCCATTTTTTTCTTTGATTGTTTTTACAGTGTTGTCTGGTTGGAGGTAGACAGTACTGACGTCATTTCCGTGGGCGTCTTTGGCGTTGGGAAAATAGAATGTAGCATATTTTTTATCTCCATTTCTTTCAATTGATTATCGTCAAGTTTAGCTAACGATTTAGACTGAGGTCGCCCTTTATACGAAGCTTGGGATAAATTGGCATAAACATTATAATAATTTACTAAATCACTCATATATATTCTCCTTTAATTTATGTTACTAATTTTCTTAGGATCTCTCACATTGTCTACAAAAATATTAATCCAAAAACCATTTATTTTTATATTTCTTCCGTCATAAATATTGGTTTTAATTGTTAAAAATTCTTTTGTAAATGCCATGCCTTTATCTGATTTAACCGTATTCCAAAGGTACTCAACACTGGCCACTTTATCTAACTCTGATTGTTTAATATACTCCGTCATTTCCTCTTCATGCTTTTCCAAAAAAGCAATTTGTCTTTCTTTTTCTGTTGGTTCGTTCATTTTTTTCACTCCAATCGTGCCGATTATGGCTATTGCTATTATTGTTGCGATTAAGATACCAAATTTTATCCGCTTTTTGTTTTTCATTCATTTAGTCTCCCTTTGTATCTACATACAAGAATTAATCTTTCGCTTTCTCCTTTTATTCCATTGATTTATCAAGATTTTTACAGCCTGTTTTTCTTTGTTTACAGTTTATCAAAAATCAATCTGGCATTTTCTCAATTTTTTTAACGTTAGAGTAATTATTAGAGAATATTGCTGTATTTCTATGACACACTAACTTTCTATCTCCAATTTTTTACTGTCTTGTTGATCACCACAGGATCATTGGTATTTTACTTCTATTGTAAAATAAAAAAAGTGGTACTCATCTCTGAGCACCACTCCTTACTACACTTCTTTTTCTAAAATTTCTGTTCGCTCTTCAAAATTTAGTTCTTGGTTAATTTGATGTACCATCCACATGTAACCAAATGGATCAACAAATAACGAATTTTGAATAGCTCCTTCCATCATTTCTGTAACTGGTTGCATCTCAATGCACTTATTTGCTAAGGCTTTTTTATGAGTTTGCACAATATCTGCTACCGTGATATTGAACCAAATTGTATTGGGATGTTCTGAATCTGGTGCTTTTAAACCAAATTCTTCATTAGCATCTAACATATGGAACCGAGTATCATATAAGTTAAACACTACTTCATTCCTTCCAACAGGATACTTTGTCGCTTCAACTACATGAACCTCAAAGATTTCTTTATATAAAGCTAATGCCTTTAAACTATCACTAACAATAAAATCAATTTCTGTGCCTGTAATCATTGATTGTTCCTCCTTAAAATTTTTTGCAGCAGAAAACTACTTTTTATTTCTGTTTTCCGCAAACCCTTCAGAATTTCTTAATACTGGCTATTTTCCACTTCGTTATTCTTTTTTAGAAGTTCTTCGATTCATTTGTTTCAACACTTGTTTTTCTGGCACTGGATATTTCAACGCATTTTTCTTCAACTTTTCTTCGATAATTTCGTCCAAATCAAACCCTAAATTATCAGCCATCATGTAGGAGTAAATGAGAACATCAGCCAATTCTTCTTTGATTCGTTCTTCTTGTTTGATGCCTTCTTCTGCTGTTTTCCATTGAAAAAGTTCTAACAATTCTGCTGCTTCTAAACAAATTGAGAGCGCCAAATCTTTTTCATTATGGTGGGGGCGCCAATTTCTTTCATCACGAAATTGATTAATTTTTGCCATTGTATCCATCTGTTCCCCTGCTTTCTTATTCATTTGATGGCAACTGAAACCCATCGAACGTTTCACCATCATAGTATTTTAATAACTGTTCTGTAGACAATAATGAGGAGGTTATTTCTTCCTCTTCAACAACTGCTTGATTCTCTTCTCTATACAACAAATAAGCCTGTAAAAGCTGTTGGTAAAGTTTTTTTCGTGAAGAGGCTTCCGCTGAAAGAAACGTTAATTCTTTTAAGTGTCCGCGATAGACAGGCAAATCATCAACGAATTCGATTGGTAATTCTACTACAGTTAACTGAAATTCTTCAAAGACTTCTTCGTACATCTGCCATTCCCTCTTTCTGTCGATATTGTTTTGGGGTCATGCCCATTTCTTCTTTAAAACGTTTATAAAAAAAGGCTTTGTCTTGATAGCCGATTCGTTCAACAATCGTTTGAATCGATAAATCTGTTTGCTTCAAGTAGTTTTTCGCCAATTGGATTCGGTAGGCTAAGACAATTTCCGTAAACGTTTTGTTTGTTTTGTCTTTTAAAAAATTCGATAAGTAATTCGGATGAAAATGAAATTTAGCGGCGACTTCTGCTAAAGTGACATGCGCAATCTGTTGCTCAATATACGCTAAAATCACCTCAACACGTTGATGATTCGACAAATAATTATCTTGCATCTTTAAAGCTTCTCTAGGCAGTTGACCTAGTTCCACCACTAGCAAAACAAAGGCCGCTTTGGTCACTTTATTATTAAAATAGGCCATTTTCACAATTTGTTTCAGTAATAATAGCGAATAGACGTGAACATCCGAATTTGGCTGGCTGGCAAAAACGAAATATCGAGGAATGTTTTCAAATTCACTGCTAGCAATTTCTGTAAAAAAACGATACATGACTGGTTCTTCCGCCAGCTGATTTAAGAGCGTATCAAGAAAATAGTGCTTTTTAAAATAAAATATAATCATAGACATTCCTTGCCCCTGATAGCTAACCGAGGTGGCCTCATTGACAATCATGACTTGGCCAGCCGAAAACGAACACCTTTGTTGATCCAAATAAGCATTGCCATCTTGCTCTAAACAATAGAGCATCCGAATAAATCCTTTCGGAACGTCAATTGTTTCCGAAGATGCCAACATAAAGCCCGCAATTTCTCGATGCGGATTTTCCTTAAATTGCGCTACTTCATTCTCAAGAGCATTGGTAGTGGTTAAATAACAATCTAAGGTCTCTAAAAACTGATAAAATGCTACATATTGCTCTTCTTTGCTTGCCAATTAATCACCTCATAATCCAACACTTTTTACTTTACTCCCTCTATTTTTTTCTTTGGCGTTTCCTTCTATACTAGATACATGGTAACACGAAAAAAGAGATTCAACAGTTTTTAGGAGGAATTTTTTATGAAAATTAGTTTTATCGGTGCTGGAAATATGGCATCCGCTATTGCCAAAGGTGCGCTAAAAAAGCAATTTATTGCCGCAGAAAACCTTTATTTTTATGATATTCAAGTCGAAAAAACCGCCGCTTTTGCACAAGAAATTGGTGCACACGCGGTTGCTTCGCCTCAAGAAGCTATTACAGTAGCTGACTTAGTTATTTTAGCGGTGAAACCGCAATTCGTTCAAGCGGCTTTACTTGAAGCAAAAGAAGCAATTTTAGACAAGCAACCGTTAATTGTTTCCATTGCAGCAGGTACGACTATTGCAGAATTGTATCAACTGTTTGAGACTACCCAACCGCTTCGTCTTGTTCGTGTGATGCCCAATATGAATGCGTTGATTGGCGCGGGTGCAGCAGCTGTCTGTGGTAACGCTTTTGCATCCCCTGAAGACATCCAGACTGTTTTATCGTTGTTTCGAGCAGTTGGCCAAGCCTGGGAATTAGAGGAACAGTATTTTTCGATTTTTACTGCTATTGCAGGTAGCACTCCTGCGTATGCTTTCTTATTTATTGATTCGATTGCCCGAGCAGCCGTTAAAAATGGTATGAACAAAGAGTTAGCCTTAGAAATTGCCACACAAGCTGTACTAGGCAGCGCTCAAACTTTGGCAAATAGTACAGAGAATCCTTGGACTTTAATCGACCAGGTCAGTTCTCCTGGTGGAACCACGGTTGCTGGGATTGTCGAATTAGAAAACAATGCGTTTATTTCAACAGTCATCAAAGGGATTGAGGCCACCATCCTTCGGGATCAAGAATTAGCCAAACAAAACTAAGAGGAATAGTTACATGAGCGAGTAAATAAGAAAAAGCGCTGAAAATTCAGCGCTTTTTCTTATTTTAGTTGAATGAGTAAGCCAAAATGATCACTGACTATCGGTGTTTTCCTACCATCAAAAATTACTTCATATTTTCGTACGTGCCACTGTTTTGGAACAAATGCGTAGTCAATCCGCAAGGCTGCTTCATTTTCTTCCCAGCCATCTATTTTTTTCTCTACTGTCGCTTCACCGCTTGTCTCTTCCGCTACAACAAATGCATCTTGAATCGGCAAGTAACTATTTTCCACTAATTGATAGCCAGTTGTACCAGCTGGGTTGTTTAAATCGCCTAAAATGACTAACGGTTGTTGCCCCGTCGCTAAGTATTTCTCTAATTGTAGCCATTCATAGGCAAAACCTGTACAGGGTGTTTCCCACCAAGAAAAGTGACCAGAGACAACAGTAAGCGTACCTTTTGAACTCTCTGTCTCCGCTACTAAGATTTTTCTTGTTCGATAATTCGTTGGTTCTTGGCTTTCTGAAATAAGGAGAGCTTCACTAGTCAACGGACATTTCGAAAGTAGTGCGTTCCCTTCTTCATAAATAGCATAACCAATGTGGCTCATTTCCCAACTCCAATAATAGTGTTGGCCTTTTTCAGCTAGATATTGAACGATTAGATATGCAAAATTATCTTCATGGATCGGCGTTTGGGTCGCTATGGGACAAAAAGTAGTTAACTGTTCTAACGGCACTTTCTTGGAAGCGACTTTCTGATTCACTTCTTGTAAGGCAATTATTTCACTTTCAGAAGATAAAATCACCTTGGCAATCTCCTCTAATTTTTTTAATGGTTCTTCTTCTAACCAGCTATGAGTATTGATTGTTAAAAGATTCATCTTTTCCCCTTCTCTTACATGTTATTAGGTCTGTGAGTGGGACAAAAATCACTTTGGATTTTTGCTTCACGCGCAAAACCTGATAAACGGCGGGAACAGAACCAACTCCTTCGGAAATAAGCCAAAATTATCCAAAAATTAAAAAGCAATTTCCGGAAATTCCTTCTTATTTCTCGGAGTTAAACGGTTCTGTCCCGACCTCATACCTAATCATTTAAATTTCAATCTGTCCGATCACAGTTCCCGCAGTGGTGGTTCCTAGTTGATTAATAACTACTTGTTCCACTTTGTCGCTGTTTGTAAAAGCGACAATAATCGTTGTTTCTTTGCCAGCTTGTTCAATCACATCCAAGTTCATTTTAGCTAGTTTCGTCCCAGCTTTCAATGATTGTCCTTCTTTAACAAAAGATTCAAAAGCAGGTGTTGCCATTTCAACTGTATCAATTCCCATATGGACAAGTACTTCGATACCTTCTTCTGTTTGTAGCCCAATCGCATGTTTGCTTGGGAAAACACTTAGAACTTTCCCCGAAATTGGTGCCACCACCTCTCCTTCTAGAGGCTTAACTGCAAATCCATCCCCCATCATTTTTTGTGAAAAGACAGGATCATTGACTTGCGCCATTGGAATAACTTCCCCTGTCGCTACAGCCACGAAATCTTTTTTCTTACCTAAGAAATTCGTTGTTGGCACTCCTGCTGTACTTTCTGCTATAACTGGTTCTGGAATGTCAACGCCGGAAGCTAGTAAATCTTCAATATCGGATTTTAAAACATCAGCTTTTGGTCCATAAACGGCTTGAACGCCATTATCTTTCACAATCAAGCCCATTGCGCCTGCCCGTTTCCACGCCTCTTCCGAACCGACTTTTTCTCGATCCTTTACACTGACACGTAAGCGTGTCATACACGCATCAACTTCTTTGATATTTTGTTTACCACCAAGTAAGTAGACAATTTGCGCGATTTGCTGATCGACGACGCCTGAACCAGCCGCGCCAGATGCGATTTCTTCGCCGTTATCATTGTCATAGTTTCCATTTCTTCCAGGTGTTGCGTAATTAAATTTTTTAATTAAGAAATTGGCTAAGAAATAAGTGACAACACCAAAAATGATGACCATTAAAACAAAATTGATTAAATCGCCACCTAAACCAGCTTTTATTGCTAGCGGTGTTCTTGTTAACAATTCAATATTTCCAAACGAATGCACACGCAATGGTAAAATATCAGCCATTGCAAAAGCAGCACCTTGGATCACGGCATAAATCACATAAAGCGGCATTGCAGCAAACATAAACATGAATTCTAGCGGCTCTGTCACACCAGTTAAGAAAACAGCTAAAGCAGCAGAAAAATACATTGATTTATATTTAGCTTTTTTATCTGCATCGACATTACGATACATCGCCAAAGCCATCCCCATTAAAATCCCTGAAGAACCAATCATTTGGCCTACTTTGAATCGAGCTGGTGTCCAATTTTCTAAGACAAACTGATACTTGCTCATATCACCAGCGCCTTTAAGATTCACTAAGTCTGTTGCCCAAGCCAACCATAAAGGATCTTGACCAAAGACTTGGGTTCCAGCTTGTGCGCCAGATAAAATTTCATACGTTCCACCTAATTGTGTATAGTTGATTGGAATCGTCAACATATGATGTAACCCAAAAGGTAATAACAAACGTTCCAACGTTCCATATAAGAATGGCGCTAAAATAGGTGCACTGTCTTGAGATTGCGCAATCCATAACCCAAAATTATTAATTCCCGCTTGAATATTTGGCCAAATAAGTGCTAATACAATTGAGACAATTGTTGACCACAAAATAACGACAAATGGGACAAACCGTTTACCATTAAAAAATGATAGCGCATCTGGTAATTTCCGATAATTGTAATACTTGTTGTAAGCCATCGCACCGACAAAACCAGCAATAATCCCTACAAAGACACCCATATTTAATGCCGGGGCTTCTAAGACACTTGTAAAGAATCCCTTCACCATAATCTTGGTGCCAAATAAGGTATGCGTGAAAGCTTGTTCATCTGCCAACATTTCATTTGTTACACCAAAAATGGCTCCAGTAATACGGTTGATTAAAACAAAAGAAATCCCCGCTGCAAATGCTCCACCTGCACGATCTTTGGCCCAACTGCCACCTATTGCTAACGCAAATAGTAAATGTAAGTTGCCAATAATTGCCCAACCGATACTCTCTAGAACTCCGCCTGTTGTTACTAACAAGCCTAAATTAGGATCGATTAAAGGAAGCGATTTCCCAATACTAATCATTAAACCCGCTGCGGGCATTACTGCCACAACGACCATTAAAGCTTTCCCGAATTTTTGCCAAAACTCAAAACTAAACATTTTTTTCATTCCTGCCACTCCTTACGCAATCGGTTTCGTTATGTTGCCATTATATACTCCTGTTTCCTTTTTGTAAATGCTTTAATTTCAAAAATATTGTGGAAAACAACTCCCTACTACTTAATCCTTTTTTATTTTGTCTTTTAATAAAGCAAATAAAGCTCCTTCTATCCTACCTTTGTTTCAGCTTTTATTCATAAGATTACACTTTTTAAGCATTGACTATTGACTAATGCAATCGGTTGCGTTTATGATAGACCTATCAATAAAATCACTGAGGGGGATTCTCATGAAACAAATCAAACGTTTATTCCAAATTGATCCTTGGAAAATCCGTACTACACACTTAGATAAAGAAAATTTACGTTTACAAGAATCATTAACGAGCATTGGCAATGGCTATATGGGGATGCGGGGAAATTTTGAAGAACACTATTCTGGCGACCACCATCAAGGAACCTATTTAGCCGGTGTTTGGTATCCAGACAAAACACGTGTTGGTTGGTGGAAAAATGGTTATCCTGAATATTTTGGTAAAGTGATTAACGCAATTAATTTCATCGCAATGGACTTACAAATTGATGGACAAACAATTGATCTAGCCACTACACCTTACGAAGATTTTTCTTTAGAATTAGACATGCAAAACGGGGTTCTTTCTCGGCAATTCACCATCCAAACACCGAAGAACAAAGTGCGCTTCTCTTTTGAACGTTTTTTAAGCTTAGAAAAAAAAGAAGCAGCTTACATCCACTTAACAATTGAAATGCTGGAAGGTACAGGCACAATCACTCTTCACTCAAAATTGGATGGCGATGTTCAAAATGAAGACAGCAATTATGAAGAACATTTTTGGGAAGAAAGAGCTATTGAAACACAAGAAACACTTGGCTTTGTTACAACTAAGACCATTCCTAACAACTTTGAAATAGAGCGTTTTACAGTGACTGCAGGCATGCGCCATTTCATCGATGGAGCCTCTGTTGTGCCTACATATACACAACAGCCCTTGGCTTTAACCGCAGAATTGACGGTGTCTTTAAACGAAGGCGAAACGACCGCTATCACAAAAGAAGTGCTTGTCGTTACCAGTCGTGATGTGCCAGAAACGCAACAAATCACACGAGTAAACAAATTATTTGCAGAAATGACTACCTTGTACCCTGAAGCAAAAGCTGGGCAAGCTGCCGCTTGGGCAAAACGTTGGCAATTAGCTGATGTTGTTATTGAAGGAGATGACGAAGCCCAACAAGGCATTCGTTTTAATCTTTTCCAACTTTTCTCAACCTACTATGGTGAAGACGATCGTTTAAATATCGGACCAAAAGGCTTTACTGGCGAAAAATATGGTGGTGCCACATATTGGGATACTGAAGCATACGCTGTCCCACTTTACTTGGCGTTGGCTAAGCCCGAAGTTACTAAAAATCTACTGAAATATCGCCACAATCAATTGCCTCAAGCCATTCATAATGCCCAACAACAAGGGTTAAAGGGTGCGCTTTACCCAATGGTTACTTTTACTGGTGTCGAATGTCATAATGAGTGGGAAATCACTTTTGAAGAGATTCACAGAAATGGTGCGATTGCTTATGCGATTTATAATTATGTCAACTATACAGGAGATGAAGATTATCTAAAAGATGCTGGTCTAGAAGTACTTGTAGCAATCGCTCGTTTTTGGGCAGATCGGGTCCACTTCTCCCAACGTCATAAACAATATATGATTCATGGCGTAACGGGGCCAAATGAATATGAAAATAATATCAATAATAACTGGTATACCAATACCATCGCTGCGTGGGTTCTACGTTACACCCGTGAGTCTTATTTAAAATTCCAAGAAGAAACAACGCTCAAAATTGCAGACGACGAATTAGCTAAATGGGCAGACATTGTAGAAAATATGTACTTCCCAGTGGATAACGAATTAGGCATTTTTGTACAACATGACACTTTCTTAGATAAAGATTTAATGCCTGTTTCTGATTTACCACTTAGTGAGCTGCCTTTAAATCAACATTGGTCATGGGATAAAATTTTGCGGTCTTGTTTCATTAAACAAGCCGATGTTCTTCAAGGAATTTATTTCTTCAATGACGCCTTTTCTTTAGAAGAAAAACGCCGGAACTTTAACTTTTACGAACCAATGACTGTCCATGAATCTTCCCTTTCACCAAGCATTCATGCTGTGTTAGCTGCTGAATTAGGCATGGAAGAAAAAGCAGTGGAAATGTATCAACGAACAGCGCGCCTTGACTTAGATAATTACAATAATGATACAGAAGATGGCTTACACATTACCTCAATGACTGGTAGTTGGCTAGCGATTGTGCAAGGTTTTGCCCAAATGAAAACGGACCATCAACAACTAAAATTTGCACCCTTTTTACCAGCGACTTGGACAGCCTACTCATTCCACATTAATTATCGGAATCGTTTACTATTTGTTGAAGTTTCAGCAGACCAAGTGGCCTTCACTTTACTCGACGGCCCTGCAATTCCATTAACTGTTTACGATCAAAAATACACATTAAAAGATCGATTAGTTTTACCGATCAGAAAGGAAGAAGTTCATGTTTAAAGGCGTTTTGTTTGATTTAGATGGTGTTATTACTGATACAGCAGAATTTCATTACCACGCTTGGAAAAAATTAGGGAACGAAATTGGAATTTCCATTGACCGTGTTTTCAACGAACAATTGAAAGGTGTAAGCCGTGAAGATTCTCTGCAGTTACTGTTAAAATACGGAAAAAAAGAAGGCACGTTTTCTTCTGAAGAATTTGCCCAGTTAGCGCAACGGAAAAACGATTATTACTTGGAAATGATCCAAGCGATTACGCCTGAAGATGTCTACCCAGGAATTTTTTCTTTATTAACGGAATTACGTGCGGCCAATATTAAAATCGCCTTGGCTTCTGCAAGTAAAAATGGGCCTTTTCTTTTAGAAAAAATGCAATTGACGCCCCTTTTTGATGCCATTGCTAATCCAGCAGACGTCCAGGCAGGTAAACCCGCTCCAGATATTTTCATTTTAGCTGCGAAAGAAATTGATTTGACACCAGCAGAATGTCTTGGCATTGAAGATGCCAAAGCTGGGATTCAAGCGATTCTTGCTAGCGGAGCGCAACCTGTTGGCGTTGGCCGCAAAGAAGAGTTAGGCGAAGGGTTGCCCATCGTGCCAGAGACGAGCGCTTTAACGTTTGATTACTTAAAAAAAGTGTGGCTTGATCATGAAGGATAATCGTATCACCGTAACCGATATTCCAAGCACAAACTTAAAAAAAATTACTTTGAAGAACGACTTTTTAGAAGTCGTTCTTCTCAATTATGGCGCGCGCCTCCATCAACTTTTGATGCCAAACAAAAATAATCATTGGGAAAATATCCTTTTATCGTATGATTCGTATCAAGATGTATTAAAGGATCAAAGCTTTTTTGGCGCCACTGTTGGACCAGTTGCTGGACGTATTCGTAATGGCCATTGGCAAAATGGAATATTAGAACAAAATAGCGACGGTCATCATATCCATGGTGGCTCAAAGGGGTGGTCTTTTCAATATTGGACAGTCGAGCCCTTTGAAAAAAAGGATATCATTGGCGTTGCTTTTCATTTAACCGACACCATTTCTGGCTATCCTGGACCAATTGAGGCCACCATCACTTATCAGCTAGAGGATAATCATTTACGAATGATCAGTACTGGACGGAGTAAACAGGAAACACTTTTTAATCCTACAAACCACGCCTACTTTAATTTATCTGGCGATGGAAAGTTAGACATTCTGTCACATTTGCTATCTTTGAACTGTCAAGGTATGTTAGAATTAGACGATAATAAGCTGCCTACTGGACGGATTTTACCAGCTTCTGAACTATCCATACGTTTTAATGAACTGACACCTATCGAAACAATCCTCCAACGCTATCCAACCGGGTTAGATGATGTTTTCTCCTTAGTTGGCTCTGACTTAAGACAGCCACAATTATGCTTACAAGAACCTACTTCTGGAAGAAAAATGACGATAGCAACAACGAACCAAAGTATGGTATTATTTTCTACGACTGGTTTTGAGGCTCCTTTTTCTATTAATGGACAAGCGATGCATTCAAACTATGGCTTAGCAATTGAACCACAAGAGTATCCAGACATTGTTCATCATCCTCAGTGGGGCTCTATTTTATTACCAGCTAATAAAAAGCAAACCTACCAAACGGTTTATCAATTTAACCTTCTATAATCACTAAGAAAGGCGTGGCAAAAATGGCAATTACAGTAAAAGATGTCGCTAAGAAAGCGGGGGTTGCAACTTCAACCGTTTCGCGTGTCATTAACGATCATCCAAGTATTTCTGAATCGACAAAAAAGAAAGTGCGAAAAGTCATGGATGACTTAGGCTATGTGCCAAATATGACGGCACGGAATTTGGGTAAACGAATTTCAAGTGCCATTGGCGTAATTTTACCTCCTTTAGATTCGAAAGAACGGTTAGGGAATCCATTTTATTTAGAAATTATGGAAGCCATCAACGAGGAAGCCCGTCTTTATGATATGACTACTGCTATTGCAACTGCCAAAAGCTTTGATGTACTATTGGAAAACGTTAAAAGAATGCATCTTCAAAAGCAAGTGGACGGTTTTATTCTTGTGTATTCAGATAGTAAGGACCCCGTCATTGATTACTTATATGAAAACAACATTCCCTTTACTTTAATTGGTCAACCTTACCAACATGAAACGGAAATAGTTTACGTGGATAATGATAATCAATTATTAGGGAAACAAGCGACGGAATTTTTAATTGAAAACGGCCATAAAAATATTTTATTTGTGACCAATACAACGCATGAAAGTTTGTACTTTGAACGTTACTTTGGTTATCAAAAAGCAATGATGATGCAAGGATTAACTGTTTTACCAAGCGTTGCGTTAGAAAAACCTGAAGATTACATGGCTTTTGATGACATTCTTCATCAAAATAATGCCACGGCGTTGGTGGTGATTGATGATATCTTTGCTTTGCGGACGATGCAACTTGCGCAAATCTATGGTTATCAAGTTCCTGAAACGTTATCCATTATTAGTTTTAACAACTCAATCTTTTCAACATTGACACATTCTTATCTAACAAGCATTGACATCGACACGTCAGAATTAGGTCGAATGGCGATGAAAAAATTATATGAATTAATCCACGAAGAATTGACAAATGGTGTCCGTCTCGTTATTCCTCACAAATTAATTAAGCGTGAAACAGTTATTCCTGTTCATTAAAAAAGAAGCGTAAGCAGTTTAACACTGCTTACGCTTCTTTCTATGTGTACGCTCTTATTCGTATGTATTACTTTTATAAAATAACTTTTTGCGAAATTTTTTTCCAAAACGTTTCTTCTTTTGCATCAAATTGAGCTGGTTCCCCGTCAGACAATTTTTCATTTAATAATGATAATTTTTCTTGATGTTTTGCATACTCATCTTTTTTTATTAGCTCTAAACGATACGCACGATCCAAGATCGACTCTCGATAGTTAACATTCATTTTCGTTGCCTTCGCCATTTCTTACATTCCTTCCCAAAATAAATTTTCATTTTTTCGTTAAATTCTTCTATAATTATAACAAAAATATCAGAAAAATAAATATGAAACAAACGATAATTGCGAAAATTTTGTTTTTTCATGCAATTATCGTTCGATTATTTAAGAAATTAAAATTATTAACCAATAATTAATCAATCAGCAAACGCATTAAATGAACATCTAAAAATTCACCTTGGTCTGTTTTGGCGCCCCGAGGCATAATTGCCTCTGTTTCAAACCCTAATTTTTTATAGACATGAATCGCTCGTTGATTACGATCCTGTACCGTTAATTCCAAGCGACGAATAACATGACTTTCATGCGCCCAGCGAATAAGTTCTTCCATCAGGATACTGCCCAGTCCATAGCCCCAGTACTGTTTTAAAATACTAATGCCGATTTCACCAATATGCTCCATCCGCTTTTTAGAAGAAGCAGACACAGATGCGGTCCCAATGATCGCTTCTCCCGCTAATGCCACCAATAAAACATTATTTGGCGATTCATAGAGTGTTGCTAGATTTTCAGCCAATTCTGTTGTCGACATGGCCATTCCTCGCTCATCCATTACCAAATAGGGCGTTTCACTCCCAATTTTTGACATCACAGATAGTAATTGATCCGCATCAGTAGGCACTGCTTCTCGAATAGAAAATGTTTGTTCAGACATATTCGCGAGCCTCCCACGTTTTCAGAATCTCTGCTATTCTTTCTTCTGCCAATGGACCAGTTCCGCGGAATTCAAGAACTCTCTTGTCAGCTTCTTGAGAATCTTTATTTAAAATAATTTCTAAATAATCTTCTGGCAATTCTTCTTCAATCAAGCTGCCCCATTCTACAACGGATAGCCCATCTCCTTCAAAATACTCATCTAACCCTAATTCATCCGCACCCTCTTCAACACGATAGACATCCATATGGTATAACGGAAGTCGTCCTTGTGGATATTCTCGGATAATCGTATAGGTGGGACTTTTAATCATTTGGGAAATGCCTAATCCTAAAGCAATCCCTTTCGTCATTGTCGTCTTACCGGCCCCTAAATCACCAGTCAGGACAATTACATCACCAGCTTGTGCCTTTTGTCCAATGATTTTAGCAATTGCTTCTGTTTCCAATGGATTGTTCAGGACAATATTCATTTTTTTGCCTCCCATCTGCAAGAATCTATGTATGAAAGTATACCGAAAATTCAATAAGTTGACTAGTGGCAGCTTCAAAAAAATAAAGTTGAGGCCCAAGTGTCCTGGGAACCTCAACTTCTACTTTGCTTATTTATCATGCTTCGACATAGTTAATTAGTCGTTCATTAATGTTTGAGCAGCTGTAATGATTGATAATTTATAAACATCTTCTTCGTTTGCACCACGTGATAAATCAGAAACTGGTTTGTTCAATCCTTGTAAGATTGGGCCAATTGCTTCAAAGTTACCTAAACGTTGAGCAATTTTGTAGCCAATGTTTCCTGATTGTAAATCTGGGAATACAAAGACTGTTGCTTCTCCAGCAACTTTTGAGTTGGGCGCTTTTAATTGTGCGACAGAAGATACATAAGAAGCATCAAATTGTAATTCACCATCAATCGCATATTCAGGTGCTAATTCTTGCGCAATTTTTGTAGCCTCAGCAACTTTTGTTACTTCTGGTGCTTTTGCAGAACCTTTTGTTGAAAAACTTAACAATGAAACTTTAGGTTCAATGTCAAATAATTCAGCTGTTTTGGCACTATCAACAGCAATTTCAGCTAATTCTTGTGCAGTTGGGTTCACGTTAATCGCGCAGTCTGAGAATAAATATCTTTCTTGGTCACGACCACGAATCATTAAGAAAGCACCACTTGTACGGCTCACGCCTGGTTTTGTTTTAATAATTTGTAACGCAGGACGAACTGTATCACCTGTTGAGTGGATAGCACCACTAACCATACCATCAGCAATACCCATGTAAGTTAACATAGTACCGAAATAGTTGACATCTTTTAAGATTTTTTCAGCATCTTCTTTAGTAGCTTTTCCATTACGGCGTTCAACAAATGCTTCGACCATTTCATCCCATTTTTCATAATCATTGGGGTTGATAATAATAAAGTTTGATGTGTTGATTCCACGAGCCATAGCAGCATTTGCGATATCTGTTGGATCACCAATTAAGATTGGTTCTACTAATTCATCAGATTTTAAGCGGGCAGCAGCACCTAATATTCTAGGATCTGTTGCTTCAGGGAAAACAATTTTGATATTACGGCGTACGACTTTAAATTTTAAGCTATCGAATAATTCCACGATAAACCCTCCAGTTTTATATTTACAAAATCCATCATACACTATTCTCAAAGAAAATAACAGTTTTTTCTAGCTGTATTAGTCAAAAAAACCAATAATCCGATAAACTTTTCACAAACTAACTCTTCTACACTATAACAGCATACACTGTTACACTACACTGTTTCAGGAAGTTGCCAATCAATCGGCGTTTCCCCTAAACGTTCTAGAGCGGCATTCGCTTGAGAAAACGGACGTGAGCCAAAAAAACCACGATGTGCTGACAATGGACTTGGGTGTGGCGATTTGATAATCACATGCCGAGTCGTATCAATCATTTTAATTTTTTCTTGAGCAGGACGTCCCCATAAAATGAAAACAACAGGTTTTTCACGCTCATTCAACTTTTCGATAATGACATCTGTCAGTTGCTCCCACCCTTTACCTCGATGGGAATAGGCTTGACCTGCCCGAACGGTCAACACAGTATTTAATAATAACACGCCTTGTTTGGCCCAGCTTTCTAAAAAGCCATGGTTGACGGGTTGGTACCCTAAATCAGCTTGTAATTCTTTGTAAATATTCGCAAGAGATGGCGGCACTTTCACACCTGGCTGGACAGAGAAACTTAGTCCGTGTGCTTGATTGGGTCCATGATATGGGTCTTGTCCCAAAATTACTACTTTTACTTCTTCAAAAGGGGTTAGTTCTAACGCTGAAAATAAATGATACATATCTGGATAAATCGTTTGTGTCTGATATTCTTTTTTCAAAAATTCCCGCAATTCTTGATAATACGGTTTTTCAAATTCAGCAGATAAAACGGTTTGCCAACTATTGTGAATAATTTCTTTCATAATGCTCACTCCTTCGCTCTCTAAGCATAACGAATTTCTCCAAACCTGACAAGAAATTTCTGGGTACTTTCTCTTGGAAAAACGTGGTAAACTATAGGTAAGCTTTAAATAGATAATGAGGTGTAGAGAATCGATGATTAAATTAATTGCTTCAGATATGGATGGAACACTTTTAGATGCAAAAATGAGCATCACAAATGATAACGCTTCAGCAATTCGCGAAGCGGAACGTTTAGGAATCGAATTTATGGTTGCTACTGGCCGCGCATATACCGAAGCGAAACCCGCGTTAGAAGAAGCTGGAATTGACTGCGCCATGATTACTTTAAACGGCGCCCAAGTGTTTGACAAAGATGGACACTCACTTTTCACGGCTGGGATCGAAAAAGAAACAGTAACAGAAGTACTAACTATTTTGAGTCAACACAATGTTTACTATGAAATCTCTACAAATAAAGGTATTTTTTCTGAACATCAAGAAAAAAGAATTGAAAACTTTGCCGCTCATATTGCAGAATCCATGCCCCATTTAACTTATAAAGTGGCGATTGCCATGGCTTCAGCACACCTATCTTTATTGCATATTACCTATGTCGATCGTTTAGACGACATTTTAAAAGATGATTCGATTGAAGTCCTTAAAATTATTGGCTTCAGTATGGATGGGCCGAAAGTATTAGGTCCTGCTGGGATGGAAGTAGAAGAACTAGATGATTTGGTTGTTACCTCTTCTGCGCTTAATAATATTGAAATTAACCACCGCCTAGCACAAAAAGGGATTGCGGTTGCGCGCGTCGCTAAAGAACGTGGGATTCCCGCTGAACAAGTCATGACTATTGGTGATAATTTAAATGACGTCAGCATGATTCAATGGGCTGGGGTAAGTTTTGCAATGGGCAACGCCGAACTGGAATTAAAAGAATATGCTAAATATGAAACAGCCACTAATTTAGAAAATGGTGTTGGCGAAGCCATCCTGCGTGCAATAAGAGAAGATTTGTAATAAGCACTACCAGTTACAGCACTCATTTATATATAGAAAGGAGATCGTGTCGTGTCTGAATTTTTTATTCAAGAACAACAGTTAGGAAAAGTTACGCGAACCATCGTGAAAGACCAAGCAGGCCGTTCACTTTTTCTATTGGTGGGGCGCTGGGGCACACGAGGAGATGCGCTTTCTTTATATGCAATGAACGGAGAAATTTTAGCCAGTATTAAACAAGTTTCTTGGACTTTTGGTACACGATTTGAGTTATATCAGCGTTTTGAAAAAGTGGGTACTCTACGAAAACTGTTCAATTTGAATGCTGATTTCTATTATGTTCAAGGCCTTCACTGGGCAGTTGTTGGTGATATCAAAGCGCACCAATATTCAATTTATCAAGTCCATAAAAAAATCATGTCAATGGATAAAACCATGCTTTGTACAGGCGACTATTTTGTTTTAACTGTTGCCAATGATGAGGACGCACCGTTGTGCATCTGTATAGCAGCTGTCCTTGACTACTGGTTATATAATAAGAAAAAACAAAAAACTTCCGATGATTTTGGATTAGATTTTGATCCTTTAACGGATTAATGAAAAATAACGAAGCTAAAGTGATTGACTTTAGCTTCGTTATTTTTACACTTCTTTTTGCATATGATTGTATAAGTGACCACTAATAGTCATTGTTGTGACATCTTTAAAGCCTTTACTTGCGTATAACTTTCTCGCCCCTGGATTGTCAAAATCAACATTTAGACCCAAGGCTTGCTTCCCGCTAGCTTTGGCTACTTCAGGTAAAGCATCTAATAACTTAGAACCAATTCCCATTCCACGGAAACGTTCATCCACAGAGATCGTGTCTAAATACCATTCATTAGGCAAGGTTTCTTCTTCAATAAATAGCCGAACATCTTCTGCTAAGCCATGTTTTTTAAAGACTTCTCTTAAAGGTTCATCAATAATCTTTTCATCTTCTGCAGGATAGCCGACAGCAATCCCTGCAACTTCACCTGCATGTTCATAAACTAAAATTCGTTGATAGCCATAGCGATAGGTTGGATACGCCGTTGCCTCTGCTAATAGGTCAATCATTTGTTCTTCTGAGACTTCTTCTAAAATTGGTAACTCCATATCTTTTAAAATAACTAAGACCAGCCGAGCAATCGCTTTACCGTCTTCTTTTGTTGCCGAGCGAATCATTGTAATTCTCCTTTACATTTAACTAAAAAAGAACTGGCTACTATCATTACTGACTTAGCCAATTCCTTTTATCTTGTCTTTAGTATAACAAATTTATTATTGAATTTCTACTGTAACCTGACGTCGTCCCCAAAGACGGCATTGGTCTACTGAATCAAAATGAACATCAATAATATTTCCTTGAATAGCGCCACCTGTATCCCCAGCAATAGCAAAGCCATAACCAGAGACTTTCACTAATGAACCTAGAGGAATTACACTTGGATCGACTGCAACTACATTGCTTTCTTTACTTAAGTCAATACCAGTAGCACTTAGATTACTTGCACCAGCTTCGCGCCAAGAATAAGCAGTTGATTCCATCTGAAGCACACGACCAGAGCCAGTTCCTGGTGTTGATGATTCGCCTGTCGATGATTCTGTCGTTGATGACGATTCGGATGAACTAGCTGAACTTGAAGATTCAGTGCTACTGCTTTCCGTACTTGTTGAAGAGCTTGATGCTTGACTGCTTGACTCTTCAGCAGCTTCGGCTTCTAGTTTAGCCGCCGCATCTGCTTGCGCTTGTTTGTCGGCAGCTGCTTGTTTCTTCGCTGCTTCTGCTTTGGCAGTTTCTGCCGCACGTTTTTTCTGTGCCTCAGCTGCTGCTTTTTCGCTGACTAAGCGTTGTTGCTCTTTCTGTTTGTCTGTCGAAATTTGAGCCAATAATTCTTCATTATTCGCCATTTTTTCTTTTAACTCAGAGACTTTATTATTCATTGAAGAAGCTTCAACTTGTAATTTCTCTTCATTTTGTTTTAAAGTTGTTTGCGTATTTTCAACTTTTTCTTGTAATGCAGCTAACTTTTCTTTTTCGCTAGTTAAGCTTTCAATCTTTTCCCGTTCAAAGTTTTGTAAAACGGTCATGGCGTAGGCCCGATTAAAGAAATCTGATAAATTTTCTGCATCTAATAAGGCTTGCCAAGTACGTTGGTCGCCATTTAATTGAATATCCTTCATACGATCGCCAACAGCTTCTTTACGACGAGAAATATTTTTTTCTGTTTTTTCTATTTCCTCTTTCGAAGTTTTCAACGTATCTTCCGCTTTCGAAATTTGCGTTTTTAAACGTTCGATTTCCGCATATTTAGCATTTACATCGTCTAAGGCTGAATTGATTTCTTTACTAATTAACTCCCCAGATTGTTTCGCTTGCGCTTCTTTTTCTTGCAACGAATCAAGTGATTCTGCTGCCGCAGCGACTGGAAGTCCAAAATTGATAAGCATCATTGTTGTTAAAAATGGTATCAACTTTTTAACCTTCACTAAATCCAACACCTTTCCTAACTTATCTAAAACACCTACTCATTATACTAGTCAGGAGGGCTTGTTTTATTTCAATCATGTTACAATTTGTTACAATTTAAATGCAACTCTTTTTTTATCCTGCGTTTATTCATTAGTCCATTTCTATCTCAATTCTTTAAGAATTTCTTAAGACGCCTTAAAAACTAGCTTTTGACGATTTTTCTTTTTTTTATCCCATTAGACCATTTATTGAAATATTTTGTAATATTTTTTGTTAATTATTGGCCCTTTTTCTTCAAATCTTCTAAGAGATGCCGAACTTCTTTGGAATTTTTAATGTTTTTTAAAGTTAGTTTTGGGTAATTGTTAATAAAACGACGTTGTTGGAAATTTAACCGATTTTGGAAATACTCTTTTTTGGTTCGTTCTTTTAACTTCTGCCAATCAGCTGTAGCTATTTCCATTTTTGTGTTCAACCGTTGCTTAAATTCTTGTTGGTTCGTTTCCAACGTTTGGCCCATCTCGGTAATAAGTTTTTTGAAACCTTGCATGTTCAGCAACGTATAAATTAAGTCAAGCCCCATTACAATCACTATGCAAAGTGCTAAGTAGTTGCCAAAGGTTGCTTGTAAAAAACTGACAACTTTGGCGATTTCTGGTTGAATAACTTTGACAATCAAGACACAACCCAATCCCCAAAAAAGAGAAACCGGTAAAGCCACGCGACCGTTTAAATTAAAAGGTACATCATGATAATCCCACCAAGAGGCATGGAACAGTTTTTCCAAGCCATAACTAGTGACATATTCTAAAATCGTCACTAAAACAGCCGATCCGACATACAATACCAAGAGATTGTTTTCAAAGGGTTCCACAAAATAGAGAACGCTTAAGACCCCAAATCCATAAATAGGACAATAGGGCCCTACCAAAAATCCTCGATAAACAAATTTTTTAGCTTTTAATGAACAATACACCGTTTCCCATAACCAGCCGATAAAGGAATAAATAAAAAATAACAAAATAACCTGACTCATTTTTTCCACGTTTCTGTCACACTCCACTTCTTTGCGCTTTTCTTCTATTTTAACAGAAGTTGAGAAAATGTAGCGAACAACTTTCTTTCATTGAAAGATTAGGCTACAATGAGAGCAGCAAAGGGAGGAATCTTATGTTTGGTTTATTGAAATACGCAAAAAATTATCGAAAACAAATTATCCTCGGTCCAGTCTTCAAATTTTTAGAAGCTTGTTTCGAGTTAGTCTTGCCCTTATTCATGGCTCACTTAGTCGATGTCGGTATTCGTCAAAACGACCGACAGACTGTCATAGAAATGGCCCTCTGGATGCTTGTTATGTCGTTAGTTGGTTTATTTTTTGTCATGATTTGTCAATATTATGCTTCAGTCGCTTCGCAAGGTTTTGGGACGGAGCTAAGAAATCAATTAATGAAGAAAATTAATCAGCTTTCACACAAAGAATTAAATAGTTTTGGTACAGATACCCTCATCACTCGGATCACAAACGATATCAACCAGCTTCAATTGGCTTTAGCGATGTTTATTCGGTTGGTCATTCGGACACCTTTTTTAAGTATTGGTTCTGTGGTCATGGCTTTTTACATTGATGTGCAGATGGGCTTTCTTTTCCTATTACTTTTACCAATTTTTAGCCTTATTCTCTTTATTATCATTAAAGTGACTGTGCCTTTATATCAAAAAGTCCAAGAATATTTGGATCGGTTAAACCGTCAAATTAGTCAAAACTTAAGCGGTGTCCGTGTGATCCGTGCGTTTGCTAGAAAGGAAACAGAGCAACGACATGTTGATAAAGCTTCAGATGATTTAGGCGATATTTACATTCGTGTATCGAATGTTTCTGCTTTATTAACACCTTTAACCACTTTGATTATGAATGTTGGAATTTTATTTTTACTTTATTTTAGTGGCTTAAAAGTTTCTTTTGGTTCCTTGCAACAAGGGGAAGTTTTAGCATTGATCAATTATATGAATCAAATGATGCTCGCTTTAATTGTTGCTTCTAATCTCGTGGTAATTTTTACGCGAGCCGCCGCTTCCGCAAACCGTGTCAATGAGGTTTTAACTGTAGAAAGCCAGTTAACAGATACACCAGAATCAGCAAAAACATCGCCACAATTTGGTGATATTACCTTTGACCATGTAGATTTTCGCTATGAACCAGAGGCCGGTTTGGCTTTGGAAAATATCAATTTTACGATTCCTAAAGGCTCAATTCTCGGCATCACAGGACCTACCGGCAGCGGGAAAAGTACCTTAACCCAACTCATTCCCAGATTTTATGATGTGAGTGCAGGAAACCTTTTTATTAATGGTGTAAATGTGCGCGATTGGCCGCTCTTTACTTTACGCCAACAAGTTGCAAGTGTTCCACAAACTGCCGTCTTATTTACAGGGACTATTCGAGAAAACTTACAATGGGGCAAACCAAATGCAACTGATGAAGACTGTTGGGAAGCATTAGCTATCGCCCAATGTAAAGAATTTGTTGAACAATTAGACCAAGGGTTAGACACGCCTGTTAACGAAGGCGGAAAAAACTTTTCTGGTGGACAAAGACAACGGTTGACCATTGCCCGTGCCTTGATTAGGAAACCGCATTTACTTATTTTAGATGATTCCTTGAGTGCCCTCGACTATCAAACAGATTTGAATCTGCGCCGTGCTTTACAAAAAGAACGAGCAGAGACAACCGTTATTTTAATTTCACAACGCGTGAGTTCGATTGCTACGGCGAATCAAATTTTAGTCCTAGATAGTGGAAAAGTCGCTGGCCTTGGCACCCACGAAGAATTACTTACTTCTTCTAAAGAGTATCAAGAAATCGTTGCGTCACAGGAGGAGGATACCCATGCAAACTAAAAAAATTCATTTTGGTGCCTTCTCACGTTTTAAGCCGTATTTACTACGCTATCCAAAAGAAATTATTGGCGCCTTAATCCTAGGAATTCTCAGTGGTTTTTCGACTGTCCTCATGACTTATTATATAGGTAAATCCGTTGATACAATGGTTGGTAAAGGACAAGTCAATGCTGCGCAACTCATCAAAATTTTAGGTTTATTAGCAGGGATTTTACTCGTAACCGTTCTAAGTCAATGGCTGATTCAACGTCTCGGTAATCGCGTGTCTTATTTATCGACCACACAGCTGAGAAAAGACGCCTTTGCCCATTTAAATCAATTACCGTTAAGTTATTATGACCAAACATCACACGGAAATATCGTCAGTCGCTTTACCAACGATATTGACAATATTTCAATGGCTTGCTCGGCTGTCTTCAACCAATTATTTTCTGGCATGGCCACCGTCGTTGTTGCTTTGCTCTTTATGATTCGGCTAAGTCCCCTGCTCACATTAGTGGTTCTTATCAGTACGCCGATTATTTTTATTGTAAACTGGCTTGTTGCAAAAGCTTCACAAAAAAACTTTGCTGCACAACAAACGATTGTTGGTGAAATTTCCGGCTTCGTTTCAGAAATGGTTGGCAACCAAAAAATTGTTAAAGCCTTTCAACAAGAACAAGCTACACAAGAAACATTTGAAGCATTGAATCAAACGTTGTATGAAAAAGGACAGAAGGCTCAGTTTTCTTCCTCCTTAACCAACCCACTTTCTCGATTTATCGACCATTTATCTTACTTATCGATTGGATTAGTCGGTGGCTTGTTAGTTTTAAGTGGCAATCCTTTAGTCACAGTTGGTGTTATTTCCAGTTTCACCATTTACTCTAGTCAGTTTTCTAAACCTTTTATTGAACTCTCAGGAATCACCAACCAAATCCAAGCAGCCTTAGCTGGATTGGAACGTACTTTTGATATGATGGATCAACCAGTTGAACGTCCTGATGCCCCGAACGCAATTGTTTTGAAAGAAGCGCGAGGCCGTGTTGAATTTAAAGACGTTGATTTTTCTTACACGCCGACGCGACCTTTAATCGAAAACTTTAATTTAATTGCTGAACCAGGAGAAACAATTGCCATTGTTGGGCGAACCGGTGCGGGTAAATCAACATTAGTGAATTTGTTAATGCGCTTTTACGAGGTCGACCATGGTCAAATTACGGTTGATACTCACGACATTACTCAAATTACTCGGGACAGCTTACGAAAAAGTTTTGGTATGGTTCTCCAAGATACTTGGCTATTCGATAGCTCCATTCGGGAAAATTTAACGTACGGAAATCCTGAAGCCTCTGACGAAGAAATTATAGAAGCCATGAAAAAAGCCCATATTTTTGATTTCGTCATGCGTTTACCTCAAGGACTAGATACCGAGATTGGTTCCCAAGGCGTTAAAATTTCTGAAGGACAACGACAATTAATGACCATTGCACGCACGATGATTAGTAATCCGCCGATGCTTATTTTAGATGAAGCGACCAGTTCAGTTGATACATTGACCGAGCAAAAAATTCAGGATGCTTTTTTACAAATGATGACTGGCCGGACCAGTTTTGTTATTGCCCATCGCTTAGCAACAATCAAAAGTGCTGAAAAAATTCTAGTTATGGACAATGGTCAAGTAGTTGAAATTGGCACCCATGACGAATTATTGCAAAAAGAACAGGGTTATTATCGTGACCTTTACGAAGCACAGTTTAATCAAAAAGCACAATAAAAAAGAGTCACTTTTCTGGGATGATGAAAAGTGACTCTTTTAATTTTAAATTTATTGATCTAATTCAGATAATGGCTTTCCAAATAAACGTTTAAAGGGAATTTTATTGCCTAAATAATAAGTGGCAATTACTTGAATAGGAAAGAAAATAACTGTTTTAATTAAGCGTGGCACCCACCAAGCAAAATTTGCTAGATTGACGCCATACATTAAACTTAACCACAAAGGAGTTAAAATGATATTAATTAAAACGGTGACCAACAATGTCGCCAAAATCACTCGTTGCCATGTCATTTCTTTCTTATAATAGAAATAACCATAAATAGCACCAGCCAAAAAGGCATTTAAAGTAAACCCAGGAAAATAGCCTGCCTTTGGAAAAAGCAACATTCCTACCACATCAGCCACCGCCGTGCCGATTCCAGCCCAAAAAGGTCCGAAAATCATCCCAATCAATGATTCTGGAATAAACGTGAAACTGATTTTTAAAAACGTTGTTTCATACGCAAAAAAGCGTGAAAAGACAACGACCACCGCAATGAGTACGCCCATTAACGCAATGGATTTTGTGCCAAATTTTTTCTTTGTCATTTTTAGCATCTCCTCTAAGAGCTGCTACATGACGAACCATGCAGCGAATGCGAAAACAAAACCGCGAACATTAAAAAGCTGAACGTGTTGTTCTGATGATAAGCAAAGTAAGAACCTTTGCTTTCTAGCAACACACTGTTTATGTTCTTCGTCCAAAAGGCAACATCCCATCCTTTTAGCACTTAACGCTTTGTCTCCTACTCTGTTATTTTATTTGGACAAAAGTCCTCATAAAATATACCACAAAATAGTCAAAATAACCATTAAGGTTCTCTAAAAAGCTAACGGTCGACGATCCCCTTCATGGATAACCTCACGGAAGTCCGCAAACCCCGCCTCGACACCTCTCAAAAGAATTTCAGCACTGCCGATATTGGTCGCTAAAGGAATTTCATAGACATCACTTAGACGAATCAAAGCCGTCACGTCTGGTTCATGCGGTTGCGCGGAAAGAGGATCTCTTAAAAAAATAACTAAATCAATGTTGTCTTCTGATATCATTGCGCCAATCTGTTGATCCCCACCTAATGGCCCCGATTTAAAGCAATGCACGGGTAAGCCAGTTGCTTCCATCACTTTCATGCCTGTCGTTCCCGTTGCATACAATTCATGTTTTTCTAAAATATGTTTATAAGCGGTTGCTAGTTTGATCATTAATGTTTTTTTACGATCATGAGCGATTAAAGCGATTTTCATGTTATCCAACTCCTGTCTTTGTTATATTATAACAAAAGTTTAGCGATAAATCCGCTGAGAGTGTTTGTCCTTTGTCACCTTGACGAAAAAGTCTTCTTTTTCTTGTGCAACTCTCCCTTGCCGAAAGATAGCGTTTTCATTTAAACTATGATTAACAAATCAAAAAGAAAAGAGTGACGTATCAAATGGTGGAAATGGCGCTTAGAAATGTTTATAAAAAATATGACAATGCAGAACATTATTCTGTTACAGATTTTAACTTAGAAATTACAGACCGTGAATTTATCGTCTTTGTCGGACCTTCTGGTTGCGGTAAATCAACAACATTGCGCATGATTGCTGGCTTAGAAGATATTACTGAAGGTGAATTATCAATTGGGGACAAAGTCATGAATGACGTTGCACCGAAAGATCGTGATATTGCCATGGTTTTCCAAAACTATGCGCTTTACCCGCATATGACTGTTTTTGATAACATGGCCTTTGGTTTAAAACTAAGAAAATATGATAAAGCTGAAATTAAAAAACGGGTGGAAAATGCTGCGGATATTCTGGGCTTAACAGAGTACTTACAGCGTAAACCTGCGGCGCTTTCTGGTGGACAACGCCAACGTGTTGCACTTGGCCGGGCAATTGTCCGTGATGCCAAAGTCTTTTTAATGGATGAACCTTTATCAAACTTGGATGCAAAATTACGTGTAGCCATGCGTGCTGAAATCGCTAAACTACACCAACGTTTAGAAACTACGACAATTTATGTGACACATGACCAAACCGAAGCGATGACCATGGCTGACCGAATCGTAATTATGAAAGATGGCTTTATTCAACAAATTGGTTCACCAAAAGAAGTTTACAATACACCTAAAAATATGTTCGTAGCTGGGTTCATCGGCTCACCTGCCATGAATTTCTTCAAAGTTACCTTAAACAATGGGGTTATTTCTAACCAACATGGCTTAAAACTAGCAATTCCTGAAGGAAGAAACAAAGAGCTTGTTGAACATGGTTATGAAGGCAAAGAATTAATTTTCGGTATTCGTCCAGAAGATATTCATAGCGAACAAGTGGCTTTAACGGCAATGAAAGATGCAGTGATTAAATCTGAAGTCGTTGTTTCTGAATTATTAGGGGCTGAATCCATGCTTTATACAAAAATTGGTGATACAGAGTTTATCTCAAAAGTAGATGCTCGTGACTTCCACCATCCTGGTGAAATGATTGACTTAGCTTTTGATATTAACAAAGGACATTTCTTCGACCCTCAAACAGAAGAAGTCATTAAATAAAAAATCTCGAGGCATCCGTCACAATGACGGATGCCTCGATTGTTTCTCTTTATGCTAATTTAACCTTCTTCTTTATCACTTTGGGTTGTTTCGCTTCTGTAAAAGTTGGAATATCTACATGTTTACTTAAGGTACTTGCTAAAAAGTAGGCAATACTGAAATCCACCAAACTATGAATTAATCCACCAACGCCCATCAAAAGAAAAATAGAATACATGAAGCCAGCTGTATAATAGGTTCCTGGCAAGTTGCCCATTGTGTAAAATACAGAAACAACCACTAGCTCGGCAGCGGAATGAATCACTCCAATTCCCACGTTAAACAACTGTAATTTCCCATTTAATAAAGTGAATTTCCCCTCTTTATTGATTAAAATTTCTGGATGCTTTTGTAAAATCACTGCGCCAATGACTGCAAAAATCAAATGAGATAAGGCCCGCAAAGCAATAATCGGTGTTGCGGATAAGAAAAAACCAAAACCTGTTCCTAGACTAACCGCAATTGCCACCACTGGAGAAATAAACATGGCAATAAAAACTGGGACGTGACTTGCTAACGTAAAACTGGCTGGACCAATGGTAATTCTTGGCATAACCATTGGAATGATAATCCCCATTGCAATTAAAAGTGCTGAAATTGTTAAACGTTTTACTGAGTTTGTTTTCATTAAAACTGCCTCCTAAAGGTGTCATGACACCTTTTTGTTTTTCTCAAGTGTAGCTGAACAGCCGCAATGTGTCAAGACACATAAAAGAACTTTCTGTTATTTCTCATAAATAACAGAAAGTTCTTTTTTATACTGGTTTATTTTTTTCTAAAGCATTACTTAAACGAGCAAATTCTTCTAAAGACAATGTTTCACCACGTCTAGAAGGATCGATTTCTGCTTCAGCCAGGCTTTCTTTTAGCCAAGCCACCGTTTGTTCATCTTTCCCATAAAAATGCGTTAAGTTATTCCACAATGTTTTACGTCTTAATTGGAAACTTGCTTTGGTTAATTTGAAAAATTCTTTTTCATTGGTCACTGTCACTGCTGGTGTAGCACGGCGCGTCAATTTAATAATCGCCGAGTCAACATTGGGCTGCGGCACAAAAACCGTTTTTGGCACAATAAAGGCGACACTTGCTTCCATAAAATATTGGACAGCAATTGATAATGAGCCATAAGCTTTCGTTCCTGGTTTAGCAGCAATTCGATCAGCGACCTCTTTTTGCATCATCACAACCATTTCAGCTACATCTAAAGAAGATTCTAAAAAATGCATCATAATTGGCGTAGTAATATAGTAAGGTAGGTTCGCTACCACTTTAATCGGATACTTCTCTTGAAAAACTTGGTTGGTTGTCTCGACCAAATCAGCTTTTAAAACATCTTGATGCACCACTGTTACATTATCATAGCGACTTAAGGTATCCGCTAAGACAGGAATCAAGCGATCATCAATCTCAAAAGCCACAACTTGTGCTGCGTTCATCGCTAATTGCTCTGTTAATGCACCAATTCCAGGCCCGACTTCGACAACATTTGTCTGCTGATTGATTCCCGCTGTTTCTACAATTTTTCTTAAAATATTAGGCTCTGTCAAAAAATTTTGACCTAAACTCTTTTTAAATGAAAATCCATGTTTTTTTAGTATTTCTTTGGTTCTGGATGGTGTGGCAATTTCTTTATAGTCCGTCACGCTTGTTCCTCCATGTAGTTATTCTTCGTTTGCAAGTTCTTTTAAAATACGTGTCATGCTTTCTTTCAATTCTGCTTCTGTAATCCGAAACATGCTTAACCGTTTGACTAACTGTTTGCTATTTGTATAGCCAATTCTTAGGTCATCTCCTAATAATTCACGGTATTTTTTTGCATTTGCTCCCGCTATTAAACCATATTCAACCAGTGTTTGTCTAGGAATTTCTTGATAGTCTTCATCAGCTTGAACAGGTGTTACGACTTTTTTTAAGGCTTCAATAATTGCTTCATCACTAGCATGTTCAACCCCTAGGCTACCGCCATTTTTTTTAGGCACTGCAACTTTTCTTGATAAAAAAGCATGCTTTGCATCAGGAACGACTTCCATTATTGTTTTACGAATTTTTTCGCCCGAATAGTCTGGATCTGTAAAAATAATCACGCCTCTCGTTTCTTGTGCGTGTTCAATTTGTGTCAAAATTTCATCATTGATAGCAGAGCCAATCGTTTCAATCGTATCCGCTGCAACTACCTCTTGAATGCGGCGTGTGTCGTCTTTTCCTTCAACGACAATGATTTCTGCAACTTTCATTTTTTCTTTCATTTATCTATCCGAAACAAGCGATGAGCGTTGACTCTCGTTTGTTCTGCCACTTCTTCAAAGGTTAGTTGTCGTAATTCAGCAATTTTTTCCACTACGTATCGTGTATAGCCGGGTTCATTCCGTTTACCACGATAAGGAACAGGGGCTAAATAGGGTGCATCTGTTTCCACCAACATTCGTTCAAGTGGTACCGCCATCGCCGCTTCTTGAACATCCAACGCCTTTTTAAACGTTACGACTCCACTAAAAGAAATATGCAGACCTAAATCTAAAAATTTCTTCATCCACTCGGCATCACCACTGAAACTATGCATGATTCCACCAATATCTGAAATTTTTTCATCTTTTAAAATTCGATAGGTATCTTCTAATGCCTCTCTCGTATGCACACTAAACGGTAAATTCATTTCCCGAGCAATCGCAATTTGACGGCGAAAGACTTTTTCTTGCACCTCTTTAGGATCCTCCATCCAGTAATAATCAAGACCGATTTCACCTAATGCTACAATTTTTGGCAACGTTAATTGTTCTTGTAATCGTCGTTCAACCTCTGGCGTATAGCTACCCGCTTCTGTTGGATGCCAACCAATGATACTATAAATATTGGCATATTCCTGACTAAGTAAAAGAGATTTTTCAATCGTTGGTTCATCAAAACCGACCACGGCCATCTCTGTAACACCCAATTCTTGGGCATGTGCAATCGTTTCTGGAATATCATCATTAAATTGTTCTGCATTCAAATGTGTATGTGTATCAAAAATCATTATGATTGCCTCCTTTATCTCCTCTCTACTTTATCATATTTCTTGAAAAATCTGAATGACTAGGCGACAAGATTCGCCATTTCCTCATAAACAGCGCTTGCATTTATGCTAAAAGTAACGTATACTATTCAGTCATGTTATTAAAAGGAGGAATCTCCATGACCGATGAAAAAATTTATGAACAACAGCATTTAACAACGGTTTGTCATGAGCTGCAAGCGGCTAAAAAAGTTTACGAAGAGCAATTGGCGAACACAATGAAAGATGGCAAACATATGCTAGAGGAATTTGGTCGCGATTCTAAGCTGAATTTTGATAGTTATGCCGATAATCTAGAAACGTTTGCCATGTTGGAAATGAAGAACCGTGAAATTGATCAGTGGAACTTAAAAAATGAAGCAACGGCTAAAAATTTAGACAAAGTGAAACGCCTATTACAAGTTCCTTATTTTGGCAAAATTGGCGTGACTTTTGAAGACAGCCCTGAAGAGCCAGAAAACTTTTATATTGGCGTAAACGATTTTACTTCTTTAGAAGAAGAAACGCGCATTCACGATTGGCGCTCACCGATTGCTTCGTTATTTTATGACAATGTTTTAGGGAAAACAGCCTACACGGCACATCAACAAACCATTCCTGTACAACTTGATTTGAAAAGACAGTTAATTATTGAAAAAGATCAATTAATCAACTATTTTGACACAACCATTGCGATTCAAGATGATGTGTTATTGCATTCTTTAGAAGAAGATGCTTCTCCTTATATGAAGGACATTACGACAACCATCCAACAAGAACAAAATCAAATAATTCGTGACGAAACGCAGCCACTCCTACTAGTCAACGGGATTGCTGGTAGTGGGAAAACGTCTGCGATTATGCAACGGATTGCTTATTTACTTTATCAACATCGAGCAGAAATTACAGCGGATAATATTTTATTACTTTCACCAAATTCAACATTTATTGATTATATTTCTCAAGTTTTACCGAATTTAGGCGAACGAAATCCCTTGAATTTGACTCTTTTACAATTTTTGCGCTTCACTACCAAAGAAGCATGGCCAATGGAAGAAGAAACGGACTATTTCGAACGCATTACTCGCTCTGAGGCAACGGAGCAAGAGCACGTTATTCGTTCAAAAGAATTTGCAACGTTTCTTTTAAGCAATCCTGAAAAAGCAGTTGTGCAGCCACATTTTTTCCGTCCTTTAACTTTTAAAAAGCAGACCTTATTTACTTCAGAAACAATTTTTAAACTTTATCAAGAAACACCAGCTGACTTGAGTATTCGCCAACGAATTTCAGCCACAAAAGAAAAATTAACCAGTCTTTGGACACGGTACTTATTAAAACAAGCCCATTCTAAAAAAATGTTGGATCAATTCCAAGATTTAACAGAAGCTGAACAAGTTCGTTATTTTGGCACAGTGATTACCGAAGATAATGAAAAACATCTGGCTGATTTTGCTTTAAAACGTTTGAAGAAAAAATATCGCTCTATCACTGCCGCTATTAAAAATGATGCTTGGCTAGATCAATGGGCCTTTTTTGAAACGTTTTATTCTTTATTCACTGAAAAATCGTATCAAAAAGAGACAGCTGTTTTCACAGCCGATGAAATTGTGGCCCTTATTTTGGTGAAACATGCATTTATTGAAAATCTCGCCAACCAGCAAATGGCTTTTATCCTAGTCGATGAAGTCCAAGATTATACAGAAGCCCAATTATTATTACTGCTGACACTTTTCCCTAAAGCTAGTTTTACTTTAGCTGGTGATGAAAATCAAGCCATTTTTAATACAGCCATTGAATTTTCTGAAGCTCATGATTTATTGGTTAACGAAACCAGCCGTTCTGTTGGAACGTATCAATTATTAAACAGTTACCGTTCAAGTAAAGAAATTACACGACTCTTCCAAACATTAGGCACTCAACCAGAGCAATTAACCATTGTGCCCATCCGGCATGATGGAGAAAAGCCGACATTTATTCCTTGTGACTCTGCGTCTGACTATCTTAAAGCAATCGTCACTTCCATTGCAACTTTTGATCCGAAAGAAAGCACCGCCATTATTACTAAAACATTTGCAGAAAAAGAACAATTAACAAAAGAACTTAGTGCTTCTCTTTCATTAGAAGAACATCCGTCACTGCAAGTTTTATCAATTGATATGGCAAAAGGTCTAGAATTTGATAATGTAATTCTTCATAACCCAAATGTTAATCGTTATTCCGACAATAAACGAGATAAAAGAATCCTGTATACTGCTATTTCTCGTGGAATGAAACGGGTCGTTTTACCTTATACCGGCACACTTTCTGAACGGTTTACACCTTACTTGGCAGCCCAGTAACTGAGACTTAAGGCGGATTTTATTTTTAGAAAAACCACTTATAATAGACGAGTAGGCACTGCTTTTTAATTAGCAGACCTACTCGTTTGTTGTCTCTTAAGTTGAGAGGAGCGTGAGAAGGTGAAACAATCACCTGATTTAGAAAATTTTTTAAAAACCTCTATCCAAAAAAATGTAACTATTGAGCGAAAACAACAAAACCAAACCATTTGGCACTGGCTACTGCTTATTTTATTTGGCTTGCTAACCTTTGGCTCACTGACACAGCAGTTACTCCTAATTGGCTTGTTTACACTTATTGCCGCTATTGTTAAAGGTCCCTTAATGCTCGTCTGGGGAACCATCTATTCGGCGTTAGTGGCTTTGTTTCCACCTTTTGCTTTAGTCCTATCTTTACTTTTTTTTATAATTAATTTAGGCACTGTTATGAAAAGTTGGCGTATTACTTTAACAAGTGCTTACTTTTATCTAATTCCTTTAGGTTTTAGTCTCTTGAAAACGACCGACTGGGTATCAACGCCTTATTTCCTGACAGGCTTGGCTTTGTTAAGTATTTTAGGGCTGCATTTTATATTAGAGTGGCTTTATAAAAATAATAGCTTAGGCCGTTTACTCACGTGGCAAATTATCAGTGTCCCTTTTTCACTCTTACTGATCATTTTACCAAGTCGCCTAACGAAAGGCCGTTTTGGTAAAAAACGAATACCTAAAAAAGTGAAACTCTAACATAGAAAAGCCTAGGAAAAATCGCAAATGATTTTTTCTAGGCTTTTCTTCGATTCTTTTAATTTAAAAATTCGTTGATTTTCGATTTTAGGACGTCGATAATATTATTTACTTCTATATCGCCACTTTCTATTTTTTCCACAAAACAAAGCCCCAAATAATTATATTTATCGTAACTAAAGTACCAATAATACGTTTATTCCTAGCAGATGTATAGGCCTTTCTCCATTTTGGATCATTTTTACGTCTTTTTAAAAATTCATAAGTATGATAAGCCATCAAACTTCCCCCACATCAAATCACTTTTCTTCTAGTATACAAAAAAAGTAGTAAAGATAAAAGGTTACAATTCACCTTTTATCTTTACCACTTATGCTTTTATGCGATTCCTGCACCATTTGGCATTTCTTTTGGTGCTTCAACAATTTGAAGTTTCCCTTCTGGTGATTCAGCTGAAAGAATCATTCCTTGGCTAATTTGACCACGCATTTTTCTTGGTTTTAAGTTAGCCACAATGACTACTTTTTTGCCAATTAGCGCAGCTGGATCTGGATAAAATTCAGCAATACCTGAAAGAATTTGACGATGGTTTTCATCTCCAGCATCTAAACGAAATTGCAATAATTTATCTGCTCCTTTGACTTTTTTACAGTCAATAACTTCGGCAACTTTTAATTCCACTTTATCGAAATCATCGTACTTAATTTGTTTTTCTTTCGTTGAAACCAACGTTGTTTCTTCTGGATTCCATTTAATATCCTCTTCTGTAGCACTTTCGCTTTGGGACATTTTCTTTTGAATATACGTTACTTCTGTTTCAATTTCTAAACGTGGGAAAATAGGTGTTCCTTTACTTGTTACTGTTACATCTGTTGGAAACTCACCAAAATGAATATTTTCCATGTTCATTGTTTCTGGATCTAAGCCTAATTGTTCGAAAATTTTCCCTGGTGTTTCTGTCATGACTGGTTGCAATAAGATTGCCACAATTCGTAAGCTTTCCGCTAAATGGATCATGACACTTTCTAATTCATTGCGTTTCTCTTCTTCTTTAGCCAATACCCAAGGCGCTGTTTCATCAATATATTTATTTGCACGAGAAACTAGCGTCCAGATTTCTGCAATGGCCGTATTAAATTCCATTTTTTCCATTGCTTCATGATATTTTCCAATAACATTCGCCGCAGTTGTCGATAGTTCACTATCAAATGGGGTAACTTTTGAAGCATAGGCTGGTACTTTGCCATCACAATATTTATTAATCATCGCAATTGTTCGATTCAACAAGTTTCCTAAGTCATTAGCTAAATCATAATTTAAGCGAGAAACGAAATCTTCTGGTGTAAAGACGCCATCACTACCAAATGGAATTGCTCGTAATAAATAATAACGTAACGCATCTAGACCGTAGCGTTCTACTAACATTTCAGGGTAAACAACATTTCCTTTAGATTTAGACATTTTTCCGTCTTTCATCAATAACCAACCATGTCCAAAGACTTTTTTCGGTAATGGTAAATCCAAGGCCATTAACATAATTGGCCAATAAATCGTATGGAAACGCACGATTTCTTTCCCAACCATTTGCACGTTCGCAGGCCAATATTTTTGGAATAATGAATCATCTTCTGAACCATAACCTAGTGCTGTAATATAGTTTGATAACGCATCAATCCATACGTAAACCACATGTTTTGGATCATTTTTTAATGGAATTCCCCAAGAGAAAGTCGTTCTTGAAACGGCTAAATCTTCTAATCCTGGTTTGATAAAGTTATTTAGCATCTCATTTTTACGAGATTCTGGTTGAATAAATTCTGGATGTTCTTCGTAATATTGTACCAAGCGATCCGCATATTTACTCATGCGGAAGAAATAGGATTCTTCTTTAACTAATTCGACTTCGTGACCACTTGGTGCTTTCCCACCAATGACATTGCCTTCATCGTCACGATATACTTCAGCTAATTGTGTTTCAGTGAAAAATTCTTCATCAGAAACTGAATACCAACCTTCATATTCTCCAAGGTAGATATCTCCTTGTTCTACTAAACGGTCAAAAATTTGTTGCACGGCTGCCATGTGATAATCATCCGTTGTCCGAATAAATTTATCATAGCTGATATCTAATGTTTTCCATAATTTTTGAACATCTGCTGCCATTTTATCAACGTACTCTTTTGGTGTCACATTCAACTCAGCAGCTTTTTTTTCAATTTTTTGGCCATGTTCATCCACACCTGTTAAATAAAATACATCAAAACCCATTAAACGCTTGTAACGGGCCATTGCATCGCAGGCGATTGTTGTATATGAATTCCCAATATGTAACTTCCCACTTGGGTAATAAATTGGGGTGGTAATATAAAATGTTTCTTTCTGTGACATACAGAAAAAACCTCCTTTAGTCATTTTCCTAAACCCTCAGGATTTACTCCTAAACAGTATACCATAATTAGACATTATTAAACTATATTTCTTGTCGGTTTTCTCTTGAAAATGAAGAAAATGCCAGAAAGAAAAGAGAGAAACACCTGTCTATTTGACAAGTATTCCTCTCTTTTTTCGTTCATTTTTATTCTTTTGTCTCGAAACGAACGATACTATGGTGTCGTCCATAAAAGAAATAAATAGCCAAACCAATCACTACGGCTATGCCAAATACTTGCCAAGTAGCTAAAGACAATTGGAACATCAAAGCCGCGCAAACCACGATTGAAATTAATGGTAGAACCGGCACAAGTGGTACTTTAAATTCACCTGCTTGCGGTTCTCCTTTCATTGTCCGTAATTTGATAATTCCTAAAGCGAGAAACATCAGATAAAAGAGTGTCACGATATTTGTAAGTTCAGCCAACATCTCCATTGGAACAATCCCAGCAAAAACCATTGCTAAAAATCCAGCTACATAGGTTGCATTCTTAGGTGTGTGCCGCTTCTCATCGATTTTGCTCATAAACTGCGGCAATAATCCATCTTTACTAATCGCATAAATCACACGGGCTAAACTGTACATCATCGCAATCGTCACTGTTAATAAGGTTAAAATAGCACCAACTGAAATGATTGTCGCGATTGCGCCATGATTAATGAAGCGCATCGCAAAAGCCACCGGATCCTTGACCCCTAAATCCGTAAATGGAACAATCCCAGTTAAAACTAACGTAACAACAATATATAACAATGTTGAAATAATAATGGAACCAATAATCCCTTTTGGAATATCTTTTTTCGGATTCTTCACTTCCTCCGCGGCCATGCTGACCGCATCAAACCCTAGAAAGGCAAAGAAAACTAAAGCAGCACCACTGAAAACGCCTGAAAAACCATAAGGAATAAATGGTTGCCAGTTCGTTGGTTTCACATAAAAGATTCCCACGAGAACAAATAATAAAATAATCCCAAACTTCACGAAAACCATTAAGTTATTTAAACGTAACGCTGTTTTCGCTTCTAAAGATACCCAAAAAGTTACGGCTACAACGACCAACATGGCAATCAAATCAATATATGTACCATTTGTTGGATTATAAGCGCCACTTAACGCTTGCGGCAAAGAAAAACCTAAGCTATCCAAAAAGCCATGGACATAGCCTGACCAACCTGAAGCAACGGATGAAACCGCCAAGAAAAACTCACAAATAATCATCCAACCAGTCATCCAAGCCACAATTTCTCCAAAGACCACATACATGTAGGCATACGGCCCACCAATGACCGGAATACGTGATGCAAATTCTGCATAGCATAAACCAGATAAAATAATCGCGGCTGCTGCTACCAGAAATGATAAGACGAGCCCTGGACCTGCATAGCGTTCCGCTGCGACACCTGTCACAACAAAAATCCCTGTTCCTACTACAGCCCCAATTCCTAGAAAAATTAAGTCCATCGTCTTAAGATTTTTTTTCATCCCACCACTGTCATTGACAGGCACAGTGATTTCTTTTTTTCTGAAAATAGACATGTGTTTACCCCCGTAAAAAAAATAAGCGTAAATAAACTATTTACGCTTTCATATACCCTAAAAGAATACCACCTAGAATAACAAAAATGCAACCAAAAATAACATAAAACATTTCTTTTTTTGATTTTCTTTCGCCTAAAAGGAAGATGCCCCCAAGAGTCGAAATAATAATCCCCATTTGTGATAAAGAGAAGCTAATAGCTAAGCCAATTTCACGCATTGTTAATAACATACAAATATTTCCTAAGCCCCAAAGCAGACCCGTCGTCATATTCATCCAAACAAAACGATCAACTTTGACTTTTTTGAAGGCAAAGAAACTAGCCCCCACTAACATACCAATACTTTGTGGCAAAATAATTCCCCACGGATCTAAACCAGTGGCATTAATAATGATGGTATAGACGCCATACCCAACTGTTGAGAAAATCAAGGCCCGAATCCCTTTATTAAAATCTAACATACTGTTTGAGGTTTTCGGTTGACTGTCATCATCTTGTCGAGCTGTTAAATACACCCCAAAAACTAAAAAGGCCAAAGCGATAAAGCCCACAACAAAGTCTTTTGTTTTTGTCCATTCATGGAAAAAAACAGCCCCTGCAACGGTATTAACAACTAACTGCATCCCAGTTGAAATTGGTAAGCCAACTGAAACGCCCATATATTTCATGCTATGAAATTGTTTATTCTGTCCCAAACTCCAGAATAAACCAGATATAAATCCAACAATTAATGTGGCTGTCGTCAACGTAGGCTGGATGACAAAAAAGACAACAATTGAAAATAGTAATGCGCCGATTGTCATACCTAACGTTTGTTGATTGGCGCTTCCACCAATTTTACCGCTGACTAAACCAATACTGCCCCACGCAATCATGGGCACTAAAGCGATAAGTAAACTCATAATATTCTCCTAACAAATTTATTTCATTTCATTCTAACAATAAAAACGTTTTCTAAACAACTAAGAAGAGTAAGAGAAGTTAGCAAGAAAGTTTTAATAAATAAAAAAAGGCCTATCACCTCTTTAATTTGCTGATAGACCTACTTTTTATTTCACTTCATTATAATAACTGAGGGAAGGGAAAAACAATGTCATCGTCGTACCTTGCCCTTCTGTCGATTCGACTGTTAAATCATGACCTAACTTTTTCGCTAAGCTATGGGCCAAATACAGGCCAAGACCAGTCGAATGCTGTTCGCTTTTTCGCCCGTTTTCACCAGTAAATCCTTTATCGAAAATGCGTCGTTGATCTTGTGTCGGAATGCCAATCCCAGAATCTTTTAAAGATAAATAAATACCTTGTTTATTTTTGGAAATTAGGACCGTAATCGTGCCGCCTTCTGGCGTATACTTGACTGCATTACTTAATAATTGGCGGAAAATAAAAATGACCCATTTTCGGTCGGTTAAAACCGCTTCATCTTCCCCTTCAATTGAGAATTGCAATCTTTTTTGGATAAAATAATTTGCTTGCGTACGAACAACAGATTGCACAATTTCTTTTAAAGAATATTCTTGGAGTAAATAATCTCGAGAAAAGCTGTCCAGTCTAGCATAATATAGGACTTGCTCGACATATTCATCAATTTTACCTAACTCATTTTCCAATAGATAATATTTTTTCTCTGGAATATCATCTTCGACAGATTGTACCAGTAACGTGATAGCCGTTAGGGGGACTTTGATTTCATGAACCCAAGAGTCAATGTAATCTTTTTGGTCCTGTTGGTTGTTAATTGCTTGCTGCATGGTTTGTTGGTGCTCTTGCAATAAACCGTTAATATACGTTTGGACAAGTAGTTCTTCTTCTTTTTCTGCTGTATTCAAATATTCTTGTAAAGAAGGCGGCTCTTTTTCCGTTGCCAACGAAAGCCACCACTTACGTTTTAAATAATAATCAATTGTTAAAAATAGCGATAAAAAAACACTTTGCAGTAAAAAGATATAGCCAACCACTGTCCAATCTAAGCGGACATTAGGAGCCAACCATAAAATAAAACAAGTTAAGAACAGAAAAAATAACCAACCAATTAGTAATAACCAGCGATCTTTTAAATACTTTAGAATGGTCATTGTCTACTCCTATCTAGGGCACCATATAACCGACGCCCACTTTGGTTTCAATATAGCCAGCAATGCCTGCTTGCTCAATTTTTTTTCGTAAACGATTGATATTTACCGTCAACGTATTGTCATCCACAAAACGTTCATCGTCCCATAAAGCGCGCAATAGTTTTTCACGTGTTAAAATTTTTCCGTGCTTTTTCATTAAAAGATACAGTAATCGGTATTCATTTTTACTTAAATCGATCATTTCGCCTCTGATTTCCATTCGTCCATTGTCCACATTTAAAGTAATGCCATTATGTGAAAGCACTTCACTATCCGTATCGGAATAGTTATAAGAGCGGCGCAACAAAGCATTGATTTTAGCAATTAAAACATCTATCTGGAACGGTTTTGTAACAAAATCATCCGCGCCCATGTTCATCGCCATAATCATATCCATATTGGTACTACGACTCGAAATAAAAATAATTGGTACTTTAGAAACTTCACGAATTTTTTGACACCAATAGTACCCATCGTAAACAGGTAAATTAATATCCATCAAGACTAATTGGGGATTCTCCTCTTGAAAATCATCCAATACATCATTAAAATCGGTTGTTCCAATCGTTTCAAATTGCCATTTTTGTAATTCCTCGCTAATTAATTCTCGAATGGTTGTTTCATCTTCGACAATCATGATTTTAGCCATGCAATCCCACCTCTTTTATTTCTAAATTTTCATCTTTCTTATCCTAACAAACTTCATTCTTTTTGGATATAGGACTTTATGATGATTTTTACACTATTTCAAAAATAGGCGCTAATAATTCCCATTCTGATAACATGATGAATTTGCCAACGAAAGCAAAAATACCATCTAATAATAACACAGACATATTAATTCCTAATACAATAGAAGCTTTTTCGACAATTGGCATGGACTTTTTATTTTTCAAAATAAGATATAAAACAAAGTTCGTTCCATAAGTAAAAACTGTTAACAACACAATTAACTCAATCATTTTACCACTTCCTATTTTGGACTTTTCATTTTTCCTTCAATAATTTACTACTCTTAATTATAGCATAATCTTATAAAAAAATCGGCAGAGTCCTAACCATTAAGTAAACAACAAAATAGAAGTAGCCTCTTTGGAACTCGCAAGAATCGAGCCTTTTTTAAGAGTTGAAGGTCTTGGTCCTTAAAAGACAAGCCCTTCAACTCTAGTATGTTCCATGTATTGGAATTGATACCAACGTAACGAAGTGTAGTCGATCAGACAACCTCAGTTTTTCTAATGATTATATTTGTCATACACTTCTTTTAACTGGTTTAAATCTATTTTTTTCATTTGGTACAATTTTTTGGTCACTTCATTTGCTCTAGCTGGATTTGAGTCAGATAAATAACGTTTCAGTTCAGGATTGCCTGTTTGCCAACTGACCCCAAATTGATCTTCCATCCAGCCACACGGCCATTCTTTCCCTTTAGCAGTCACTTGTTGCCATAGTCGATCTATTTCCTCCTGATTTTCACAATCAATATAAATGGAGAAGGCCATGGTAAAATCAAAATCATGTTTATCTCGTGCATCCATTACTCGAAACGGTTGCTCCTGTAATGTGAAAAGTGCTTGCGCAATGTTCCCATCTTCATATTCAACTTTTTCAATTATTTCGCCTGGACCGAAAATCGCCAACCATTCTGATAGAGCTTTGGCTGCTTCGCCATATTTTTCATTAGCAAACATAAAGGTTGGTACAATTGTTTGTTCTTTTCCTGAAAAAGACACTTGCCAAGAGACACCAAATTTGTCCACTACCCAACCATATAAAGGACTAAAAGGATATTCCCCAAAAGGCATCAAAATCTGTCCGTCTGCTGTTAAATTTTTCCACAACGTTTCTGTTTGTGATAACGTTTTACATTCAACAAAAAATGAACTAGCTGGTGTAAAGGAAAATTCTGGTCCGCCATTTAAACCAATGATTGTTTGGTTCGCCAAGGTAAATTCAATGGTCATTAATGATGTTCCTTGAGGTTGGTGCTCCTCATTAACGTAGTTCGTTTTACTTAGAATCGCACCTTTTTCAAAGATTGTTGTATAGAAGTTAGCAGCTTCTTCCGCTTGTGTGTCAAACCATAAACATGGTGAAAATTTAGGCATTGTGGTTCCCTCCTTCGTTTTCTTTAGTGTAGTCAAAGATTGATAAATAAACAAAGAGAACGTTTTAGTATTTATTCATTTCCTTCTGATAGAATCGATAAATTGCTTGTTTTACTTCTTGAAGCAAGGAGGATTTTAAATGTCCCCGTGTCAAAAAATAAAAGGAACGCCAATACTTTTCACCTAACGTTTGGAACGGAATTTTTTCAGTAATCGCCTTTCTTGAAAGCAACGATTGCCCCATGCCCAATTCCAACATTTTAACAATCATTTCATTGTTTTTAACCGTCATGAGTGTTGGGCTTTGATTACTTTCTTCTAAATACTGTTGGGTATAATGAAAGACCCCAGAATCCTTTTCACGTACCAACCAATTCTGATTGGCAGGGTCCCCAGCTAAAACCAATTGATCCTGAATAATTTCTTCACGAGTTGCTCCTTTCGTAATTAATGGTTTTTCGATAAAGCCAAAATCAACTTGATGTTTTTCAACTTTTTCCACTACTTCTTCTGAATTGTTCATTTCTAAAACAAAATTGATCGTTGCATACTGTGTCTGTAAATGCTGCATCAGTTGCGGCAAATAATAAACTGCAAAAGTATTAGACGCAGCAATTCGGCAAGTTTCTTTAGGTAATCTCGCCTGATGAAGAGCTGTTAATGTTTCTTGCCAATCATCAGCTAAATTTAGCAAACGATTATACAAGACTTCCGCTTGCCTAGTAGGGACTACATCTTGTCGACCATTTCTTAAAAACAATGAACAGCCTAATTCTTCTTCTAATTGTTTGATTTGATTAGAAACGGCTGGTTGTGATATATATAGGCAGGTAGCTGCTTTGGAAAAGTTCATTTGCTCATACACAATTTGAAAAGTCTTTAATAATTTAAACATAGGTATCCTTTCGATAACTTTCTATTATAAATATTATTTTAACTATTTATTTCTCAAATGTAAAAAATTTCGTTATACTGGAAGTAATGAACATGAAAGAGAGATTTTTTCAATGAAAAATTCAGAAAATGATTATATCCAATCTTTATTACAAATTCTTCCCGGCTTGCTAACAGCTTTCCTTGTCGCCTGCCTTAGCAAGTTTTTTGCCATCTGGTTACCTAGCTTAGGCGCCGCAACGATAGCTATTTTACTAGGAATCTTTTTGGGAAATACCTTTGTTCGCGGTGCCAATTTAAATCGCGGAACCAAAGTAGCCGAAAGTAAATTACTAGAATTTTCTGTTGTTTTATTGGGAACCACCGTGACCTTTCAAACGATTGCCCAAATTGGCTTACAAGGTGTCGCATTTATTCTCATTCAAATGTCGCTGACCATTATTTTTGCCTATTTGATCGGTAAAAAACTGGCTTTTTCTGATAATATGTCTTTATTGATGGCTGGTGGTAATGCCGTTTGTGGATCCTCTGCCATTGCTTCGATTGCTCCAGCAATTCAAGCAGATGAGGAAGAAAAAGGCCAAATCATTACTTTAGTAAACTTATTAGGAACCGTTTTAATGTTGACCTTACCCATTTTAAGTGGGATTATCTATGGTACCAATTTGTTGGCTCGTAGCGCACTAATCGGAGGGACTTTACAATCAGTTGGTCAGGTTGTCGCCAGTGCCAATATGGTCAATGAGAACGCAGTTCAACTTGCGATGCTCTTTAAAATTATGCGGATTGTCCTACTCGTAGCAGTTGTCTATTTATTTGGACGTTTCAAGCAAAGTAAGACGGCAGAATCAGAAGCTGAGTTGGTAAAAGTCACCAAAAAAAGCAGCGCCCTACCTTGGTATGTAGTTGGCTTTTTCATTGCCTGTGTCTTTAATAGTTTGATTCATTTCCCCGTCGTGATCAGTGAGACTGCTCATTTCTTTAGTTCTTGGTTTGAAATTACTGCCTTGGCAGCAATCGGGTTACGACTCGATTTTAAAAAGTTTTTCCAAGAAGGCAAACGTTTCTTAATCTATGGTTTATCAGTAGGAACTGTTCAAGTCGTCCTAGCCATTTTGTTGTTGGCACTGTTACAGTTCTAATAAAAAAGTTTGACGTTAACACGTCAAACTTTTTTATTTCAGCTTATTCATGCTATTATGAATAAGGTTTTATTAACTTAAAGGAGTTTTTCGATGTTATTTAGTATTAAAAAAAGCGAATGGTTAGGCAATGAACGAAATGATCTCTTTGCCGGTCTCGTTTCTTCTGTCGCCATTTTACCAGAAGTAATCGGGTTTGCGATTATTGCTGGTGTTCACCCGCTTTCTGCAGTGTTTGCTTCAGCTGTTACTTTACTTGTGATTACTTTTACGGGCGGCCGTCCGGCAATGGTTTCGGCGTCTGCTGGCTCAATGGCCTTAGTCCTTGCAGGCTTAATTCAAGCACATGGTTTGTCATACATGCTTGCTGCGACTATTTTAACAGGCTTTCTACAATTTATTTTAGGTTATTTAGGTATCCACAAATTGATGCGCTTTATTCCCAAGACAGTGATGTACGGATTCGTCAATGCGTTAGCCATTTTAATTTTCATGGCGCAAGTACAACAATTGCCCCATCAAACACTGTGGTCCTACGGTATGATTATCTGTAGTATCTTACTTATTTATCTATTACCTAAGTTTATTACAATTGTGCCTCCTGCTTTAATTGTTATTTTATTCATGACTATCCTGTCCTATTTTTTAAAAGGTCATTTGCAAACGGTAGGTGATCTTGGTGAAATGAGTCAGTTTCATCCAGCGATCCGTTGGCCTAATGTACCCGTCAACTTAGAAACGTTGTGGATTATTTTACCTAGTTCTGTTGCCTTAGCAATGGTCGGGTTAATTGAATCTTTATTGACGATCCCCATTGTGGACAAAATGACAGCGAGCCAAAGTGATAGCCAACGAGAAGTTAAGGCGCAAGGATTCGCTAATATAATTACCGGCTTTTTTGGTGGCCAAGCTGGCTGTGCGATGATCGGGCAAGCGGTCATTAATGTTAAATCAGGGGGACGAAAACGGCTTTCTACTTTGATTTCAGGTATTACCCTCCTTCTATTCATTTTTGTTTTTAAATCCGTGATGGTAGCCATTCCTACAGCTGCATTGATTGGGATCATGATGACAGTGGCAGTCGACACCTTTGATTGGGAAAGTTTGCAGCTTTTCCGAACTTTTGAAATTACTGAAATTGTTATTTTACTCGTGACAGTGGGTGTGATCGTCTATACGCATAATTTAGCGATTGGAATTATTCTAGGTGTTCTTTTAAGTGGTCTTCTTTATCATTTTTTCAAAAAAGAACCAAAAAAAAGTTGCTAGCTTTAGCAACTTTTTTTATTTTTCCCAATATTTCTTCAACGCTTCTTTTTCTATTTTCTTAATGAACGCATCTTTGCCATCCATATATTTATCAATGCTATCGGGGTGTGCTTGGGCCAATTGCTTTTTTAATGTACCATAGGTTGTAGCAATTGCCGGATTTTCTCGTAAATAATTTCGAAAAGCAAGATGGCGCAAAATTTCTTGCGTATTGTCAAACTGATAAATATGCACATGATGTGTTCTTTTTATCGGGCCTTTTCGTAAATAACGACGTCCTGATAGCCCAAATTCCCCCATATATTCATAACCGATTCTTTCAAATTCCCCTTGTAACAGGTCTACTTTTTCAATTTCTTCAACAATGACCAAAAAATCAATAATTGGTTTGGCTGCTAAATTAGGCACAGATGTGCTACCGATATGTTCAACTTTAAGACAATTTTCCTTTAGAATCTGTTTCAACGCTTGGGCTTCTTCTTCAAACTGTTCCACCCAGGCTGGTTGGTATTCAGTAACGATTACCCGCATGATTTCTTCCCTCTTTTCTATATCCGTTTCATATGTAAAATAGGAAACGGATTTCCTTGAGGATCTTCCTTTGATTCACCAATTACTTGAAACCCTTGAGATTGATAGAACTTCACAGCCCCTTCATTTTGTTTATTGGCATCAACAAAGATAATTGATTCTTGCTCTATTAACTTTTTGATAATTTCTCCACCATAGCCTTTACGAAAATAGACTGGGTCAATAAATAACATTTCCAACGTTTGTTGATTTGTTCCACTAAAGCCCACACATTTCTGTTCTTCATTTAACCACATACTTAATTGAACTTGTTGAAAATAATCAGGTAAAACCACTTCGATTTTATCAATATCTGCCTGACTCAAAAACAAATGGGTAGCTTCTACTGAAGAACGCCATAGAGAAATTAATTGAGGATAATCGTTTTTTTTTACTTCTTTTTGGTTCAGCATTTTTAATTCCTCCCTATCTAATAAACAAAGTATACCACATTTTGTCTCTCTCAATTCCATAAAAAATAGTCAAATCAACCGTGTTTTTTCTGTCGATTTGACTGTCTCTCTCTATTAACTCTGATGGCTAAACGAGTAAACTAAGCAAAGCCACGATAGCTAAACCGCCTTGTGTTAAAATGATTTTTTTATCACTAGTTAAGCTACCGTACGCCGCCACTAAAATAATATAAATCAATAAAAATTTTGTCATCTCCATCGTTGCTTGCGCAAAATAGACACTATAAATAAGTCCTGCACCGATTAGTCCATTATAGATTCCTTGATTTTTAAACAATGTAGTCACTGATTTTCTTTGTAACTCTTGCTTATCCATCTTAAAAACACGGCTTGTTGACTCAGATGTTGGTACAATCGTTTCTAAATACATAATGTAGAAAAATTCTACAGCCACCAAGGTTACTAAAATTGTTGAAATTAATGTCATCTGCTCCCTCCTCCCATTCCTTTGAACCAAGTAATTTTATGTAATTTTTGCTATGATGTAAATAGATATGCCTAGCCTTAACGAAAGGAAGAAACCTATGACTTTTCAAGAAACTATTAGCGCCTATATCCAAGAACGTTATCAGATAACGCCCGATTTTCCTTTTAAAAAACATCCAGACTATCTCGTCTTTCGTCATCCTAGAAATGCGAAATGGTTTGCTTTAATTATGCCACTGGATGCACAACTGCTCGGCGCTACCGAGAATAAGCAGCTCACTATTTTGACCGTTAAACTTGCGCCTGAATTGATTGCCTTATTAAAGAACCAACCTGGCTATTTTCCTGCCTATCATATGAATAAAGAGCATTGGTTAAGTCTTTCTGAAGAAATTCCGCTCTCACAAATTTTTTCATTTATAGATGAAAGTTACCAACGGAGTTATTAAAAAAAGCACCCTACTCAAGGAGTAGGGTGTGAAAGATTATTTAAGCTTATTTGCTTAAAGCGTCTTTTGCTTGTTCAGCTAACGCTGTAAATGCTGCTGCATCGTTAACGGCTAAGTCAGCTAACATTTTGCGGTTGATATCAATCTCTGCCAATTTCAAACCGTGCATTAATTTAGAATAGCTTAAGCCATTCATGCGAGCTGCCGCGTTGATACGTGCAATCCATAATTTACGGAAGTCACGTTTCTTTTGACGACGGTCTCTGAATGCATAGTAATAAGAGTTCATTACTTGTTCTTTTGCTGATTTAAATAAAGTATGTTTTGATCCGTAGTAGCCTTTCGCTAACTTAAGGACTTTTTTACGACGTTTACGGGTTACTGTTCCACCTTTAACACGTGCCATGTTGAATTCCTCCTAATATCTTGTTTCTCTTGACGGTAATCTAAAAGTCACCGAGTTGTTTTATTTCATTCTTGCTAATTGTTGGCGGATACGTTTGTAATCGCCTTTTGCAACCATGCTTGCTTTACGCAATTGACGGCGTTGTTTTTTAGTTTTACCGTGGAAACGGTGAGATGTAAAGGCACGGCCACGTTTTAAGCCGCCTCCACCAGTACGTTTTACACGTTTTGCTAATCCGCGGTGTGTTTTTTGTTTTGGCATGACTAATTTTCCTCCTCAAAATCTTTGCTTCAAGTGAAAGACTCTAACAGTCACAACTGTCGAATATCCTTCTTGTAGAAATTACCAAAAGTCCGAATGCTCGGTCTCTTCGTTTACTTGTCGTTTTTCGGTGCCAGCGTTAGAAACATGCTGCGTCCGTCCATTTTCGCTTTTTGTTCCACTGTGGCGATGTCCGCAGTTTCTTCAGCTAAGCGATCAAGAACTTTCTGACCAATCTCTTTATGGGTAATGGCACGGCCTTTGAAACGGATAGAAGCTTTCACTTTGTCTCCTTTTTCTAAGAACTTACGCGCATTACGAAGTTTTGTATTGAAGTCATTTACGTCAATTGTTGGACTTAAACGAACTTCTTTGACGTTGATCACTTTTTGTTTCTTGCGAGCTTCACGCTCTTTCTTTTGTTGTTCGAAACGGAATTTTCCATAATCCATAATTCGCGCAACTGGTGGTTTCGCTCCTGGCGCTACAAGTACTAAATCCAAGTTTGCAGATTCAGCGATTTGTAATGCTTCTGCTTTGGTTTTTACACCTAATTGTTCACCATCTTGTCCGATCAAACGTAACTCGCGTGCACGAATGCCGTCGTTAACCATCATATCCTTTGCTATGGTCATTCACCTCCAAAATTTTTAAGAGAAAATCCTAACGGAAGTCTGCTTTGTTTGCTAAATGCAATAAAAAAACAGGTTCCTATCCAGAACCCGCCAACAGTCTGCCTTACTTAAAAAAATAAGGAATACTTTATCTAGCCCAGCGATATACTCAACTAAGGCGAGAAGCGGGTGCTTCTGCTTTCATTTCTCAACTTCACTAGTTTACCTTAGTTTATCCTAGTTGTCAATATATTTCCTCAAAAAAAACGAATCTAGCACTAGATTCGTTTGAACTCGTATTTTGATCATTAATAATTAGTGGACTGTCCCAATGTGACTTCCTAGAAACAAATGGTTCAACACATGGTGTACATTTTCTATCCCCTAGGCGATCCCTGTAGTCCCTACAGTTCTTCTATTTATAAGGTTTCTCGTTTAGACAAGCCACGTTCTAAGATTTTTTGGCTTCTAAGATACTCTGAATTTTCTGTACTTTCAGAAAAAGACAACTCTGTTTCTATCTCCTCTGACTCAATACAAATGAGTTCTTTGCCATACCATTGTGCTTTATACAACAGTTTAGCTAAAAATAAAGACCAAGCCAGTTCAGAACGATCATGTTTTGGCGGCCGCTCATTACTGTGATGGGCTTTTTCAATACAAATAACATCGTAACTTGAAACCAATTCCGTTGTAATTTTGTTTAAAATATCCGTTCGTTGGTTGGCTATTTTTTCGCGAATTTTTGCGACTTTTATTTTTTGTTTTTGATAATTTTTTGCTTGTGAAAGATCGACACCTTTTTCCAAAGCAATCATTTTACGCTTGTTTAATTTTCGTTCTTCTTGACGTAGTTTTTGCTTTAAATGCTTTGAACAATAGCTTTTTTCGAAGCTTTCACCATTCGAAAGCAGCGCAAATTTTTCCCTACTGCTACAAATTCCCACCATTTTTTGTTGCTTTGTTTTCGTTTCAATCGGCGCTTCACACAAAATGGAAACATAATAATTGTGACTCGCACTCATAGAAATAGTTACAGATTTTATCTCCCCCAGCGGTTGGCGGTGTACCTTCATTTTAATTAAAGATTTCAATTTAGGTACTTTCAAATAACGATTATCCAAAATTTTGACCGTGCCATGTTGATTGTTCGTAGTGTAGGAATGCACCGTTTCTTTCTTTTTCTTTTTTGGAAAGCCCATCCCTTTTTCCCGATAAAAATTTTTAAAGGCTCGATCCAAATAAACTTGTGCATTTGCCAAGGCTAAACTATCAACTTCTCTGAGGACAGGGTATTGTTTCTTATATTTAGCTGGCGTTGGCATTTTAAACGTTTGTTGAGGATTTTTTCGCATCTCTTTGTAGATATCAATCCGGTCTTGTAACATTAAATTATACACCAAGCGAACACAAGAAAATGTTTTTTGAATAAACTGTTCTTGTTTTGAGGTTGGATAAAGTCTGTATTTATAAGCTTTCAGAGCCTTCATCTCATAACCACCCTACCAAGATAGTTAGAAAAGAAGCTGGTTATAAACCAGCTTTTCTTTTCTTCTCTTCAATTTTTTCACGGTACATTGCAACTTCGTCTTCAGCACAATAAACATAGTGTCCATTGAGAATTTCACGGAGCTCACGATCTTTTCCATCTGCCGCTGCAGGCTGGTAAACGATCCGTTTACGTGTGCGTTCATAGTCTGGATCTGGTAATGGAATCGCAGAAAGTAAACTTTCTGTATAAGGATGAACGCCGAAATTATAGACATCATCACTTGTGCCCATTTCCAATAATTTCCCACTGTGCATTACGCCAATTCGGTCACTGATATGTTTTACCATCGATAAGTCATGTGCGATAAACAAGTAAGTTAAGCCTTGTTCTTTTTGTAAATCTTGTAATAAGTTTACTACTTGGGCTTGAATCGACACATCCAAAGCCGAAATTGGCTCATCACAGATAATGAAACGTGGATTAACCGCTAAAGCACGAGCAATCCCGATCCGTTGACGTTGCCCACCAGAAAACTCATGAGGATAACGCGTACTGTGACTTGGATTTAATCCCACCGTTTTTAAAAGTTCATTGACTTTTTCTTCCCGCTCTTTTGGTGTTTTAGCTAATCCATTGACATCGATTCCTTCAGCAATAATATCATTGACTTTCATTCTTGGATTCAATGAAGCATATGGATCTTGGAAGATCATTTGAACATCGCGACGGAATGCTTGCATGTCCGCTTTTGATTTAATTTTGCTAATGTCTTTTCCATCGAAAAGAATTTCACCAGCAGTTGGATCATATAAACGAATGACACTGCGACCAGTTGTTGATTTTCCACTTCCTGATTCGCCAACTAATCCAAAGGTTTCGCCTTCAAAAATATGAAAACTAATGTCATCAATGGCTTTTACTTCGTCTTTACGACCAACATTGAAATACTGTTTCAAACCAGTGACTTCTAATAGGACTTTTTTCTCTTCTGCCATTAATTACTACCTCCTGGATTTTTTTGACGCTCTGCATAAATTGCCCAACGACGAACAATCTCTGCTGGAGGCGTAACTTTTGGTGCTTGTGGTGCTAATAACCACGTTGCTGCTTTGTGTGTCGGTGATACTTCAAAATAAGGTGGTTCTTTTTCTGTATCAATTTTTAAAGCAAACTCATTCCGTGGATAGAAGGCATCTCCAGTTGGTGGATCTAATAAATCTGGAGGTGAACCTGGAATCGCATAAAGTTTGTCTTCTGTTCCTTCCATCGTTGGCATTGACCCTAAAAGTCCCCAAGTATATGGATGTTGTGGATTATAGAAAATTTCTTCTGCTGTTCCCACTTCAACCAGACGTCCACCGTACATGACAGCGACACGGTCAGCCACGTTCGCTACTACCCCTAAATCATGGGTAATGAAAATAATCGAAGTGCTAATTTTTTCTTGTAAATCTTTTAATAACTCTAAAATTTGTGCTTGGATGGTTACATCCAACGCTGTAGTTGGTTCATCTGCAATTAGAACTTCGGGATAACAAATTAAAGCAATTGCAATGACAATCCGTTGACGTTGCCCACCAGAAAATTGGTGCGGATAGTTTTTCAAACGTTTTTCAGCATTAGGAATGCCCACTAATTTTAGTAATTCTAATGCTTGCGCTAAGCCTTCTTTTTTTGAGACTTTATTATGTTTGATTAATGATTCCGCCACTTGTTTGCCAATTGGCATCGTTGGGTCTAATGAAGTCATCGGATCTTGGAAAATCATTGCGATTTCTTTACCACGAATGGCTTGCATTTGTTTTTCTGTTTTATGAACAATATCTTGCCCTTTAAACAAAATTTCCCCGTTATCAATATTGGCATTACTGCTCAACAAACGCATAATACTGCGAGTTGTAACAGATTTACCACTCCCTGATTCACCTACGATGGCTAACGTTTCACCTTTATAAAGATCAAAACTCACACCACGAATGGCGTTGACTTTACCTGCAAACGTATCAAAGGAGATTCTTAAGTCTTTAACTTCTAATACTTTTTCCATAGTCATTCACCACTCTTACTCTTTCATCTTAGGATCAAATGCGTCACGTAAACCATCAGCTAACAAGTTGAAACAAATCATGATAACTGAAAGTGTTGCCGCTGGAATCCACATTAAATATGGAAGGAAACGGAAAGTTTTGTATCCTTCGTTTAACAAGGTTCCTAAAGATGCGGTTGGTGGACGTAAGCCTAACCCAATAAAACTTAGGAACGCTTCAAAGAAAATTGCCGATGGGATACTGAACATCATTTGGACAATAATAACACTTGAGATATTCGGTAAAATATGTTTAATAGCAATTTTCCAACGAGATTCGCCCAATGTTTCTGCTGCCATGACAAACTCTTGGTCTTTTAGTTTCATGGTCTGGGCTCGCACAATCCTGGCCATTGATATCCAGTTTGTAATAACCATGGCCAAAACAATCGAAACAATCCCTGGATCAAAGACTGTTAGCATCAAGATCATAACAACTAAGTTAGGAATACCAGAAAGAACTTCTAAAATACGTTGCATTACTGTATCGACACGACCGCCGACTAATCCGGAAATCAGTCCATACGTTACCCCAATCGTAATATCTAGAATCGCCGCGATAAACGCAATTAATAAGGAAATACGTGTTCCCATAAATAAACGACTTAGGACATCACGACCTAAACCATCTGTTCCTAGATAAAAGTTTACGTTATCTGGAACGTTTGCTTGTGCATATTTATCAACTAATTGACCAGCAACTGTTGTTTTACCATTTAAACCATTCACGCTTTCCAAGCCAGGAATTCGTGGTGGTAAGTTAATGTAAGAAACATTTTGTTTCGTTGGGTTATGTGGTGAAACCCAAATGGTAATAATAGAGATAAAGATAATAACTGCTAAGAAACTCATTGAGATAACTGCAGCTTTATTCTTTTTCAAACGACGCCATGAGTCTTGTAAGAAACTTAAAGACGGTGTGGCAATACGCTCTCTTTCTTTTAGAGTTGAAGTGTTTAGAGGCTGAAACTCATCTGCCGGAATATCTTTAATCGCTTGTGGTAGATTATTTTTATTGACTGTTTCCATTAGCCTTTTGCACCTCCTGATACGCGAATTCTTGGATCAATTAAACCATAAAGTAAGTCAACAATCAGAATTACAACAACTAACATTGTTGAATACAAAATAGTTACTGCCATAATTGTTGGATAGTCGTTTGTCATAATTGATTTTACAAACTGTTCCCCAATTCCAGGGATGGCAAAAATATTTTCTACTACTAAAGAACCTGTCATTAAACCAACGGCTAAAGGTCCTAATAAGGTAATCAATGGAATTAAACTGTTTCTTAACCCGTGGCGGAATGCAACTTGCCAGCGACTCAAGCCTTTTGCTTTGGCTAATTCGACATAATCACTATGCAAGACCTCTACCATCTCGGTTCGAATAAACCTAGCCGAATCGGCCATTGGACTCATTGCCAAGGCAATAGTTGGCAAGATTGTGTATGCAAAACCATTCCACATAGCAATTGGTAAGATTCTTAATTTCATTGCAAAAATGTATTGTAATAATACCGCGAAAACAAAGTTTGGAATAGAACGACCTAAAATGGCTAACAATGTTGCCAACGTATCTACCCAAGTATTTTGACGCATCGCTGCGATAATCCCCAATAAAATACCGACTAACGTACCAAAGATAATCGCTTGTCCTCCCAGTTGAAGGGATGGTCCAATTCGACCAGCTAATAACTTAGCAACAGGTTGGTTTTTAAATTGGAATGAAATACCAAAGTTCCCTGTAACCAGGTTCTTTAAGTAAATTCCGTATTGAACAATCACTGGTTTATCTAAGCCAGATTGTTTATTCAACATAGCGATTGTTTCTGGACTAAGTTTTTCTTGGTTGGTATAAGGCGTACCTGGTAATAATTGCATTAAGAAAAACGTAATCGTTGCGATTAACCACAAAGTGATAATCATGAAAAAGATCCGTTTAAGAAAATATTTTCCAAAACTATTCAATAATGACACCTCCGAGATTTTTTTGACTTCCTCAGTTATTTTCGTTAAAGTAATGACTAGATAGACCACAATAATAGATAGGGTGAACACATGAAAACTTTTAAATGGCCAATTATTACAGCCGTTATTTCCAGTATCGGCATTTTTCTTTACTTATTAATAAGTAAAGAACCTATCACTACCTCCTCATTATCAGATACCTTCTTTATCGTTTCGCTTTTCTTTTTAATTATCGGCATTGCTTTATGGATTATGTCCTCTGGCTTTTTCGATAACTTTCAGCGCTCAATGAAAAACGCGTTTCGTTTTAAAAAGAAAAATGAACCGAAAGAGTTTATCCCGCTTTCAGTCATTGGCGATGCACATCGCTCTTTCTGGCTAAAAACTGGGGGCATCTTACTGATTCTGTCTTTAGGCTTTCTACTATTTTACTTGGTCTAAGACAAGATAGCAAGAGGACCGTTGCCTTTTATTCCATGGCAAAGGTCCTTTTTTGTTTGCTATCGATCTTTTGTCAGGTTATTCTGAAATGTATGCCCATTTGTAGTCATACGTTGCGCCAGCAGGATGAACTGCGACATCTTTGACTTTTTCAGCACGTAAATGCGCTTCTGATTTTTGGAATAATGGTACCACACCCATGTCTCCCATAATCGTTTTCTCTGCATTTAACATATCATCCCAACGTTTTTCAGGATCTGTCGCATCTGCACTACTTGCAGCTTTCACGAACTTGTCAAACTCTGGATTGTTATAACGTCCACGGTTATATGAGTTATCTGAAGCAAATAAGTCTAAGAAACTACTTGGATCAGCATAGTCAGCACTCCAACCACCGATTACTGCATCAAAGTCGCCTTTGTTTGAACGATCTAAACGAACAGAGAATGGAACCGGACTAACCGTTACCTTCACACCATCTAAAGCATCTTGAATTGACCCTTGAACAAATTCAACTGTTTTCTTAGAAGAATCTGCATCTGAAGAAAGAATATCCATTGTTAAGGTTGAAATCCCCAATTCTTTTTTCGCTTTTTCCCAGTATTCTTTAGCTTTTTTCGTATCATATTCAATTTGACTACCTGCTTCTTTAGCAAAGTCTTTGCCGCCACTTGGGTCTTTTGCCATATCTGCTGGTACTAAACCGTTTGGCTCGATAGAACCATCCCCTAAGATGGATTCAACTAACGCTTTACGGTCGATTGAGTAAGAAATTGCTTTACGTAAGTTCGCATTTCTAAATGGTGATTTTTCATCACGTTGATTTAGTTCCATATATTGTGTTGATGCTTCTTTTTGACTAACAAAAGCTGGGTCATTGGCCATTTGTTGGGCTAATTCACCAGAAAGAACGACATCGTCTGTTTGTCCATCTTGGAACAAGTTCAACGCGGTTGGTGATTCTTTCACGACATTCACATCTACTGAGTCCAGTTTCACTGTGTCTTTATCCCAATATTGATCGTTTTTCTTGAATGACCATTTTGTATCTGTACCAGGACCATCAAAGCCGTCTAAGACGAATGGACCATTGTAGACAGCACTTTCGCTGTTTGATGCATAATTTTTACCATATTTTTCCACAATATCTTGACGTTGTGGGAAGAACGATGGGAAAGCTAATAAGTAATCAAAGTATGGTGTTGCTTTTTCTAAAGTGATTTCTAATTCTGTATCACTGACTGCTTTAATTCCTAATTCTGATTTATCTTTTTCCCCTTTAGCAATGGCATCACCATTTTTTACAGAGGCATACAGATAAGCATATTCAGAAGCTGTCGCTGGATCAACTGTTCGTTGCCATCCGTAAACATAGTCATTAGCAGTCACTGGTTTACCGTCTGACCATTTTGCATCTTTATTTAATTTAATTTTGTATGTTAGTCCATCTTCAGAAACTTCTGCTTTTTCCGCTGCACCTGCAGGTTGGACTTTGTTATCTTTGTCTAAACGATAAATTCCTTCATATACATTATTTAATGCAATAAAACTAATTCTGTCTGTTGCTAGTGATAAATCAGCTGTTGGCATTTCTTGTTGTTCTGTGACACGTAAAACTTGTTCGCCACTTGCCTTACCGCCACCAGACGCGCTTGAGCTATCTGACGTTCCGCCGCCTCCACAAGCCGCTAAAGTTGTTACGCTAAATAATGTAATCACACCGAATGTTAATGACTTTTTCAATTTCATAGTGTTGCCTCCTTAAAATAATACAATCTGTATTTTCTGAAAAATCAGAATTTAATAATTATTTATTGCTATGGAATATATCTTACATTTTTCATATTAAAATTGCAAGTCAAAATGTTAACTTTTTTTAATTTTTCTTCTCTTCCTATCAGAAACCACTCTTTTTCTTCCTGTCTTTTATTGCAATTCTTTTGTCAGTTTTCTAAACATTATGGTAAATTAGGAAGTAAAGGAGTGACAAAATATGAAAAATTCTACGTTTTTAAAGGATTTGTTTGCTATTGATAAAGCAAATGACGAATTATTTCGGTTAGTTGGTGTCGCAATTTGTATGGCAATTCCATTATTAATTGGTTATTTTTCCAATAATTTACTCATTGGGACCTTTGGCTCGATGGGCATTTATACGTTTATTTATTATCAGCCGCTTCCTTTGCCCCAATTATTGCGCAGACTGAATATTGTTGGCTTTTTTATTGTTCTGGGCAACAGCTTAGGAATGCTAAGTCACCATGTACCTTGGTTGATTCCCATTACAATTGCCATCGTCGCTTTTCTTGCACGCTTACTTTTTAGATTGTATGGCATTGAGAAGCCTGGTGCTTTGTTAGTTATCATGTCAACCGCAATGGGAACAAGCAACAATTTTCCTTTACATAAGATTCCTATCATGGCCAGTTTTGTTCTTTTAGGAGTAGTGACCGGCATTATCATGGGCATTGTGCTTCATTTCATCGACAAGCGCCCCTACGTTTTTCAAAAACGGATGTCTCTTCAAGAACGACTTTATATCGATCCCGCTTCTTTATTAGATGCTTTGCATTATGCGGCCATTTTATTTTTAGCGGCTTATTTAAGTCAATCGCTTCATTTAGTCAACGCTTATTGGATGACGTTTACTTGCGCAGCCATTTTACAAGGGGAAAATTTACATTCTGTGATGCAGCGAAATGTGCAACGGATTCTAGGTACGAGTCTTGGTTTGTTGCTTTCTGCAATTTTATTAATGATTCCCTTTACACCTTTACAAACAATCGGTATCATTAGTATTCTATATGCAGCTTTTGAAGGATTCATTAACAGAAACTATGCGATTGCCAGCTTTTTTATTACCCCGATGTCCTTATTATTATCAAATCTTGCACGACAGCAAGTCATTAGTAATCTTTTAAACTATCGATTAGTCGGGATTGTGTTAGGTAGTTTACTTGGTTTTGCCGGCGCTTATGTTTTCACAACTGCGCTACGTTTCTATAATCGGGCCTACTCAATTGATGAAACCTTTGAAAATCAACAAGAAGAAAGAGGCGTTTTATGAAAATAACTTATCCCTTGCCACCAAATCTGCCAGAACAACTTCCTCTATTAGCGAACTGTCAATTAGAAGATGAGGCAATCTTAGAAAATCATTTGTATCAGCAGATTGATTTATCGAATCAAGAAGTTCGTAACTTAGTCTTTCGGGATGCTGTTTTCGATCATCTTTCATTAGCAAATGGCCAGTTTGCTTCTTTTGATTGTAGTAATGTGCGTTTTGAAGCTTGCGATTTTTCTAACGTCGAATGGCTGTCTGGCAGTTTTCATCGAGTGACTTTCCTTCGTTGCAATTTGACAGGAACGAATTTTGCAGATAGCTATTTAAAAGATTGTCTATTTGAAGATTGCAAAGCCGATTATGCTTCTTTTCGTTTTGCAAATTTTAATCTTGTTCACTTTAATCAGACTCGTTTAGTCGAAAGTGAATTTTTCGAGGTCACCTGGAAGAAACTCCTGCTAGAAGCTTGCGATTTAACCGAAAGTAATTGGCTAAATACTTCTTTAAAAGGATTGGATTTTTCCCAAAACACCTTTGAACGCTTGACTTTCTCACCAAACTATTTATCAGGTCTTAAAGTCACCCCTGAACAAGCCATTTATTTGGCAAGTGCCCTTGGTTTGGTGATTACCTAAGAAAATTTTAAAAAAATAGCCGAATAACTGGTTCTGTCGGTTCTTTCTTATTAAATTGTTATTAATTTTTTGGAAAAACCAACGGAACCATTTTACTTGTGCCTTATTTTTAGGTAAACTATCTTAGGTTAAGCAATCTCTTTTTTTGGAACAAGAGAAACTTTTGGAATCATTTCCTATAAATCATGAAGAGATTATGACAAACGTTCTTCTAATCCAAGAACGTCTTTTGTCCTATACTCGATTCTACTCAAAAGGAATGTCAGTGAATGAATATAAAAAAACAAGGCCTCGGTCAAGCGACGGGAAAAATTATTTTAATGGGGGAACACGCCGTTGTTTACGGCGAACCAGCAATCGCCTTTCCTTTTCAAGCGACAGAAATCACAGCCGTCTTTACCCCAGCAAAAACTATGCAGATTGATTGTGCATATTTTACAGGATTGCTAGAAGACGTGCCCCAAGAGCTAGCAAATATCAAGGAAGTTGTTCAGCAAACCTTACATTTTTTAAAGGAAGATACATTTAAAGGCACTTTGACCTTAACAAGTACGATTCCCGCTGAACGAGGAATGGGCTCAAGCGCAGCAACCGCTGTGGCCATCGTTCGAAGCCTTTTTGATTATTTTGATTACGCTTATACATATCAAGAATTGTTTGAGCTTGTTTCCTTAAGTGAGAAAATTGCTCATGGCAATCCTAGTGGTATCGATGCCGCAGCAACAAGCGGCGCTGATCCCTTATTTTTTACTAGAGGATTTCCGCCCACACATTTCTCGATGAATTTATCTAATGCCTACTTAGTAGTAGCTGATACGGGAATTAAAGGTCAAACACGTGAAGCAGTGAAAGACATTGCGCAGCTAGCTCAAAATAATCCCACAGCAATCGCTGAAACAATGAAACAATTAGGTTCTTTTACTAAAGAAGCGAAGCAGGCAATTTTACAAGATGATAAACAAAAATTAGGTCAGCTAATGACGTTAGCGCAAGAGCAACTCCAGCAATTAACCGTCAGCAACGATATGCTGGATCGACTAGTGGCTCTCTCTCTAGAACATGGCGCTCTAGGAGCAAAATTAACCGGCGGCGGTCGCGGTGGCTGTATGATTGCCTTAACAGATAATAAAAAGACCGCACAAACCATTGCACAGACTTTAGAAGAAAATGGAGCTGTTGCTACATGGATTCAATCATTAGAGGTGAAAAAGTAATGCTTTCAGGAAAAGCACGAGCGCATACAAATATTGCTCTGATTAAATATTGGGGAAAAGCCAATGAAGAATACATTTTACCAATGAATAGTAGTTTATCATTAACATTAGATGCCTTTTACACAGAAACAACTGTGACATTTGATGCCCATTATTCAGAAGATGTATTTATTTTAGATGGTATCTTGCAAAACGAAAAACAAACAAAAAAAGTCAAAGAATTTTTGAACCTTGTTCGTCAACAAGCCGATTGTACTTGGTTTGCAAAAGTGGAAAGTCAAAATTTTGTGCCTACTGCAGCTGGTTTGGCTTCTTCAGCGAGTGGTCTAGCTGCTTTAGCAGGGGCCTGTAACGTAGCCTTAGGATTAAATCTTTCAGCAAAAGACTTATCACGTTTAGCGCGACGTGGTTCAGGTTCTGCTTGTCGCAGCATTTTTGGTGGTTTTGCTCAATGGAACAAAGGCCACTCTGATGAAACTTCGTTTGCTGAAAATATTCCAGCCAATAATTGGGAAAACGAATTGGCCATGCTCTTTATCTTAATTAACGATGGCGAAAAAGATGTTTCCAGCCGTGATGGAATGAAACGAACAGTAGAAACTTCTAGCTTTTATCAAGGTTGGTTGGACAATGTGGAAAAAGATTTATCCCAAGTTCATGAAGCAATTAAAACAAAAGACTTCCCTCGTTTAGGAGAAATCATTGAAGCCAATGGGTTAAGGATGCATGGAACAACCTTAGGTGCTGTCCCTCCATTTACTTACTGGTCCCCAGGCAGTTTACAAGCGATGGCTTTAGTTCGCCAAGCACGGGCCAAAGGAATTCCTTGTTACTTTACAATGGATGCAGGTCCGAATGTCAAGGTCTTAGTCGAAAAGAAAAACTTAGAAGCATTAAAAACATTTTTAAGTGAACATTTTTCAAAAGAGCAGTTAGTCCCAGCTTTTGCTGGTCCCGGAATTGAATTGTTTGAAACGAAAGGAATGGATAAATAAGCATGATTGAAGTTACTACGCCAGGAAAGTTATTTATTGCAGGAGAATATGCCGTTGTTGAACCTGGCCACCCTGCCATTATCGTTGCTGTGGATCAATTCGTAACTGTAACTGTCGAAGAAACAACAGATGAAGGCAGTATTCAATCTGCACAATACAGCTCGTTACCTATTCGCTGGACACGCCGAAATGGTGAGCTTGTATTAGATATTCGCGAAAATCCCTTTCATTATGTTCTAGCGGCGATTCATCTAACTGAAAAATATGCGCAAGAGCAAAACAAAGAATTGTCATTTTATCATTTAAAAGTGACGAGTGAATTAGATAGTTCAAATGGACGAAAATATGGTCTTGGTTCAAGCGGTGCAGTAACCGTTGGAACTGTCAAAGCCTTGAATATTTTTTATGACTTAGGTTTGGAAAATGAGGAAATTTTCAAATTATCAGCATTAGCTCACTTAGCCGTTCAAGGAAATGGTTCTTGCGGAGATATCGCCGCCAGCTGTTACGGGGGCTGGATTGCCTTTTCAACCTTCGATCATGATTGGGTCAATCAAAAAGTAGCCACTGAAACATTAACTGATTTGTTAGCAATGGACTGGCCTGAATTAATGATTTTTCCGTTAAAAGTACCGAAACAACTACGTTTACTAATTGGTTGGACAGGTAGTCCTGCGTCCACTTCAGACTTAGTTGATCGAGTCCATCAATCAAAAGAAGAAAAACAAGCGGCTTATGAGCAGTTCTTAATGAAAAGTCGGCTTTGTGTCGAAACAATGATTAATGGCTTTAACACAGGAAAAATTTCTGTTATTCAAAAACAAATTACTAAAAATCGCCAATTGCTCGCCGAATTATCTTCACTGACTGGTGTGGTAATCGAAACAGAAGCCTTGAAAAATCTTTGTGATTTGGCTGAATCTTATACAGGAGCTGCGAAATCTTCTGGCGCTGGCGGGGGCGATTGTGGGATTGTAATTTTCCGCCAAAAATCCGGGATTTTACCATTAATGACTGCTTGGGAAAAAGACGGAATTACCCCACTGCCACTTCACGTCTATACCTATGGTCAAAAGGAGTGTAAGGAGAAGCATGAATCGAAAAGATGAACATCTATCATTAGCTAAAGCGTTCCACAAAAAAAAAAGTAATGACTTTGATCGTGTGCGTTTTGTTCACCAATCGTTTGCTGAATCCGCTGTTAACGAAGTGGATATTTCCACTTCGTTTCTTTCTTTTCAGCTTCCCCAACCTTTTTATGTCAATGCAATGACAGGTGGTAGCCAGCGTGCAAAAGAAATTAATCAGCAATTAGGCATTATTGCCAAAGAAACTGGCCTTTTAGTTGCGACAGGATCTGTCTCGGCAGCGTTAAAAGATGCTAGTTTAGCGGATACGTATCAAATTATGCGAAAAGAAAACCCAGATGGACTCATTTTTGCCAATATTGGTGCAGGCTTGGGTGTGGAAGAAGCAAAGCGAGCGCTTGATTTATTTCAAGCGAATGCCTTACAAATCCATGTAAATGTGCCCCAAGAATTGGTCATGCCTGAAGGAGATCGTGATTTCACTAATTGGCTAACCAAGATTGAAGCTATCGTACAGGCCGTAGAAGTGCCTGTCATTGTCAAAGAGGTTGGCTTTGGCATGAGCCAAGAAACCTTAGAAAAACTTACCTCTATCGGCGTTCAAGCAGCGGATGTGAGCGGCCAAGGCGGAACGAGTTTTACACAAATTGAAAATGCCCGGCGGAAGAAACGAGAACTTTCTTTCTTAGATGATTGGGGGCAATCAACGGTCATCTCTCTTCTGGAATCACAAAATTGGCAAAAGAAACTAACTATTCTCGGCTCTGGCGGTGTGCGTAACTCTCTTGATATTGTCAAAGGACTCGCTTTAGGTGCCAAAAGCATGGGAGTTGCTGGGACTATCTTAGCTTCCCTTATGAGTAAAAATGGTTTAGAAAATACCTTAGCCCTTGTACAGCAATGGCAAGAAGAAGTGAAAATGCTTTATACTCTTTTAGGAAAAAAGACGACAGAAGAATTGACGAGTACCGCACTTGTCCTCGATCCAGTTTTAGTTAATTGGTGTCATAACCGTGGTATCGACAGCACTGTTTTCGCAAAACGTTAAAGAGACCAGAACATTAATGTTCTGGTCTCTTTATTTGAGTTCTTTTATCCTACATAAGCATCTAAGATAATTTGTTTTAGTTCACTAATTAATGGTTCTTTCGGATTTGCAGTTGTACATTGGTCTTCATATGCAAGTTCTGCCATACGATCAACCGTTGTGTCTAATGTTTCTTGTGAGACACCTTGGGCTTTCAAGTTCATGTCAATTCCGACTGATTTACCTAAGTCTGCTACTGCTGTTGCTAAAGCTTCTACTAATTCTGCGGTAGTATTTCCTTTTAAGCCTAAGAATTTTGCAATGTCTGCATAATCAGTATCGGCGCGGAAGTAATCATATTTAGGGAACATTGCGTGTTTTGATGGATCTTTCGCATTGTAACGAATAATATGTGGTAATAAAATCGCATTTGTACGACCATGTGGAATGCCATATTCCCCACCAATTTTATGAGCAATAGAGTGACAAATACCTAAGAATGCATTGGCAAATGCCATCCCTGCCATGGTTGATGCATTATGCATTTTTTCGCGAGATTCCATATCTGGACGTTTCACTGAATTTTCTAAATGATCGAAAACTAACTTGATTGCTTGTAAACTTAAACCACGTGTGTAATCTGAAGCCATCACGGAAACATAAGATTCAATAGCATGTGTTAAAACATCCATACCTGTATCTGCAGTGACTGAAGCTGGCACAGACATTACGAACTGTGGATCAACAATCGCTACATCTGGTGTTAACGCATAGTCTGCTAACGGATATTTCACGTGTGTTTCACTATCAGTAATAACGGCAAATGGTGTAACTTCTGAACCAGTTCCTGAAGTAGTTGGGATACAAACAAATTGTGTTTTTTCTGGTTTGGCAATTTTATATGTCCGTTTGCGGATATCTAAGAATTTTTGTTTTGCACCAAAGAACTCTGTATCTGGGTGTTCATAGAACATCCACATGCCTTTCGCCGCGTCCATTGCAGAACCGCCACCCAAGGCAATCACTGTATCTGGTTGGAAATCAACCATCATTTTGGTACCTGCATAAACAGTATTTGTTGATGGGTTTGGTTCAACATCAGAAAATACTTCGATTTTCACATCATTTTTACGTTTTTGTAGCTCTTTACGTACGATATCTGCATAGCCAAATTGAACCATACCTGGGTCACAAACTAACATGACACGTTCAACATTTTCCATTTTTTGTAGATATTGTAAAGAATTTTTTTCAAAGAAAATTTTTGGAGGTAATTTAAACCATTGCATATTATTTCTCCGTTTCGCTACCGTTTTAATATTAATTAAGTTAATGGCTGATACGTTTTTAGAAACAGAGTTTTTCCCGTATGAACCACAACCAAGTGTTAAGGATGGAATCATTTCGTTATAAATGTTACCAATACCACCTTCTGCTGATGGAGTATTCACTAAAATACGACAAGCTTTCATACGTAAACCAAAAGCAACTTGTAACTCTTCATCTTCTGTATGAATTACTGCTGTATGTCCTAAACCACCTAAGTTTAACATCGCTTCACATAGTTCAAAAGCATGCTCTGCATTGTTTGATTTCATCATTGCTAAAACTGGCGATAATTTTTCTCTTGATAATGGATATTCTGGACCTGCACCTTCTAATTCAGCGACTAAAATTTTTGTGCCTTTTGGTACGCTAATTCCTGCTAATTCAGCAATTTTTTCTGCAGAGTTACCGACAATCGCTGGATTTACTGCGTATTTGCCTTCATTCATCACTGCATCTTCTAGTTTTTGTAATTCATTCGGTTTCACGAAGTAAACGTTATGTGCTTCAAACTCAGCTTTGACAGAAGCATAAATTTCTTTATCCACAATGACCGCTTGCTCAGAAGCACAAATCATTCCATTATCAAATGATTTTGAAACAATTAAATCATTAACCGCACGTTTTACTTTAGCCGTTTTTTCAATATAAGCTGGTACGTTCCCAGGACCAACGCCTAGTGCTGGTTTACCTGTTGAGTATGCAGATTTTACCATGCCTGCGCCACCAGTTGCTAAAACAATGGCAATCCCTGGATGATTCATCAAAGCAGATGTTGCATCAATCGATGGTTGTTCAATCCATTGAATACAATTTTCTGGTGCACCTGCTGCAATCGCCGCATCCCGTACAATACGTGCCGCTTCGGCCGAACATTTTTGTGCGCTAGGATGGAAAGCAAAAACAATTGGATTTCTTGTTTTTAAGGCGATTAGTGATTTAAAAATAGTTGTTGACGTTGGGTTTGTTGTTGGTGTGACCCCACATACCACGCCAACTGGCTCAGCAATTTCCATTAAACCGGTTTGTTCGTCTTTGTTAATTACACCCACTGTTTTATCATGTTTAATATTATTCCAAATGTATTCAGATGCATACATATTTTTGATTGCTTTATCTTCATAGATTCCACGGCCAGTTTCTTCGACAGCCATTTTTGCTAAAGGCATATGTTGGTCTAACGCCGCCATCGCCATTTGATGGACAATGTGATCTACTTGTTCTTGTGTAAAATCTTCCATTGCTTTTAAAGCGACATTCGCTTTTGTTGCTAATTCATCAATCATTGATGAAACATCAACCGTTTCTGTCTTTTCTTTTTTTACTGTTTTAACCATGTTCATCCTCCTAAGAGTTTCATTTTAAAAAAACTTTGTTAACTATTTCACATTCACATCATACAACATAAAACGAATCTTGTAAATAGTTTTTGTGATATTTTTCACAACTATTTATAATTTTTTTTTATCTCAAAAAAAAGACCTATTCTTTTTTCTAGAATAAGTCTTCAATATCATGCCAGTCCCTTAAAGGATTTTTTGATGTCTGTGCCAATAATTGTTGATAGTCAAAAAATTCATTCGGCTTAACCTTCTGAATGTCTTTGCGACAGTCTTTGACAGATAAATGGGTTTGTTTTTTCCAACGATAGGTGAGTAAATAAGTCAATAAATCTTCTTCGTTGATGGAAGAATAACCTAGTTCACGAAAATTTTGGCACTTCTTTTTAATACTTTTATTGAGCATTTTTTGTTGTAACCAACTTAATTTTTCCATTGTCATGGGCTCTTCTCCTTCCAACCAAGCGAAAGATTGCTCACTTTTTAACTATCTCCCAACACTATAAAAAGGAACCTTTTTTGTAAACTTAATAGTTAAAAAGGACTCAGGACAAGGTCGGGACAGAAGTGTTTAACTCCGAGAAATAAGAAGAAATTTCCGAAAATTGTTCTTTAATTTTGGGAGAATTTTGGCTTATTTCCGAAGGAGTTGCTTCTGTTCCCGCCGTTTATCAATTTTTAAGCCTGGGACAAAAATCCAAAGTGATTTTTGTCCCAGGCTCCTTCCTAGTCCTACATTTTAAGATAAACGACACGAGCGGAATAGGAATTATCTCTTCTTATTGGCTTTCTCGTGTGACTACTGGTCACAGTTTCGCCTTTGAAAAGCCTGTTCCGCTCTCTTTAACCATTAAATGAATCAGTTGATTCGTTTAGTCTTTCTTTTCTTTTGAAGGATCTGATGTTTCAGGAACTTCAGTTACTTCTTCTGTGACTGTCTCTTCAACTTCTGTGACTGGTACACTAGTTACTGCTGAATCATTTGTAACGGCAGTTCCAGGTGTTACAGTTCGAATTGCTGCACGGTCAAATTCTAAGACAATACCTTCGCAATCGATTAAAACTGTTTTTTCGTTGATTTCACTTAAAACACCATGTAAACCACCAATTGTGACAACACTATCGCCAGTTTTCATTGCGTTTAGTTGTTTTTGACGTTCTTGCTGTTGTTTCTTTTGAGAACGTGTCATGAAAAACATCATTCCTCCTAAAAGGACTAATGTAAAAATCATTGTAAATCCGCCACCCATTTGTTTCACCTCACTCTGCATTATTCACACTACTAACTGTATCAAAAAAACGCTTGAAGAACTAGTTTTTTCCTCTAATTTTTAGAAACTTTTTGCATTCGCTTTATTAAAGCCATATTCTTCAAAAAACGCTTGTCGGAATTCTAATAAATTGTCGTCCATAATTGCTTGACGGACATTTTTCATTAAGTCTAACAAGAAGTATAAATTATGATACGATGTTAAACGGATTCCGAATGTTTCATCACATTTAATCAAATGACGAATATAGGCCCGCGTATAATTACGACAAACATAACAATCACATTTTTCATCAAGCGGACGAAAATCTCTTGCATATTGGGCATTTTTAACAACCAAGCGACCTTGTGAAGTCATACAAGTACCATTGCGCGCAATACGTGTTGGTAGCACACAATCAAACATGTCAATCCCACGAATCACTCCATCAATTAATGAATCAGGGGCACCCACACCCATTAAGTAACGTGGTTTATTTTCAGGAATTAACGGTGTCGTAAAGTCTAAGACTCGGTTCATTTCTTCCTTAGACTCACCAACAGATAAGCCACCAATCGAATAGCCAGGAAAATCCATACTCACTAAATCTTTAGCACTTTGACGACGTAAATCTTCAAATCCCGCACCTTGAACAATACCGAATAATCCCTGTCTATCAGGATTCGCATGGGCTTTTAAGCCACGCTCAGCCCAACGAGAAGTCCGTTCAATCGAGCGTTTGACATACTCATAGCTTTCATCAAATGGTGGACATTCATCAAAGCTCATCATAATATCTGATCCTAATTTATTTTGAATATTGATCGCTTTTTCTGGAGAAAGGAACATTTTTGAACCATTTAAATGATTTCTAAAATGCACACCTTCTTCTTCGATTTTCCGCATATCACTTAATGAGAAGACTTGGAAGCCACCTGAATCAGTTAAAATAGGTTGATCCCAGTTCATAAATTTGTGTAAACCGCCTGCTTCTTCGACTAAATCTTCACCTGGGCGTAACCATAAATGGTAAGTATTACTTAAAATAACACCGGCACCCATTTCTTTTAATTCTTCTGGTGACATTGTTTTAACTGTCGCAAGTGTACCTACCGGCATAAACATTGGTGTTGGAAATGTGCCGTGAGGAGTAATTAATTCACCTAAACGCGCACCTGTGTGTTTATCTTTTTTGATTAAACGATAACGAATGGCTGGTTCCGTCATTCATTTCCCTACTTTCTACTATAATTTGTCCTCCCATCATCATACTTTTTTTTTATTGAATTTGCAAGGATTTCTCAAGGTTTCTTTCTTCAAAAAAGGATCCTTAAAAAACAGCAACTAGTTCAAATATTTCAAATGAACTAGTTGCTGTTTGGCACTTATTTTGTCGCTGTATATTTTTCTAAATCTTGCATCGCTGTTTTCACAATTTCAGGGGTAATTTTTTGTTTCATATAATGAATCGTTTCGCCTTCTATACAAGCACGTTCTGCCACTTCTTGATACTCGGCTTCAGTTAAGTCCATGTCCATTTCTTTTAAAGAAATAGGCAAACCTAGTTGGTGATAGAAAGGAATCAATTCAGCGATTTCTTGCCATTTCTCTTCAATAGCTAATTGAACAAACACACCATACGCCACTTTGTTTCCATGTAATTGTCGATGGCTAGCTGGCAGCAAAGTTAGTGCATCATGAATGGAATGGGCACCTGCTGTCCGACCATAATCATCGCCAAAGCCACCCACCATTCCACCAATAATTAAATTCGTTTCGATGACATCAATAAACGATTGATTTAATTGCTGCTCTTCCATCGCTTTTAAAGCATTGATACTTTCATTTAACAAAATATCGCGACATTTTTCCGCGGCAAAATGAGAAACTTGAATAGGTAACACTTGGACATCTAACTGCGAAATAATCGCATCTGCTTCGTACCATTTAGCTAATGTATCCCCAATACCTGCCACCATTAAGGACCGAGGCGAATGCAATAACACTCTTGGTTCTACCAACACCAAAGCGTTTGCTTGCGGAAAAACGTCATACCGTTCCATTGCTCCATCTTCTCGATACATTACGCTCAATGGCGTGCACGGTGCACAAGTAGCTGCTAAAGTGGGTAAAATAATTACCGGTAACGCCATTTTGTGTGCTAAGGCTTTGCCCAAGTCGGCCACTTTTCCTCCACCAACAGCGACGATGGCCTCTAAATGATTGTCCAGCACTTGCGCTTCTAACTCTTGCACACGTTGATCTGTACAAACACCTCCATAGTTTTCAAAAACAGCTGTTACTTTTTGAAACGTCGGAAAATACGGTTTTGCCGCTTGCCATGACTCAGTCCCGTGTAAAATGAATACACGATGAATATTTCTGCATAATAGTTGTCCTTCTAATAATTCCCACGAACCAATTTCGCAAAGATACTCTTGTGGTGTCCCTCTCACAATTAATGATTGTTCCATCTTGAAAATCCCCTTCATTTTTGACTTTTGAAAATTTTTTTGAAAAAGTTGTATTTTTTCAACTCTACTACTTTTCCTTTTACATATTCTATGATATGATAAACCACATCATAACACAATAAATTTTTATACATTTATTCGCTTTTTTTGAATATTTATAAAAATAATACAAAAAGGAGTTTACGCAAATGACCAAATGTAAAAAATGGCTACAGACGATTTTACCAATTTTATTCTTGTTGCTCTCATTATTACCTATTAAAGAAACTTTTGCAGCCGAAAACGATCCAGTCTATGACAAAATCATCCAAAAGGGAGAACTAGTTGTCGGCTTATCCGCAGACTATGCCCCTTATGAATTTCATGCAAAAGTAGATGGTGAAGATAAAATTGTCGGTTTTGATATTTCTATTGCTCAAAAAATTGCCGACGATTTAGGCGTTAAATTAAAAATCGAAGAACTAGGCTTCGATGCTCTGTTAGGGGCCTTAAAAACTGGCAAGATTGACATGGTCATCTCTGGCATGTCGCCAACGCCTGAACGATTAAAAGAAGTAGCTTTTTCTCAACCATATATGAACGTTCAACAAAGAGTCATTGTTCGGAAAGAAGACAAAGATAAATTTCATTCCACTAAAGATTTCGAAGGCGTTCGTGCAGGTGCCCAAAAGCAAACGACACAAGAAGAATTAATTAAAACCGAATTAACCGGTGCTGTCCCTACTTCTCTTCAAAAAATTCCAGATTTAATTATGAATCTAAAAAATAATAAATTAGATGCAGTCGTTATGGAAGAACCGGTTGGCGAAGCCTATGTTTCTCAAAATGAGGATTTAGCTTTTGCTGATGTTACCTTTGAAAAAGGCTCAAAAGATACTGCCGTTGCTTTTCCTAAAGATGCGCCTGTTTTGACGGAGAAAGTAAATGCCTCTATTAAACAAATTAATGATCAAAAATTAATGGACGGTTATAAAAAAGAAGCCAATCAATTAATGTTCCAAAAAGATCAAAGCTTTTTACAAAAGTATGGAAAGTTCTACCTTAACGGTGCGGGCTATACCATTTTCCTAGCTTTCATTGGTGTTTTGTTTGGTGCCATTTTAGGGGCATTACTTGCCTTAATGAAGTTAGCCAATTCCAAAATTTTACGTGGCATTGCCATTGCTTATATTGAATATGTTCGTGGCACTCCTTTGCTTGTTCAAATTTTTATTGTCTATTTCGGGACAGGCGTTCTTGGTTTAGACTTATCAAAAGTAGCAGCTGGTTGTATTGCTCTTTCTTTAAACAGTGGTGCATATGTAGCAGAAATTATTCGTGCTGGTATTCAGGCAGTTAATAAAGGACAATTGGAAGCTGCTCGTTCTTTGGGAATGAATCAAAACCAAGCAATGCGATACATCATTTTCCCACAAGCTATTAAAAATATTTTACCAGCGTTAGGCAATGAATTTGTTACAGTAATTAAAGAATCTTCCGTTGTTTCAGTCATTGGTGTTTCAGAACTAATTTTCCAAGCTGGCAACGTTCAAGGAGCAAGTTTTAAACCCTTCCTACCTTACTTAATTGTATCGTTGATTTATTTCGTCCTAACCTTTACTATCTCGCGTCTATTAGGTGTTGCTGAAAGGAGAATGAGTACTAGTGATTAACATTAAAAACTTACAGAAAACATTTGGAAAAAATGAAGTACTTAAAGGAATTGACTTAGAAATTGAAGCTGGTGAAGTTGTCGTAATTATTGGCCCTTCTGGTAGTGGTAAAAGTACTTTTTTACGTTGCTTGAACTTATTAGAAACACCAACTGGTGGCAGCGTTGAATTTGAAGGAAAAAATTTATTAGATAAAAATACCAACATTGATCAACTTCGTCAAAAAATGGGAATGGTATTCCAAAATTTCAATCTTTTCCCGCATAAAAATGTCTTGGAAAACTTAACGATTAGTCCTGTTAAAGTAAAAAAAGAAGCCGCTTCTGAAGCCACAGAACATGCTCTTTCTTTACTGGAACAAGTTGGTTTATCAGATAAAAAAGAAAATTATCCCTCTCAACTTTCTGGTGGGCAACAACAACGGGTAGCGATTGCTCGTGCTTTAGCCATGCGCCCTGACGTGATGCTGTTCGATGAACCAACTTCTGCCTTAGACCCTGAAATGGTGGGCGAAGTGCTATCCGTTATGAAAAATTTAGCTATTGAAGGGATGACAATGGTAGTGGTTACCCACGAAATGGGCTTCGCAAAAGAAGTTGCGGACCGTGTCATTTTTATGGATGCAGGAATCATTCAAGAAGAAGGCACACCTGAAGAAATTTTTGATGCGCCACAAAACCCAAGAACACAAGATTTTCTAAGAAAAGTTTTATAAAAAGGAGCACCTGGTATGGATCGCAAGAATATCGCAACACGTTACCAACAACCTACTGAAAATTTACTCATGGATATTGCAACATTGGCGAAAAAGACCCCAAATTTAATCGATTTATCGATTGGTGACCCTGACTTAATTACCGATGAGCGGATTATCGAACAAGCAGCTAACGATGCCAAAAATGGGCATACAAAATATACCGCTTCTGATGGTAGCGAGGCATTCATTGAGGCGGTCATTCAGTTTTATCAGTCACATTATCAATTATCTTTTCAACCGAATCAAGTCCGGGCCACAGTTGGCGCTCTGCACGGAATGTACCTTGCCTTACAAGTGATTCTAAATCCTGGAGATGAAGTGATTATTCATGAACCTTATTTCTCTCCTTATAAAGACCAAGTTCTTTTAGCAGATGGCGTTCCGGTCTTTTTGCCAACCTATGAAGAAGATGGTTTCCAAATTGATGTAGCTCTTTTGAAAGAAAAAATCACGCCTAAAACCAAAGCGATTATTCTTAATTCACCGAATAACCCGACAGGCGCTGTTTTCTCTGAAGAAACTTTCAGAGAAATTGCACAGGTAGCGATTGAACACAACTTATACATTCTTTCAGATGAAGTTTATGAAGCCTTTTGTTTCCAAGAAACGTTTACTCCCATGGCTACGTTTGCTCCAGAAAATACTATCACTTTTGGTAGCTTTTCAAAAGCCTTTGCAATGACTGGTTGGCGTATTGGTTATATGATTGCCCCAGACTATATTAACGAAGTAGCCAAATTAATTAATGAAGGCGTTACGTATTCTGCGCCTACGTTGTCACAGCAAGCAGGAATCTATGCGTTACAACATTTTGACGAATTTGTAGACCCAATCGTTGAAGTGTTCCAAACACGTTTAGAGTATGTGGCCCAACGAGTAGCAAAGATCCCTTTCCTTTCGCTTCATCCAGTCAAAGGAAGTATTTACGCCTTCATTAATATTCAAAAAACTGGACTAACTTCCGTCCCTTTTGTGGAAAAGCTTTTAAAAGAGACACAGGTATTAGTGATTCCTGGAAAAGCATTTGGTGAAACAACGGGCGATGAGTACATTCGTTTAGCCGCAACACAAAATTTAGATTTATTAAAGGAAGCGTTCGATCGAATTGAAAGAATGACCTTTGAATAAAAAAAGCTTCTGCATTAGCTAATAATCATAGCTAATGCAGAAGCTTTTTAGATTTCTTCTATCAATTCAATCGCTTGCCCACCAACATGCGGTGGAATTGACATAGTCATCGGCGGCAAGCCCACGACTGTGAAACGGACTTTGGTCCCTTTTTTCAAGTGAGACAGTGGGATACTTTCCTCTAACTGTTCAACAAGTATGTTTAAAATTACCCCATGAGAAAATAAGGGCACAATAGATTCTGGATTACTTTCTGCTTGGATATTTTCTAAATGTAATCGCATTGACAATGGCTGCGTCTCATTTAATACACCAGCCTCTGCTAAATTCCCTGTAAAAACAGCAAGTTTTTCAGTCATTTGTTTGCCTCCTTTTTAAACATCATATTGAAGAGAATTAATTCCATCCCCTAAAAATTCTGAAGCGTTGTTAAATTCGGCAGGATCATATTTGGTATAGGAAACTTGTAATGTCAAAGTAATATTCCTTAAGGTTTCAGAATGGGCAAATTTCTCTTGAGCTTGTTGTTTGAATTCTTTTCTAGTAGTGTATCCGTCATCCCCATCGCGGAAAATTAATAACGCCCAAGTCGGCGGTGTGCCGTCGATAAAGTATGGTAAGAAGCGATCATCCGTTGTCTCTTTAATCGCCGCTGTCACGATTTGTAGCAATTCATTTTTTTGTTCAGGACTTAATAAGTTACGAATACTTTCCCAATAGGCCACTCGGATCACGACCAAATATAACGGCGCTTCATAACGTGTAGAAATGTCAGAAAATAAATCGAATCCTTCCTCGTACATTTTTGCTGTTCTTAAATTAGTTACTGCATCTAACGCATTTAACCGTGAAGTTTCTTTACGTAAGCGAATATTTTCTTCTTCAATCGTACGAATTTGATAAGTCACTGCATAGATTGTTAAACAGTAGAGCGGCGGCATGATTAGCCAAAATAATGAGCCATAGCTAAACAAATCATGATAGACATACTGATATACAACATAGGTCAATTGTAGAAAAATAAATATAAGCGAAAATGTTAACCCCGCTGTAATTCCTACAAAATAGGTAACGATAATTAAGATAACTGAAATTAATAGACAACTTAAGTCCACAAAGAAATCATTCGTTCCTAAGGCCATAAAGATGGTTGTGCCGACAACCAAAACAATTCCTACCAACAAAGTTAAATCCAAAAGTAAGGTCACTCGTTTTTGATTCACTCTATTCCCCACCTTTCAAATTCTTCTTCACGATGAAGAACGCACTTAATCCAATAATAGTCATACCAATTAAGAAGACAAATAGATAAATCATTAATTTATGATTATTGACAATTCGTTTACCTAATGATTCGTTGCTAACGTTGCTTACACGTTTTTTGAAACGATAATCATAGCGACGATAGTTCGAATCGACCACAATGGCATCTCCTTTGTACATAGAAGTATTCTTCTCTGTATTCACTTGTGTAGAGGCTAAAAAGACACCTTGTGATTTAGCTCCTGTTAAGATTAACGCCGCGGCTTTCGCATTATATGGAGAAAACATTAACTGCGCCGTACCGATTTGTTTACCATAATCTTTTTCGATACTCAGTTTCTCGTTTGAAACAAAACGTGTGAAGTCCTTATCATAATGGAAATACAACTGATCGTTTAACTTACGAATCATCGGATTATCCTTAGGCGTACCAAAAATAATCAAGTTATGATTTTCTAATGCCGCATTTTTAGGCGCTTTTTTATAATACGTAATCTCACCGACATTACTTTCGGCATAATTACCAATTAAGTTAAATAAATTGGTCAACACTTTAAAATAGTTATCGTCCATTTTTTCTGGTAATAAAATCGCTAAATCAGCAAAAGAACGGCTTCTGATAAAAATGTTCGGATAGTTGTTAAATAATATGTCATTCAGTTCTTCTGTTTGAATAAACACATTCGAATTATTTTCAATAAAGGCCCATGGAGTCTGACCATTTCGCAAAACTTCTGGTGATTTAACATTCAAATCAAAAGCAACTTTTAAAACAAAACTATCAGCAATTTCTAAGTTCTTTGGAAATTCGAGATTTAATTCATCACCGTTCGCACGAGCAGCGGTTAATTTCTTGCTGCCAATTGGTTTATCATTGGCATAGACCGTCACTAAAGAAGAATCAAAATCTAAGTTTTCAGCGTATTTAAAATGTAAATGCACGCGACTTCCATTGGCATTGTTTCGATCCACTGGTAAATTGACAAAGTACGTTTGTTCTTGGTGATAGGCCCCTTCTAGTTTGTCCCCCGTTGAGGTTAATGGATAATTTCCATCAAATTCTAAAGTTGAACTAAACGTATCGGTATTCTCATCAACTGTTGTCTCTTCTTTATCTGTTTGGGTCATTAATTCATAATTGGCTAAATAACGTCCCGCACGAACAAGTAAGTCCTCATCTTTAGAAGTAGCTACTAAAACATGCTTATCTGGTTGATTGAAAAATTTTAAGACAGCCTGGTCCTCCACGCGTTTGCTATCAATTTGACTTTTATACTGATCTGGTAATTTATCATAGCTGGCAATAATCAACTGATAGGGTGCTGACTGTTCTTTGTTCAAAGAAGCCATTGGCAACAATTCTTCTGAGGTAGTAATCAAACGAGCAGCACCAGCTAACGCATGGGTCGCTGCAGCTAATTCTTTTTCCGATGCATTTTCTGGTGTCAAAATAACACTGTGTTTATTTGCAATCGTGTCTGCTCCCACAAAATGATTATAAAAAGAATGAATTGTATTCTCTGGTAATTGTAAATCGTATTGGAAGTTTACGTTAGATCCTTCATACATCGTTAACCAATTTGCTGGAGTTTCAATTAAATTATACATGTCGTTTCCTGCCTGATTAATAATTTGGCCTTCAACAGTCAATGTATTTGTCTCTTTAATCAGTTCCAAAGGGATTTCAATCGTCTTTTGTTGAATACCAGTCGTATTTTCAGGACGCCAAGAATAAAACTTCACACCATTAACTGCCACAGTTAAATCTGAGGTCTGATTATTTTTTAATTGTGTGATTTGGTAAGTCATATTGAATGATGCTTTTTTTACGTCCCAATAATCAATTTTTGTAAAATACATGGTGCTACGGACAGAAGTACCTGTTAAAGAGATTGTTTTATTTTGAAAAGGTTGTGTAAAGGTATGGTTGTCTTGTTCTTTGTTTTCGGCGTATACGGTCGGACTTGCGACACCAATCAGAATTGCCAGAAAGAACACTCCTATTAAAGTGACTGTTTTTTGTTTCATTGCACGTTTCCTCCTTATTTAAATCGTTCAGTTTTGTACCATTTTGTTTGTGTTTGTTTATGAAAAACATTTTCTTTAATATACATCACCATGCCATAAGCGGCGACTACTAGCCACATCTGACTGTATGTAATATACATCAAGGCAATAATTAAGATATTCTCTAAAGTCATTTCGCCTTTTTCGGTTGTAATACTGACAAAAGTACTGAAAATAAATAACAAAATCGCTAACAACCACAAGGAATTGCTAAATCCTTGCAGGGTCGTTGTTAAGTAACCAGACATTGATAAAACTAACATGATGTCTGACAAAACGAGCGATGTCATTAAGAGAAAATAAATGGACAAGAAATATAAGATATCAAAACGGATCCGACTCGCTTTAGGATTAAACAATAATTTAGCATTTTTAACAATGACATAAATATTGCCTTTGACCCATCGCGTCCGTTGCCGGAACCAAACTGACAAAGTTTGTGGCTCTTGCTCCCACGTCACTGCTTTTGGTTGAAACTTAATTTTATAGCCCATCATATAGATGCGGAAACTGATTTCTGTATCTTCGGCTAACGCTTTGTCATCCCAGCCGCCAATGGCTTCAATAATACTACGACGAACAATGAAATTTGTGCCAGGAATCGTGCATAACTTAAATAATTGAAAACGACCGGCTTGTGCCATCCATTGAAAGGCCAGTGTCTCGATATTAATAAAGCGTGTCAACAAGCTTGCATTGCGATTTCTCGTTCTAAATTTACCAATAACCGCGCCGTATTCCTCACTAGCGATTAACTCTCCAACTAAATAACGGAGTGCATTCGGTTCAGGTGTATTGTCCGCATCATAAATGGCAATCACGTCCCCCTTGGCTTGCTTGAAACCAATGTTTAAGGCATTAGACTTACCTTTCCCACCTGTTATATTGTCTGTATTAATAATCTGCAAATTTCGATTAACCGCCTTTTTTTGGACATTCGCTAAAAGCTCAGCACTATTATCACTTGAGTTGTCATTAATCACAATAATTTCATAGCGATCTTGCGGATAATTAAAATTCAATAACGCTTCAACTGTCCGCACAATGACAATTCCTTCATTATGGGCCGGCACCATAATTGAAACAAACGGCGCGTCTTCGTCCTCTACAGGTGGTGGTGCGACAGGATCTGTTTTTAAATAATAAACATAGCCAAAAATAACTAAGAGAATATTTACAATTAGTAGACTCCAAATAATGATAGTTGCTGTTAACATTACAATGTCAGCAATGGTCATTTGTCTTCCTCCTTATTAATATATTTCGACCGATAATTCTTTCGTCCAATCATAAACAAAATAATCAGGATGATTAAAGTTAGTGTAACAACGCCAACTAAAATATTATTTGTGATGCTAAAAAAGAATGAAAATAACCCTGTAAATCGTTGTTTTTCAACTGTTGAGACCCCTGTATCAGCCAAACCATTGACAATTTGATTGTTTAAGAAGAACCGATTATTCCGAAATTCGATTTTCTGCGTTTGTGTTTGAACAGTGAAATGTTGATCCGCTTCTGAAACACTAAACACTATTGGTGCTTCCTTGACTTCTTGAATTAGATGATCCACTTCTTTTTTAGAATTTGGAAATGAAAAACTAATGGTGGTCGGCATTGGAAATCGATAGTCATTCGGATTATCTTTATCCGTCCATTCAATCCCCGATAAATAATCATACGGTAAATCAAACAAAGCATTCTTATAAGTGATTGATTCTCCCGTTTGGTTCCGATAAAAAACGCGTTCAATCGGCGGATTTTCTCTTAGAATCACTGTATCACTAATTGCTAGACCATCCTCTTGATATTGAAGGTCTTGATTCCAGTATCCTGGAGCAGAAATGCCTACTGGATAGACATGTCTGTCGACCAATAAACTAATCTGCTGCTCCATCAATTGTTTCAAAGCACGTTGGTCATTTAAATCAACATTGTTAACGACCGGTGTTTCTAAGAAAATAACCCCCGTCGAAGCAAACGCACGTAACGCATTCGTAAATAGTTTATAAGGTAAAATCGTATTGTTTTGTGAAACGCTCGTACTGGATAAAATATAAGGATACGTGGTTTTAACTAATTCTTCTTGCAAATAGGTTGCGACGGACATATCTCTTAACGGGTTAAAATCAGAAATCGTCAAAAACGGCCGTGACATTTTTTCACTTTCCAGCCATTGACTAATCACGTCTAAGCTTTCTAAAAAAACAGCGCCTTTGCGTTCAAACATTGGTAGAAAAGCATGCCCATTCTCAATTACACCAAATGGATATTCTTCTGGTGCTAATTCTTGTGTTTTTAATCGGCCAACCGTCTGACCTTGCGTATTTTCCAGCACAACTGATTGATCTTGAAAAGGCAATACTTGAGAAAAGCGGTTTTTTTCATCTTCTAACCGATATTGACGATGACTTAATTCTTTCCACGTACCGCTAAAATATTGTTTTTCATCGTCACGCATGTTTCGACCAATGTGTAATTGTTTGCCTTTAAAATGAACTCGATCTGCTAGAAAATCAGAGGCAATAACGCCGGCTTGTTCAGGCCAATTCACCATAGAAATCAAACTGTCATAGCCATCATTTAGCAATTCGCCAGGCACATAGTCTGACACCGCCACACTCTGAACTTCTACTCCAAAACTCGTCAACACTCGTTGTAAAGCATCCACATCATTTTCTTTTTTCCCAGCAATATTCAAGCTGTCATAGACAAGTAAGACATGTTTACTTGGTGCAGCCAGCGCCGGTTTGGCAAAGCCACAAAAAACGAAAAAGAGTAAGAAACACACCCAGCCAATAAGATATTGTTTATTTTTCAATTCCCTCTACCTCCCCAATGACTTGTGGTGTTGTATCTTGCCACATTCGTTTACCAATAACATCAGAAACAATTTGTAACAAGAGAAAATCTAAAAATACTGAGACTAAAAACAAATGACGTACTAAGTCACTATCCCCATCAATAATAATTGTTGAAATGAAAACAACTAATAAATTTAGATAAATCCCTGTCATTAAAAAGAAGCGAAAAACTAATCTGGGTTCGTTTCTCTTGAGTCCTCTGTATAAACCAACGCCATATAAACCAAACAGAATCACGCCTAATAATAGATAGAAAGCAAAGTTTTTAGGGAAAAAACTGGCTTTAATACGGTTATACACCATAAAAAATTTAGATTGTTCCAGCGGTGCACGCCCCGTCGTTTTCTCAAAATTCCCCACATTATTAGGCTTTACTAAGTAAACATTTGGGACCGCTGAATTCAGTCCTTGCCATAATTCAGATGGATAATTTAAATAATTCAATAACACCCATCCAAAACTCGTTTTATCAAAAAAATCTTTTTTCATTTGTTCAGAAGTTGGTGACACAGGACTGTATTCTTCAAAGTAGGAACGTCCCTTTTGCAACCCATATTGCGGGTTGATTCCGCCCTCTGACATCCGTTTATCTGGAACCTTACTATCCTTCATTACACCGCGCGTCATACTGTGGTAGACATCACGTTCATAGATATCGTTAGGAACGATAAAAGCCGCTAACGTTGTAAAACCAATCAACGCAATTAAAAAGGCCGTCATTGACAATCGTTGGTAACGTTGTGACAAGTAGACAAAAAATCCTAATCCAGCAATAATTACGCCAATAATCAGCAAATATTCTTGGCGTGTTGTTCCTATTAAAAGTACTACTGCTTGTGCCAAGATAACTAAAACTATTCTTCTGAGCCAAGTTCTTGGTTTCGTCACCCGATAAAAATAGACTGAAAATGCTAAGACACTCACAGAAAGTAAAAAACTCGTCGCTTCTGTATAAAAGGAATTAAAATAAATCGTATAGGAGGTATCCCCCAAGATGAAAATAACCAACAAGGAGATAAGATAACTTTTTTTCAAAGATACTCCTTCGGTTAAGCCTCGTACCAGAATATAAATTGACACTAAAAAACAACTAAGATAAACGAAACCTAAGAAACGAATATCGAAAAGTGTTTGACTATAAAAAAGTTTATTAAGCCAAATGGCAATGGTGATGAAAAATTGTTGAGTGGAAACAAAGTGCGTCGTTGTTTCATTAAAATAACGCATAATTGAAAAGTCCTTAACAAAATAGGCCACATTGTCGTAGCTATCACCATTGACACGATAAAGACTATTTGAATTTAACACACGAAAATACTCGCCATTATCTCCCAAGCCATTAATCGGATAAACAAATAACAAAATGCTTGTCACTAACCCAATCCCTAAAACGGCCAAAAGACTTGGAGAAATATAACGACTCAACCATTCAAAAGCCGAGTTCATGTATTTTTTGATCTTTTCCATGCTTTCACCTCATCTAGAAATCATAGGCCAAAAGAGCCATTAAGTTATTATAGGAATAGACTTGTTTCGTAACTTTATCACCAAATCCTCCATAAATCGGACTGCTTGAATCCATAATTTGAAAATTATTAAGTACTGTAATTGCCGCACGATACAACTCTTTGTCATTTTCGGCAACACCAATTAAAGCCGCTATCGCATAACTAGCTGCAGATTGATTTTTATCCACGGGCGATCCATTTAAATCATACGAGTTAAAAAGCGTTCCTTGCTGAACTTGTTTTCGCACAAAATCAATACTAGTCTGCTTCGCCATACCCACTTCACTTAAATGGACAATCGTTAATAAAGATTCAATAATATTAAGTGTTCCGTTGTTTTCGTATTTATTTGTTTGATGATTAAACTCCGTTTGATAAAGAGGTAAATCATCAGAAATATAGCCATCATCTATTAATTGGTAATGATACTGCAAGTAGTCTGCTGAAATCCCAAATTCTTTGTATAGATAACCCAGCGTAATTAAGTCAATATAAAACAAAGAAGTTTCTGAAGACTGTTGTTTTGATTTACTATCGTAAAAATCAATTAGAATATTATCTTTCATAGAGGTTTTCATAAAACTCTTGCCTAATTTTTTAATTTCTTGATCGTACTGATCTGTTTTAAAATGCCCCCCTGCTTCAATTAATGAACGAATGATCCGTAAATCATCAATCGAGGCATTGACATTGTACTTATTGCCTTGCTCGTCAATTCGGTAACTAAATTGGACGCCGTCGTAAAAGGTGTCTTTCGTCTGCTTGTAAAAATTATCAAAACGTCCCTGCGTATCAAAAGCTAAATTACGCAAATATAGACCCGAAGACTCACTTAGCAACTCATGTCCTGTGGCGACATCTTTGCGTTCAGCATCTGGTAAATAATTGGTTAAAAAACCGCCGTCTGTTTTGAGCCGGGTTTCAATAAAAAACTTCAACAAATCTTTGCGTTTAGCGGTTTCTTTTGTGTGAAATTCATGTTTTGTTAAAAAATGTTGTTTGTCTGTCGACATTAAGCGTTGAATTTTTGGATTCACTTTTTCCACCTCTACTTTATAGGATTTTTCTCTAAACAAAAGAAAATATCCTCCCAGAAGCACCACGAATACCCCAATAAAAATCCAAAGTTTTCTCTTCATTGTTACGCCTCTTTTCCTCACTTCTTTATTGTCAGTGTACACAAAAGTACTTGTTTTTGCGAAACTTACGCTACCTCTTCAAGCGCAAGAAAAAAAGCAATCCATAAAAATAAAAGGATTGCTTTAACCGTTTCGTCGATCATTTCCTGTCATCGTAATCTCTTTTGACAGATAACGCACACGTTCCATAATTCGTCTGGCTTTTAGCGGCTCTTGTTCTCCTCGTTGCGTCACGGTTAAATGCTCTTCTAAAGCTTTTAAATCTAGATTGGAAGAGAAAAAAGTAACTAATTGTTCTTGCATTCGGTATTGCAAGATTACGCTTAAAACGTCGTCACGAATCCAACTAGTCATGGATTCCGCACCAATGTCATCAATCATTAATATAGGGGATTTTTTTACTGCATCGAGCTTTTCACCAACTTGATCGCGACCAATGGCTTGCTTCATTTCTACTGTAAATGTTGGAAAATGAACAATTGTCGTAGTAAATCCACGTTCTGCTAAAGCATTAGCCATCGCACCTAATAAGAAAGATTTTCCTACACCGAAGGGGCCTTGTAAATAGAGCCCTTTATGAAATTCTTTTGGTGTCGCAGGATATTCTCTTAAAAATTGCATTGCTTCTGCTAACGCTTTGGCTCGACCTTGAGAAGATGGATCGAAATCTCGTAAATTTGCTTCTCGGACATCTTTTGGCATGTCCATTGCCCTTACTCGATTACGAATTTCTTCTTCCTTCTGACGGGCGATTAAATCAGCCGTTGGGACATACGTTACATCAATGTAATGAAAATTCAACATTAATCTTGGCTCATAGCCGGGGGCAATCATTGCCGGATCGTTTACTTGAAATTTCTTTTTTTCTTGAACAAATTCATACAGCTTAGCATAACTTTTACGAATATCTTCATCGGTTAAACGCTCTCGGTTTGCTTGTATAAAGGCTTGAACATCTTGATCTTTCAATACTTCGTTAACCAGCTCTTCATATCGTTCATTGATGTCACGCTTCTGGATAATTTTTGACATTTCTTTTCCTACGTCTTCCATCATTGGTCACCTCCTTGGTTTAAAAATTCTTGAATTTGTCGATCTAACTCGGCTTGTTCTTCTGGGGAAAGTTTTGTTTCATCGTTTGGCTGATCTGCCCATTCTGGCAATCGCTCTTGTCGAACAGTTTGGCATTTCCCTGAATAATTTTGTTGTCGCTGTTTTTGTTTGGTTTGGCTTTGTTTTGCCAATTCTCTGACATGTTCAATTGCTTTTTCTGGTGAATGAATGCCACTTTGTCCCCATTCATTCGCAATTCGATTCACATACTCCGCTTTTAAAGTCGGTTGTTGTTGAATGTTGTAAACATAGTTAATCAAAATATTAATCACACTAGTCGGTAAGCCTGATTTAGCAATCAAATATTTCACTAATGAACGTTCTTGTGGTGTCGTATAGCCGCCTCGACTATTTTTTAAAGCTTCTAAATATTGAATAGGCGGATTCTTTTCACTATCCATAATCATTTGAATATCTAGTTCAGAAAAACCATTCATTTTTAATGCGTTATATCGATACGTTTGTTGCTCTTCCACCGTCAATTGTGCTTGCTTGTTTGTCACTACGTTTGTTGGTTGTGGTTTTTTATCAGGATCAAACGCTTGATGAATCGTTCGCACTAATTCCTTAGGCAAAATTCGACTTGTATAATAGTCAAATGATTTCGAAGCAAAGTCTACCATATCTAACTCATTGATGCCATATAATTGATGAAAAACATAGACTTCTTCTTGAAAACTAGCCTCATCTTCAGGCAGTTGTAAACCTAAACGGTGCAAACCTTCCACAAAATAGTGCCAATCAAAAGAATCCGTTGATACAGAAATTTTCTTCGATTTTTCTTGTTGAGAAAAAGTTTCTTGAATCGTTGTCAATCGGTTCGCTTCGGAAACAATTTGTTCTTCTTTAAAGGCATAAACCTCTTTAAAGCTAGCGGAAACATTTTGATAGCCCTCTGTTTTAGTAGGATGCGGTTGGAACTTTTGCACTAATTGATCAAATTTCCGTTGTCCAACCCGATTAAATAACACTAAAGCTAACACTTCATCTTTAAAAAAACGAGCGGCTGTTTCAGGTGCTTTTAAATAATATAAATAACAATCTCCTAATTCCCGATCTGTTTTTTTATACGTTTCTAGCAACCCAATGCCTTCTAATTTGTAGCAAGCTTCTTCTAATTGTTGACAACTCAAGTCCAGCAAACTAATTAAATCTGCATGAAACAGCGAGCCATTCTCCTCTGAGTCTGTTGTTTCAGATAACAAAAGCCAATATAAACTAAACGCATTGGCGCCGACAATTGGTTGATATAAAAAGGTTAAAACCTCTTTCTCTTGATCAGAAAGCGGTGAATCAATAACCGCTTGAAAAATATTTTTTGGTTGGATTCTTTGCCGATTTCCTTTCAAAGAAAGACCTCCTTTTTAATTTTCTGAGTCAGGAGAAGAAGATTTTGCTTTGTCGACAATGTCCTGTAACTCTTTCAAAAACACGCTCATATCTTTGAATTGTCGATAAACACTCGCAAAGCGGATGTAGGCAATTTCATCTAGATTGACTAAATCTTCCATCACATATTCACCGATAAGCGTTGTAGAGACTTCATTTTCCCCTAAACTACGCACTCGATTTTCAACATTATCAACAATTTGAACCATTTGTTCCATAGCAACGGGTCTTTTTTCCGCAGAGCGAATGAGCCCACGCAAAATTTTATCACGATTAAATTCTTCACGATCCCCATTTTTCTTGATTACAAGTAATGGCGCCGCTTCAATTCTTTCAAATGTAGTGAACCGATAACTGCAATTTTCACATTCACGACGACGGCGAATTGCACGTCCATCATCTGCTTGACGGCTATCAATAACACGGGAATTATTATGATGACATCTTGGACAACGCATAACGTTCACCTCTTCTATTCTGTATAATTTTTGTTGCCTATATTATAACATGAAATTGCGCTATTACTAGGTCTTTAGAACTGGTTCTTAGTTGAATCTTTGCCATTCTTTAATAAAAACAAAGACTTTCACTGTTTTTTCTGAAATTTTCAAAACATTTTACGCCATTTAAAAAATATTCACTTCTTTCCAGTTTGTTCCTCTAGCCACTTCTTCACTTGTTGTTCCGTTTCTTCTCTAGTTCCTTGATTATCAAAAACGATATCTGCTCGTTCTTTTTTCATTTCAATCGGCCATTGGCTAGCAATTCGTTGTTGCGCTTCTTCTTCTGTTAATTGGTTTCGGGCCATCAGACGCTCTTTTTGAATCTTTTCTGGTACATATACCACAGCAACTTGATCCATGATCGCCTCATAATGAGCTTCATAAAGCAGAGGAATATCAACAATAACCAGGGAGGCTTTCTTTTTAGCTTCTTCAATTTGACGTAAAATTTCTTTTCTTAAAAAAGGTTTCAGCGTTTCATTTAACAGCTCTCTTTTTTGAGGACTAGCGAAAATTAATTGTCCTAATTTTTTCCGATCCAATTCACCAGTTGTTAATACTATTTCTGGTCCGAAAGTTTCAACGATTGCGGCTAAGGCTGGTTGCCCTTTTGCAACAATTTCGCGGGCGATAATGTCGCCGTCAACAATTGGATAACCCGCTTTTTTAAAAAGAGCAACAACCGTACTTTTACCTGTCGCAATCCCTCCTGTAATGCCTAAAACTTTTGTCATTTCAATCGACGACCTTTCAATTGTTGGCATTGTGGACAATAATGCGTACCACGTTGTGCCACTTTTGTTTTAACAATTGGCGTACCACAACGATTGCAAGGTAAGCCTGTTTGCCCGTAGACATTCAACGCTACTTGAAAAGTCCCTGCTTCTCCTAACGCGTTTAGATAGGTGCGGATGGTGGTTCCACCTGCTTCAACAGCGCGTGCCAAGACGTCAATGATTGCTTGATACAACGTAGCAACTTCCGCAGGTTTTAAGGAATCTGCTGGTTGTTCTGGATGGATTTGCGCTTGCCAAAGTGCTTCATCTACATAAATATTCCCCAAACCCGTCACTAGCTTTTGATCTAACAGCAATGGCTTAATTGCTTTATGATGCTTTTTCAAGCCTTGTTGAAAAGTAGCTAATTGGAAAACGTCTGGTGTTGGCTCTGGCCCCAAAGCTAAAATCCCTTTATATTGATGACCTTGATTCTTAGGAACCAATGTCATACGCCCAAATTTCCGTACATCTAAATAACGTAATTGCGTGCCATCTGTAAAAGTAAACATTACATGGGTATGTTTGGCAATTTCATCATCAGCCTGATGAAACTCATATTTTCCTTCCATCCGTAAGTGAGAAATCATATCATTATCAGACAATTTAAAAATCAGAAATTTTCCTCTTCGCTCAATTCCTTCAATCGTTTGACCAGCTAATTGACCTTGAAATACATCAACTTCCGGTGATTCAATAATTCTTGGCCAAAAAACAATGACTTCTTGAATGGTTTTTCCTACAACAAGTTTTTCAAGTCCTTTTCGCACTGTTTCTACTTCTGGTAATTCTGGCATTATTTTTGCTCCTTTATATAAAGAGGTCTGAACGCTTAGATATCAACGTCCAGATCCTACTTATCCTTATTTTATTCATCGTTCTTAATGGGTAAGCTATTATTTTGCTTCATACCATGTTTTTCCCCAACTGCTATCGGTGATAAGTGGCACATGTAAGGAAACTGCGTGCTCCATCACTTCTTTGACGAGTTGATTTAATTGTTCTAATTCTGATTCTGGTACTTCAAAAACTAATTCATCGTGCACTTGTAATAACATTGTTGCTTGTAATTTTTCTTCTTTTAAACGACGCGCCATTTCAATCATCGCAATTTTTAAAATATCTGCGGCACTTCCCTGAATCGGTGTATTAATCGCTGTACGTTCAGCGAACGAACGTAGATTAAAGTTTCTTGAATTAATATCACTTAAATAACGACGGCGATGATACAATGTTTCCACATAGCCTTTGTCTTTGGCATCGCGGACAATCTCTTCCATGTACTGTTTCACGCCTGGATATTTTTCAAAATAGGTATCAATATATTGTTGCGCTTGTTTTCTAGTAATGCCTAAGTTTTGAGACAAGCCATAATCACTGATACCATAGACAATTCCAAAATTCACCGCTTTAGCTTGACGACGCATGTTAGGTGTGACATCTTCTGCTTTTTCAACACCGAAAACTCGCATTGCAGTGCTGGCATGGATATCTTGTCCTTCCACAAACGCTTCTTTTAAATGCTCATCATTAGAAATATGCGCGAGCACACGTAACTCAATTTGAGAGTAATCAGAAGAGAAAATCAACCAATTATCCTCTCTTGGTACGAAGGCTTCTCTAATTTTTCGGCCTTCTTCTAAACGGATAGGAATGTTTTGTAAATTGGGATCTACTGAGCTTAATCGTCCTGTTTGGGTCAGTGTTTGTACATACCGAGTATGAATTTTATTATCTGGCTGAATTACTTTTAAGAGTCCTTCAACATAGGTCGATTGAATTTTGGCAATTTGACGATAAGTTAAAATATCGGCCACAATTGGTGCTTGTTCTTTTAGTTGTTCTAAAACATCTACCGCTGTTGAATAGCCAGTTTTCGTCTTTTTGATCACAGGTAAGCCCATTTTTTCAAATAAAATAACGCCTAATTGTTTAGGTGAATTCAAATTAAATTCTTCGCCAGCTTCTGCATAGATTTTTTCTTCGATTTCTTTCAGACGTTCTGAAAATTCTACTTGCATTTCTTTTAAGCGCGTGGCATCAACACGGATACCAGTTATTTCCATATCGCCTAAAATACGAGAAAGTGGTAATTCCATTTTATAGAATAAATCAGCTTGATTCTTTTCTGTTAATTCGCTATCTAATTTGCTTGTTAAAAATTGAATTGCTTTAATCTTACGTGCTAAATGACCAAAGAAAACTTCTTCGTCCTCTGGCAAGCCTTTTTTGGCCCCTTTTCCATAAATAGCTTCATCAGATTGAATCGCATCATATCCGTAATGTTGTGCTACACCTTCAATATCAGCGTTATTGTCATTGGTATCAAGTAAATAAGCAGCCAATAAAACATCAAAGGCAATCCCTGTCATTTTTCCTACATAGCGATTTAGTGCAACGTACGTCCGTTTTGCATCATAGACATTTTTTTTACGTGTCTCATCCATCAACCAATCGATAAATGGCTGACTTTCAAAAACAGCTAAATTATTCGTGGTATAAATCTTCTTGTTGTTGCCCCAAGCAAGGCCGACAATCGGTGACGTATGATAGTTATCTTCCATCATCTCAACATAAAGAGCCATATCGTCTGTAAACATTTCATTGGTTAACTGATCTTCGACTACTTCAAATAAAATATCTTCCATTTCAACAGGTTCTTCTGTAATGTCCAACTTAGCTAAAAATTGTTTAAAGTCCATTTCTTTATAAAAAGGAACCAATTTTTCTAAGTTTTTCCCTTCATATGCCAAGTCTTCCACATTGACTTCGACTGGTGCATTGACTTCAATTGTCGCTAAACGTTTAGAAAGAAAGGCTTGCTCTTTATCATTAATCAAGTTTTCTTTCATTTTGCTTTTTTTCATTTCATCGATATTCTCATAAACCCCTTCAACTGAGCCATATTGTTTTAACAGCTTAATCGCGGTTTTCTCACCGATTTTCGTTACACCTGGAATGTTATCCGACGTGTCGCCAGCCAACCCTTTCATATCAATAATTTGCTTAGGCGTTAACCCATCATATTTTTCAGCAATATGCTCAGGCGTATATGATTCAATATCGCTAACTCCTTTAACAGTGATATCTACTTTGACAGTGTCCGTCGCTAATTGTGTCAAATCTCGGTCCCCTGATAACACAACAACATCAAATTCATCTTTATCAACTTTGTTGGCTAATGTACCAATAATATCATCCGCTTCATAGTTAGGTAGTTCATAATATTTTACACCTAAACCTTCTAAAAGTTCACGAATATACGGCATTTGTTCTTTAAATTCCCCCGGTGTTTTTGAACGTCCGGCTTTATATTCTGAATAAAATTCTGTTCTGAATGTGGTTTTCCCTGCATCAAAAGCGACTAAAACATGAGTAGGCATTTCTTTTTGCATTACATTTTCAAACATATTGTTAAACGCATAAATAGCATTTGTATGCAAGCCGTTCTTATTTTTGAATCGTTCTAATGAGTTATGTAGCGCAAAAAATGCACGAAAGGCTACACTGTTTCCATCAACGAGTAATAATTTTTTTTTGGTCATTTTTTTCCCCTCATCTTTAGCAAACTAGTTTCCTTTCTATTTTAACAAAAAACTACAGAATTTGCAGTAGACGGAGATTGCCGAATGAAAGAAAAAGGTATTTGACATAGTTCCTTAGTGACAACTATATCAAATACCAAAATCAATCAGCAATACACGCTGGATCTTCACAAGTATGAGAATCTTTTTACGGCAAAACATTTCCCGCTGCACGATAAATATCGTACCAATCTTCGCGACTAATCACAATGTCTGCTGCTTTAGCAATTTCTTCAATTCTACCAAGATTCATACTTCCTGCGATGACTTGCATATTAGCAGGGTGGCGCAGAATCCAGCTGCTGGCTAAACCAGTTGGCGTTGTTTGATATTTTTCAGCCAATTCGCTTAATTTTTGATTTAACTCAGGGAATTTTTCATTTCCAATAAAGACACCTTCAAAATAACCATATTGGTACGGTGACCATGCTTGAATAGTCATTTGTTTCAACCGTGAATAATCTAAAATACCATGATCATAATCAATGCTTCCTGATATTTCCATATTTGTTTGTAAGCCTTGATCCACCATGCCAGTATGCTTGATGCCAAATTGTAATTGATTGGCTAATAATGGCTGTTTAACAGCTGTTTTTAAAAGTTCAATTTGTCCTGGCGTTTGGTTACTTACACCAAAATAGCGAACTTTCCCTTGTTTTTCTAATAAATGAAAAGCTTCAGCTACTTCTTCTGGTTCCACTAAAGTATCTGGACGATGCAACAATAATGCATCGACTGAATCTACACCTAAACGCTGTAAACTCCCTTCGACCGCTTCTAAAATATGTGCTTTTGAAAAGTCAAAAAAGCCCTGACGAATCCCACATTTCGTTTGTATAAAAATATCTTCACGACGAATGGTACTTTCTTTTAAGGCCTTACCAAAAATGGTTTCGCAGTCGCCGCCACCATAAATGTCGGCGTGATCAAAAAATGTAATGCCATGATCATAAGCAGTTTCAATTACCTGTTGAGGATTTTCAGCACCATTTAAGCGCATACATCCTAAGATAACCGAAGAAACTGTTTCGTCACTTGTACCAAATTGTAGTTGTTTCATTTTAATATCCTCCTCATCCATTCCTCTTACTTCTTCATTTTAACACTATTTAGACAAATTTGGACTTCTTACGATAGATTCGCTTCGACTTTTTCAAAAAAAGCAGGAGATAATTCCTCTGGCAAATAAACAACTGTCTCAGAAGAAAGCGCTACGTTCATCTGAAACAAATGATTGACAATTAAGAGATGTGCTTGGTGAAGTTGATACGTTGGTTTTCCATGAATAATTGTAATATTCTTTTTTTCACTGAAATAGCTTTTTATAGATTGTCCCAACGCTTGTTCCTTTTCTGGAGGAAAGTCCGTCAATAGGCAAATAATATATTTTTTTTCATATAAAATCGGGTTAAATAAATCTAGGATGTGATAAAAATAGCAACTCGTCAATTCCCGTTCTTTTACTGAAGTAAAGACTGGATATAGGCGCTTTAAAAGCCTAATTAGTTTCTGTAATCTGTGCCAGGTTTGTTGATAACGAGCAGCGAGTGTTTGTTCCTGTTTATGAGCTGGCAACCATGCTTGTCCGTCTAATAAACTATTCATATGCGTACTTAAAAATCGACATAAATGAATTTCTTGATAATTAAAATGATGTTGTGTAAAATTTCTCCTAATTTCTTTCATAATAAAAATAGCTGTTTTTAAGCATAAACTTTCTATTTTCATTTGCTCATGAATAAAATACTTTCGCGCTCTCTTGCCAAAACAACCACCAAAATGTGCTTCAAGAATCACAAATAACGCTTTTTGTTCTTTAAGAGACATAAAAGAAGTGCTCAACACTTCCACACGAAATAAATAAAAAAAGCACTTGTTTGTTGAAATAAATTAGCATTTGGCACTGAAATTTCATGCCCGCCTCGGTATCGTCTCTCCCAAATATAAATTAGCCAACTAAGATGATTCTGTTGTGCTACATTTAAATCCAACTCAAAAAAGGTAATGATTTTCCGAGTCATTTCTCTGTTTTCTTCTAGACAGCTTTCTTGAAAAAACAAATAAAAACAAAGGATTAACTGTCGAATTTGCCATTCATTGCCAGTTAAATCGTAATGTTTTTGACGTACAATAATATCAAAATTAACTAGCCAACGTCGAATATTAGAAAGTTTCTTCCGAAGAGTTGATTCCTGTAATCCCAATACCTGGGTCAATTGCGCATAATTGATTCGCTCTTCAATTAGACAACGTAAAATATAAAATTCGGGAATAAAATAACAAAATTTTTGTCTAAATCGAGCCAAGCCACAAACGCATAATTCACGATATTTTACAATTCCTTTGGTCGTTGTATAAATCTTACAAAGCCCTTCTATCTTAAACGTTTCCTGCTTTTTTTCAAAACGTTGAATGTAACAATGGATGGTTTTGTCGCTCACCTTTAGTTTTTCTGCAGCCATCAAAACAGAAAATGTCTGCTCTTGTTGCAGTAAATCCAACAATTCCAACATATTTTTATGTTCAAAAGACAATAATTCCTTGAAATCCATATATCGTCCCCTTTCACTCCCTTGTTATAAGAATACGTCAAATAAGGCAAAAATTTTTTTAAGAAGAAAAAAATAGAGAACAAAAAGTATTGATTACTTTCCGCTCTCTACAATTATATCGAATTATTTTTTTGAAATATGCAGTGTCATAGCATTTGCTGCTACAATAATTGTACTTAATGACATCAACACAGCACCTACAGCTGGATTTAAAACAATCCCAAGTGGTGCAAGGACCCCAGCCGCTAAAGGAATGGCGACAATATTGTACCCAGCTCCCCACCAAAGATTTTGGATCATTTTACGTCGTGTTTGTTTGGCTAAATCTAAGAACCTTAAAATATCTTTAGGATCACTATCCGTCAGTACAACATCTGCCGAATCAATCGCTACATCTGTACCAGCGCCTATCGCAATGCCGATTGAAGCACGGGCTAAACTTGGTGCATCATTAATACCGTCTCCTACCATCATGACCTGATGTCCCTCAGTAAGATATTGTTGCACAATTTTTTCTTTATCTTCTGGTAAGAGCTCTGCGTAGTATTCCTTCATTCCTAAATAATTAGCAACTGCACTGGCGGCTGTTTGATTATCCCCTGTTAACATGACTGGCGTAATTCCTTGCGCTTGTAACTCTGCAATAAATGTTTTAGCTTCTGGTTTGACTTTATCTCCTAAAGCAAGCAGTGCGACTAATTGACCAGCGATGATTAAATAACTCAAGGTATTTCCTTGCTCCTGATAGTTTGTTTTAATTGTTTCATCGAAGGTTAACTGTAACCGTGCAACTTCTTTTTCATTGACTATTTTGACTTCTTGGTTTTGAACAGTAGCAACCAGTCCTACGCCTGATAAAGCTTGCAGATTATGGGCTTCATAAGGTTGAACGGCTTGTTTATTTAAATAGTTCATGATCCCAATTGCCAACGGATGATTTGCATTTTTTTCCAATGCCCCAATATATTTAAGTGCTTCTTCTCTAGTAAACTGCTTACTCATTAATTCTAAGCCAGTAACTGTAAATTGTCCTTCTGTTAAAGTTCCAGTTTTATCCAGCAACACATATTCAACCTTATTGGCTTGTTCTAATGCATTCCGATTTTTTAAAAGTAAGCCATTTTTAGCAGCAATGGAGGTACTTCTAGCAATCACTAAAGGAATTGCTAAGCCTAACGCATGGGGACAGGCAATAATAAAAACTGTAACCATTCGTTCAAATGCTAGAGACAAATCTTTCGTTACGAGTAACCAACCGATAAATGCTAACACACCTACGAATAAGGCAATATAGAATAACCACTTGGCTACACGGTCTGAAATGGATTCTAGTTTTGATTTTTCCGATTGCGCTTGTTTAACCATCTCCATAACTTTTGACAGGTAACTATTTTCACCCGTGCCAGTTACCGAAATTTCAATCATTCCGTTGCCATTGACAGCTCCACCAATCACGGAGTCACCAATGTTTTTTTCTACTGTTTTTGATTCCCCTGTAACCATCGATTCGTCGACTGTTGTGCTTCCTTTCAAAATTTTACCATCTGTCGGAATTTTATCTCCCGAACGAACAATCAAGCGATCGCCTTCTTGGACATCTTGCAAAGGAATTTCTTCTTCCCCATGTTCAGTCATTCGCTTGACTGTGTCAGGTAACAGTTCAGCCATTTTTTTCAAGGCATCACCAGCATTAGAAATAGCATTCATTTCAATCCAATGGCCTAAAAGCATAATAACAATCAGAGTGGCTAATTCCCAGAAAAAGTCCATCACGTGGGCCTGATTCGTAAAATGATTCATGTAAAACGCATATAAGCTGTAAAAATATGATACCGAAATCCCCATCGCAATTAACGTCATCATTGCTGGACTCTTTTGCTGTAATTCCATTTTAGCGCCACTTAAAAATGGTTGTCCACCATAAAAAAATAGCACAGTTGCTAAAATTAAGACCAACCAATCAGAACCTGGAAAAGTAAATTGAAAAGGTAATTGAAAACCCATCATTGGTGAAAGAACAATAATCGGAATAGCTAAAATCAATGACAGCCAGAATTTTTGTTTAAAATTCCCCATATGCATTGAATGATCCATTCCCTTCATTCCTTCATGTTGGTGTGACATAGCCATTTGTTCATGCGCCATGTCATGATTCATGTGATTCATTTTATCGTGGGACATTGTTGGCTGTTTTTCCTGATGTTGTTCATGATTATGTTTTGCTGACATATGATCCCTTCTCTTCTTAAGTATTTTCATCTTAAGCATAGCACAAGATGAAAATTGTTAGAAATAATTACTTTTTTTAGTTTAGAAAAAAAAAGAGCTGAATTTTGCGTATGTATATTTTAAGAACACCTTATCCTCATATTTATTCCAAAAGGAGTGTTTCAATGAAAATTACTACAAAGCAAGTCGGGGCGCGCATGCGTGAAGCTCGAAAAAAGAAGAAGTACACTTTACGTTATTTAGCCAATAAAATTGGTTTATCTAGTGGAAGTACAATTAGTAACTGGGAATTAGGTTTGAATTTACCAAATAAACGATACTTAAAAAAAATCGCTAAAGCCTGTGACACAACAGTAGATTGGCTACTTTATGGTAATTTTGATCGATTTGTGCGCCAGCTAATAAAAGAAAATTTTCAAAATAAACAACTGCTAAAACCACCTTTTTTTACTCAGTTGATGGGACGTTTATCTGAAGAACAGCTATCCTATCACGATTCCTTAAAAATTATGATTCAAGCGCAAAAGTTACAGCAGTCCTTTTATGCTTTTCCGTTAACAGTAGAAGCCCCCTCTCATTCCCAAGAGAGTATTTCTATTTATGAACCAACAACTGCAGAAGAACAGTCTGACCAATCTTATTATCATCCGTTTATTTTGTCAGAACTCCATGAATTATTTACACATTCTCAAAATCCAGAATTGGATTATTCTCTGATTATCGCTTTTCTTCCTTTGTTAAAAGTAGATCAATTAACTGAACCTCAAAAAGAAGTCTTACTGGCCATCTTTAAGCGGATGAATTCCTTTAAAGACCAAACGCTTTTAAATGAATTCTTTGTGGAATTACAGTATTTACTCTGATTCTACAAAAAAGATTGAGCCATGTATCTCAAGGACTTAGGCTCAATCTTTTAGTTAAATTTCTTCTATTTATGAACGATTCTTTCGTTCGACTAAGTGCGTTTTCCGTTGTGGGCCAATGATTAAAGGAACGGATTCATATTTGACTTCACTGTATTCCAAGCCAAACCAACTTTCAGGAGAGGTAGTTAAGTTTTTGATAGCTAATTTTGCCTGCATAATTTGTCGATCCCATTTTTTCAGTTCAGAAACGTTAGATAATTCTTCTTGAATTAATACAAATTGGAAATCGCCAACTTCTCTTCCTGGCGTTAATGAATAACGTTGTGGCTGTTTTGGCAAGCGGCCTGTTTTCATCAAGTCATGAACAATTTGTCTTAAATATACATTCACTTCTTGAGAAATATGGAAGCCTAAATATAGCTGAACTTGCACAATAAAATCAGTCCCTAACATATCAACAGAATACTCTTGAGTAAAGGGTTCATCTGTTACCTGAACATTAACAAACCAATAAACATTCGCTCGTTTTGGCTGTTTGTCCAAAATCGAATAAATAATATTACGATTAATTTCGCCGTCCACTCGATCGGAGGTTAAAAAGACCACGTTGGTTTGATACATAGGTACAGATGTATCTTCTTTCAAAGCTTTAAGTTGTGGTACATATTTTTCCAACGACACTTGTTCCGCCGTCGCTTCCTTAATCTCGTTGCCGCGTTCCCAAATAATCATGATGCATAACAAGAAGACTGCCATTCCCACAGCAACATATCCACCATGGAAAAACTTCGCAGCACTTGAAAAGAAAAAGACAACTTCAATGGCAGCAAAGAACAAGGAAATTAGATACGCAGACCAAGCTGGAATTTTATCCAAAAGATAAAACAACAATAAAATGGTTGTCATTAACATCGTAATCGTAATCGATAGACCATACGCAGCTTCCATGTGTGTCGATGTTCTAAAAGCCAGCACGATTGCTGAACAAGCTAGCCACAAAATTAAATTTACCGCTGGAATATACATTTGACCGATATTGCTCCCAGGATAAATAATTTTAAGTCTTGGTAATAACTTCAATTTAATCGCTTCAGAAACTAAAGTATACGAACCTGATATTAACGCTTGCGAAGCAATCACTGCGGCGATTGTTGCAAAAACAACGCCAAATACGAGAATACCTCGTGGAATCATTTGGAAAAATGGGTTAATTTCAGCTAATGCCTGCATTTCAGGGTTTTCTTTGACCGTTAACAACCACGCAGCTTGCCCTAAATAATTAAGAATCAAACAAATCTTAATATACGGCCAGCTAATGCGGATATTCATTTTTCCTACATGCCCTAAATCAGAATATAAAGCTTCAGCACCAGTTGTAGCCAAGAAAATATTCCCTAAAATAAATAGACCTAACTTATTTTCTGGACTGACTAGTAATTGCAAAGCATAATATGGATTTAATGCACGAATAACCGTCCAATCTTGGCTAAAATTCATTAAACCAATGATGCCTAAAAAAGTGAACCACAAGAACATAATCGGCCCAAAAGCTTTCCCGACCAATTCTGTTCCAAATCGTTGAACAGAAAAAAGAATTAAAATAATCGTCAACGTAATAACCACTATAATCGTTTGGTCATTGCCAAAATGTTCAAAAAATGCCGGAATCCCCCGTAAGCCTTCAATCGCTGTCGTCACTGTCACAGCTGGGGTCAAAACGCCATCAGCCAGTAAAGCGGCGCCGCCAATCATTGCGGGAATAATCAAATACTTACTTTTTTTACGAACCAATGTATAAAGAGAGAAAATCCCACCTTCTCCATGGTTATCAGCATTTAAAGCAATAACAACATATTTAATCGTGGTTAAGATAGTCAATGTCCAAAAAATTAATGAGACCGAACCTAAAATAAACGATTCAGAAACCCGTGCCAAGCCACCATTATCTCCTACAATGGCTTTCATTACATATAAAGGGCTCGTTCCAATATCTCCATAGACAACGCCCATGGCAACTAAGATCCCTGCCATCGTAAATTTCCGACGATCAAACCCCTCTGCTTTGTGTAACACAATACTTTCCTCCTACAAAAGAAATGACTTCGTTTAGTTTAACCAACAGCTCCATAAAAACTTTTAAAACTCTTTATTATATAACGTTTTATATATCTTTTTCATTAGTCAAAAAGCGCTTTTTGACTAACGATGCTACTCACTATAATACGTTTTAAATCGTTTAGCAAGTCTTTTTATTAGAGAATGTTCATCTTAGATAAGAAACCCACCTATTTTGAAAAAAGGAAAATCAAAAATAAGTGGGGCAGCAGTCGAAACGACTGCTGCCCCACTTGCTAACTATTAAGATAATTCCCTGAACAAAAGTAGCTCCTTTTATTCCTGTTAAATTTAAATCACTTCTTCTTCCTCTTCAACTTCAGAGAAATGGAACTTAATCATTTCATTGACGAAAATTGGCACAAAGGATAGGAAAATTGCTAACATCCAATGATTTAAACTAATATGCACTAATCCAAATAGTTCTTGTGTGAATGGTAATAAAGCAATGGTTGTGGTAATTAGTAATGCTAAAACGACCATTTCAAAGAGCGACTTGTTGCTTGATAATTTTACACGGAAAACAGAGTTCGCACTACGAACATTAAAGACATGTAAGATAGAGGAATAAGCTAAGATTAAAAATGCCACTGTTTGTCCAACTTCATAGCTGTTTGAAACATAGGCTGAAACACCTGGTACAAAGGCACCTAGGTAAAAACCAAACAAAGTAATGACTGTGAACACTGCTGCATTAATCCCAATCTTTTGCCATAAGCCTCGTGCAAAAATCCCTTCGTTTTTAGGGATTGGTGCCTCATCCATAATTCCTTTTTCCGCTGGTTCTTTTCCTAATGCAAAACCAGGTAACCCATCTGCGACAACGTTAACAAACAACAGTTGAACTGCAGTAAATGGCGCACCCCAACCAAGTAACATGGCAATTAAAACAATAAAAATCTCAGAAATATTACAGCTTAACAAGAAGTTAATGGCTTTACGAATATTTCGGTACACGGCACGTCCTTGCGCAACCGCATCAACAATAGTTGCAAAGTTATCGTCCGTCAAAATCATATCTGAAGCGCCTTGGGCCACATCTGTTCCAGTAATCCCCATTGCGCAACCGACATCACTAGCTTTCAAGGCTGGCGCATCATTCACGCCATCTCCGGTCATTGCTACAACAGCGCCAGAACGTTGCCATGATTGAACAATTCGAATTTTATCTTCAGGGGTTACACGTGCATAAACGGATAAATCTTTAACACGTTTATCTAATTCTTCATCACTCATTTTTTTCAGTTCTGAACCAGATAAGGCTTCACTTTTATCTTTTAAAATTCCTAATTCTTTAGCAATTGCACTGGCTGTTACCACGTGATCACCAGTAATCATGACTGTTTTAATTCCAGCTTTTTTCGCACGAGCAATGGCGCCCTTACTTTCTGGACGTGGTGGATCAATCATGCCAATTAAGCCTAACAAGCGAAGTTTTTTTTCTAAAGCCTCTGATGTAATTTCCTTGGGTGGTTCATCATATACGGCATAACCGACAGCAATAACTCGTAACGCTCGTTTTCCGAAACGATCATTAACAATAGCCGCTTGATCGACATCTCCGAAACCAAAACGAGGTAGTAACACATCAAAGGCTCCTTTAGTAATTGAGATGTACTTTTTCCCCCATTGATGGACCGTAGTCATCATTTTTCGTTCTGAATCAAAGGGAATTTCACCAATACGAGGATATTTTTCTTCAAGTTCTTCTTTAGTATGATAATTTTCTTCGACAGCACGAACAATTGCCGCTTCTGTCGGATTCCCTGTAACAGTTAATTCATCGCCTTCTTTTTCCACAATGACATCTGTACATAAAGCAGCCATTTTCAGTACTTCCATGGCTTCATCGGTCATGGCATCTTCCGTATCCGTTACTTCATCACCACGATGCCATACTCGGCGGACGCGCATTTTATTTTGTGTCAGTGTTCCTGTCTTATCAGAACAGATAACATTCGCAGTTCCTAGCGTTTCTACTGCTGGCAATCGACGAATAATCGCATGTTTCTTAGCCATTTTTTGAACACCATATGCTAAGGTTAATGTTACAATCACGGTTAGTGTTTCTGGTACAGCTGCCACCGCTAAGGAAACGGCTGTCATAAACATTTCAAGAAGCGGTTCTCCTTGCAGTTCACCAATAATGAAAACAATTGCTGCAGCCCCTAAGGCTAACAAACTAATACGTTTGCCTAATTGATTCAAGCGTTTTTGTAATGGTGTTTTTTGCTGATCGCTGTTATTCAGTAACCCAGCAATTTTACCCATTTCCGTATTCATTCCTGTTGCAGTTACTACTGCTCGTCCGCGGCCATTCACAACGGTACAGCCTTTGAAAATCATATTTATTTGATCTCCTAAGCCATCATCGTCATGCCCCACGTATGTAGGATCTTTTTCAACAGGTTCACTTTCACCTGTTAGTGCTGACTCTTCTACGCGCATTTGAGAAGCTTGAATAAGTCGTGCATCGGCTGTAATCATTGAACCAGCTTCAAGAACTAGAACATCTCCTACTACTAGTTCTTCAGCATCGACTTCGATTACCTTGCCATCTCGTAAGACTGCACTACTTTGCTTGTTCATGTCTTGTAAAGCCGCCAGAGATTTTTCAGCATTTCCTTCTTGAACAATGGCCAAAACAGCATTGATAATCACAATTGCAATAATTAAGATTCCTTCAAAATATTCGCCATGTTCTGTTACGATTGCTGTATAAAACGAAATTGCCGCAGCAACTAATAAAATAATCGTTGTAAAATCAGATAAACTGTGAATAAATTTCTTTAACACAGAATCCTTCTTAGCCTCTTCAAATTGATTGCGGCCATTTTCTTTCAGCCGTTGTTGGGCCTCTTGTTGTGTTAAACCAGTTTCAGTATTGACTGAAACTTCTTTTGTGACAGTATCGACAGATTGCTTGTAAGCTTCCATCCTATTCCCCCTCTAATTTTTTCTTCCTATATAATAGTGTCTCTATTAAATATAACATGATTTTTTTTGAACACGCAACTTTTTTCATCTTTGGCTTAGCGTTCTCTCATATATCCAGAAAAAACTGGTATTTTCGTTGTTGCTACAGCAATGTTTCTATTTGATTATGGGAATTTTATGAAAAAGGAAACGAATTCAGCCAAAAAGCAATGGACATTTTTTTCATTTTGTCTGATAAAAAAATAGTTTATTTCTATATATTCAACAAAAAATACAATGTTATTTAGTTCGCACAATTATTTATTTTACATGTTATAAAATAACCAGAAAAATATTATATTTAATCTTATTAATAAGAGTTATAACTTGCAAACGCTTCCAAATAGTGCTATTCTTTAAGTGTAAGGAGGACATGCAAATCAATTGGTTGAAGATTTTCTCAGTAGATAAAAATCGGTAAACTCAAAGTTGTTAGAATTGCAAGATTCACCTGTAAACAATACGTGTAGAGTAATTGTTAGTGATAACTCGTATCGGAAAATAGGGAAAGGTTATAGAAGGATGGAGTTTCTATAAAGCATTTACCCTATCTGTTATCACCTAACGCAAGTTATCCACCATCCAAGCGTCGAAACTGTATGAAAACAAGGTTTTAGTTTCACCACATCACGTTCACCTTTTGCTTTACATGTATCGCGAAATGTAAACACTCATTCAACCAATTGATGTCTTCCCGTTAACAAGGCCGAGCTTAAATTTAAGCTCGGTTTTTTCTTTTAGGCAATAAAATATATTTGTATCAAATAATCATATGTGTTATATTCAAGGTGCACATTCTATTTTATCTTCTTTTAAAGGAGGGAATGCTATGCGAAAAAAGAAAAAATCTTCGTTTGAAAGTTCAATTCATGTTTATCGTGCTATGGCTCGTATGACCCAGCAAGATTTGGCCAATCGAGTCGGTGTCTCTCGACAAACAATTATTCAACTGGAACGAAACAAGTACAATCCTTCATTACTTCTTGCGCATGACATCGCGAACGTCTTTGGCGTAACCATTGATGATGTGTTCACCTTCAAAGAAACACTGAATGACGATGTAGAACAAGAAGCCTAAACAGTATAAGCTGTACTTAACAAGACAATTTTTCTGATTGTACTTGGAGTTGCCGAGGTACAACTTAGTACCGGCAATACGAAGAAAGCACTTCTTCGTATTGTTGTTTCAATAATTAATCTTTTCTTACATAAAAAAAAGAACGGCGCAACCGTGGTTGCGCTGTTCTTTTTATTCTAAGATTGTCTACTAAGCATTTTCGTCCTAGTAGCGTTTTGGTTTCTAACTTTATTATTTACAGGGGAAGAAAAAATAAAGCACACCTTTACTGTGATTCCAAAAATCACGTGTTTATCATAATATATTTTTGTTTCAATCCCAAGTATTCTGCTCACAAAGTGTCGCTTATTTAATAAACATTGCATCGCCAAAACTAAAGAAACGATATTTTTCCTCAATTGCATGTTGGTAAGCAGCCAATGTTAAGTCTTTTCCTGCAAAGGCACTCACAAGCATCACTAACGTAGATTTTGGTAAATGGAAGTTCGTTGAAAAAGCCTCTACGACTTTAAATTGATACCCTGGTGTGATAAAAATATCGGTCCAGCCACTGTCAGCCTGGATTTCACCATTAAATTTTGTGCCAATTGTTTCCAACGTACGAATAGAAGTTGTTCCAACCGCAACAATCCGACCGCCTGCTTGGCGTACTTCATTTAGTTGCTTAGCCGCTTCTTCAGTTAAACGATAGAATTCGCTATGCATATGATGTTCTTCTATATTATCAACGCTCACGGGACGGAATGTTCCTAAACCGACATGTAAAGTTAAATAAACGAGATGAACACCTTTTGCTTTGATCTCTTCTAATAGTTCTTTTGTAAAATGCAAACCCGCTGTTGGTGCTGCAGCTGAACCATTTTCTTCAGCATAAACCGTTTGATAACGATCTGGGTCATCTAGACGTTCTTTGATATATGGCGGCAATGGCATTTCTCCTAACGATTCTAAAATTTCTAAGAAAATACCATCATATTTAAATTCAATGATTCGACCACCATGTTCCAACTCTTCTTTAACCACCGCTTTTAGGCGACCATCGCCAAATTGAATTTCCGTGCCGACTTTTGCACGTTTCGCGGGTTTAATCAAGGTTTCCCATGTATCGCCTTCTGTATTTGTTAAAAGTAAAACTTCCAAATGACCGCCTGTTTCAGGTTTTTCTCCATATAAACGGGCCGGCAGTACCCGTGTGTTATTCATGACTAATGCATCCCCAGGCTGTAATTCATCAAGAATATCATGGAAATGTTTATCCTCCGTGTCCCCTGTTTCTTTATTTACAACTAATAATCGTGAACTAGCGCGATCTTTTAGTGGGGTTTGAGCAATTAATTCTTCTGGTAAATCAAAATCAAAATCTTCTGTACTTAGCATTTCCGTCACTCTTTCTACTAGTTTTTATCTTGGTTATTCTAACACTTTTTCTTGTTTCTGGCTATGTCAGCCTTCTGAATCAAACTAAATAGTTGTCAAAAAATGTCAGAAGCATTATACTTACTTTAAGTAAGTATACATAGTTATTTAGAGGAGGAACTCAAAATGCATGCTCAATTTCATCATGTTTCACTATTAGCGCGTCATGGTCAAGAAAACCAATCATTCTATACAAAATTGTTAGGCTTACGCTTTGTCAAAAATACCGTAAATCAAGACAACAATCGCATGCCTCATTATTTTTATGGCGATTATCAAGGCACACCGGGAAGCTTAGTAACTTTTTTTATCGTGCCCTTATTAGGCAACCGCTATGAAGAAAAAAATTATTTAGCCACGATTGGCTTAAAAATCCCCCAAAATAGCCTTTCCTTTTGGGAACAACGTTTAACAGAAAATAAAATTCCATTTAACAAAAAAGAAAAGAGCCTACATTTCAGTGATCCAGATGATACGCATATTATCCTGACAGAAGTTCCTGAAAATCCATTAAAAGAAACACTCGTTGTTTCTAACGACATTCCAGCAGCGGTTCAAATTATCGGTTTGGCCTCTACTGAATTTCATGTGCCAGATTCTGAAAAAACCTTGGCCTTTTTTGAAACATTTCTTGGTTGGCAAGCAGTTGGCAATACGATTATTTTAAGTGAGACGGAAAGCTTTTCTGTTCATCAAACAACGTCGGATAAAACAAGCCGAATGGGGCGTGGCAGTATGGATCATATTGCTTTTTCTGTGGCTGATGATGAAGCATTACAAGAACTACACACGCGCGCTTTAGCACAAGGCTGGGAAATTGAAATGTATGTAAGTCGTGGATATTTTAAAAGTTTATACATTCGTGAACCAGGCGGGAATCGGGTTGAATTTGCTACTTTGGCTCCTGGCTTTACATTGGATGAGCCTCTAGAGCATTTAGGGGAAACGTTGGCTTTACCGCCTTTTTTAGAACCAAAACGGACTGCAATTGAAGCCAACCTCTACAAAGACATGTAACCAACGCTTTAGAAAACAACGGAAGACGGACGTAATAATCGGTGACAAAATTACGTCCGTCTCTCTTCCCCTATGTTTGAATGTTTGAACAAGAGAATAAAAAATGACCTTCAGATTTTTCTGAACGTCATTGCACATTCCATAAAAAGCATCCTTCGTTCTTCCACTTCTTACTTCTTAAAAAAACTGGTAATTTTTTCAAAAATTCAGTAAAATAAAAGTGATCAATGGTTTCCATTGATTGAACGGGCAACTTGATGGTCCACTTGCACAGGTGACTATTCAAGGCTTCGTGATTTAGTTGCCGCTAAATCATGAAGCGCCTTTTTTTATTTTATTCCCTTGTTCTCTTTCCATTCTAATGAAAAACTCAGCTCCCGTCAACTTGCTACAAAGTACACTTTTCTTTGTTATAGCGGCTTTTCTTCCTTCTCAGAATACTCTTTTTAACATCTTGTTTCGTTCAGATAACTTTTACTAAACAATAGTTATCTTTTCTTTTTTTTAGAACGAATTAAAAAAATTTTACCGCCTTCTTTTTCCCATTAAAAATAGATTACATTTGTCGAAATCGCATTTTTATAGCATACTAGTAATAAGATACATTTTCAAAATATTTAGTTGAGGTGAGTAAGTTGATAGAATTTCAGCATGTATCAAAATTTTATAAAGGCGGAAAAGTCGCCGTTGATGACATTAATTTGTCTTTCGATAAAGGTGAATTTATCTGCTTCATCGGAACAAGTGGTAGTGGAAAAACAACATCAATGCGGATGCTTAACCGCATGACTGACCCTTCAAAAGGAAAAATTTTAATTGATGGCCAAGATATTCAAAAAATCAATCCTGTAGAGCTACGTCGCCAAATTGGCTATGTCATTCAAAATATCGGCTTGATGCCTCACATGACCATTCGTGAAAATATCGTTTTAGTGCCTAAATTATTAAAAGTACCTGTGGAAGAACGCAACAAGATAGCCGAAAAAATGATTGATTTGGTTGAGTTACCACGAGAAATGTTGGACCGCTATCCCAATGAACTTTCTGGGGGACAACAACAAAGAATCGGCGTTGTGCGGGCTTTAGCTGCCAATCAAGATATTATTCTAATGGATGAACCTTTTGGTGCTTTAGATCCTATCACCCGTGATTCATTACAAGATTTAGTGAAAGATTTGCAAGAACGTTTAGGAAAAACTATTGTCTTTGTTACCCATGATATGGATGAAGCGTTGAAATTAGCAAATAAAATTGCCATTATGAGCGAAGGCAAAGTAATTCAATTTGACACACCAGATAATATTTTACGTCATCCAGCCAATGAATTTGTAGAAGAACTCATCGGAGAAGATCGCCTATTACAAGCCAAACCTGATTTCACCACAGTGGATGAAGTCATGTTAAATTCAGCTATTACTATCACGCCGGAAAAATCTTTACAAGAAGCGATTAAATTGATGCGTGAAAAACGGGTTGATACCTTATTAGTTGTTGATAATTCCAATGTGCTTAAAGGCTTTATCGATGTTGAAACATTAGATCAGCAACGTGGCAAAGCTTCTAGTGTTGGTGATATCTTGAATAAAGATGTCTTCTTTGTTCAAAAAACCGCTCTTTTACGTGATGCTTTACAAAGAATCTTAAAACGCGGCTTAAAATATGTGCCAGTCGTTGATGAACAAAAACGAGTGGTGGGCATCTTAACACGTGCTTCCCTTGTTGACATTGTTTATGATGTTATCTGGGGCGATGAAACAACGATTAGTGAAGCTGTAGAAGCAAAACAAAGCGAGTCCGAAACTGATAAAGAGGAGGCGTAAGCAATGAGTAGCTTCTTTCAAGAATATGGATCAGAAATGATTTCAAAAAGTATTGAACATATTTATATTTCATTCTTTGCACTTTTATTAGGGGTCGCTATCGCTGTGCCCGTTGGCGTTTGGTTAACACGTTTGCCCAAAGTAGCCAATATTGTCATTGGTTTAACAAGTGCCTTACAAACGGTTCCTTCGTTGGCTTTATTAGCTTTGATGATTCCAATTTTTGGTGTCGGCAAAACACCCGCTATTATCGCGCTATTCATCTATTCCCTTCTACCTATTTTAAGAAACACGTATATCGGAATGAAAAATGTCGATGAAAATTACCGAGATGTTGCTAAAGGCATGGGCATGACCAATTTACAGTCTATTTTTAGTGTTGAATTACCCATTGCCATGCCAACAATTATGGCCGGCATTCGTTTAGCTGCTGTCTATGTCATTGCTTGGGCTACACTGGCTTCTTATATTGGTGCAGGTGGTCTTGGTGATATGATTTTCAGTGGATTAAATAACTATCAGCCAGAATTAATCTTTGGCGGGACTATTCCGGTAACTATTTTAGCGCTTTTAGCAGATGTTCTTCTTGGATTATTAGAAAATCGTTTAACGCCAAAAGCTTTAAGGGAGGGCGAATAATGATGAAAAAGAAACTCAAGTTAAGCTTACTCTTCTTAAGCAGTTTACTTTTATTGGCAGGTTGTTCTTTACCTGGTCTCGCTTCAACTTCTGATGATAACACTGTCGCCATTACAGGTGGGATTACTTCAGAAGCGCAGATTTTAGGGAGCATTGTAGCGGATATGGTTGAGCATTACACAGATAAAAAAACAAATGTGATTAACAACTTAGCCACTACTACCATCAATCACCAAGCAATGTTAAACGGAGATGCCTCAATTTCTGCAGCTCGTTATACTGGTACTGACGTGACTACTACGCTTGGTTTACCAGCGGAAAAAGACCCTAAAAAAGCGTTTAACCTAGTTCAATCAGAATTTGAAAAACGTTATCAACAAACTTGGTTCCCTTCATATGGATTTGAAAATACTTATGTATTCTTAGTTACAAAAGAAACGGCTGAGAAATACAATTTAAAAACAGTCAGTGATTTAGGGAAAGTCGCAGACAAATTAGTTGCTGGTGTCGATACTGCGTGGATCACACGTGAAGGCGACGGTTATGAAGGCTTTAAAAAGGAATACAACTTCCAATTTAAATCTATTTTACCAATGCAAATTGGCTTGGTGTACGATGCAGTCAACGCTGGAAAAATGGACGTCATCTTAGGTTACTCAACAGATGGCCGGATTGGTAGTTACGATTTAGTCATGTTAAAAGATGACAAGCGCTTCTTCCCGCCTTATGATGCCGCTCCTGTGGTTAGTGACAAATTATTAAAAGAAACGCCGGAAATTAAAGATGTCTTAAATCGCTTAGATGGTAAAATTTCTACCAAAAAAATGCAAGAATTGAACTATCAAGCAGATAATGATTTAATTGAACCTGCTGTCGTAGCCGAACGTTTCTTAAAAGAAAATAACTATTTTGAGGGGGAGTAACAGATGAATAATATGAATTTATTCCAACAATTTATCTACTATTTCCAACAAAATGGCGGCTACGTCTTTCAACAATTTTTACGTCACTTTTTAATTTCGATTTATGGCGTAATCTTTGCTGCAATTGTCGGGATTCCTATTGGGATTATGATTTCACGTAAACGTAGCTTAGCCAACTGGATTATCCGTTTAGCGAACATTATCCAAACAGTACCAGCTTTGGCAATGCTTTCGATTTTAATGTTGGGAATGGGCTTAGGCGTCAACACGGTGGTTGTAACGGTCTTCCTTTATTCTCTCCTACCAATCATCAAGAATACGTACACTGGCATGATTCAAGTGGATCGCAATATTTTAGATGTTGGTAAAGGAATGGGTATGACAAAAGTACAACTTCTTTATATGGTCGAGTTACCTTTATCTGTTTCAGTAATCATGGCAGGTATTCGAAATGCGTTAGTCGTCGCAATCGGGATTACTGCGATTGGTGCTTTCGTTGGAGCTGGTGGTTTAGGGGATATTATTATTCGTGGAACCAATGCCACAGATGGTGCTTCTATCATTTTAGTCGGTGCCTTACCAACGGCCTTTATGGCGATTATCACAGATTGGGTTCTAGGGATTATTGAACGGCGTTTAGACCCAGCTAGCAAACATTCCAATTAATAAAAAATACAGAGCAGATCCAACATTGTTTCTTTTCAATGGGATCTGTTCTTTTATCTAGGAGATCAATAATGTCTAACTATACTATTATCGATTTAAACCAACAACCACACTTAATTCCGTCAGCTGCTCAATGGTTTAGCCAAAAGTGGCAAATCCCCGCTGAAGCGTATCAAGGAAGTATGCAGGAAATGCTAACTAGCGAAAACCACGTACCACATTGGTGGGTCTGCTTGAATAAACAGCAGGACATCGTTGCAGGCGTGGGCGTAATTGATAATGACTTCCACAATCGTGCAGACCTTACGCCAAACCTTTGTGCATTGTATGTCGAACCAACATTTCGTCACCAAGGCTTAGCAGGAATTCTTTTAACAACAGTTGGTGATTTTCTTGCTAATTCTGGATTTAAAAAGCTTTATCTGCTTACAGACCATACTACTTTTTATGAAAGATATGACTGGGAATTTTTGACAATGGTAACCACCGAAGAGCAGTCTTGCGCTAGAATTTATCAAAAACAATTACGTCAATAAAAAAATCTGCCATCAAAAGATGGCAGACTTTTTTTTATTTTTTCAAGTGATAACTATAGGTAGCCACAATAATATTTTCCCGCCACGCTAAACGAATCCGCAAGCGTAAACTTGTTTGGTTATGCAAAATATTTTGCCAACGTTTATTTGGTACAAATTGTGGTACTAAAACTGTTGTACTGTAGTTATGCTTCGTGGCATTTTTACTAACCAAATCAACATAACGTAAGATAGGGTTTTGCAGTGAACGATACGAAGAATGGACAATTGATAGACGAACGTCTGGGAAGTGTTTTTTAAACTCTTCCTGAATTTCTTTTTCCTTCTCAACGTTTTCATCCATTGAGACATGCATGGCAACAACATAATCACCAATGGAACGCGCATAGTTCAAGGCGCCGACATTTGCCTTGGTTACGTTCCCTACTAAAACAATAACTGTATTCCCGTCAAACTCATGCAACTGTGCCCCATCTTCTAAACGTAGCTGTTCCGCCACATTTTTATAGTGAGTATTGACCCGATAAAATGCATAAATCAACACCGGCATAATAATAAAGAACGGCCAGATATCCCCTAATCGATAAATAAACAAAATGGCGATAATCGCGAAAGAGATAAAGGCGCCGACAATATTAGCAATTGATTTTGGCAACCAATTTTTAGTTTCTTTTCGCCATTTTACAACCATCCCCGATTGAGACAAAGCAAACGGAATAAACACACCAATTGAATACAATGGGATTAAACGTTCTGTGGAACCTTGGAAAATCAATAATAAAACAATGGAACCAGCAGCTAAAGTTAAAATACCATTTGAATAGCCCAAACGGTCGCCACGATCCATATACATATGCGGCATAAACTTATCTTTGGCTAAGTTATAAGCCAAAACTGGAAAGGCTGAGAATCCTGTGTTAGCAGCAACCGCTAAAATTAAGGCTGTAGCAAACTGTAATAAATAATATAAAATATTTTGACCAAAGACCGCTTTCCCAATTTGTGAAAGAACTGTCACTTCTTCTTTGGGCACAATCCCATACCAATAGTTAATAAATGTAATCCCCACGAAGAAGAACCCTAAAATCGTTGCCATTAACGCTAACGTCCCAGCAGCATTTTTTGCTCGTGGTTTCTTAAAGAATGGCACTGCATTACTGATTGCTTCAACCCCTGTTAAGGAAGAAGAACCAGATGAAAACGCCCGTAAAACTAAGGCAATAGAAATTCCTGGAACCACGGCTCCTGGTAAAGCTGTCGCATTCAATGGCTGTGCGCCAGTCACAATTTTAAATAGCCCAACAACAATCAGTAATGTAATAATTGCGATAAAACTATACACTGGCAACATTAAGAACGAAGCAGATTCTCGCAGGCCTCTCAAGTTCATTAAGGTAATCAATATCACAATCCCAATAGAAATTGCTACTTGATGACCATATAACGCCGGAATCGCCGATATAATTGCCTCTGCGCCCGCTGAAACTGAAACGGCTACTGTTAGCATATAATCGACTAACAACGAACCACCAGCCAATAAACCGGCATTTCTGCCGAGGTTTTCACTACTAACAACGTATGCGCCGCCGCCATGCGGATACGCATGAATAATTTGTCGGTACGACAATGTTAAAGAAATAAGTAAAATAATAACAAATGCAGCAATTGGTAATGAATACCAAATCGCAGCCGCCGACAAAGTAACCAGAACCACCACTATTTGTTCTGTACCATACGCAATGGATGAAAGTGCATCAGAAGATAACAACGCAAGCGCTGCAAATCTGCTTAATTTATGTTCATCATTTTCGGCTGATTTCAATGGTTTCCCAATGAACAGTCGTTTTAAATCCGCCATTTTTTTCTACTCCTTTTCTCTAGAGTGACCCGCTCACTTTTTTCATTATTTTTTATCAAACAAATCCATATGCTACGCTTCTCACAATGAAAAGTCAATTGATTTTTGTTACTGAAAAAGATAAAAAAATCACCATCTTTTTTTAATCAGACACTCATTTAAAGTCCCCCGCTTCCTTTATCTTATCAAGAGAATCCAGATAACAAAAGGATTTGCATTCTCTAAACAAAAAAGCGAGAGCTAAAAGTCTATTTGACCTTTTGGCTCTCGCTTAAAAACTTAGTTAATTATTCCCTTTTATTGTAACAAGTACGTATGATCGAAGGTAATTTCCACTTTATAACGACCAATTTTTTCATAAACTTGCCGTTGAATTTCCACACCCAGTTCAAATTCAGATAATTTTGATTCTGTAGGTAAAACCAAGTCGAACAAAATCTTCGGTTCTTCGCCATGGGTAACTAAGCGGATATCATGGACTTTTAAAGACGCATCAAAAGAACGAATAATCTTTTTGATTGTTTGATGAACAAATTGTTGTGTTGGGTCATACAAATTCACTGGATCAATATGACAAACAAGATTAACATCCAACTCTTCTTTAAACTTCGCTTCAATCGCATCGATTGTCTGATGGGCTTTATTTAAATCCCAGCGATCATCAATTTCAATGTGAACAGACGCAAACGTTTGGTTGGGACCATAATTATGAATCAGTAAATCGTGATACCCTACAATTGTTTCCATTTTTGATAAGACATTCTTCATTTCATCAATTTCTGTTTGGCTCGGACGCATGCCCATCAACTCATTAATAAATTTGCGAATTAACTGCAGCCCACTATAAATAATATATGCAGCAATTAAAAAACCAATATATCCATCAATTCGCAAACCAGTGACGCCTTCAATAAATGCAGAAATCAAAACAGCTAATGTAGTATAAACATCATTAAAGCTATCCTTAGCAGAAGCAACTAATGCTTGAGAATCAATTTTTGCTGATACTTTTTTGTAAAACAGCCCTTGCCAAATTTTAATCCCAATTGATAAAGCTAAAACAGCAAATAAAATGGGTGTCACCTTGATTGATTCTGGATGCAGGATGCGATCCACGGAGGTCGTTAGAAACTCAAACCCAATAAACGTAATCACTAATGATACAAGCATTCCACTAATATATTCAAAACGTTCATGGCCATAGGGATGTTCTTTATCCGCTGGCTTACCAGCAATATAAAAACCGACTAATGTTAAAACTGAAGAAATAGTATCGGACAAGCTATTAATGGCATCTGCCATGATTGAAACACTACCTGAAAGCAAGCCAATCATAAATTTACTAACGAATAAAAATAAATTAGAAACAAGCCCAATCCGCCCGGCAAAAGCACCGAATGCTGTTCGTTTTTCCAATTTACGACGTTCAATTTTTTTCTCATATCGTTGAAGCAATGCTTGAATCATTTTACAACCCCTACCCACTTTTTATTTCTTAAAAAAATACTATAAAACCTTTTTATACATTTGTACACAAAAAACCTCACTTTCTGAGGGAGATTTTATTATTTAGCATTGCCAAAAAGTCAAAAGCAAGAGCCCCCAAAACTTCTTTGTTAGGGTTGCCTTGAAAATAAAGAAAAACAAAAAGCCGAAAACGCTAGAGACGTTTTCAGCTTTTTGTTTTTTAATGGAATAAATGGCTCTTTTGTGCTAAAGCCGCAAATTTTTTCGATCTGTGTTCCAGATGTGGATAAAGAATTGCACCGCCAATACTAAAGACGACTGAAATCCCCACCATAATCCAAATTGCAAACCAAGCATTTGGCCAGTAAATGCCTCCTGCTGATTCCCTTAGCAAGTTCACGGCATGCGTAAACGGCAAGAACGGATTAATCATTTGGAAGAATTTACCTGAGACTTGAATTGGGTAGTTCCCGCCCCCACCAGAGATGGATAGTACCAAGATTATTATCGCAATTCCTTTCCCTACATTGCCAAAGAGAGCAACGAGCACATAAACCATTATCATAAACGTAATGGCAATCAATACCGCAAACCAGACGCTATACGCTGGATTACGAACATCTACGCCTAACGCAAAGTAATTACCTAAGGTTACAATCAGTGCTTGACCAATCCCCATGACAATGAAAGTAAACATCCGTGCTGAAAATTGTTCCCGTTTAGAAAAGCGTTTTTTATCTTTTCCTTCAAGATAAACATCCGTTGTCGCAACACTTGAGAATAATACAGCACCAACCCATAAACACAAAGCTGTATAGAATGGCGTACTTGCCGAACCATTATTAGCAATCGGATAAACAGCATGTTCTTTGACTTCAACTGGTTGTGTAAAGAAGTCACTTTCTTTATTGGCATCTAATTTTAGTAATTTAAGAATTTCACCTAAATCAACTTCTTTTTCACCTTTACGGATTGCATTCGCTGCTTTGTGTAATCCTGTTTTGATATTTGGCCAATCATTAATAATCAGCTCGTTGGCTTTGTCTAAGGCCGCTTCAACATCTGGCATTTTCTCATTGACTGTTTTCAAGGTATTCGTTAAATCTTTTCGGATACCTGGATAGTCATTTTGCATAAAGGCTGCCGCTTTGCTGACTTTGTCTTGAATGACTGGTAAATCGTTTTTATACAAATCAGCACCACGATTAATGCCATTGACAATGGTTTCCATATTGCCATTCAACATCGTATTCGCATCATGAATTTCTTGTTTAATTGCCGGCATTTCGGCTTGATATTTTTCTAATAAAGAAATCGCATTAGTGACCGTTTGACTTGTTGAGCTCAATAAACCTTCAAAGTCAATTTGTTGCGCTTTGTTTAGTTGACCTTGAGCGTTTTGGATTGTAGCAATTAATTTACTTGTGACTGTATTAACAGTGTTACTAATTTCATCTGCTTTAATTGCTCCAGCTATCCCAGCAATTTTTTGCGCTGCTGCATCAATTTCGTCTAGCAATTTCTTTGCACTTTGTAAATCATTATTCTGTACATAGTTATTTAGTTCATTTAATCGATTACTAAAATCTCCTAATAAAGTACTTAAATTAGTAAGTTGACGAATAGTCTCATCTAAGTCATGATTACCGGCATTTTCTTGAATCTTTTGCATAAATTCTATAAGATTACTAATTGCTTGCTGTTGCCGTTGGATATTAGTTGTGAAATCTTGTACTACTTCATTAATATGTTGTTTTTTTTCTGGCGTTAACTGTCCATCATCTAACGCTTGACGAATAGTAGCGACTACGGAAGTTGTTGTTGTAGCAACTTGCTGGATAGATTTCAAAGTCACTTCAACGCTATTCGTAATGCTTGGTAACGCCTCTTGCAATTTATTGGCGCCATCTAATGTGACATTCCCTAAATCATTGGCTTGATCACCTAGTTTACGAATATCTGGTAACGCCGTTTGAACTTGTTGAATGATTTCTAAACCTTGTTTTGCTTCTTGGATTCCTTCGCTCATTGTTTGTTCCACAGAGGCAAAGTCTTCATCAATCATAGCAATTTGTCGGCCAGCGTTTTGAATTTCTGGAATTTTTTCTTGTAACGTCAAAATAACACTAGCTTGTTCTTTGATGCTTGGCATTTTGCCATTTAGCTCAACAATCTTCTCTCCTAAAGCATCAACTTCAGGTAAATATTTCATCGCATCGTTGGCTTTCGCTAATTTTTCTTTTAGCTCAGGCATCTTACCATGTAAGTCTGTGACTTGTTTTGCATACGTATCAATGGTTCCAATGTTGGCATCTGTATCTAAAATCATGCTCTTAACTTTTTGAATGCTGACCATGTTTTTATCAATATCATAGCCAATATCATTGAATGTTTTGATTAACGTACTACTTGCCGTTTTAATGAATTCTTCCGAAATTTGTGACTGAATGGAAGAAGCGCCTTTTGACGTAATTTTCGGTGCAATTGCATTAATTTTTTCGTTAATTGAGTATTCAATTTTAGGTTTATTGATATCACCAGAAGTAAAACTTAGCAAATCTTTGGAAAAATCTTTAGGTAAATAAATCCCGGCAAAATATTTTCCTGATTGGACCCCTTTGTCTAATTCCTTTTTCGAATCAACAAAACGCCAACCTAATTGCTTGTTTTTCTTCAAGTTTTTCAAGACTTCATCACCAATATTGACCGATTTATCTTGAAAAGTTGCTGTTTGGTCATCACTATAGACCGCTATTGGTAACTCTCCTGTATTTGAATACGGATCCCATAGTGCTTTAATGTTAAACCATGCATATAATGATGGAATAATCATTAAGGCAACAATCAAAAATGTTGCTACTGGGTTTTTAAAAATTCTTTTCCAATCTAAAATAAATAGTTCCCATGTATTTTTTATATGTTTCATAAAATCACCTGCTTTTTTTTGTGCCTGAATAACTTTAGCATAAAATACAAGAGAATAACAAACAAAAGCTTGAATGTTACGACACATTTTTAAAATGTCGTAAGTTCAAGCTAAGTTTGTTTATTTCATATTTTTAGAAAATTCCGAAACGACTTGTTTAACTTCATCAATGGCTTCTGGTTTTAAATAAGCCAAAAGTTTTGGTGCTTTTGTCATCAAGTACATTTTATCTAATTTGCCTGTTTGTTGGCGTTCAAACATTTCTGCAAGTAGCGCTTGCATTTTTTCTTTTTTATCTTCTTTTGTTCGATCTAGTATGAACGTTAAGAATTGTTCTTGTCCTTCTTTCATTCCCTATCCCTCCTTACAAACAGATTCTTTTCTATTATAAAACTTCTTTTTTAGAAAGGATAGTCCTTTTTTTAGGATCTATGATTTTGTGTACAGACTTAGCATGTCTTTTTTGGCGGATAAAGGTAAGCCGAGTCCCTCTTTTAAATAGCCCTCTACCGAACCAAATTCTTTTTCAATCGCCTGTAAAGCGGTCGCTAAGTACTCTTTTTTCACATAAAGCAGCGTTTCTAATTGTTGAATTTCTGCTGGAGGCGTTCCATTTGCTTGATATTGCGCAATAATTTGCTCGTTAGCGGTTTTTCTTTGCTCGTTCGTCTTTAAATAATCTTCTAAAATATAAGAATGTTCCACACCTAAAGCACTTAATATCAAGGCTGCGCCGATTCCTGTTCGATCTTTTCCTGCGAAACAATGAAATAAAATAGCTTCCTGTGGATAACTTAAAAAGTTTTCAAAAAATGTTTGGTAACCTTTGCGCCCCGAATTGGAAAGAACCATTTCTTTATAAGCCATGTCCATTGCTTCATCGGGTGAACCAACCGTTTTAAGCATTCCTTCTAATGAAGCAGTCTGCGCCTGAATATCGGCCAAAATATCTATATGTAGATAGTTGGTTCCTTGAATTGAATCATCTGGTCGTTCTTGCGTTTCCGCTGCACTTCTAAAATCATAGATTCGTTTAATTTGATAGTCCTCTACCAGTTTCTGTTGATCCGCTTGTGCAACATTGACGAGTTCACCACTCCGAAAAAAATGTCCTGTCTTGACAACTGTGCCTTGTTGCGTTGGAAATCCTCCAATATCTCTAAAGTTCACCACGCTGTTCATGTTCTATCGCTCCTTCATTTTAATTATTTTGTTGTCATTTAAATACTTTGTTTTTTCTTTTTATTTCTTTTTCTCAACGATAATAAAAAACACCTCAAAAAACAATCTTTTTATCAGTTGTTTATTGCCATTTTATCATAGATACAGTATTCTTAAAAGAGAGGTGAGTAACGATGCTAAAACGAGATTTTTTAGAAAAGCCTTATGATTATATGAATGATATTTTATTGTTCCTATATAATAATAAAGGCCGAGCGACACGAAATGAATTAGTAGATTTTTTCAATATTAGTTTACCAACATTGAATGAGTATCTTTCTTTTTTAGAGCAATTTTTGAAAGAAGAGCAACTTCAAGAAAACCTCACCTTAACAGTATTAGGTGACACTCTATATCTAAATAAAGCGCCTACCTTTTCCATGAAAGCAATGATCATGTTGTTCTTAGATAAATCTATTAAGTTTCACATGGTCCAGCAACTCTTCCATAAAAATGAAATAAATGGCGGGTATTTCCAACAGAATTATGCCATTAGCTCTGCTACCTATTATCGAAAAATTGTTGAATTAAATGACTTACTCAATGAGTTTAATTTACGTATCAAACGAGGAAAACTTGTCGGCGAAGAAAAACAAATTCGCTTTTTCTTTTTTAATTTTTTCTGGTTTATCTTTGAAGAAAAAACAGATTTAGAAAAAGAACTGGCCAATCAATACCTAGGATTAATCGAGATACTACAAGAAATCCCCAGAATTACCTTTGACCATACAGAAATTCTCCAAATTAAACTTTGGATGAAAATTTCTTTTCGTCGCATGGTTTTAGAACCCCTGCCAACGATTAGTCCACATGATGTCCAACTCGATCGACCTTTATTTGAAGAAATTAATTTATCTATACATACATATATGAAAAGAATCTACCGTCCATATACAATCAATGAAGCCTATATGTTTTATGACTTTTTTTGTTCCATGCATAACTATTCTGCGAATGCTGCTTTCGCCTTTCGTTTAGCAAAACAACAACGAATTGAAAAAACGTATCTTAACGAAATGAACCGGGTCATTTTAACGTACCTTAAAGCACGTGGTTATTTATCCCATTACGTGCTGCCTATTCGGCTACTTTATATTGAAAATTTACTTTTCCAATTACATGCGCAACTCTATTATTTTTCAGGATTTATTTTACCCTTTGATTATTGGACAATTCAGTCACTTTTGAAAGTCTTACGTCATCCTTTTAGCGAAAGTGAAGTTTACGAATTAGTGGAGATCGCTACAACGAACTTTGCCACAAAAGCCACTGCTTCTAAGTACCAAAATCAATTTACTGAAATTAATTATACACTTATTTTGAATCACATTGCTGAATTAAATGAAAAAAAAATAACGATTGGTGTTTATCACTCACTGAGCAGTGCTTATAGCGAGTTGGTAGCACAAAAAATACAACAGAGTATCGCTGGAAAATATCCGCTGAAAATTGAGCCTTACAACGCAGAAAACCATTATGATTTGCTTTTAATGAATACCAATAATGAACAGCTCGTTGCCCAGTATGACCATTACTATATTTTTTCGGATATTAGTAATCGTTACGACCTACAATCAATTGAAAAAATCATTCAATTGTTATTGGGCAAATAATCTCTAAAAAGAAAAGCTTAAGTGCCCTACTCTTAGATGGCAGACTTAAGCTTTTTATTTTACTTTCCCTATTTCCTTAAACGGCGCCATTTTAAACACCACGATTCCTTCAATCGCTTGTATCTCGACAAAGCCGAACGTACGACTATCACTTGAATGCGTACGATTGTCCCCTAAGACAAAGTAATGACCAGCTGGAATCTTCTGAAACAGGCGAAGTTGGGCTGCCGCTTCTTCTGATAAGTCAAAACGACTGGCATTCTCAGGCAGTGCCTCATTATCGCTTGCTATAGGTTCTTCTGAAAGATAAAGTTTTCCCTCGTTTACCCAAATTCGATCACCAGGAACCCCGATGATTCGCTTGACGTACGTACCTTTGCTAGCTAGCGGTGCTTTAAATGCAATCACATCGTACCTTGCTACTTGCTTCGTCCGTTGTACTAAGACTCGTTCCCCTGCGTTAAGTGTCGGCTTCATGGATTGCCCAGCAATTGGGTAGCTAGATGTCTTTAACACAAAAAAGAACACAAAAATGGCGAAAAGAATAGCTGGCATAAAAAATTTAACGACTTGGACGCGTTGTTTCTTTTGGTAGGCTTGCCGCTTTTTTTTAATCTCTTCAGCGGTCATTTTTCTTTTCGGTCCTCTTATTGATTGATGGTTATCTGTTTGCTCAAGCAAATATTCCATTGCTGTGTTAGCCTTTTGCTTTTTTAGCTGATATGTCGCAGGCAACTTTTGCTTCAAGAAGGCGCGCTTAATGTGGCGAATTGTTCGCATAACGGGCTTTATCCATTCTTCCATCGTTTTCTTAAAAGGAAAAGCTTCTTAAATAAACTTTTCCTTTCTTGCTCCTTTTTTCTATTTAACTAATTGCGTTCCTTTTTTTATATAACTACTACGTAACTGGTTTTCCTTCATAAACTGATTCAATGGTTTCTGCGCATCTTGTGCCAGCTCCCAAATACTTTGATTTGCTTCTACAAGATATTCGCTCTTCTCTGTTACTATGTTTTTCCTGATAAGCGGTTGCCTTAGCGACTGCTCTTCCTTTGAGACAGCAGCAGCCTGTAATCTTTCTGCGGAGCTACTTAATGTAACAGCTAAAAAAAGGACCCCAAGACAATGTAGTTTCCTTGCTCCCGTTAACTTTTTACTGACCATTTTATTAATAGTTATCTTGTTCAAGACGTGTCAGTTTAGTTAAGCGTTCCTCTAATTCGCGATAAATCTCAAGTACTTCTACTTTTGATGCTTCGACTTCATTCGAAATACTTTTCGCTCGGTTACCAATATTTAACATTTCTAATTCTGCGGAATTGATTAGGTGTTTTGCTTCTACTTTCGCTTCATTAACAATCCGATTGGCTTCTTTTTTGGCAGAAACCATCACTTCGCCAATTTCTTGTTGCGATTTTAAAGCCTCTTCTTGTAATTGCTGATTTTTCATTAATAAATCGTTAATTTGCTGTTTTGCGCGTAGCAGTTCTGTTAACTGCTCACTACTCGGTTCAATATTTTTTGAAACGGCTTGTAGTGTCTTCAATTCTTTTTGAACTTGTTCTAAACTGTCTTCTTTGGCCTCTACTTCTTTTCTTAGAGCAGCTAATTCCCCTTCGTAAACTTGCTTTTCAGCAAGATGTTTGTCATTGACACCTTGTAGTCGACCTAGTTTTACTTCTGCTTCATTTTTTTGCTGTAAACTATTTTGAAGCTCATTCTTTAACTCCTCCATGCGTTGTTTCACAATCACTTCTTGTTGGGCAGCCTCTTGTAAGGTTTGTTTTTCGGCTTCTACTTTTTGTAATTGTACAGTTAGTTTTTCAATTTGTTCCTGCAATGCTTGTTGAGTCGTTGTGCTTTCTTCTAATTCTGTCGTTAACGTTTCTACTTGCTTTTCCATTCCTGTAATATCTCCTTTTTTCTCCAACTTTCCTTTTTCTTCTGCTAACTGGTTGTGTAATGTCTGGATATGTTGTTGCTGTTCAGCCGATTCTTTTTCTAATTCTGCCACTTGCTGCGTTAATTCACTTTCTAAACGTTCCATTTGATTATGTACAGTGGTTAATTGTTTTTCTGCATTTTGCAGATTTGTTTGAAGAGTGGTAGCCTCTGTCGTGGTTTCACTGTTCGTTTCCAGTTGCTCTTCCAATTCAAAAATTTCATGTTCCTTTTGATTTAGTGTTTCAAGTAATGCCTGATTTTTTTCTTCTAATGCTTGTTTTTCCGTTTCTTGTTGGTTCTTTAATTGCTCATTTTCTTCTTGAAGTTTTTTAAAGGCTGTTTCTTTTTTCTGATAGTAGGCGAGCCTTTCTCTTAACGTCGCCATTTCTTTTTCCTGTTGTTCCGGTTTGATTCCGCTAATTATTTTTTCTGGTTCGAATCCTGGCTGAAAAAAGACTTCTTTTTCAAGCGTATCATCCGAAATATCTTTAATTTTTTTGATTAAACGTCTTTTTGTCATATATATGTCCTTTCTCTCGTCCTTTTAACTAATCACGACAGGCTCCAAATTTGTTTCCAACGTCTCACGAGCATACGTATCAATGGATTTGACAAGGGTTTGCTCTTGATCTCGATAAGTAAAATTAAAATCAATCATGGTGATTTCTTTGACTGAATTCAACGCTGCAATAAGTGCTACAATATTGTCTTGGCCTGTTTGAAATTCATGGTAACTTAAGCCAACTGAAAAAACAGACAGTGTCAAGGTTTGTGTTTTTTCACTTCTAATTATTGTGATACTCGTCTCTCCGAAGTAAGGACGCCATTCACGCGCTAATTGTAATTCATAATTAGTCAAGACAGCGGCCGATTCTGTCGAAACAGCTTGCTTCCAGGGAAACTGGTTTAAGGCTGTTTTTTTAATCGCTTGTTTTTTTATTTTGTCACCTTGAGTAGCTTGGCCCTGTGCCAAAAGCTCGATCCGCTGTTCCATGCGGATATTTCGTTGATTTAATTGATAATATGTATAAACAATTCCTAACAATAATACGCTAAGTAGACAAACACTAAACAATAAATAAATCATTAAACGACTATTTTTCTGATACTTATAGAAATTTATTTTCCTCTTTAATGTCCGGTCCTCTGAATCCAGTTTTTCGACAAGTAATCGCAAATACAATTGATAGCTTACAAATAAAAATAAGCAACTACTCATTAAAAGTACAACAATCATCATACAAATATAATCTCCTTTATGTCATCGCTCGACAATCAAAACTTGTAAAATCACCTGTTACGCTCTTTAAAAACTCTATATAGTATTGATTGTAACATTCCGTTTGAGCCTTGCCAACAACTTTATTTAAAATACGATGATAAAATTTTATATTTTATATTTATATTTTAATTTTTAAAATATAAAACAAAAAAAGAGAGATGCCACTTGGCCATCTCTCTCGCTTTTACTCAAACTATGTTTAGCGAACCGAACTAGATCAGTCGCTTTTTAAAAAATCCAATTAGTCTTTGTTGATTTCATAGTAGCTATCGTTCTTTATGTAGCTGAATTTGCTTTTGCTGGGGCTGAATCGCTACTAAGTCCAACACTGATGCCTAAGGCACGATCAACTTCTTCCATAATATCAAGTCTCAAATGACAAACTTTTTCTTTCAAGCGACCCTTATCGATTGTTCGAATCTGCTCTAAAAGAATCACTGAATCTTTTTCAATGCCTGTTTCATCAGAATTAATCCCGATATGTGTTGGCAATTTTGGCTTTGCCATTTTGGCTGTGATCGCCGCAACGATAATCGTTGGGCTAAAATGATTACCTAAGTTATTTTGGACAACAAGGACAGGTCTGACGCCACCTTGTTCCGAGCCCACTACTGGGGAAAGGTCTGCAAAATAAATATCTCCGCGTTTGACCATAGCGGAACCTCCTATCTAGTTATATTCTCTGGGGATTCTTTGTGAGAAAGTACATGCAACTTCATAATGAATGGTTTCTAATTTTTCGGCTACCATTTGTAACGTATTTTCTTCATTGCCATCTTTTCCAACTAATGTAACGACTGAGCCGACAGGAACTTCTTCTGCTAAACGAATCATACATTGATCCATACACACTCGTCCGACGATTTCGCAACGCTTACCATTCACGAGCACTGTAAATCCTTGGAGATGACGCAACCAGCCATCTGCATAGCCGATTGGCACTGTCCCAATCCATTCTTCAGCTTCAGTTACGTAGGTTTCGCCATAGCCAATCCCTTCACCAGCCGCTAAGCGTTTTACATGGATAAGTTCACTGGTCAACCGTAAGGCCGGCTTTAACGCATAGCTTGGGGCCAGCTTATTACCTGAAGGGTTCAATCCATACATGGCTACTCCATAGCGAATCATGTTTCCTGGCACATCAGGATGCCATAACGCTGTCGCACTATTGCTAACATGGACATACCGTGGTAACTCTTCTAAAACTGCTAGAACAGCCTTAAAACGCCCTGCTTGTTTTTCAAAATAGCTTGTATCGATTTCATCAGCTGTTGAAAAATGAGTAAAAATCCCTTCCCATAAAAATTCTTTGTGGGATTGAACAAACCGCACTGCTTGCTTAGTCTCTTCCGGGGTTAAAAAGCCAATCCGTCCCATGCCAGTATCGACTTTTAAGTGAACACGTAATGGCGTGTTACTCTCAGGCGTTAGTTGTTGAAGAGTAGCTTCTAACCATTCTTGTGTAGCTACCGTTACAGACAAATCATATTGAATCAACAAAGGCACATAAGCTAAGTCTACCACACTCAAAATTAAAATGGGGTCCTGAACACCTGCTTCTCTCAATTCAATTGCTTCATCCAATAAGGCGACACAAAAACCTGTCGCGCCACCTTTTTTCGCCGCTTTAGCGGATTCTACGGCGCCATGCCCATAGCCGTTCGCTTTTACAACCGCAAATAAAGCGGTTCCTTCTGGCAAACGTTGACATTCCTTTTGGACATTTTCAGTAATTGCTTGCGTATCGATATGTAACCGTGTAGGACGATGCCATCCAACGACCATTGTACATCCTTCTTTCTTCGTTGCTTCTATTATTCGCTTTCTAAAACAATTTGTGCAATCGCCATAGTATCTGTGTGCGTAATCGAGACAAACACTTTACCATTATGGGGCGAGTTTGCTACGTATGGTGCACCTGTTTTTTCAGTCAGCACCTCAATATCTTGTAAACCAACTTTACCAATCCCTGTGCCCCATGCTTTAGAGAACGCTTCTTTACAAGCAAAACGACCAGCTAAAAATTCTATTTGACGTTTTGTAGATAACTTTTCAAAAAGGGTCAATTCGTTAGGTGTTAAAACCCGTTGAATAAATGATCCTTGTTTTTCAACAATCGGTTTTATCCGACTTAATTCTACTGCGTCAATACCAATTCCCTTTATCATTTTCCGCCTTACTTCCTATTTAATATAGTTACTCCGAATTACCTTTCATTTTAACAAAATTTCAAAATTTTTCCACTGATTCGCTAAAAAAATAAAGAATGTTTTACAAGATCCTCACACAAATTGAAGTACCATACGTTTTCTTCCTATTTACATTTTTATAAAATTTTTCTGAATTTTTATAAAAGTAAGACAACAACTAAGAAGTATCGGAAAAAAATCAGGAAACTAAGCGGATGTTCTGATATTTTATATAAAATTTTGGCTACTTATGGGAGAATAAAAAGAAAAAGGAGAAAAATGTATGACTTTAACTTCTCGGCAAAAAAAGTTACTTCGTTGCGCCCTATTTATTTTTACTTTGTTGCTCTACATATTTCCAATCTTCTTTAAAAATCCCAGCCTATTTTTTCTCTTGCAACTGGTTTGGATCGTAACCATTCATTTGCTACAACAAAAAATGAAACTCTTCAATCTAACTTCCCCGTTGAAAACTTGGATAATTTTGGCGTTTTTCTTTTTCTATATCATTTTGATGCCTTTTTTACTTTTTTTAAGTTTTTCTATTTAACGATTATCTACCAAAAAAGAGCGAGTGTTCCGTTCATAGACGGAACACTCGCTCTTTTGATTATTTGGCGTTTTCGCGAATGACGAAACCACGTTTTTTATCGTTATGACGTTTGCCGCCACGTTGATCTTTATTTTTGCGGTCGCTATTTTTGTAATTACGGTCGCCATCTTTATGGTTTTTGTTGCCACGATAGCTGCCACCTTTACCATTGCCACCACGGTTGCGATTACGGTTGTTCCCACCGCCACCACCACGGCCATTTTTGTTAAAGCCTTTTTTATTTGAAGGCAATGGTCGTTCTGGGGTAATTTTTACAGGAACCGCATCTGCTGGATCTTTCGCTACTGTTTTTAATAATAACGCAGCTAAGTCTGTCGCTGAATATTTTTCTAATAACGCTTCAGCAGATTCTAGATATTTGTCTAAACCATTTTCTTCTAGATCACTTTCGATGGTTTCAACAGCTGCACTTAATTGTCCTTTAAATGCTTCTTTTTCGGTTGGTGGACGTAATGGTGTCATCCGTTTTTTCGTTAGGTTTTCGATGACATGTAAGTAACCCATTTCGTTTGGTGTTACAAACGTCACAGACATACCACCTTTACCAGCACGACCTGTCCGACCAATACGGTGAACATAACTTTCTGGATCTTGTGGAATATCGTAGTTATAGACATGGGTGACACCTGAAATATCTAACCCACGTGCTGCTACATCTGTTGCCACTAAGATATCTAAGTTACCATTTTTGAATGAACGTAAAACGCTCATCCGTTTTTGTTGTGATAGGTCGCCATGGATGCCTTCTGCTTTGTAACCACGCGCTTCTAACCCGCGGGCAAGTTCATCAACACGGCGTTTTGTCCGACCAAAGACAATGGTCAATTCTGGGGTTTGCACGTCTAGTAAACGTGTCATAATGTCAAATTTTTCAAAGTCTTTTGAACGTACATAATATTGATCAATTAAATCAGCCGTCATTTCTTTGGCTTTAATCTTCACATGTTCTGGTTGTTTCATGAATTTCACGCCAATATTCTTGATTGCTGGCGGCATAGTTGCTGAAAATAGAAGTGTTTGACGTTGTTCTGGCACTTGTGAGATGATTTTTTCAATGTCTTCCAAGAAGCCCATGTTTAACATTTCATCTGCTTCGTCTAAAACTAATGTTTCAACAGTTTCTAATTTCAAGGTACGACGGTTAATATGGTCTAGTAAACGTCCTGGTGTACCTACAACGATATGTGGACGATCTTTTAGTCCACGGATTTGGCGACCGATATCAGCCCCACCGTAAACGGCTTGGACGCGAATCTTTTTATCGCGGCCTAAACGGAATAACTCTTCTTGTGTTTGGATAGCCAACTCACGGGTTGGTGCAATGACTAATCCTTGAATAACGCGGTTGTCTGCGTCAATTTTGTTAAGCATTGGTAAGCCAAAAGCAGCGGTTTTCCCTGTTCCTGTTTGTGCTTGTCCGATTACGTCTTTTCCTGCTAACGCTAACGGAATTGTTTCTGATTGAATAGGGGTTGCTTCCTCGAAGCCTGCGCGTTCTACCGCTGATAATAATTCTGGCGCTAAACCAAGTTCTTTAAATTTCAAATGATATCCTCCTAGATTTTGTTTCGGAAAGAACGATTTCTTCCTAGTTTCAGGTGTCTTCACTTTCAGTTGTTAAAAAGAAATCCATTATAGTGTGCCAACTATTTCTTCTTTCCTGATTTCACCGAAAAATTCACCTTATGGCATTAGAAAAGCCAAACGTGGTCGTTCAGCTTCACATTTATTATTAAACATAGAAATAGATCTATTTTATTTACTACGATTCAATTTTTCTCGTCATCTTCCGGCAATAGGTCATTCTATCATAGAATCCTATTTTCAGCAAGTTTTATGAAACTTATTTACTTTTCCAAAAGTGCATCGATGACTTCACGAAGTCCCATCCCGTTACTTCCCTTTAAAACCACCATATCTTCTGGCTGTAAGACTTTTTTGACAGCTTCAATCAACTCATTTTTTTCTTCTTTTTTAAAAGAATGAATGTTAGCTGGTGCATAGGTTTCTTGCAATTTATCAGCTAAATAAGCCATTTCAGAACCATATAAAAAGACTTCTTCAATCGCATCTGGGGCTAAATGCTGCGCCATTGCTTGATGCATGCTAGCAGAATCAGGACCTAATTCCAGCATGTCTCCTAAAACAGCAATTCGTTTTCCTACTTTGGACATTTTGCTAAAACTGTCCAGAACAAGACCCATAGCTGTCGGATTGGCATTGTACACGTCACTTAAAATTTCGGCACCATTCGCTGCTTTCAGCCATTCTGTCCGATTCTTTGTTAGTTCCGCTGTAGCCAACCCTTTTTGAATCTCACTATCCGTTAATTGGAAATACCGACCAATACCAATTGCGATTAATGCATTGGTGACATTATAGGTTCCTGGCACTGGAATCGTAAACGTCATTTGTGTATCACTGATTTTGAATGAGGTTTGCTCTTTGGCTTCATTTGTGACGATTCCTTGAAGTTGACTTTCCTGGCTAAAACCAAAAGTAATCACTTGTTGCGTGACTTTTTCCACCAATGGTTCTAGCAAAGGTTCATCGCTTGGCACAAATAAACTACCGTCTTTGGCTAAACCATCTACGATTTCCATTTTTGCTTGTGCAATGCCTGCTCGTGAGCCTAAATTTTCCACATGGGCTTCGCCAATCATTGTGATGGCAGCAACTTCTGGCTGAGCCAGATTGGAAAGGAAAGAAATTTCCTGAGCATGATCCATGCCCATTTCTAAAATCAGTTTTTCTGTTTCATCAGGCATGTGTAAAATAGTATAGGGTAAGCCAATTTGATTATTGTAATTGCCTTGCGTTTTGTAAGTCACAAACTTTTCAGATAACACAGCAGCAATCAAATCTTTAGTGGTAGTTTTTCCATTACTGCCAGTCACAGCGATGACATTCGGTTGCATTTTATTTAAATAATAGGTAGCTAATTTTTGCATAGCAACCAGTGGATCAGTAACATGCAAAACAGGCAATTGTTGCGGCGCATCGACTAAATCCTGTCCCCAAAAAGCGGCCTGACAGCCATTAGCCATGGCACTCTCAATAAAACGATGACCATCATTTTCACCTTGTAAAGGAACAAAGAGATTTCCTTTCACAATTTTACGACTATCAAATTCAATGCCTGTTAAAGGAAAATCAGGCCATTGTTGCCAATCATTACTGGCTTCAACCGCTTGCGCTACTTCCCAGAAGGTTAATTTCATTATGTTTTGCTCCTCTGACACAGGGACTGGGACATGCCAAAGTCTTGTCATGTCCCAGTCTTGTGTGATTTTTTCTTCTTAGTTATTATAAAATTCTTGGCGTTGTTTAAAACGATTCAAAGCTAACTGAATCAGTTCCTCAATTAAATCACTGTATTTCAAGCCCATATTTTCCCACAGTAAAGGATACATACTAAAGTCAGTAAAACCAGGCATGGTGTTCAATTCATTCAGGAATAATTCGTTTTTGCTTGTTAAGAAGAAATCACAGCGACTTAAGCCACTTCCATCTAACATAATATACGCTTTTTTAGCGTATTCTTGCGCTTGATGAGCTACTTCTTCTGGAACATGCGCTGGGATTTGCATTTCAATCGTGTTATTGATGTATTTTGCATCATAATCATAGAAAGCGACATCTTTCACCACTTCACCAGGTAAAGTCGTACGGACATCTTCATTTCCTAAAATGGCTACTTCAATTTCACGTGCTTCAATCCCTTGTTCAACAATTGCTCGGGCATCATAACGGAAAGCTTCTTCCAATGCTTCTTGCAATTCTTCACGATTTTCCGCTTTGCTAATTCCGACACTAGAACCCATATTGGCAGGTTTAACAAAGACCGGATAAATTAAAGAACCTTCACATTTTTCAAAGACTTCTTTTGGATTTCCTTTCCAGTCACTTCTTAAAACTGGCACGAATGGTACTTGTGGAATGCCAACAGTTTGTAAAAGATATTTCGTCATGATTTTGTCCATTGCGTTAGCACTAGCTAAGACACCTGCGCCTACATAAGGCATATTAATGGTTTCCATGAATCCTTGAATTGTTCCATCTTCACCATTTGGCCCATGTAAAACAGGGAAAACAATCGCTTCTTCTTCATAAATTTCCGAAGGACTGATTCGTTTTCCTGAAAATTCGCCTGTTTCTTCAGGTGTTTGTGCCCAAGTTAAATGTAAAACTTCTTTATTTTGTGGTCGTTCAGATAAGAGAGGGCCTTTTACCCATTGACCGTCTTTACTAATAAAGACTAACTGTACTTGATAATATTTATAATAGATTGCATTTAAAACGGAATATGCAGACAAAACAGACACATCGTGCTCTTCACTTCTGCCGCCATACAACAAAATAATCTTCAAATGCTTGTCCTCCTAGTTTCTTTCCTGTCTTTTAGAAAAAATTATTTTTCAAATTATCCTTACTTATTTTAGCATAAAACCCAGTTTCATAATAGAAGCAAATTTAGTGAAGGAAAAATTCTTTGCTTGCCTTTTCCTTGCTAAAGACTCCGTTTCACCAGCTCAATAAGGGCTTGTTTAAACGTTGTTCTATCTTGGTCTGTAAAAGGTTTAGGTCCTTTCGTTCGGCCACCTTTTCGCCGAATTTGGCCACTAAAATAGCGTTGTTCTAACAAGCCATCAATATTTTCTTTCGTATATTGATAACCCAGTTGATGTAAAACCGACACTCCTTTTGGCAAAACCAAGGAAGCTAAGCCATAATCTTGTGTAATTAAAAGATCCCCTTTTTTTATTAACTGCACAATTTTAAAATCAGCAGCATCCGCTCCTTTATCAACATACACAAAAGAGACATTTTCTGGATAATCTTTTAAGGAATAATGATCTACACTAGTAACAATCACCACATCCAAAGCTTTCTCTACAGCGACTTCAATAACCGTCTCTTTCACAGGTGAACCATCGCCATCGACAAAAATTTTCATTCATTTCCCTCGATTCTTCCTTGCTCTAACCATTTGGGATGACGTTGAAAGTAGTGTTGTAATTCGTCAAAAACGACTTCTTTAACCACTTCATATAACTCTGTATTTCTTAAAATGGTTTTCGTTGCATCCGTGTAGCGGGGCTTTGGTATCGTAATGGCTAAAACAAAATCAAATTCTGCTAAAAAACTATCTGCTGTCACAGATAATGAGTAATGTTGCTCCTCTAAAAATTGATTAAAGGCGGCCACTACGCCATCAAGAAAACCCTCATAGTGGGTTCCACCAAGACTAGGATAATGCCCATTAACAAATGTTTTTTGCACTTGCGGTGCATGATTTTTACTCAAAATAAATTGAACAAGGGCCAATTCTGTTTGCTTGGCTTGAATAATCGGTGCGGCTTTTCTAGTTAATGGGTTATCTTTTTCAAATAAATAATTACTTAAACCTTTAGGGTAATAACAAAGATTTTTTTGTTCCTCTTCTTGTGTTAAGAGAATCTTTAAGCCTGGATTCAACATGGCAATCTGTTGACATTGTTGTAAAACACGCATATAAGAAAGCGATTCTGTACCAAAAATTTGCGTATCTGGCCAAAACAAGACTTCAATTCGTTCCTGGGTTTCTTCAATAGGTAATAATAATCGTTTTTTCAATTGCCCTTGATGGTAAATAAAAATAGTCCGCTGTTTTTCTTGATCGATACTGATTCCTACTTGTTTTGAGAAGGCTTGTAAAACAGATAAATACAGAAAAGGTGGTTCTAAATCGACTTGCTTTTGTTCAAAAACAAGCGGTCGTGTGGAAGATACCTGAAAAGAGATTTGTTGACGCGATAACTGTATTGCAATTTTCCCTTGATTCTTTTCAATGAAAAACTCTAATAAACCGTTAATTGTCTGAACAAGTAAATTCTCTAAGCCGACTAAGCCAGTCGTTCCAATGAACGCTTCTGGTCGTTTTTGAATCCGTTCAATAAATTCATCGTTTTCTAAAACTGTTAAAAGATGTGCAACACTCATCCTGCTGCCTCCTTTGCAATCTGTTTCTTTTAATTATAATGAAAAAAAGACCAGAAGAAAAGCCACACACGACTTTTCTTCTGGTTTTCTTCTTTAACGAATTAAATCAATATTCGGATGCTCAAGAACGTGATTCACTTGTTTGACCGTTGTCAAAGGAATATCTCCTTGAATCGTATGTGCAAGGACCCCATTGACTGTGGCAAAGGTAACCGCCTTTTCTAACGACCAATTTTGGCTATAGCCATATAAAATCCCCGCCGCATAAGCATCACCAGCACCAATTCGATCAAGATTAAGAAGCGGTCTTTTTTCACTCTGTTGGTACTCATTTTGGGTATATAAATACCCACTTAAGTAGTTTTGATTTTGGGAATGACTTCTCGTTGTCCCAGCAAACCATTCCAAATTGTATTGAGACATGAAGCGCTGAATCAGTTCAGTTTCTTGTGCCTCACCTTCTAAATCTTCTCGCGGAATGAAACCTAATAGCTCGACCAAATCACGACGACTGCCAAAAACAATATCACAATAAGGTAAAATGCGTTCGTACTGTTGACGCATAAAGAGTGCGCTATTTGCTGTATTCAAACTAGGTCGATAATTAAAGTCAAAACAAACTTTCTTTTGATAGGCATGCGCCTTTTGAGCAAGTATCAAAGCAGCATCACGAGTTTTTTCAGTTAAACTTAACGAAATACCACAAATATGCACCATATCTACTTCCGCTAAAAAGGCCTCAAAATCGTAGTCCTTCGCCTCGCTGATGCCAAAAGCACTCTGATGGCGATTTTGATAAGTTACTTGTGTGGGGCGGATTCCATAACCCATTTCTGCAAAAAAACTACCAATATGATCGCCCTTTTCTCCTACCCATTGATCTGAAATTCCTAACTTTCTTAGCGCTGCTTTGCCAGCTTCACCAAGACGATTGGCAGGTAATTTCGTAATCAATGCTGTTTCTAGTTGAAAATGAGCCAAATTTGCTAAGAGATTTACGCCAGTCCCTACAAAGTTCATTCTTAACTGCTCTGTTTGTTCTAACATTAGATACTCTGGCGGAGTGAAACGAAGCATGACTTCACCAAACGCAGCAATTTTCATCTTTGCCACCTACTTATTCAATGTGTTTTTCATCATGGTTAGTAACGTTTTCACGTCTTCTGTTCTAGTGTCCCCTGTTTCTTGATCGATAATTGAGCTGTAGACATGAGGAATGATTTTTTTAACGCCGGCATCCACCGCAATTTGAACAATTTCTTCAAAGTTTTCTAAATCAATGCCCCCTGTTGGCTCTAAATAAAAGTCATACTTGGCACAAGCTGCTGCTACTGCTTGGTATTCTTCTTTGTGAGCCAAGCCTTTCATCGGGAAATATTTAATGGAACTGCCTCCCATGTCTTTCAACAATTTGATGGCGGTTTCGATAGGTACTTCCGCCGCTGGCGCACCCGAGCTTAACGGACCTGTCGCAATGTTAACATAGCCAACTTTGCCTGTGGGTGAAACCAAGCCATTAATTACTGTTTCGTCTTGACGAAGTAAGGCCCGCGAAGCGCCGACACCTGTGAAGACTTGGTTCACGTGTTGCGGTTGTAGAACTTCTGATAAGCGAGCCACCATTTGACTTTGATTAGGATCGCCAGCCCCCAAGCCGACAGATAAAGCGTTGTTGGTTGCTGCTTGGTATTTTTTCATATCGTCAATGGCTGCTTCATCGGTTTCATAGTTTTTTGAAAGGACGCCTAACACAACATGCCCTTCTGCTGCTTCATAACAGGCTTGGGCATTTTCTACTGAATTGGCTAAGACGTTTAAACAAATGCGTTCTTCTAAATAATTAGGTTTTAATGACATGGCTTATTTCTCCTTTGTGTCCATAATTTCTTGTAATCGTTGCACGATTTTGTTCATTTCTTCTTGATTGACAGAACGAATGTCAAACTCAATGATGCCATTGTTGGCTTGATATTCTCGCGTATAAATAGCTGGACTTTCTGCTTTTAACGCTTGGATGACTTCCTTGGCGGTTTTTCTGCCGTCCACTTTGACACTGGCGCGATAAATGTCTCGTCCGGCGCCATCTTGGACGATTTTAGCGGTTAAATCTGACAGGTTGTTGATGGCTTCAACAAACGGTTTTAAGCGTTCTTGCATCGAAGCCTCTGATTCACTGCCATGCGCCAAGTATTCTTCCACTGCTTGCGTAAAGCCTAGGATATTGTCTTTGCCAATTTTCATTGCTCGACCAATGCCTTTGCCTTGTAGGCGCACCCAGTCAATGTATTCTTTTTTCCCGACCACTAAACCGGCACTTGGCCCTTCGATGGCTTTGGCGCCGCTGTAAATCACCAAATCAGCGCCTGCTTCAGTGTATTTGAAAAGATCTTCTTCTGCTGCCGCGTCAACAATTAGCGGCACCTTGTGGCGTTGCGCCACTTTGGCCGCTTCGGCCACCGTCAGCATACTTTTTTGCACGGTATGATGGCTTTTGATGTATAGAATGGCCGCTGTTTTTTCGGAAATCATCATTTCCACGTGTTCTGGACTGCACATGTTGGCGTAGCCAGCTTCCACCACTTGGCCGCCGCCTTGCGCTACCATGACTTCTACAGGCGTACCGTAGTCCACGTTGTGCCCTTTAGGTAAAACAATCTCCCGTTGTTCGATCTTTTCTGAATAGGGATGATACGCGTGGTACAAGCTGCCTTTTCCAATCAAGGCAGCCACCGATTGGGCAATCCCCGCCGAAGCCGAGGAAACGATTTGGGCATCTTCTACCTTCAACAAGTTGGCTAAAAAGGCCCCTGTTTGCACACTAAGTTCACTCATTTCAAAGAAATGTTCGCCGCCGAATCGTTGAGCCGCGAGGACTGCCTCCGAAACTTTGGAGACACCTAGAATGGTCATTTTCCCAGAAGCATTAATGACTTCTTTTAAGTGGAATTTTTCGTAACTAATTGTCATAGATTTGTCCTCCAATAATTGTTTTGATTGGGCGAATTTGCTCTTTGGCTACTCGTGTCAATCCATTAGAATCAGTCAATGTTTTTTCTTCTGCTTGAATCGTGAAAATCGTTAAATCAGCATCTTTACCTATTTCCAACGTGCCTTTTTGAGCTAAATGGAAATTCTCAGCAGGAGCCTTGGTTACCTTTTCAATAATTTCTGGCCAATCATAGCCGACCACACGGAGTTTTTCCATCGTTGTGGCTAAATCATAAACAGGACCATTTTCTCGGTTACGGATGTAGATATCTGTGCTAATTGATGCAGCTTTCATTCCCTCGCGCAACGCTGTTTCAGCTACGTGAAAATTGAAACTATCCGTACCATGCCCGATATCAAATACGACCCCTTTGTTGTACGCTTGCCAAGCGAAATCTTTTATTCTATCCGTTGCTTGGTCTAAGATACCATTTTCTTTCCCATTAAAACAATGGGTTAGGACATCCCCTTTTTCCATCAAGGTTAAAATTTCATCTAAATGAGGCGGTGCTGATCCAATGTGAACCATTAAGGGAATTTCTTGGTTCTCTTGCTGAATCTGTTTGGCCAATTCTAAAGGCGTAATGCCGTTATCGCCAATAACGGTCCTACTCATACGGGCTTTAATCCCTACAACAAAATCTGGTAATTCTTGAATCGCTTTTTTGACTAAACTCGCTTGTACTTTACTTAAATCTGCGAGTTCGTCCTGAGCAACGATGCCCCATTTAGAAATATTGACTAATCCAAAAACATTTGTTTTTGCTTGCTGCGCTAAGTCATAAAATTCATGAATGTTTTCAGCACCTGTTGTCCCAGCATCAATCACTGTCGTAACACCCTTTTTGACCCCAATTTCATCTGGATAATCATAATAAAGAGCCATTTTTTCAAAACAATGAACGTGATCATCTATCCAGCCTGCGGATACATAAGTACCTGGTTCTAAGTGGATAGTTTCCTTTGCAGAACCTGAAATAGTTGCTGCAACAGCAGCTATTTTTTTCTCTTTAATTGCAATTTCAACAGGCATACCATCTACTGTCTGTCCATTTTTTATAAGTAAATCGTAGTCCATATTCTTCCCTACTTTTCTATAAATCTAAATTTTGTCCAAGGCTTAATGAATTCTAATAATACAAGTTCTTCTTCTATAATACGCCCTACTCGATTTTTGCGTGAGTCTTGATGTGGTTCTAAAACGACTTGTAATTCATTTTTGTATTTTCCAAATGCATCATTTCCCACAACAACATCTCCAGGTTGTAGCATTGCTTGATTATCATGTGGGGGATTAGCTTCATTTTTATATTTTTTACGCACTTCTGTGGAACGAATCATCTGCTGAGTGATATCTCCACGGCGAAAATGTTGATTTTTTGTTACGATTTCTTTTTCAATTTCAGAAGTCGCTTCTTCAAAAACAATGGTCAATTCTGTTTGATAACGATTCAACTGACCCAATGCTTCTAATTCTTCGTTGGAAGCATAAGCATTTCCAATAACAACATCATCAATTAAATTTGTTGCAAATAAATGTTTAGCTTGAACAGTGACTGGCAACTGTCTATGCATTTCTAAAGTAGGTAGCCCATCATTCACATCCCAAGGACCAATTTCACCTACCTGTGATGAAATAAAAGCAGCTGTCCGAATACCTTCCTTTTTAAAGCGGATGCTACATTTTTCAAAGAAATCATACGGCAATGCAGTTGCCGCTTGTGGATAAAAGTTATGACAACCATATAAGAAAGGTCGATTCGCTTCATACGTCAAAATGTTATCAAGATAAGCAACATCATTACTCATATTCAGCTCAATAGCCACGCCGAATGGATTAAACGTCAACATGGCTTCTTTATTTCCATCAAACCCTGTATCCAATCGAATCCCATCAGCTCCTAATTCGCTGAAAAAAGTCAAATCATCATATGAAATTTCCAATTCATCAAAGATACTTGGAACGACATCTAAAATTGTTTCAAATCCTAAATTTTTCGCATAACTAATTAATTCTTTAAATTTTTTCTGAACCGCTTCTTTGCCATCGGTCACTTCTAACATACTCATAAAAATTCGAGTAAACCCACATTCGCTGGCTTTTTTTAAATACGCTTTATCTTGATTGATATCACTATGATCTGGATAAACTGATACACCTAATGCTCTTTTCATCTTCGTTCTCACACTCCGCTATTTTCAAATTTATTTCGAAATTTCCAAGCAATCACCGAGCTACACAGGATTGTTGTAGAGCCAACGAGCAATACTGGTTGATTTAGAAATCCGCCAATTATCATGGAAAGAGTAATACAAACTGCCGTAAAAACCAATGTCTTTACTAAACTAAGTTGATAAACAACAGTAGGCAACTGCCCTTTTTCTATAATAATTTGACTAACGATAAAAAAGAAAATGAACCAAATAATCATCTTATACGCTCCTGACTTTCTTCTCTGACTTAGAAGGGGCAGGATATTCATATCAGAACACCCGCCCTAACATTTTTTAATTTTTCGCTGCTTGTTCAGCTGCTAATTCTTCTGCTTCTTTATCCAATTGTTGTTTTTCATAAACTTTGAAAAATGGATAGTAGATAGCCATTGTAATTAAGAAGTTAACAATCACTAATACTGCGGCCGAGAAACTCCAATTGGTACTCATCCAAGCAGCAATTGGTGCTGGAATTGCAAACGCTAAGCGTGCAGCCATCATCGGAATTATATTAGCGACTGTTAAGAAATAAGATAACGTTGTGGTAATTAACGGTGCCACGATAAACGGAATACCTAAAATAGGATTCATTACGATCGGCGTTCCGAAAATAACTGGTTCATTAATATTAAACAAGCCTGGTAAGAACGATAAACGGCCAAGACTTTTCAGATACGTTGATTTAGAAAACATCATTAAAACAACTAAAGAAAGCGTAGTTCCAGCGCCACCAATCCAGATAAACCATTGTAAAAACTGTTCTGTAAAAATATTAGGTAACTGATGAACGTTTGCACCATTGGTAAAAGCTTCAAGGTTTTCTGCAATCGACATATCCCAGAAAGGACGAATAACTGGGCCCATAATCGCTGGACCATGAATCCCTAAAACCCAGAAGAAACAGATTAAGAAGACTGTTAGTAAGCCGCCAAATAAACTGTTACCAGCAAGGATACCTTTAAGTGGCATTAATAACGTACTCAAGAAACCATTCAAATCAAAACCAATTACGTGGCGAATAACCCAGAATAATAAAAGAATAACTGCTCCTGGAATTAACGCAATAAATGAATTTGACACTTCAGGCGGTACGCCATCTGGCATCTTAATCATAATATCTTTTTCAATAAAGAAGCGATAAATTTCAACAGATAACAGCGCTGTTACAATCGCACCAAATAAAGAAGCTGAACCTAAATTTGCTAAATTAATATAGCGCCCTGCTGTAATGACGTTGTCAACATCTTCAAAGACACGTGTTGGTGGTGCCGCTGTTACTAAAAAGGCCATTAATGCTAAAATTCCGCACGTCAAAGAGTCAAGCTTATAACTTTTGGCCAATGATGAAGCAATCCCAAATGTTGCATAAAGTGCAAGTAACCCCATCGTATAGCGGGAAGGAATATCTAAAATTGCTTGATAAGGTTCAATCAATTTTGTGTATGCCTCAATTGGAATATTTTGAAAAATTGTAAAGAATGAGCCCACAATTGTTAAAGGCATCGTTGCAATTAATCCTTTTCTAATCGCTGTCATATGGCGTTGCGAACCAAATTTATTCGCAATCGGCATTAACTTAACTTCCATCCACTGTACAAAACCATTCATTTGTTAATTCCTCCGTTCAACTAATAAAAATAATAATTATTTCGCATTTATAATAACATAGTAACATTATAATGTAAACGCTTATTCTTATTCATGACAGAGAAAGTGCAAAACAAAAGGCTTTTTCTGATTATAAAGAAACCGGGAATATTGCACCAAAAATCATTGCGCCTAAAATTGCGCCCCCAGCGATTGGTTTTTTCCAAATGTAAAAACCTAAAGCGCCTAATGTGGCACCAATCCCAATAGGAATCGAAGCACCCGCCGCACTCAAAATAATTAACGGGCCTAAGAAACGTCCTGAGGCATTACCAGCCCCCATCATCACATCCGCACCAAAAGTGGAATTTCCTTGATTGATAGTAAATTTCCGAATCAACACAATTACGCCACCAACTGCTAACCCTAGTAGCGCACCTGTTAAAAGTGCTAAGCCAAAGTTTTCTACAGGTGCTTTAATACCCATGCTGAGGAAAATTGCAGGTACGCCAATCCCGATCCCCGTTAAAATTGAGCCACCTAAATCTAAAATCCCGATTAAAGAACCTTCTAAAATTCGTGCAAACAGGAAACTTGCACCAAATGCTGCGGCAGCGCCATAAGAACCACCATCTAAACCAGCTTTTAGCATCGCAACAATTGAAACTTCATTAAAGGCGCCCACACCATAAACTACATACATATGTGTTCCTGCAAAAATTGCCGCTGACATAATCCCGACTAAAATCGGAAAGCCCCAATCAGCATACCAAAAACTTTTGCCTTTTAAACCTTCTTGAATTTCTTGTTCTTGTTGTGCCCATTCATTTTTTTCTTGCTGTTCCATCTATGAGACCTCCTTTTTTCTATTTAACGGTGAAGACATTGTGTAAATTATTTAACCATTGAGGAATAGACAAGCGGAAACTTTCGATCATTTCTAAGTCGAACCCTCGGAAGAAGCCACTTAAAATAAATAATAAGATAATGGCACCAAGCATGCCGCGTGTCATTCGGGTCCACCCTAAATCATCGACACCTTTACCGATTAAGATCCCTAATACAACTCCTGGGACAGCATTGCCCATGACTAATTGAGATAATCCGCCAAACAATGTTCCCCAGAAACCCGTCCGTTTTCCTGCATCTAAAGCCGCTAGCCAGAATAAAACGGGCATCACAGTATTGATTAAAATCGTTGCTGCAGGTACCAACACCGCAACTGCTGTTACTTGTAGCGATTCTGGAATTGCTGCAGCTGTACTATTTAAGAAAGCCACAGTCGCCATTCCTACAAAGGCCCCGACAATCCCCATTTTTTTGGGATTATGCATCGTTTTAGTGACATCTTTATCCTTTACCAATAAAATTGCTGCAGCCCAGTTAGGCACAATCCGGTGGGTCACATCTTGTGTAAAGGCCCCTGCTCCCACGGCCGAAGCCCAAGCATTAAAGAAAAAACCTAAACCAAAAGAAAAGTGTGATGCTGGATCTCCTTGTGCCGCGTTCATTTCCCCTAATGTTCTAAATGCCCCTAACCCTTGCGTTTGTGGTGCATGAAACATCCGAGCAGCGCCTGCGCCAGCTGCAAAACCTAGTAAACCACCAATAAGCAATGACTTCAGCAAAATGATTACAAATTCCATTCCTTCTTCCTCCCTTTATACGCCTCTTTTTGAAAGAAACGGAACTACTACTGCGTTCGGTTCTTTAATTGTTTCCGTTAAAAAATCAACTTCTTCGACTGCAATGGCTTGGATTTCCACTTCTACAGCTAGTTCGACATGATAAATCACTCTCTTTCTAGGAAAGAAGAAGAACAGAAATTTTTCTGTATAAACTTGTTCTTTTGCCTGACGAATAGTTACTTCTTTCGGTTCAATCCGGATGAGGACCTCTGTTGTTTCTTTTAATACTTTTTTTGAAACATCATTCAATGCACTTGCAAAAGCTTCATTCTTCTTATTACCTTTTCCAGAAACAATCACGGTTTGTGTTGACCGTTTTGTGGCATCCATAATTACCGCTCCTTTCTAAGTTACTACTTTCTATGCTCCGTGTTTCTTAATAAATGCTTCAGTTACTCGTTTACCAAGTTCTTCCTGATCCATAAAACCAAATCCAAGAACAGTTTTCCCATCGTTAATTGCTGTTACCCCTTCTTCGATTGATCGCATGCCATGTCTTTCGGGATACCCGTATTTAGTAGCAGCCGTTAACGCCCCTGCACCACCACTGCCACAGAAAGAAATGCCTAAATCAGCCTTTTCTTGTTGCATCACATCTCCTAAACGCATATCAGCGCCCATTCCTGGAACAACAACCGCGCGACCACCGGCTTGCTCCACTCCTTTTGCAACATTTTGTCCTTTTCCTAAACGATCTGCGATAACTACTGTAATCATAACTTTTCCTCCTATTAATTGTTTTGTTTAGCAACTTCAAAATGAACAGCTAAAACATACCATTCATCTTCTGATAACTGACCAATTGCTTCTGTTGTTTCTTGTGCAATTTTCAACGTTTCTGGTGTTAGTTCCGTAAATAACGTCCGATCAACACCAGCTAATGTCGTTCCTTCTCTTGAACGATTCAGCATCTCATTGAGATGGTTAATCAAAATCGTCCACTGTAATTCCGTTGGTTCAATTTGTGCTTCTGCTAATCGCGCACTGGTTTGTTTGATAATCGATTGTAGCTTTTCTGGTTCAGCACTTTGTCGAATGATCTCCTGTGCTTCCATTGCTAGTTCCATCCTCTTCCTCCTTTGGTTGTTCTAAATAATTAAGTAATGCTGAAATTTCAGCATGATTGACAGGTAACTCATTTTTAGCAAATAAACATTCAATTTGCCGAATTTCTTCTTGCCTTTCATGAGATACTTCTCTATTACAAGGAATCTCTTCGTATTGTTTATTAAACGTAATCCGATGTGTCATTAATAAAACGTGAAGTAAAAAGGCTTCTTGATATTCGCTCAGTAACTTTGTTTGAAACATTCGTTTTAACTCTTCATAAATAATATACGCTTTTACTAATAAATCTTGGCTTTGTATCCGTTCATTTTTTTCAATTACATCAGATTTCGTGGAGCGAGCGGTACCTTTTCCTTGACGTTTCCCTAATAAAATTTTATCGACCTCTTCCCGAATCAAACTTAAGTCTGTGTCCGTCAACAATGGACTAACTTTAATAAATGGGTATGTCATTTCTTCAATTGGGAAAATACTCAATACCAAATCGGGCTTTTCTGCTTGAATCACTTCAGTTGCATTTAAAACAGAAGCAAATCCTGCGAGTTCAACGTTTGGTACTTCCTCTAAAATTTTTTGTTCAATTAAACTGGTCACACCTAAGCCCGTCGAGCAAACATACACAATCCTAACAACTTTAGCTTCCTGCTGTTGTCGTTCCTGAGCTGCCAAAAAATGCAACGCAATATATGCGCAGAAAGAATCGTTGACTAACAAAACAGAACGTTGAATTAATTGTTTACAGGCACTTTGAATAGCTAAAAACAACGCTGGGTGTTTTCCTTTGATTTCTTCAGAAAACGGATTGTATTCATTAATAAATAAATGTTTCTTTGTAAAACGTAAGGACAGGTGTGCAAACAAGTTCGTAAATAATTGGCGATCATTTACAAAAGGATAATTCAGCTCTTTTGAAACGCTTTCAATCACTTGCTTTGTTAATTGAACCATATCTTGCCGTTGATGGGTTCCGAATAAATCACTATAAATATAAAAATATTCATCCGCTAATAAAGGCAAGTCATACCGTTCAAACACCTCTTGTAAAAGTAAAAGTGGTACTTCGTTCCGTTGTTCAAAGCGTGTTTTTTGCGATAATACTCGGTAAGTCCCAATTGTATGTGCCATCTGCATACGTGCTGCGGCAATTGCCACTCTCAACGTAATAGATAATATTTCGGCATAATCAAATTGATTTTGATCGAGTGGATTAATTAAATTTCGCATTTTTTTCAATGCACTACGATAACAACCTTGAAACAATGTCCCTGACCCAAATTTAATTTTAGGGATTTTTTCAGCCCCTTTTGTCTTTGTCACATAGTTCATAATTTGGTAAATATCGTATTCTGTAAGTTCTTTTTGAGTGATAAATTCCATCAGTAAGCGTACATTGCTTTCTTCACCACTGATTGTAAACCCTTGCCGTGCTTGGCGAATTAAGGTTAAATCATATGCTTGCAGCAACCGTTCGACCTGTTCCAAATCACTGACAATTGTGTTTCGACTCACTAATAATTCATCTGCTAGCTGCTGTGCCGTTAAGTACCCTTTGACTGACAATAACTGAAAAATCAATACATTGACTCGTCTTTTTTGATCAGGATAGGTTTCAAATCGATCGACATCGATAATTTCATTTTTTAACAGTAAGCGTTTAGAGTCAGGTAAATCTAGCCAGATTCCCTTATTTCGTTTTGAATAAAGTGTCTCATCGTGCTGTTCAAACCAAGCACGAATATCTTCTAAATCATACTTAATTGTTCGAACGCTGACAGTAAAGTTCTCAGCTAATTCTTGCGTGGTAATACTCCCTTCCAAATCCAAAAGCATCAATAAAATATTTATCGCTCTTTTGGACAACAACACGGTCATGCCTTGTCACCTCTTTTCTTTTCCCTTTACACTTAAAACTATAGCGTTATTTTATCTGTTCCACAACACAAAAAAGTTGCACTTATAAAAGTGCAACACTTCTCTTTTCATACAAAAAAATCCCTTAACAGTTACTACTGTTAAGGGATACCACACTATTTATTTGCATAAATAGACAGAAACCTTCTCCACAAAAGTATTCTGTCCGACACGTTACAAATCCGGTAACTGATAGCCGTACTATCTGGTGTCGTTGTGTTTGACAATCACTAGCCGTCAAAACGGAATAGCCGAAGCTATCTGATTGAGTCAACTCGTCGCATAAAACACACTTTAACACAGAATAGTTTGGATAGCAAGTGATGATAATTATTCGTTATCGAACCATTCTTGATAAAAACTTTCAACAATTTTAACGGTTGCTATCGTTAATTCTTTCGTCATTACGGGGCTAGTTAACTTTTTGTCTTGTAAACATTGATTCACATGATTGATTTCATACGTAAATTCACTAGTAAATTGTTCAGACCATTTGACAGTGTTGCCTTGAGCATCTGTATAATAAGCACAATCTGTTTTCCAGAAATTAGGAATAACGATTTGCCCTTTTGTACCACAAATGGTCATTTCACTAGGTATCTTTAAACCAACATTAATAAAAATATTGCCCAGCGTCCCTTCAGCAAATTTCAAAGCTAAATTACATTGACTATCCGTCGCTCCTTGCTGATATGTTGCGGTTCCCGTAACCGCTTGAATCTCTTTCCCTAATACGTATTGTAAGTATTGTAATGGATAACTTCCTGAGCCATGAAGCGCTCCACCACCCGCTTCTCTCGAGTAAAACCAGGGAATATGATCCACATTGGGATAGGCAGTAACTGACTGAACCCATAAAATCTCTCCCAATCTCCCTTCTTGAATTGTCGCCTTTACTTTTTGGGTAATTGGTAAAAAGACAGACTTCTGAGCTTCCATTAGAAAAACTCCTTGCTCCTGTGCGATTGCGAAGAGTTCTTCTGCTTCAGCAGCATTTAATGTAAATGGTTTTTCCAGTAGGACGGGTTTTCCTTGTGATAACGCAAGCTTAGCTGCTGAGTAATGTCCTTGATTGTAGGTGGGAATATAAATAATATCAATTGTTTCATCCTTACATAACTCTTCATAACTGCCATAAGCCACCGGAATCGCTAATTCTTTAGACATTTTTTGAGCATTCTCTAAACGCCTTGATGCAATCCCGCGCACTTCAGCTTGCGCGCTTTCTCGAAGCCCTGATACAAATCTTGGGACAATTTGGGCAGTACTCATAATTCCATAACGAATTTTATCCATGTGATCGCCTCCTCTTTCACTATACGAGAAAAACGAATATTTGGAAACCATTTCAACAAAAAAAGAAACCGTTTCCCCAAAACGATTTCTTTATATGTAAATTAACGGATACCAACGCTAACTTTTAAAGCTTGATTGACCTGTTCCATCTCTTCACGAGAAAGTTGACAAACCTTGTGTAGCATTCGTTCTTTATCCAATGTTCGAATTTGTTCTAACAAAATAAGTGATGGCGTCCTGCACTCGTTATGGGGAATTTCGATGAGGACTTGCGTTGGTTGCAGCCGCTTGCTTACGTTACGGGTAATCGGTGCAACAATCAACGTTGGACTAAATAAGTTACCTTTGTTATTTTGAATAATCAGGACAGGTCGAATCCCACCTTGTTCAGAACCAACAACTGGTGAGAGATTCGCATAAAAAACCTCACCTCTTTTTATCATTCAGATTCCCTTCCCTCCTTTTCCTTTAAAAAATTATAGCATATTGTTTCTTGCAATATTTTCAACTTTTTAGCTATCCCTTAAAATATTTGATAAAACCACCCTTTAAAAGTCAAAAAAAGCTTAAACAGTCGACTCTGATATAGAGACGGCTATTTAAGCTGACTATTACATTTTTGTTAAAATACTATCCACTTTTGTATTAATTAAATCAATAGCGACGTGGTTTTCGCCACCTTCTGGCACAATGATATCTGCATAACGTTTCGTAGGTTCAATAAATTGGTGATACATGGGCTTGACGACTGTCAAATATTGTTCAATCACAGAATCCAAAGTACGGCCACGTTCTTCCATATCACGCTTGATTCGACGAATAATACGGATGTCATCATCTGTATCCACATACACTTTAATATCCATTAAATCCCTTAAGCGGCGATCTTCTAAAATTAAAATCCCTTCAAGAATAATTACTTCTTTCGGTTCTTGGATCACCGTTTCTGTACTTCTTGTATGCGCAACGTAGTCATAAACTGGCTTTTCAATGGCTTGATAATTTAACAGTTGTTCAACATGTTGAATCAATAAATCTGTATCAAACGCAAAAGGATGATCATAATTGGTATTTAAACGTTCTTCAAAACTCAAATGGCTCTGATCTTTATAATAAGAATCCTGTTCTAACATCATAATTGAATGATCGGGAAAATTATTAAAAATCGCACGGCTAACACTGGTTTTTCCGCTTCCTGATCCGCCAGTAACACCAATGATAATTGGCTGACTATCTTTCATGTATAAACCTCTTTCTTTTCAAAAACTTCATTGTCTTTTACTATTATAATGAAAACTCTGAAGAATGCCAGACCTTTTCCAAGACTTTTCATGTGATTTTTATCTTCTTATGAAAAATCTGCCCACACTTCTTTCAATTACAGTATACTTATCAATAAAAGGAGAATCCTACCTATGATTAAAAAAGTCAAAAAAGAAGCTCTTACAACTGCGCATTACGCTCTTCTTTATGAGGCAGATCCCTCAAAAAAAATGGTGGCAGATTACATTACCCGCGGCATTTGCTTTGACTATCAGACTGAAGAACTTCAAGGAATTTTAGTCCTGTTGCCGACTCACCCACGGACATTGGAAATCGTAAACATCGCTGTCTCAGAAGAAAGCCGAGGGCGGGGCATCGGACAAGAGTTATTACATTTTGCCATTGATTTTGCCAAAAAAGAAAAGTATGATTACTTGGAGATTGGGACTGGGAGCACAGGCTTTCAACAGCTATATCTCTACCAAAAAGTCGGTTTTCGAATGACACATATTGAACCAGATTTTTTTATCCATCATTATGATGAGCCCATTATGGAAAATGGCTTGCCTTTAAAAGATATGGTTCGCTTACGGTTACATTTAAGTTAAAAAACAACATTTCCTGTACAGGAAATGTTGTTTTTTAATGCCCAAGAATTGGTAACAACTCATCTAGCTGTTGAATCGTATAATTGGGTTGAATTGTTGGTGTTGCTGGAGCGGAGGTCGGATTGAGCCAAACAGTTTGAATTTTCGCTTGTTGGCCTCCTTGAATATCTGAATGCAAAGAATCGCCAATAATCATTGTTTTTTCTCTACTAAAATTAGGAATCCGTTCAAAAACAAAATCAAAATACTCTTTCATCGGTTTTTGATAACCCACTTCTTCTGAAACAAAAATATCTTTAAAATAAGGCATTAATTTCGAATCTTCCAATCGACGATACTGTGTTTTTGCCACTCCGTTTGTCACAATATATAAATCATAATGGGGTGCTAATTTTTCCAAAATACGTTGACTATTGCCAAGCAAGTCATGTCCTTGGCTTAAATATTCTCGGTAGTTTTCTCCCATTTTAACGCTATCAACTTCTCGATTAAACGCGTCAAACAATAAACCAAACCGTGTATCAAGGAGAACATCTTTTGTTATTTTCCCTTCTTCAAATGAACGCCATAATCCTTGATTAATTCGGTGGTATGTTGACTCGACTTCAGATGTAAATGGTACATTTTCTTCTTCAAACAAGGCATGAAGAGCCTTCTTTTCAGCCAATTTAAAATCTAACAATGTATCATCAACATCAAAAAGCAATGTTTTCATTTCCGTTCCTCTTCTCTTTTCAAATTACTCGGTAACGCTTTGCTTGTTTGTTGTTTTTCAATAAAAAAATAAGGCAATAGCAATTGTAACTCTTCTCTTGTTAATGAACGATAAGCACCTAAAGGTAATTGCGGATCTAGCCGCAACGGCCCCATAGTTTGGCGTTTTAAAGCAGTCACTTTTTTTCCCACGGATAAAAACATTTTTTTCACTTGGTGAAATTTTCCTTCTTGAATAGTCAGGAAAACATGACTCTCCGTTTCAGTCGCTGCAAGAACAGTTATTTTTGCTGGCTTACATTGAATGCCTCCTTGCAAAACAATCCCATCTTTAAATTTAGCACAATCTTCTGCAGAGACCAAACCATTGACTTTCACTTCATAACATTTCGCTACTTCTTTATTTGGCCGAATTAATTGATACCCTAATTGTCCATTATCTGTTAATAGAAGTAACCCTTCTGTATCGCCATCGAGTCTGCCCACTGGATAAAGACCAGGGCGTCTGTCTTGTGGCGCAATCAAATCAATAACTGTTTTTTTAGATGCATCTGAGACAGCGCTAACCACACCTTTTGGCTTATTCAACATATAGTACACATGTGTCTTATGCGAAATTAATTGTCCTTTTACTTTAATCATTTGTAATTGCGCATCGACATTTTGGCTTTCATTTAATGTCACGATGCCATCCACAGTGACCTGCTTGCCTCTGATTATTCGTTTCACCGTTTTGCGTGATCCAAACTGAAGTTCTTCTAGTAATTTATCTAATCGCATTGTTCCGCTCCATTCTGGTATTAGTATAGTGGAATCCGTTAAAGATGAAAAGTAGAAAAAGGTAATTCCTTGACGTATAAAAATATAAGTGTTACGGTTGATAAGTAAAGTAAATAAAGGTTTCTCAAAAACAGCGTAATGACCTGGGAGAGAACAACGATAACAATGAACCATTCCCATGAGTGTTGCCTGGCAATATTTGTGGGGATTTTTTGATTATTGTTAGCATTTTTCTAGACAAGAACAACTGAAAAAAGAGTTTCTTTTTTCCATTATGTTTTGTTTCTGAGTTTAACCAAATCACTCATTATTTCAAGGAGGAATTAGGTTATGTCAGTACAATTAGAAGTTAAAGAAAGAGCTATCCGTCCACGTTCACTAAGAAATCAGCTACGTCACGAAGGGAAAGTACCTGCCATTGTTTACGGTTACCAAATTGAAAGTACACCAATCTATTTTGAAGAAAAAGACTTATCAAAAATTTTACGCGAACATGGTGCTAACACCGTTATTAAAATGACAGTTGATGGGAAAAACATCAACACATTAATGTCAAAAGCACAATTAGATACCTTTACTGGTCAAATGCTTCATGTTGAATTCTTATCTGTAAATATGAAAGAAACAACAGAAGTCGAAGCAGAAGTTCAATTAATTGGTGAATCTGCGGGTGTGAAAGCTGGGGGTACCTTAGCTCAAAACTTGTACACTGTTTTAGTGGCAGCCACACCAGATAAATTGCCAGAATCAATTGAAGTAGATATTACAAACTTAGAAATTGGTGATGCTCTTACAATCGCTGATTTACCTGAACACAAAGACTATGAAATTTTAACTGATCCAGAAGAACAACTAGTTGCTATTGTTGAAGCACAAACTGCTCCTGAAGAAGAAGAAGGAACAGCTGCTGAAACGACTGAACCAGAATTAGCCGAATAAAGAGTACACTTTTGTTCAGCTGATTCTCGTAAGTTTTAGAAATGGGACGTACGTTGAAACAACGTACGTCCCATTTTCTTTTTACTGCATGACTTGATTTCTTCACATAAATGATGACACCTGCAGAGCTAGGAAGCTACAGAGGAATATTAAATTTTTGCTAATCTACGCAATATTTTCAAACGAAACAATTTCTTTTTTTAAAATTTGCAGTATACTAAAAGTAAGTAAACAAAAAGGAGGTCATCCATATGTTTGAACGTTTTGATAGTGACCGTAGCCGCTATGCTTCATTAGGTGTTGTTTCTAGCTTACCTAGTGGCTTAATTGATAGTATTTGGTTGATTATTGACTTAAATCTAAAAGGGGTTATCCCTTTAAACGACTTACTTCACTTTGATTTGTTGAACAATAATGGCAAGGTGACTGTCCATTTTTCTCAAGAAAATAGTTCAGTAGAAATGGCCATCGACTTACCATTTAGTTATTCTACGGCATATCCGTCGCGAATTTTTGCTTTTGATGATGGCCATCGTGAAACGATTTTATTACCTGCAGAAATGTTAGAATCTTAAATAATTTCAACAAACAAAAATACCACCGAAAGAAACACTCGGTGGTATTTTTTAATTTTAAAATTTTACGCCTTGCGGTTTACAATAAAAGAGTAAATAGCGATACAGATAATCGCTCCTAGCAACGCTGAGATAATTGGAAACCCGCCGATGACTGGTCCTAAAGAAGGCAACAAGAGTGATGCTACCCAACTTCCTAAAAAGCCCACGATAATATTTCCAATAATGCCACCAGGCACGTCTTTTCCTAAAATTGCGCCAGCAATTGCGCCAATAATTCCTCCGACAATTAATGCCCATAGAAAGCTAAACATTTGAAAAACCTACCTTTCATAGTTGATTTTTTTAGTTAATTTTCCTACTTTAAGGATAAAACAGAAAGCAGACTTTTTCAAAAGATAGGACTTTTCAGAAGTCAATTTATTCTTCTACATAAGCTAAACGATAGGATACTGTGCGGCCAAAAGAAAATACTTGCAAGCCTTGTAAGCGATCTGATTTCAAGTAACCAATGGCTCCTTGGAATAATGGTAAAACACCGGCATCTTTTTCAATTAATGTTTTTTCTAAACTTAGTAATTCATTCCAGCGTTTTTCAGGTTCATTAGCGTAATCTTTTCTAACTTTTTGGAGACCCGCATCATACGCTGAATCGTTATAACCAGAAGTATTTAAGCCACTTTTTGAGTCATAAAATTCTAAAAAATTAAAGGGATCAGCATAGTCAGGTGTCCATGTTCCAAAGGCTAAATCGTAATTACCTGCTGTTTGTAAATCCAAACGATTTTGCAAAGGCAATGATTTTAATTTGATTGTTAAACCTGGTAAATTTTGTTGCAATTGCCCTTGAACAAATTCAATGGTTTTCTTGGCAATCGCTGAGTCCGCTGAGATTAGTTCCAATTCAATTTTATCTTTGCCCAACTCTTCTTTCGCTTTGTTCCAGTTAGCTTGGGCTTCTTTAATATTATATGGCAATAAATCACCATTTTCTTTGCGGAAATCTTCACCTGTATCTGGATTTTTTGCAAAATTAGCTGGTACAAAACCATTTAAAGCTGTCGAGCCATCTCCTAAAATTTCTTTTGCAAAAGTTTCTTTGTCAATCGCTTGTAAAAAAGCTTTTCGAACATGTTCGTTGCCGGTAATTTCACGGCGATGATTTGGGCTTAAATAACCCACCATGGCTTTAGGAACAAAATGCGCTTGTTTTGACTCTTTATACTGAAGTGCATAAGTATCTGCTAAAACAGTGTAATCTAAATCACCATTATCAAAAAGATTGGCTCCTGTGCCAATTTCTTTCACTACTTGAACATCAATTTCATTCAATTTTACGTGTTCTTTATCCCAATAATGATCATTCTTCTTCAATTTCCAAGTTTCGGAATTGCCATCCCAGCCTGAAATTACAAACGGTCCATTGCCAACAAAATTATCTGCAGAAGTCCCATAGGCAGTACCTTTTTCTTTGGCAAAGGCTTCGTTTTTAGGCATAAAAGGTGTTCCAACTAAGACTTGGGCTAAATAAGGAATTGAATTTTCCAATGTTAGTTCTAGTGTCTGGTCATCGATTGCTTTGACACCAAATTCTTCCATCGTGGCTTGTCCTTCCCGCACCGCACGCCCATTTTTAAAAATATCCATTTGATTACTGCTACTTGAACCGTATGCTGGATCGACCACGTTTCTAAACGCAACTACAAAATCCCCTGCTTTAACTGGATCCCCGTTTGTCCATTTTGCCTCTCGTAACTTGAATGTATAGACTAACCCGTCTTCACTAACTTGTGGCTCTGCTTTCGCCATAGCTAGCTCAGGATCTCCGTTTTTATCTTGTCGATACAAGCCTTCAACTACTTGACCAATCATATCGGAACTATAGACATCTGTATAATGAGCGCTGTCTAATGTCGAGAGTTCACCACCAGATGCGACGTTAATTTTCTGTGTAGCTGCTTCATTCGAGGTCGTTTTCGAACCGCCACTTCCACATGCTGCTAAAACCAAGCCCAGTGCAACAAGTCCGATTAACCACTTTTTCTGTTTCATACCAAAACTCCTCCTTCTGTTCAAACAACTTACCTACATTTTACATGATTTTCCATACATTTGTCCTTTTTCAGCACTTACTTTTTGAAAGAAAATTATTTTTTTAAGAATAAGAGTTGACAGATATTTTTTCTGGTGGTACAGTATTGAAAAACAGAGAACAGAAGAGTAACTGTTTCCTTTAGTGAAGAGAGTCTTTGGTTGGTGGAAAAAGACGTAAAGAAACAGCGAACCACATCTGGGAGTTGACTTTTTGAACCCTTAGTAGGAAAGTCCGGGACCACTCGTTAACAGGCGAAGTTATGAACTTCATAAGGTTCGTGTTGCGAAACATGAATAAACTAAGGTGGAACCACGATAATTGATTATTCGTCCTTTGGCTATTCAGCCAAAGGACTTTTTTGTTTTTTTAGATGCGCTTTTCAACCTTAGAGAGTGCCTCAACTGCTCAAGTCTGTTGTCCTCTTTTCTATATGCTTAATGGGATAAGCTAGAAAAGCAACAGGTTTTCTGTTCCGTTCGAACAATTTCATACTTATAATCAAGGCTTAGGACATAGTAATTTAGCTCTTCCTTTACAGAGACTTTTTCATTGGCTGAAAGAAAAAGATGGATTCTTCTTTACTCACACCTAAAAGATGTTTTTCTGAATCCTTTAGTAAGAAAAACCGGTGACTCTATCGTTAACAGAGAGTAGTTGTCAACGCAACTACATAAGGCTTATCTTGTGAAAGATAAGTAAATTGAGGTGGCACCACGAATGCGATTCGTCCTCTTGGCTCACAGCCAAGAGGCTTTTTTGTTTTTTAATAAAAATTGTTGGAGGAAAAAATGATGGATTATATTTTAGAAATTTTACCTGCTTTAGTTAGCGGAGCTGGCATGACACTGAAAGTCTTTTTCTTTACGCTCCTTGGCTCGATTCCACTGGGGATTATCATTGCCTTTATTTTACAAAGTTCGTTTAAACCTTTACGTTACTTAATTAACCTCTACATTTGGTTAATGCGCGGCACTCCGCTATTGTTACAATTAATTTTTGTTTTTTACGGCTTACCATTAATTGGTATTGTCTTTGAACGTTACGATGCAGCCTTATTCGCATTTATTTTAAATTATGCTGCGTACTTTGCTGAAATTTTTCGCGGGGGGATTCAAGCAATTCCCCAAGGTCAATATGAAGCTGCTAAGGTTTTACGTTTAACACGTTTTCAAACAGTCACGCGGATTATTTTGCCACAAGTTGTTAAAATCGTGCTGCCTTCCGTAGGAAATGAAATTATCAATTTGGTCAAGGATACTTCTCTTATTTATGTTCTTGGCTTAGGCGATCTTTTGCGTGCTGGTAAAATTGCGATGAGCCGCGATGTTACATTAGTGCCATTAGCTTTAGTGGGAGTGATTTATTTACTCTTTACGGCAATTTTGACTGTTGCTTCTAAGAAAATTGAAAAATTCTATCAATATTATAAATAGGAGGACTCTACCATGTTAACTATTAAAAATTTAACCAAACATTTTGACAACCGGACCATTATTGATCACTTAAATTTAGAAATTCCAGATGGTAAAATTTTAACGATTGTTGGTCCTTCAGGCGGCGGAAAAACCACTTTACTTCGTTGTTTGGCTGGTTTAGAAACCATTGATTCTGGTGAGCTTTTGTTGGATGGTGTTCCTTTCAATCCTGCTGAAATGGACAATGCCGATCAAGTGGTTGGGGTCGTTTTCCAGGACTTCCAACTTTTCCCTCACTTATCAGTTTTAGAAAATATTACCTTAGCACCTACATTAGTACTAAAAGAAGAAAAAGCAAAAAGTCAGCAAGAAGCTTTAGAGTTACTGGAAAAATTGGGCTTGGCTGGTAAAGAAAAACTCTATCCGTACCAACTTTCCGGTGGACAAAAACAACGAGTTGCACTTGCTCGTGCCTTAGCAATGAAGCCAAAAGTTCTTGGGTACGATGAACCAACGAGCGCGCTAGATCCAGCTTTACGCCAACAAGTGGAAGAAGTTATTTTAGATTTACGGAAACAAGGCATGACACAGATTGTCGTGACCCACGATATGGCTTTCGCTGAAAAAATTGCAGACAATCTTTTGACGGTTGCCCCCGTCCAATAGAAAGGAGTTTATGATGAAAAAGAAATATTCTTTAGCCTTGCTGGTTATCTGTTGTAGTTTACTCCTATTTGCAGGTTGTGGTAAAAGAAAAAGCAACGAAGATCAATGGACACGGATTAACGAAGAAAAACGGATTATTATTGGCTTAGATGACTCCTTTGTGCCCATGGGTTTTCAAGATAAATCAGGCAAAATTGTCGGCTTTGATGTCGACTTAGCCAAAGCGGTTTTTAAACTTTATGGCATTTCCGTTGACTTCCAACCGATTGATTGGTCTATGAAAGAAACAGAATTACAAAATCAAACCATTGATCTTATTTGGAACGGCTACACTAAAACGAGCGAGCGGGCCGAAAAAGTTCAATTCACACAACCTTACATGACGAACGATCAAGTACTTGTTTCTTTAAAAGTAAAAAACATTGCAACAGCGAGCGACATGCAAGGCAAAATTTTAGGGGTTCAAAACGGCTCTTCTGGCTATGATGGCTTCGAAAGTCAGCCTGACGTTTTGAAAAAATTTGTTAAAGACCAAACGCCTATTTTATATGACGGCTTTAATGAAGCTTTCTTAGATTTAAAATCTGGCCGAATTGATGGGCTCCTAATCGATCGCGTCTACGCCAACTACTATCTTTCCCACGAAGATAATTTAAAAAACTATACTATTTCTCATGTCGGCTATGACAATGAAGATTTTGCTGTGGGCGTCCGCAAATCAGACAATCAATTAGTCCAAAAAATCAATACTGCCTTTGAAACGTTACGAAAAGATGGCACCCTTAGTAAAATTTCTCAAAAATGGTTTGGAGAGGACGTTACAAATAACACAAAAATAAACTAAATAACGAATAAAAAGGTGTACTGCTGACTTAGTACACCTTTTTATTTGAATCAAATTCTTAGCAAATTCTAACTTATGAAGAACTTTTATTTTTGCTACACTAGTAAAAGTCGAGAGAATTTGTCCTTTTCTGCCTAGAACAATCATTACTCTCAATAAATGAAAGGAGAAAAAAATGCCTACTAATAAAAAAGAAGTAATGCTTTTTACTACGTTAATGTGCTTTCTGATGGTTTTCGGAATGAGCACCTATAATTTATTATTGCATGGAGAATTTTCATTGTACGCCTTATCAAAAGGTTTGCTTCCTGGATTTATCGTTGCTTTTATTTTAGACGTTTTCATCGTTGGTGTCTTAGCTAAGAAAATCGCTTTTTCTTTACCCTTTAATAAAGAAAAACGGCTATTACTTATTCTGACCATTTCGAGTCTCATGATTATCGGCATGGTGACTTGTATGTCTTTATTTGGCTTATTAATGGAAGGCCAGACGTTGTCACTAAGTGCGTATTTCCAAGCTTGGGGCCTGAACTTTATTGTTGCCCTTCCTTATCAATTGCTGATTGTCGGTCCCTTTTCACGTATGATCTTAACCAATTACCAACAACGACAAACTTAGAAAATAGATTTCTTATCTAAGTTTTAACAGTTGCCTAAAAAAAAGTTAACCTTTTTGATTTATCTTAGTGATAGTTCATTAAAGGAGGAACTGAAGTTGAAAAAATATCGTATTAGCTTATTTCTTGGCTTGATTAGTCTTTTATTATTTATGATCTCTATTTTAGTTGGATCAACATTATCTAGCGATGGACTTTTAAAAGAACCCGCCTTTTTCTGTACGCCGCTTGGTTACTTTTTTCTCTTCATCGCCTTGCTTTCGGTTATAACAATCACATGTAAAGAACATATGAATCAAAAAGGTAAAACAAAACAACCTTAAAAAGAGCCAGACGTTTTGACACGTCCGGCTCTTTTTTTAATAAAAACATGTAAACTTAATTTGCAACAATATTTACTAATTTATCTGGAACAGCAATCACTTTGCGCACTGTTTTTCCTTCAATAAATTCTTTAACAGCTTCATGGTTCATTGCAATTTGTTCTAATTCTTCTTTGCTTAACCCACGAGCGACATTTTGTTTGCCACGTAATTTTCCGTTCACTTGGAAAACTACTTCCACTTCATCTTCTACTAAGGCTGCTTCATCATAGGTTGGCCAAGGGACATAAGTTAAACTTTCCTCGTTACCTAAAATTTGCCATAGTTCTTCACCAATATGTGGCGCGATTGGCGCAAGTAATTGGACAAATCCTTCCACATATTCATAAGGTAAGGCATCCACTTTATTGGCTTCATTCACAAAAACCATTAATTGAGAAATCGCTGTATTAAAGTGCAAGTTTGCCATATCTTCTGTCACTTTTTTAACCGTTTGGTGATAAACTTTCGTTAAACGGCCATCATTAATTGTGGTAATTCGGTCACGCATTTTGCCTTCTTCATCAACAATCAGACGCCAAACGCGATCTAAGAATTTACGACTTCCTTCTAAGCCATTTTCATTCCAAGCAATGGAAGCATCTAACGGGCCCATGAACATTTCATAAAGACGTAATGTATCCGCACCATATTTAGCCACCACATCATCGGGATTTACAACATTGCCACGTGATTTAGACATTTTTTCGTTGTTTTCTCCTAAAATCATACCTTGGTTGTATAATTTTTGGAAAGGTTCTTTGGTAGGAACCACACCAATATCATATAAGAATTTATGCCAAAAACGAGCATAAAGTAAATGCAGCACCGCATGTTCGGCACCACCAATATAGATATCAACTGGTAACCAACGTTTTAATTTTTCAAAATCAGCAATTTCATTTTTATTATGAGGATCAATGAATCGTAAGTAATACCAAGAGCTTCCAGCCCATTGTGGCATAGTATTCGTTTCACGTTTTCCCTTCATACCAGTTTCAGGGTCGACGACATTGACCCATTCATCAATGTTTGCTAATGGCGATTCCCCAGTTCCACTTGGGCGAATATCCGATGTTACTGGTAAACGTAGAGGTAACTCAGATTCAGGAACCGTTGTGGTTGTTCCATCTTCCCAATGGATCACAGGAATTGGTTCACCCCAGTAGCGTTGACGAGAGAATAACCAGTCACGTAAACGATAAGATACTTCTTTTTTCCCTACGTGATTTTCTTCTAGCCACTCATTCATTTTAGCGATGGCTTCTGCTTTGTTTAATCCATTTAAGAAATCAGAATTGATATGCGGTCCATCCCCTGTATAGGCTTCTGTTGTAATGTCGCCACCTGCGATTACTGGTAGGATATCAATGCCAAATGTTTTCGCAAATTCGTAATCCCGTTCATCATGCGCTGGGACCGCCATGATTGCGCCTGTGCCATAGCTTGCTAAAACATAATCGCCAATCCAAATTGGAATTTCTTGGCCATTAACTGGATTTATCGCATACGCACCTGTGAAAACACCTGTTTTTTCTTTTGCTAAATCCGTTCTATTTAAATCAGATTTTTTTGAGGTTTCTTCAATATATGCTTCTACAGCTGCTGTTTGTTCAGGTGTCGTAATTTTTTTCACTAGTTCTAGTTCAGGAGCTAGAACAGTATAGGTTGCACCAAACAAGGTATCAGGACGGGTTGTAAACACCGTGAAACTTTCTTCTGTGCCAGCGACTTTAAAGGTCACATTGGCTCCTTCAGAACGTCCAATCCAATTTCGTTGCATATCTTTAATACTTTCTGGCCAATCAACAAGCTCTAAATCTTCTAATAAGCGATCTGCATAAGCAGTAATTTTCAGCATCCATTGACGCATTGGTCGGCGAACCACATCATAACCGCCACGTTCACTTTTTCCATCAATGACTTCTTCATTTGAAATAACAGTTCCTAGTTCAGGTACCCAGTTAACCGCAACTTCTGCTTCATAAGCTAACCCTTTTTCATATAATTTTGTAAATATCCATTGTGTCCATTTGTAATATTCGGGATCAGTGGTATTAATTTCGCGATTCCAATCATAGCTGAATCCTAATGAATTAATTTGGCGACGGAATGTTTCGATATTTTTCTTAGTAAATTCAGCTGGGTCATTTCCTGTGTCTAACGCATATTGTTCTGCTGGCAAACCAAACGCATCCCAGCCCATTGGATGCAACACATTATAGCCTTGCGCACGTTTCATACGTGAAAGAATATCGGTTGCTGTATAGCCTTCCGGGTGACCTACGTGTAAGCCTTGTCCAGATGGATAGGGAAACATATCTAGTGCATAAAATTTTTCTTTATTTGGGTCGTCCAATGTATTGAAACAATTGTTCTTAGCCCAATATTTTTGCCATTTTTTCTCAATCTCTTTGTGATTGTAGCTCATGTTATTCCTCCTAGTAATATAAAATTTTTCATTCTTAAAATTTGCCACCTGCAGCCATTGTCACTATTCTGACTTAAACTAGCTACTTAGTGATAAAAAAAAGTCCTATAGGAAAAATTCCTATAGGACGTGAACATACAAATGCAACGTGGTACCACCTAAATTCGTCAAAGAAACGGTTATTCACCGTCACCTTAACCTCAAACGTCTTAACGATCGTCACCGACTTTTCCTACTTGGTTTGTTCAAAAAAGTAACTTAAAGGCGAGTTCAAAAGCTTCTGTACGTATTTCCACCAGCCATACGCTCTCTATCACATGGTTCTTTCTACTATTCCTTCTCATTGTTTTTTTCTATTATAAGACTCATGTTACCAAAGATAGCTATTTTTTTCAATCTTAAATTAACCAACTTTTAAAGTTTGACCAATATAAATTGTATCCCCGCTTAAGCCATTTAATTGTTTGATTTTTTGGATGCTGATTCCGTATTGCATTGATAAGCCCCAAAGTGAATCACCGCTTTTAACTGTATGGCGTTTGCCTGATGCACTATTTGTTGAAGAAGCATTGCCACCTGCAGAAGCGCCTTTTTTCACGATGATTGTTTGACCAGCAAAAATTAAATCGCCTTTGATCCCGTTCCATGAACGTAGATTAGCAACACTCACGCCAAACTGTGCAGAAATTTTATTCAGCGTATCACCTGATTTAATCGTGTAGGATGTTGTCGCACCGCCACCATTATTCGTAGGCTTGTTCGTATTCGTTGAACCTGAGTTGGCGCCTTTTTTCACGATAATCTTTTGACCAGCAAAAATCAAACTACCGCTGATGTTATTCCAGGCTTGTAAGTTAGCCACACTAACACCGAATTGTGCAGAAATTTTGTTCAAGGTATCGCCTGATTTAATCGTGTAGTACGTATTCGTTCCTGATTGATTATTGTTAGAACTACCGTTGCTTGAGCCACCGGTGTTACCTGAAGTACCTTTTTTCACAATAATTTTTTGACCAGCGAAGATTAAATCGCCAGAAATGCCATTCCATGAGCGTAAATTAGCAACACTCACGCCATATTGGGCGGCAATTTTGTTCAAGGTATCGCCTGATTTAATTGTGTAGTACGTATTCGTTCCTGATTGATTATTGTTAGAGCCACCGTTGTTTGAGCCACCAGTGTTACCTGAAGCACCTTTTTTCACGATGAGTTTTTGACCAACGAAAATTAAATCGCCAGAGATGCCATTCCATGAGCGTAAATTAGCAACGCTCACGCCATATTGGGCGGCAATTTTATTCAAGGTATCCCCTGATTTTACAGTATAGTACGTGTTCGTTCCTGATTGATTATTGTTAGAACCACCGCTGCCTGAGCCACCAGTGTTACCTGAAGCACCTTTTTTCACGATAAGTTTTTGACCAACGAAAATTAAATCGCCAGAGATGCCGTTCCATGAGCGTAAATTAGCAACGCTCACACCATATTGCGCGGCAATTTTATTCAAGGTATCTCCTGATTTTACAGTATAGTACGTGTTCGTTCCTGATTGATTGTTCGAGCCGCCTGTTCCTGGATTAACTATTCCGCCCCCAGTATTTCCACCAGAAGATGGTGTATCATATTGAGTTAAGTTATATGCGGTAATGACATTATTTAATTTAGCATTGTAGCTAGGATCTGTCGCATAACGACCTGTTAACCAAGCAGTTGCATCGCGGTACGAGCTTGTATTGCTTTTCCAAGCCCCAGCATAATAGTAAACGCCCGCTTGGAAAGAAGTTGTTTTTAGCACGTGCGCATTATCTTGGAATGATTCCATGTAAGAAGGATATTTACGGAAAGGTTCTTTTTTCACTAACCATTTGCCGTTTAAATATTCCCATGTATCCATATAGACAGATTGTCCATTGTAGCTGCCTTTAATCCCAAATAAGTTATAGTTTGGTGCCTTAGATAGCGTACTTGCTCCCCAACCACTTTCAACGATTGCTTGAGCCATCATCACTGATGCATATAAATCATTGGCTTGCGCAATAGGTTGTGCACAACGAGCTAACTCGGCAATAAATTCTGAAGGACTTTGCGTCGGTGATAACGCTGAAAAAGTTTGCGCAGAAGCTACTCTAGCTTCGGGTACTTTTACTTCATCATCTGGTGTAACCGCAGGCGCTGCTTCGGACTCGGTTGTTGAAGGAGCTACTGGCGCGATTTCTGCTACTGAAGAATCAGTCGTTCCTGATTCCACAGGTGTAGTTGAATCAACTGTTGGTTGCTCGGTACTTGGTGTTGTTGGTGTTTCTTTTGATGATTCAGTTGTCGATTCAGTCGTTGTTGACGAATCCGTTGTCGGTTGTTCCGTAGTTCCTGGCGTAGTTTCTGTTGTTGGTGTCTCTACTAAGCCAGTTTCCGTAGTAGGTGCTTGGGCAACTTCCGCATTTGTTGGCTGCTCTTCTGTTGCCTCAGCAGTCACTGGTAGTAACGCAACGGGCGTTCCTACAGATGAAACAATTAACGCCGAGCTGAATAAAGTAGTGCTCTTCTTCCATTGTACTGGCGTTTTCTTTCTTTGTTGTGCTTTCCTTCTTTCGATACGTGACATTGATTCTTTCTTCATTGATACGTCCCCAACTTTCCTTTTTTAACTTATATGTAAATGTAATTTTTTAGTTTTGTTATTATAACAAGTATACCTTTTTTTCTGGCGAATTAAAAACACTTCAACAAAATTTCATATTACTGTAACTAGATTGTAAAGAAGTAATGTTTTTTAACACGGATATACTCTCTTGTTACTACTCGGAAAAAACTGCGACTTTAGTTGTAGATGCTTCTTTACCTTAGTCTGATTTTTTTAATTCCTCTTGTTATTCGCCCAAAAAGAAATTATAGTTTAAGATGAGAAATGAATCGTGTAGAAAGAGGGAGCGGAATGAATAAAGAACATTTTATTATTGAGCTGAAAATTTATTTAAAAGCATTAAATCCAAAAGATCAAGCTATTATTCTTGCGAAATACAAGGCGTTATTTGATGCTCGTGTTGCGGAAGGCGAAACAGAAGAACAAGTGGCAAAATCATTGGGGAAACCACGGGTTATCGCAGAAGAAATTTTAAAAGAACAAGGCATTGAATTGACGGAACGAAAAATTGAAAATAATGGCTGGCAAGAAATTCCAGCGGCTACACCTGCTTATGATCATCCCTATGAAGAAGAATCTGAATTTTACTATGATAATGATTCTCCATACTATCAACGACCACAGCATCGGCCGCTAACCCGATTTTTCCAAGTGCTTGGTATTTTCTGTTTAAATTTTTTCTTCATGTTTTGGGTTATTTTAGGGATTGCCTTAATATACGTCGGTTGTGGCATTGCCGGAGCTGCAACTTTATTTTCACCAATTTATGGTATTTATAGTGTTATTACCCAGGCAAATGCCGCTTCCTTTTTCCAATTATCTATGAGTCTCTTTTTATTTGGTGCATCAATCATTGGTTGGTTACTGTTTCTACCAATTTTAAAATTTTCAGCACATGTCTTTAAGCGTTATTTCCAATGGAACATTGCTGTTTTACGAGGTGATATCTAATGAAAAAAACAACAGGGATTCTCTTATCCATTGCTGTCTTAGCGATGCTAATTGGTGGATCTGGCGCCGTCTATTTTTACAAACAAGCGGAAAAATCAGTCACGCCGCTAAAAGAAAGTTATACACTAAAAAATAAACAAGCAGGCGAAGAACTTCACTTATCCTTAAAAGGCAAAGGACCTTATACCATTTATAAAACTGATAGTAACAAAATGGGATTACGATCACCGAATAATGCCTTTTATTCAAAAGCTGAAGGCACCTTAGATGTCAAAGAAGAAAAAAATAAAATAACAGCAACCATCAATACCACTCGTACACAAAACCAACCCGAGTTGTCATTCTTTAATATTGGTATTTTTAGTGACTTCACACCGAACGTGAGTGTCCAGATTCCTAATAATGTGAAAAAGTTAGTAATTGATGGCTCAACCCATTCACCAGTTTCATTGAATGCTTTTAACGTAGACGAATTAACAACTAATCTACCAAATTCTTATGTTAGTCTATCGGGTGTTAAAGCCAAAAAAATGACGCTTAACTCTTCAGATGGTATCTACCTTTCAGCGGATACTTCCGCTAAAACAGCAACAGTTGAAACCACTGACGGCGATATAACGTTGGATTCAGCCTATTTCGATGAAATCAAAAATACGACTATTTCTGGTGATATTCGAGTGCAAAATACTCGCGGAAACATCCAAGCAACAACGACAGATGGCGATATTAGCGTCTATGATTTCAAAGGAGAAGCTAACTTTTCAAGTGAAAATGGTGATTTTTCTTTAGACATGCCTGCTGTGCCTAAAAAATTAACTGTCGCTCTTGTCCATGGAGATATTTATGTAAATTCTGGAGAAATTTTGCGTAACATTTCAATCAAAGGTGAATCAAAATTAGGCGATGTTCAACTTTTAAACAAAGAGCGAACATCTTATAAGAATGGTCGTGCGGATACAGAGTTTAACCTTTCTAGCGAATTCGGCGATATTACCGTTGATACTCCTGATGATGATAATCAATAACCATGCACCATTTAAAAAAGTTCTGGCACCACAATGAGAGATTGTGGTGCCAGAACTTTCTTAATATCTGTATCCCCTCCAAATCAGGCAATGAAATTATCTTTTAATTTTTTACTCTTTTGATGGTATAATACGGATTGTTGCGATTAAATTTTGAAAGGATTTTTTATGAAAAACAAACTTTATTATCAATTTGCAGGTAGTTGTTTTCTTTTAGTATTTATGTTTTTAGGCTATGTTGTTCGTTTTTATCCAACCTGGCTCAAAGGCTTTGATCAAACGATTACTTCTTTTGTTCGTCGTCCTTTTCCACAGCTAAATAACTTTTTTATTTGGTACACCAAATTTGCCAATTCATTGACGATTATCATCTTAGCAATCGTTGTCATTGCTCTGTTTATTGTTTGGAAATATTATGCTGAAGCATTATGGCTCTTTATTAATACTGCCTTAATTGCTGGCGTAGGTAATTCTTTATTAAAATTATTCTTTATGCGCCAACGTCCTACTTTGGAGCATTTAGTAACTGAACATACGTATAGTTTTCCTAGCGGACATGCTGTAGGAAGTACCTTGTTCTACGGCACAATTTTATTGATTCTGCCAATTTTCATTAAAAATAAAACGGTCCGCCTTTGTGTGCAAATTTTACTAGGTATTGGGATTTTCATGATTGGAGTTAGTCGAATCTATTTAGGTGTCCATTTCCCTAGCGATATCTTAGGTGGTTTTTGTCTTGGTTTAGCTTGGTTGTTATTAAGTTACCCTATTTATTTAGAAAAACGCTTTGTTTGGCGATTTCAAAGCAAACAACGCTAGAAAGAAGTCTTGATTATGCAAATTTTTCCTTATTCAGATGATCCAAATAAACGCTATCACACTTGGAACTATGCACTTCGTCAACAGTTTGGTGAAAAGATTTTTAAAGTGCCAATTGATGGTGGCTTTGATTGCCCCAATCTTGATGGGACGGTTGCCAAAGGTGGTTGTACGTTCTGTAGTGTTTCTGGCTCAGGCGACATGATTGTTGCACCTAGCGATCCCCTGCCGCTTCAATTTCAAAAAGAAATCCAATTGATGCATCAAAAATGGCCAACTGTCGATCAATACATTGTTTACTTCCAAAATTTCACCAATACACATGCGCCCGTTGACGTTATTCGTCATCGGTTTGAACAAGTAGTCAATGAAAAAGGCGTCGTTGGTTTATCCATTGGTACCCGTCCTGATTGTTTGCCTGATGAGGTAGTGAACTATTTAGCCGAATTAAATGAACGCTTTTATTTATGGGTAGAGTTAGGTTTGCAAACCACATTTGAGGAAACTAGCGCTGCCATTAATCGCGCTCATGATTATCAAACATATCTAGATGGCGTGGCTAAATTACGGAAACACGGGATTCGGGTCTGTACACATTTAATTAACGGGCTACCTGGTGAAACCCCCGCTATGATGCGCGAAAATGTGCGGCGAACTATTCAGGATTCAGATATCCAAGGGATTAAACTGCACTTACTTCATTTAATGACAAATACCAAAATGATGCGGGATTATAATGAAGGACGCTTACAATTGATGAGCAAAGAAGCCTATGTTTCAGTGATTTGTGATCAGTTAGAAATGATTCCACCCGAAATTGTTATTCATCGCTTGACAGGCGATGCTCCCTTTGAAACAATTATCGGACCGATGTGGAGCTTGAAAAAATGGGAAGTCCTCAATGCGATTGATGCGGAAATGAAACGCCGCAACAGTTATCAAGGAAAATATACTGTCATTTCAGGAAAGGAAGTTTTCAATTAATGCTACAAACAGCCCTACATTTTAGTCACCAACTTTTAAAAGAAGTGGTGGAACCTGGCGACTTCGTCATTGATGCAACAATGGGAAATGGTCATGATACAGCATTCTTAGCAGAGCTGGTTGGCCCTTCTGGTGAAGTTTTCGCCTTTGATATCCAAAAAGAAGCGTTGATCAATACAGAACAAAAGTTAACAGAACTTAATTTACTCCCACAAACTACGTTATTTCCATTAGGACATGAACATCTTCATGCTGTCCTAGATGAAGAAACAGAAATCACTGCCGCTATTTTTAACTTAGGCTATTTACCTAAAAGTAATAAGGAAATTATTACAAAACCCACTACGACTAAACAGGCGTTAGATGGGTTACTGCCTCATTTGGTAAAAGGAAGTCGCATTATTTTAGTCGTTTATTATGGCCACGAAGGTGGTTCAGAGGAACTTGATTTGGTCACTAATTACACGCAAGCCTTACCACAAGATGTTTACAGTGTCTTACGTTATGAGTTTATCAATCAAAAAAATCAGCCACCTGTTCTTTTCTGTATTGAAAAGAAATAAGAGAACATGGTCGGATTGTTTCCAGCAATCCGATCATGTTCTCTTTTATTTGTTTTGTTACTCTGTCAATTCACCATCACGAATACGAACCACTCGATCACAGTATTTCAACAAACGCTCATCATGTGTCACCATGATAATCCCTTTATCTTTCTCTTTGGCCTCTTTCGCTAGTAATTGGACAACATCAAACGCCTTTTCTGTATCTAAACTAGCCGTTGGTTCATCTGCCAAAATTACGTCTGGCTCATGATACAATGCACACGCAATGGCTACCCGTTGTCTTTCCCCACCAGAGAGATCACGAGGATAACTATTTCGTAATTCTTTTAAACCCAACGTCTCTAACAATTGCTCTTTTAATTCACTATTTTTACGTGACTTATCAACTTTTTCAATTAAGTGAAATTGATCTTCCACTGTTAAAAATGGCACCAAATTAGAGCTTTGTAAAATAAAGCCGATTTTTTGAAAACGTTGCGCCAAACGTTGTTTTTTCGTTAACTTATTTAGTGATTGCCCGCCAACAATGACTTCGCCACTTGTCGGTGCCTGTAAACCAGCTGCAATCGTTAAAAAGGTACTTTTACCAGAACCAGAAGGACCAATTACTGCGACAAATTCACCTGGCTGAACCGCAAAAGATAATTCTTTTAACGCGATCACTTCTGTATGTTTTTCACCATATTTTTTATAAATATTTTTCATTTCTAAAACATTTGCCATGTCTCTAACCTCCAATCGCGATTAACGGATCAATTTTAGCAATCGTTCGAATTGAAAATGCCCCGCCAATTAATGCAGATAAAATCAATAGTACACTAAACAAAATCATGCGTGGTCCATTAGTTGCATAAGGCATCGCTTCTGGTAAAAAGAGCACGGTAATTCCCGTTAAAGCAAGACCAATCGCCACTCCTAGAACAGCCAATAAAGCGGTTTGTAGCATGACTGCCTTTGCTAAGAAACTAGTCGGCACCCCTTGAACTTTTAAGACACCGAACATTGCTGTTTTCTGTAAAGTCATCACAAAGATAAAAATACCGATAATGAACGCTGCAATCACAATCAAGAAATAAATCATGCCATCCAAGGTCAAGTTTTGAGCGCTGTATCCTGGCAGTTTTTCAATAAAATCTGAAATTGAAAGAACTTGGCTGTCTTTATTAGTCGTTTTAACTTCCGCGTTATCCTTGCTGCGAACAATAAAACCATTAACCATTTTGGCCATTGCTGGATTGTCACCATATTTAATTGACCGCCAAGTATCCAGAGAAGTGTAAATAACTGGCACAATGTTATAGCTACTTTTAGAAATAAAGCCGACAATTTCTAATTGCTCATCATATTTTCCTGCAGTTAATTTGTCGCCAATTTTAAATCCTTGATTTTTCAATGTTTCTGAAGCAATCACTTGATTTTTATCAGTAAATGCGTTTCCTTCAATCACTTTTGGCATTAAAAAACTTTCTTTTTCAATCCCAAATAAGCTAACATTCGTTAATTCAGCCTTTTTATCATCTGCTGGGCGGATGGCTAACGACTGTTGACCAATCGGTGCAATTTTGCCTCCTGAAATCGTCTCTTTCACGTTTTCATCTAACACTGATACATTTAAATTACTATTGGCCTCTTTTGATAAAACCACTTGATTCGCTTGCCATTGATCTACGGCTAAACGATTTCCTTGAGCTAAACCGTTCGCTAAACCTGACAAAATAAAAATTAACCAAGCAATCAAGACCATTACTAAGACTACAAGGACGTACCGTCCTTTTGAATACTTCATTTCATTAAATCCTAAAAACATGAATGGTTCACCTCTTTCTTCTTTTCGAAATAAACTATATCACTTATCAATCGATAAATCAATAATTATTTATCGATTGATAAGTGAATTTCACAAAAAAATAGAGAAGTCTGTTTTTCAACAGGGCTTCTCTATTTTTTATTTGTGACTTTTCAAAACGCCATGTAACATAAATTGAATAAATTTTTTGACATCGTCATCCACTGTTTTTCGCTGGTACGTTTTTTCAATACTTAATAATGCACTAACGTTATATAAAATAAACCGAGTTGCATCATCTACACTGATGCCCTCTTGTAAGCAATTGGTTTCAGGTTCACTTTCAAAAATAGCCGCAATATTATTGATATAGGTTTTTTTGAAAATTTGATACAGCGTACGATTATAATCAGGGCCCATTTCTTGAAACATGTCGTTCAACATTAAGAAAAGATTGGTCGGATGTTCATCTAACAAAACTTTGATTAATTGATAAAGTTTTTCTTCTACTGATGCATTTCCAGAAACAATTGGGACTAATTCTTCCTTAACACGGGACGTTAATTCTTCAATCACAGCTAAATACAGTTCTTTTTTATTTTTAAAATGGTGATAGAGATTCGGTTGGGTAATGTTCGCTTTTAAAGCAATTTCACGAGTGGAGGTATTTTTGAACCCCTTTGTCATGAATAATTCAGAAGCGACAGACAAAATAATTTGCCGTGTACGTTCTAAATCAGCTTTGCGTTTATTTGGCTTTTCCATGGTTTTCTCGCCCCCTGCTGCTTTTTATTTTAGCATATTCTCCGGCAAGAAACGAGAGACCTTTATACAAAAAACGAAAAATATACAATTAATGTGCCTACTATTTGGAGAAGAACCGCGCAATAATACCACCGCTGCAGATGTGTCAGCCAGCCTTTTTCGCCCCCAAAATAAATCAACCACTGCAGTCCATATAAAAAACTATTAGCCAACAACCAAAAAAGTAGTGCCGATTTTGTCCATCGATTCTCTCTGAATACACTCAGTACAAATAAAGTATTTAGCACCAAAAACGTGCGCCGTAATTGCCGTACATTCCTCATTTTTTCCATTGACATTTCTCCTTTTTCTATTTAGCATAGCAAAAAAAGAAGCAAATGAGAATGACTCATTTTGCTTCTTTTTCAACTTATTCAAAAACAAATTGATTTTTATAAAGTTCCGCATAGAATCCATCTTGTTCAACTAGTTCATGGTGGTTGCCTTCTTCAATGACTTCACCGTCTCGTAAAACAATAATCCGATCCGCATTTAGAATCGTTTTCAAACGATGGGCAATCACAAAACTGGTGCGCCCTTTAATTGCTTCGTCCATCGCTTTTTGGATTTTAGCTTCTGTTACTGTATCAACATTACTTGTTGCTTCATCCAAAATTAATAATTCTGGATTGGTAATAATCGTTCGTGCAATACTTACTAATTGCTTTTGCCCCGTACTGAAAAGGTTATTCTCTTCCGTAATCTCAGTATCGTAGCCTTGCTCAAGATTTACAATAAATTCATGGATATTCGCTTGTTTCGCTGCTTGAACAATTTCTTCATCCGTGGCCTCTGGCTTACCAAAAGCAATATTCTCACGAATTGTTCCTGAAAATAGAACGGACTCTTGCAAAACAATGCCTACATGTGAACGCAAGCTATCTAAATCCATTTCACGAATGTCCACACCATCAAACGTCACGGCGCCTTCATTCACATCATAAAAGCGATTCATTAAATTCATAATCGTTGTTTTTCCTGAGCCTGTCGGTCCGACTAAAGCGACCATTTCACCTTTATCCACATGAATAGAAACATCTTTCAACACAGGCGTTTCTGGATTATAGCCAAAAACAACATGATTTAAAGCCACAGCTTTGTTAATCTCTTCTAATTTTCCGCCATTTTCGGGACGAATTTCATCTGGTTCATCAAACATCTCATTTAAACGACGAGCGCCTGTAACAGCTAATTGAATCATGCTATAACCTGAAGAAATTTGCATTAATGGTTGATAATATTGTTGGGAATATTGGACAAACATAACGACTAAACCTAGCGCAGCGGCACGATCAACAGAGCCATTGATTGCTAACCAACCACCAAAGAAAATAACAATCGCCGTATTGACTAATGACATTCCTTGCATCATTGGGAAAAGTAATCCTGAATACACTTGACCTTTATACGTAGCTGCACGAACTTTTTCATTTTGCTCTAAAAAGCCGTCAATGGTTTCTTCTTGTAAGCCATTAGTGATAATCACACGTTGCCCACTAATTTTTTCATCCATATAGCCATTTAATTTACCCACTTCATCTTGCTGTAAATCGACATATTTGCGCGCCTTGCTAATCACAAAGACCGCAATTAAAATCGCAATCGGCGTAGAAGCAATTGTGGCCCATGCTAGTTCCACATTTTGACGGAACATCATGATTAAGACACCAACCAATAAGGCAATATTGGTTAATACTTGTAGCAACGCTTGGTTTAAACTGTTTTGGATGTTGTCTAAATCACTAGTAAAACGACTTAAAATTTCACCATCTTGATGAGAATCAAAGAAACGAATCGTCAATTTTTCTAATTTATTAAACAAACCAATCCGCATGCGGTTTGTCGATTTCCCCACGACTTGTGTAAAGAGAATACTATAAATGAAACTAGCGGCACTAGTTAAGACATAAAAAATGAGTAGTTTCCAAATGACAGAAACGAACGCACTTTTATCGTCTTTTCCTTGCATCACATTAACCGCATATTTCGCTAATTCCTGAATAGCTTCCCCAACGAATTGCGGCGCTTTGACTTGTAAATAAGTCGCTGCGAAAATTGCTAAGAAAATAAAGAGGAAAGAAACTTTGTAACGTTTTAAATAATGATAGAAAAATTTACTAGCTTTTATTAAATCAGTCATTAAGCTTCCTCCTTTCCTTTTTGAGTTTCGTAAATTTCTTGATACACGGGGTTCGTAGCTGCTAATTCTTCATGCGTGCCTTCCCCGACTAAACGTCCATTATCCAATACTAAAATACGATCTGCATGGACAACAGAAGAAATTTTTTGGGCAATAACGATCGTGGTAGTCTCTTTTAACTCTTTATCCAACGCTTCTCGGACTAACCGCTCCGAACGAGCATCCAACGCGCTGGTGCTATCATCTAAAATCAAAATTTTAGGTTCACCAATCACACCTCTTGTAATTGATAACCGTTGTTTTTGTCCACCAGAAAAGTTATTACTCCGTTCTTCGACGGGTGCATCATAACCTTCTGCTAATTTTTCAATAAATTCCTTGGCTTGGGCGATGCCTGAAGCCCGTTCCATGTCCGCTTCAGAAGCGTCACGTTTACCATGGCGTAGATTTTGCGCAATCGTTCCAGAGAACAGGATTGCTTTTTGCAACACAAAGGAAACTGTTTTTCGTAAACTGTGTTCGTTCACTTCTCGTAAATCGACACCACCAACTTCAATCTTTCCTTCTGTCGGATCAAACAAACGTGGAATTAATTGTGCCAATGTAGATTTACCAGCGCCAGTTGCGCCCACAATCCCAATCATTTCACCTGGCTGAATAGAGAAAGAGATGTCTTTCAAGGTATCTTCTTCATCCCCAGGATAACGGAAAGATACGTGATCAAACTCAACACTACCAATTAACTCTTGTTCTGGGACTTTTTTGTAGGTAACATCTGGTTCTGTTTCCATCACTTCTTTAATCCGCTTAATGGAAACAGCGGCACGAGAAGTCATCATCATCATCATTCCGCCGATAATAATCGCCATCATGATTTGCATTAAATAGTTCATAAAGGAAGCGACACCACCGATTAAAGTTGGATCATCCTTGACTAAGTTACTCACAAAGAAAATCGAGCCTACAACGGCTAAGTTCGCAACCAACATAAACGCTGGAATCATCACAGCAAATAAGCTACCTACGATTAAGTTATGGGTGGTTAATTCTTCACTCACTTTTGTAAAACGTGACAGTTGATTTTTTTCTTGAACAAATGATTTGACGACACGAATGCCTAACAAATTTTCTTTTGCAATACCATTAATCTTATCAATCAAGTTTTGAATAATCATGAAATGCTTGCCCATTTGCGAAAAGGACAGCATAGAAATCAAAATAACTGCGATGACAAGTGCAACAATCACCCACCATAGTTGTGGCAAGGTTAGCATCGCTAAAATAAAACTCCCGATAAATAAAAAAGGAATTCTAAAAAGTGTCTGCAACGCAATCATAATGACATTTTGAATTTGAGTAACGTCATTTGTTAAACGAACAACTAAGTTACCTGCTGAAAATTTTTCGATATTGCCAAATGAAAAGGTTTGGATTTTGCGGAAAGTTGCTTCACGAATGTCAGCACTGACACCTTGGGCAACTTTGGCAGAAAAAATTGTATTAATAACCCCTGCAACGAGTCCTAATCCTGCAATGGCAATTAATTGAATCCCTAAGTTTTTCATTTTGTCGCTATCGTCATTCATAATTGCTTCCAACACTTGTTGTAACAATTTTGGTTGCCAAAGTGCTGAGACAACCATTACGATCACCGCCAACAAGGCAATAACTACCGAGCCTTTGTATTTTTTGGCGTGTTGAATAATAAGGTCCATCTTATCCCTACTTTCTTAAAATAGTTCCCTGCTTCTTCAGTGTTGGTCTGCGAATTCTTCCCCATTACAAAAAAATCAATTTGCTCATTGACTTCACCAATTTAACACTGTAAAATAAGACCGATTCATAATTTACCATTTTTAGTGGTAAAATACAAGCGAACAAGTTAATTTTTCACAAGTTTTTCCTATCATAAAGTGTACCTTCTTTTTGATAAACTTACGAAGATAACGTTTAATAGGAGCTAAAATCATGGAACCGAAATTATCAAAAGACACGATTATTGCAGCCGCATTTTCTTTGTTAGAAAAAAGTCCCACTTTAGAACAACTTTCTATGCGTAAAGTCGCCAAACAGCTTGGTGTACAGGCGCCCGCAATTTATTGGTATTTTAAAAATAAGCAAGCCTTACTTCAAAGTATGGCTGAAGCGATTGAAGAGCACTTTCAAGAACCTGCATTATGTGGTGAATGGTATTCTGACTTACTAGCCTTCATGGAAAACTATTATGATCTCTATCAACAATTTCCCTGTGCCGTAGCTATCGAAATCCAAACCGTCCCTGCCTATCCCCAACGATTACGCCATTTGAATCAAATGATGGGCATTTTAAGAGAAGCAGGTTTTTCACCAGAAATGACTCATTTAGCAGTAACGTCTTTACAACATCTTTTATTTGGGATGATTATGGACGCAACGGAGGAAAAACAGCTCGTTTCGCAAGTATTGAACGGAGATGACTATTTAAAAGAACAAGTGCTGCACATGAAACAATATGTCTCCGACAATGAGTTAACGTACATGGAGGAAAGCATTCAATTTCGACACTCCATCCACCAAAAATCCGCCTTTATTCAAGCCGTTAAAACCTACTTAGATGGGTTGCAAGCAGACAACACATCTTCATCTAAATAAAAAAAGCCCTTGGTCCGTCAGTCATTTCGACTGACGGACCAAGGGTTAACCTTTAAAATAAATAGCGAAAACTACTTTCTCTATTTTGGTATCGGTAGCCAAGCCAAGGCTTTTTGAATCCATTCATCCCAGAACACCCAGTCATGTTCTCCTGGTCCAGTTTCAAAAGTGTAACTTGCCTGTGCCTGTTCCAACGCTTGAGCCATCTGTTGATTGGCAGAAAGTAACATATCTTGCTCCCCACAACAAAGGTAAAATTGGGGCATTTCTGTTTGGCTTTCTACTAATTGTTGTAATAAATACAGCGGATCGTGAATGGAACCTTCAATTTGATCTAACGGGCCAAAAATACCTTCCCAATAGCTTCGCTTACGGACTTTTAATAATTCCCCAAAACTAGTGGATGATAAACTGACTGCCCCAGACAAAGAAGCAACGGCTGCAAAAGATTCTGGTTTCGCTAATCCTAATTTCAAGGCGCCATAACCACCCATTGACAAACCAGCGGCAAAGGTTTTTTCTCGTTTTGTACTTAACTGTGGAAAGAGTTGATGACAAATTTTCGGTAATTCTTCTGAGATAAACGTCCAATAGTTCATATCGTATTGTGTGTCCGTATACCAAGCTAAATCCGTGGACGGCATAATGACAGCAATCCCCAAATCAGCGACATACCGCTCAATAGAGGTTCTGCGAGCCCAGACACTGTGATTCCCTCCCATCCCATGTAATAAATACAACACGGGAATATCTGTTAATGCTGCTTGGGTACTTGTGCCCACTTTTTTTACCGTTTCTTGTGGTAAAATTACGTTCACATTCACTTCCATTTCCAATACATTTGAATAAATATTTGCTTGTAAAAAGGCCATCTACTTTTCCCTCCAATACTCTTTCTATTAGTGTACCACTAAACCTTCGCTCGTTGCGCTTTTGCGAAAATATTTAACAAAAGAGCGACAACAACTAAGCCCGCACCGACTAAGTAAACATTATGCAGACCTGCATAGAGGATACCGCGTAATGGTTTTAACAACGCAGCTGGAATTAAATTTGCAGTATGTGGATTCACTAATTGATTCATGACATCTGCATCGACGTTTAACGCGCTCGCTTCCAATTTCGCAAACATTCCTGCATTTAAAATCACACCAAAAATTGACACCATCACAGTCTGCCCAATTGTACGCACCAACGTATTAAACGATGTTGCAACCCCCATTTTTTCAGGCTCCACTGTACTTTGTGCTGTCACCGTAGTCGTTGTGATAGTAATCCCAAAACCAACTCCTAAGACAGAAGACACTACAAAGAAAAGCCAAAACGGAACGGCCATTGGCATTACCACTAAAAAGATGGCCCCGACTAATAGAATCGATAACCCAATCGTTAAGACTTTTTTCATAGCATATTTTTCCATAAAACTACTTGCTATAAATGATCCAGCCATCCAAAGTAACGACATAGGCGCTAAAACTAAGCCACCAATTCCTGCACTTTTTCCTAAGACACCTTGCATCCACATCGGAATGTAGACATCAATCCCCATTAAGAAACCGCTAATAAGCGCTGCAATAAGATTTACTAAAACAAACGTTGGTTGATTAAATAAATGCAAATCAATCACTGGGTCTTGCGCGCGTTTTTCTATCATCACAAATGCTACAAAAAAGAGCACACTCAAACTCAAACAACCAAATGTTACTAATGTAAAACCATTATCGCTAATCATTTGAAAACCTAGCAATAACGTTAGCAGCACTGCCATCAAAGTAACGCTGCCCAAAATATCCATTGGCATCTTGGTCCGTTCCCGCTTTGGTTCAACTAAGAAAATACTAATCAAGCCCAATAAAACAAGTCCAATAGGAACATTAATGAAGAAAATCCAATGCCAACCGACTGTATCTACAATAAAACCACCTGCTAACGGACCAAAAATACTAGCAATTCCCCAGGCGGCACTGTTTAAACCTAAAATTTTCGCTCGCTTGTCCAATGAATACATATCGGCAATAATCGTTAACGCAACTGGTAAAATTGCGCCTGCACCCACACCTTGAATTGCGCGGGCAATAATTAAAGTCAACATATCTTGAGCAAAGCCACACAACGAGGAGCCCAAAATAAAAATGATAATGCCAATCATGAAGACAGGTTTACGACCAATTTTATCCGCAAGTTTCCCATAAATCGGTGTTAACATCGCATTCGTTAATAAATAAATTGAAAATACCCAGTTCATAATTTCCATGCCATGTAACGAGCCGACAATCGTTGGCATCGCAGTAGACACAATGGTCCCTTCAATGGCTGTCATAAATGTTGCCACAAAAACACTCACCGTGACTAATTTAACATTTGTTTCTTTTGCCATTTGTTCACATCCTTTTCTATTCAATTGTCAATTTTCTAAATTGCTCCATAGCTATTCTATACAAAAAAGAACAAATTGTCTTAAAAAAATGCTTTTTCATAAAAAAATTATTGCAAAAAAAAACAAGAAGTCAGCCAATACTTGGCTGACTTCTTGTTTTTTTTATTTAATTATTCAGCTAAACTAGCTTTTAACGCTTCAACTTTATCTGTTTGTTCCCAAGGTAAATCAATATCTGTTCGACCAAAATGACCATAAGCCGCAGTTTGTTTATAAATTGGGCGACGTAAATCTAGCATTTCAATAATGCCTGCTGGACGTAAATCAAAGTTTTTACGAACTGCTTCGATTAATTTACTTTCTGGAAGATCACTCGTACCAAACGTATTAATAGAAATAGACACTGGTTGCGCCACACCAATTGCATAAGCTAATTGGACTTCTACTTTTTTCGCCAAACCAGCAGCAACAATGTTTTTCGCGATATAACGCGCAGCATAACTAGCAGAGCGGTCAACTTTGGTTGCATCTTTTCCAGAAAAAGCACCGCCGCCATGACGAGCATAACCGCCATAAGTATCAACGATAATTTTACGACCAGTTAAGCCGGCATCTCCTTGAGGGCCACCGATTACAAAGCGACCAGTTGGGTTGATAAAGTATTTTGTTTCATCATCTAAAAGTTCATGAGGAATCACCTCATTGATTACTTGTTCTTTAATATCTTTTTCGATTTGTTCTAAGGTTGTTTCATCATCATGTTGTGTACTGATGACGATCGTATCCACACGTTGTGGTTGACCTTGATCATCATATTCCACTGTTACTTGAGATTTTGCATCAGGACGTAAGTAAGGTAAGACTTTTTCCTTCCGCAATTCTGCTAAACGGCGAACCAAACGATGACTTAACGCGATCGGTAATGGCATTAATTCCGGTGTTTCGTCAACAGCAAAACCAAACATTAAGCCTTGGTCACCAGCGCCAATATCGTCTTTTTCATCTTGATCACGCACTTCTAAGGCTGCGTCAACCCCTTGAGCGATATCAGGTGATTGCTCATCGATTGCTACAAGAACTGCGACAGTCTCTCCATCAAATCCATATTTTGCTCGTGTATAACCAATATCTTTCACAGTTTGACGAACAATTTTTTGGATATCTACATAAGCTATTGTAGAAATTTCTCCAAATACTAGGACTAAACCAGTTGTTACGGATGTTTCACATGCCACGCGGGCCATCGGATCTTTCTCCAAAATCGCATCTAAAATTGCATCACTGACTTGGTCAGCTACCTTATCTGGATGTCCTTCTGAAACGGATTCTGATGTAAATAAATGTCTTTCTGTCATAATGTTATTCCCCCTAAATAGTTTCGGTTACAAGGCATCTTTAGTAAGTAACGACAATTACTTGCTAAATCCTTTCGGGAACTTGTAACAAAAACAGTATACCAGATATCTAAAAAAAAAGCTTAGGTTTTCAAGAAAATCATTAAATTACCTATATTTGCTTTTCCTATAACAAAAAACTTCCAGCCCCTTTCATCTGAGCTGGAAGTTTCTTGCTACTGTAAAATTTTCTCCGCGATAAAGTGTGTGTATTGCTCGCCACCTGCCACATTTGGATGAACTCGGTCATCATAAAACCAATCATCATGGGCGTTACTATAATTAAACCAGTCAATGACCGTTAAGTTATCGTATTTTTTGTCCATTTGACTAAGTAAACTATTCACTTGATTTTGCCATCTTCTAGTTGGGACGCGAACATTAATCCAATAAACTTTTCGATTACCTAACGCTTTCATAAATTCATCAAATTGTGCCTCTGTAAAAGGACCATTCGTACCTAAACTCACTAAAACAGTATTTTTAAGCATTTTCTTTTTGTCTAGTTCACCAATTAGTGAAATGCTACTATACAATTGACGGCCCACTTCTCCATCGATAATCATTTTAGGGAAAATATCTTGTAACCCGCTAGCACCATCTAGAATAACAGAATCACCAATAGTTGTGATTTCTAAATTCTGCGCTTTTTTTACTTGCTCTGGTGTGAGTTGTGTGGGTAGAACGTCTTGGCTTTCACTCGGTTTTGTACTACTTTCTGTGGACGTGCTACTATTTTTCGTGCCACTTTCTTGGACTTCTTTTTTACGTTCTTCAATTTTTTGCTGATTTTTCGCAATATTTTTTTCTAGTTGCTCTTGTTGCGCACTTTTAGCGTTTGCTGGAGCCACAATTAAACCGAATACTGCAATCACGCTAATCACTGTCATAAAGGCCATTGTCCCTTTTTCACGAAGGTCCCACGGTTTCCGTAAGAACTCAGTGAATTGAGTCCAGACATCCTTATAAGACAATCGTGTCAGTGGATGTTCGATAAAACGATAAGACAATTCGCTCACGACTAAAATTAATGCTATTTCAACCAATGAATGTAGAAAAACATGGTCCGATAAGGTCTTAATTTTGGCCTCATAAAAAATCATGATTGGGAATTGATACAAGTAAATGCCATAACTCCGTTTACCTATCCACGTAAAGACCGGATTCGTTAACCAACGATTCATATCTGCCCCTGGATGTGCAGTGACGGCCACTAAGACAGTGGCTGCCAAACTAATTAAAAACATGCCGCCGTAATAAACAAAATTTGTATGATCTGATAATGTTAAAAAGGCTAACACTAAAAGAACTAAGGCACTTAAACCAGCGCCATTTAAGATTTTTTTAGAGGCTTCTGGAATTTCTTCTTTCAAACGTGTGCTTGGCCAAACATACGCCAATGCACTACCTAGTAAAATAGAAAAAACACGTGTGTCTGTTCCATAATAGACACGTGTAGGATCTGCGCCAGGAACATATAAAACGGCCATCAGCGTCACCGAAATTAAGGCGCCGATTAAAACTAAACTGAAAATTCGACCGCGCTTACGAACAAAGCGTTCCAGAAGAATAAAAAGTAATGGCCAAATTAAATAATTTTGCGCTTCAACTGCCAATGACCAAATATGTACAAATGGCGATTGTGTCGCAAATCCATCAAAATAAGAAAACCCTTTAAAAATTTGCCACCAGTTGTTGTAATAAAAAACACTACTAGCGACAACGCTGCGAATATTGTTTAATAAATCCTGCTGAAAGAGTGTAATATAACTAACTGCACTTAAAAGCATCACAATTAATGCTGGATACAGCCGTTTCATCCTTCGCACATAAAATCCTTTTAAATCAATGGTCTGATTTTCTGCCCATTCTTGCCGCAACAAGTCGTTAATAAGATAACCTGAAACAACAAAGAAAATCGGAACACCTAAGTAGCCACCTCGCATGACTTGGGGAAAAAGGTGATACAAAATCACGCCAATTACAGCGATCGTCCGAATGCCATCAAAACCTGTAATATAGCGTTTTTTCTTGCTATTTGCTGTCTGATTCATTTGTGCTTTCCAACTTTTCTATAAAATTATTCTTTTCCTTTATTTAAAGAAGCAAGTAACTTTAATATACGTTTTTTCCTAGGAAATGGCAAGCAAACTTTGCCTCCTTTAGGGTTTTTTTACAATTCAAAAAACCAACATTTTTTAAAACACAAAAAAACAACCAAAGCTTATGAAAATCACTCATAAGCTTTGGTTGTTTACTCATATCGTTTTCGTTTAGATGAAGATGGAATCCCTAGGGCTTCACGATATTTTGCCACCGTTCGTCGGGATATTTCCATGCCTGAATCTTTTAATCGCTCGACTAATTTTTGATCAGATAACGGTTTACTTTTTACTTCTTGATCAATTAATTTTTGTAGTTGCTTTTTAACCATCGTTGTTGAGACATCCTCGCCATCTTCTTCTGATGAAAGAATACTTGTGGAGAAGAATGAGCGCAATTCAAAGACGCCAAACGTGGTTTCTAGATATTTTCCATTGACCGCACGACTAACTGTCGATTCATGAATAGACAAAGCATCCGCAATTTCTTTTAAAGTCATTGGTTTTAATGGCCGATCTGCTTCTAAAAAGAAGGCTTCTTGACGGCGCACAATTTCTTGCCCTACACGTAAAATTGTATCCCCCCGCTGATTCACTGCGCGCTCTAACCATTCAAATTCGTTTTTCTTATCCTTAATATATTCTTGGACTTCTTTGTCGTCAGTCTCTTGCATTCGTTTGAAATAATTTTCTTGAAAATTTAATGTCGGTCGACCAGCTTTGTTGGAAATCACCACTATTCGATCTTCCTTGATTCGGACAGTTAAATCTGGTCGAATATACAATTCCTCGGTCGCATCAAAAATATTCCCTGGCGCTGGCGATAACGTTTGTATATAATCAAAGATCAATTGAATTTCTGCTAATTCAATTCCGAATTTTTTAGCTAACGGGCCCCATTTACGACTCACTAAGGCATCAAATTCTTCCTCCAATAAAATATACGCTAAATTAGGCGCGGTATCGTCTCGTTCTGTTTGTAGCATCAAACATTCTTGTAAATTGCGAGCCCCCACACCTGCTGGATCTAGCTGTTGTAACAAAGTTAATGCATCTAGCATTTGAATGGCGCTTGCTTCGGTTTTCTCTGCCGCTTCTTCTAATGAAATCGTTAAATAACCATTCACGTCTATATATTCTACTAAAAACAATACCAATGTTCGCAAGTATGTATCGCGGTAATTCAAATGAATTTGATCAATTAAAGACTCAAATAATGATAAATGATAGTCTGGAATTTGATTCATATAATTATTTTCTTCGTCTTGGTTGGTGTAAGAACGACTAGTTATCGGAAAATCTGTGGTGTACTGCGTGTCTACTTGTAAATCAATTAATGGATTCTCTAGTGCTTTCGCTTCAACAAAGGCAGCGAGTTCTTCCGTATTAAATTGTAAAATTTGAATAGATTGTTGAAGCTGTTGAGTCATGGCCAACTTCTGGACTTGTTTTTGTTGTTGGGACATTCGTTGCTCAAATTTCATTATTTTCGTCCTCCCTCTTGTAATTTTTGTCAATATCAGCTAAACTAGTATTCGTGCCGCGCCCTTAGTGTAGTGGATATCACGTAAGATTCCGGTTCTTGAGACGGGGGTTCGATTCCCTCAGGGCGCGTTATTTAAATATGTTGATTTATCAACGTTTCTGGACACTCTTTATTCATCTAAAGAGTGTTTTTTCATGTTTAGGAATGATTTTTCTATCCGTAGTTTTTTCAAATGTTGCTTGTGGCAAGCTCAATCGCACTTAACGCGACAACATTTGTTCTGCTTCAGCTACAAATCCAATAAGGTTAAAATTCCTCCGTTCCTATTGTAACGCATAACGTTTCCTTTTTCTATCTGCTAAACAAAGTATTACGACAAGCAAACACCTGCTTCTCTCTTAAAGATCCCTTTCTGATTATATAGTAAATTGCTTTTAATTTGTTAATTATTTTACCTAAAACTTGATACCCTAATTAAATAAAGAACCTGGGGCAAAAATCACTTTGGATTTTTGTCCCAGGCTTAAAACCTGATAATTGGCGGGAACAGAACTGTTCAGCTCCGACCTCTAAAATACTTAATTAGAAATATACTACCAGCAATCATACCAATTATGATTACTAGCCAAAATAATCCACTTACAAGTAACAGCTCAATTAAGGTCGTCTTCAGATTCTCCTCCTTTAAATGGCCTCTGCTTTGTTTTGCTATGTAATTAATGGCGAGATCAGACAACAGCTATCAAAAAAACGGACCAACACGTGGTCCGTTTTCATTCATTATTAAGCTTTTACGATGTTCGTTGCTTGTAAGCCGCGTGGACCTTCTTCAGTATCAAAAGTTACTGCTTGGCCTTCGTCTAAAGTTTTAAATCCATCTGATTGAATAGCTGAAAAATGTGCAAATACATCATTGCCATCTTCACCTGTAATAAATCCAAAACCTTTGTCTGCGTTAAACCATTTTACTGTACCGTTGTTCATATATATTTCCTCCTAGTGCATAAAAATATGCAAGTTATTGCAAAAAATGTTGAGTGGCAAAAGGAGAAGTATAGTTTTTAAATATATAACTCAAATTACTTATCAAAATTGATTACTTAATTACTATAACACATTTATTAGGAATAAACAATGCCCACGACTTTTCCTTGGACTTTCTAAAATAATCAAAGATGCGCTTGACAAAGCCCTAGCAAAAGACACTCCTATTCTTTCTATTTCCAGTTAGTTTTGTTTAACTTTAAATAATCGCTACACGCCAAATAATCAAATAGCGGAGCTAATCCTGGTGAAAAATTTACTTCCTCAAACCGCTTAATAAATTGTACGCCTTTAATTTTATTTGGTTCGTTCAGGGTAACTTTTCCTTGGGCTTGTTTGGCAAAATAAAAATGTCCTTGCCAAACGATTGAATCAAAAACAAGTGGTCCAGTAAAAATTTCTTCAAGTTCAGTAATTTCCACTGCTAACTCTTCTTTCATTTCACGAATCGCACATTCCAGCGCTGATTCACCAAGTTCTTGTTTTCCGCCAGGGAAATTCCATGTGTCTGGCCGATCTTTTAAGATAAGAATTTCATCAGATTGATTTTTAAGAAGTACTCGCGAAAATTCTTTTTTCATTTCGTTTAACCCTTTTCTTCATTTTTTATTGAGAAGCCACACTTGGTAGCATAAAAATATAATGCAAAATACGATCCGCATACGATGGATTTTTTTCAAAGTCATTGACTTCTTCATTGACTAACTCCAAATCATCGGTAATCACTCTAGCGACATCCATAAAGAGCATTTTACTTAATACCTCTGAGTCATTAACTGTCCAAGCATAAACTGCTTTTTTCTGTTGGTCAGCTTTTAAAATGAAGGTATCGTTCAACGTGGTAGCTTCCATTGTATACAAATCAGCTTGTGTTTCTGGAAAAGTGAAATTATAGGGCAAAATAAAACTAACTTTTACTTTTGATTTGGCTTTTTTAAACGCTTTGATCACATTGTAGTCGAGAGATTGAACCTGATGGTTATTCTTTATCAAAGGACGTTCATATTTTTCAATAAAGTTAGATAGCGCACCTTGACTATCTTGTTTAGACGTTTTAATTTCTACTAGTAATTTTTGTTTGGCTTGGTTTGCTTTCGCTAAATAATCATCAAAACTGGCAATTGGTGCTTCTTGGCCATTTTCTTTAACGGTCATTTTTGTTAATTCAGCCAACGTAAATTCTTGCGGCGTGCCATCAACGCCGGCGAGTTCTTGAAGGTTTGCATCATGCATCACAACAAATTGATGGTCTTTGGTTTCTTGAACATCAATTTCAATATAATCTGGTTTAAATTTAATGGTTCTTTCCATAGCAGGAATAGTATTTTGCACGCCATTACTATTGGTGACCCCTCGATGCGAAATAATCAAAGGTTTTGATTCTAATAGCCCTGTTAAGTAAACAGCGTTGAAAATTATATAGCCGCCAAAAATGGTGAATAGTCCTAGGCCCATTCCGATAGTCACTAATTTATTACGTTTCGTTTCTTTGTCAAAGGCAACTTTTGTCGTCGTTTCTGCTTGAACATTTAATTGTGTATATAAGAAATTAATCAGTAATACTGAAAGCCAAGCATTAGAGACAAACTGTAAAAATTGGACAACCGTTAAATTTAAAATACCAACTAGCAAGCTAATGGTATCGCTCAAGGTATCTAACTTCAACTGTAGAAGATAAAGTAACACATAAATAACATACGTTGAAACAAATACCGCGATCGTCACAAATGCAATATTACGAATAATGAACCATAATCGTTTGTTTGTCATTGACCAACTAGCCTTAACTGCCTCGCCCGCTTTTTTTCTTTCCAAAATCATTAATGGAAGCGTGTAAATGAAACGAATAGCTAAATACCAGACTAATAACCCAAAAGCCAGTAGCCCCACCAAGTAAGGAATTCGTTGGGACAAAAATTCAACAATAAAATCTGGAATCACAAATTTCGTCAATAGATTACTTTGGAAAATCAGGTTACCAAAAGGGACAATGACAACAAAATAACCGAAAAAGAATAACCACGAACGGGCACCTTGCTTTTTAAGAACCTTAAAAGATGCCTTGGTAACTCCTTTAAAATGAAAATGATGGTCTTGCCGTATTTGAAAAATCCCTAATAATAAAAAGGTAAACTGATAAAAAACTGCACCTAAAAAAAGTAACAACAAGAGAATTAATAACACCAGAGCAAGCGGCTTTTCTAACAGTAAATTCAGGTTATTAAACGAAAGATAAGGAATACCTTGAGTTTTTAGTGCGTTGGAAGTAGCCCAACTAAAAGCCCCACCCACCAATAATAATAAGACATTTAAAGTAAAAAATAACCATAAGTACTGCAAGATGTCTTTAAAAAATTGCCTTGTTCCATTTTTAAATGTTTGCCAAGCAGACATACAAACTCCTCCATTCTAAAAGTATCTGACTAAAGTTCTTCCATACGAATCCTAAATAAAACAACGGCAATCCAAATTGAAATAAATGATGGCAAAATAACAATAATGATTGCGACTGGCTCATCAATAGTCCCTTGTAACGTATTTTTTACTTCTGAAGAAACAATAAACTGATCAAAAATCACTTGATAAATAGTAACATAAATCAATACCCATTGAATATAATATTCAATTATTTTCATTAAAGCGATGGGTAAAACAATTTTTTTCGTCGTTAAATTCAATAAAAAATATAACAAAAGACTCGTACTGATGATAACGACTATCCCTAAAAGAAATAACGACTCTAACCGCTGCCCTATTACGTTTGCAACGCCTATTGTTAATAATAAATACATAGCTACCGAAATTAAGATGCTCACACTTAGCATAACAGACAACAAAAGTAATGCCTTAAGAAAAAGCCACTTATCAACTCTTTTATTTCCAATCAATAAACCTAAAAGAATCACCGACAAAAGTAAAATCAATTCAATCATTCGTTCCTCCTCCCAAAACAAATGAAAAAAAATTCATATGTTCGCGTTTATTTTATCAAACTAAAATGTATTTGTAAAACATTTCACATGTTATTTAATAAACGACTATTACTAGAAAAAAGACAAGCCAAGTTTCCTTTATTTAGGAAACTTGGCTTGTCTTTTTATTCTTTTTACTTCGTTATTTTTTGATAGTTTGCGAATAATTGATTCGCATCTCCTTCTCCATCAATTTTCTTGAGATGGCCGTTATCTATTTTAAACATAGATGGCACATGTAAAACTTTATTTTCTCGGATAAATGTTGACCATTCCTTCATGGTCTCTTTGTTGGTTAATTCTACATAGTAAACCTGTTTAGGTGCTTGCAATAGTTTCTCGAAATCCTGACAATCTGAACAGTTTTTCTTTTTTAAAACAACATAAAATGTTTCGCCAGAGTGCTTTTTTTCTTGATACTCATTGAAACTTAATTCCTTTTTATGCGGAATAAATGTAAAACCTACCAACAAACTAAGTAACAAAATTAACAGACTGAACGCAATTTTTTTATTCATGTTTTTTCTTCCTTTTTAGTTTGTCTAATTTTTTCTTTTTTTATTTTTTGTTATGCCAAAGCTAATAGCCACTATAAGGACAATTAAACCTGCGATCATGTAAAGTGGATTTACTGTTGTATTAGTCATTGGTAAATGAATTCCTTTACTTGCTGATTTTCCAAAATTGACTGGGTTCGTTGGTGCTTGATGATTTGTAGGCGTCAACGGTTTTTTCGGTTTTAGCGGTTGTTTAGGTTCAGGTTTTTTTGGATCTTCTGGCGTTGGTGCAGGCGGTGTTACAGTTGGTTTGTTGGAATGCAACACGTCCCCTTCGTTGCCAAAGTTTAAGTCCGCTTGGTTGGGAATCCCGCCTTGTTCAATATAAGGTGCTAATTCTTCATCGGTTGCGCCGTCTTTAATTTTAGTGGTAATAGTCATTGTGTACGTATGTCCAGCTAAGTATGAGTAGCTGTCTGCTTGTTTGTTCATTTCAAAAGTTACTTTGTTATTTTCTTGTGTTACTATGCCGTTGGCTGTAACATCTTTACCATTTTCATCTGTGACAACGACTTTTTGGATATCTAATAATTGGTTAATATCATCTACTAAACTGGCTTGTTGCCAAGTACTTGTTTCGTTACCAAAGGCTGTTTTGACATGCCAATCGAAACTATCTTCACGATTGGTTAAATCTAAGTGCTCTTGATTTTCGATATCTTTTGTAATCGTTGGATCTTCTGGCGTCACGTCACACGCATGCGCATTGTCATTTTTAGGAATCGTCGCTTCTGGAAATTCCTTAGCAATTGTCCCTTGATTCATTGTCCCACTACTTACAAGGGTTGCTGCATCAATCGCTGTATTTTCTTTGACTTCGTAGTGAATCGTGATGTTTCCTACGTAACCTTCTGTACTAGTTGCTGAAATGGTTTGTCCGTTAATTTGAACAGGCACATCATTTCCAGCATCGTCCGTAGCGGTCGCCGATTGAATATCAAATTGATTGGCAATCGTTAATGAAGCTGTTGCTGGTGTCGATTGCGCCAGACGATCTTTGACAATTTGTTTTAATTGGGTTGTAAAATCATCAATAGATTGGCTTGTAATAAAATCTTCTGGTGTGCTAGACCCTTGTTGCAACTCTTGTTTTACAAAAGGACCCACTTCTGTTTTATATTTATCAAAGTATGAATTCACTGAACTTAAAGATTCAACACTTTCCCAATACGCATTAATCATTTCATAGCCTTGGTTAGTAATTTCTTGGTTTAACGCTAAAACTTCTGCTGCTGCACCTTGGTAGTCATTACTATATTCCACTGAGACTTGAAGAGGATGTCTTGGATCTGGATATTCATTGATTGAATCATTGGTATTGGTTTTATGCAAGTAACCATCTAAACGTGTATTAGCGACCCCATCTGTCACTAATAGGAAATACGTTTTTCGATTCGTTAAATCTCCGTGTGTTTGATTGTACGTATCTAAAGCGAGTTTCAATCCTGGGGCGGTTGGCGTACCACCATACGTCCGAACGTCTCCAAAACCAGAGACAAATTGGCTTTTATCATAAGTCAATTGCGTATTGACGCGCACATTCATATCATAATCAGCTGAATTAATTTTTGTCTTTCCATCAGGAAACATAAATTGTTTTCCGCCGCGATACGAAGCCAGCATCACGCGGTCTTGATCAGATAAACCTTGAACCACTTCATCAATCGCTTGTCTTACATGTGGAAAATTATCTGAAAAACTACCACTGGCATCTTCAACAACCACTAAATCAACCGGTTCCGTTTCACCCGCTTGAACTGGGAAAGCAGCTTGTCCTTCCAATATCCGTTTACAATCAGCTAGACTGTCATCTTTCACTTTCACCGTATTGGTCATTCCTTCTGTATCTCCTGCTTTAACCACTCCTTCGGCTAAAGCCAATGTGGGACTGAAATTTCCCACAACTGTTCCAGCGACAATCACCATTGTCGATAATAATTTCGTTGCTTTCTTAAACATTTTAATCCTCCCTATTTTCTTTCGCTAGTGTTTGGGACACTTGCTTCTCTTTACTTCAACTACAGCTCCTTAAATCTTTCATCAAGTCGATGTGTCTCCTTGCTTTTGTGACACATCTCTTACTCAATTTCTGATTCTATCACCTTTAAAGGCTAAAACTTGGCAGTATTCGGCTCTTGAAAACGTAAAATTTGTCTTTTAAAAATTAATGAAAAGACTATCCACTGACAAAGTTGGTTTTCACTTACTTTTTGCTACTTGATTCCTTTTAAGACTCTTTTTTTACAAAAAAAAAGTAAAAGAACCTTTACAGTCCTTTTACTTAATTGTTAGATGCTATTCATAATTTTCTTAGTTTTGTTCTATAAGCTGAATAGTTTAGCCTGTTTATTTCAACAATATTTGACGTTAGTCAGCCGTTTCGTTATAGTTAAAGAAAAGGCTTTTTGGTAGGAGTGAATACGATGAATGAGTGGCCCCATCAGTTAATGACGCTTTTAACCCCACTTTTTGAGCTATGTATTTTAGGACTGAATGTTTTTTCGATTATTGTTTTAGTTTGGGGTGTTTGTTTAGCAGGAAAAGATTTCATTAAAAGTGAACGACAAAATCAAAGCCGCTTTACCTTAACCAAAATGAATACGTTCATCAAAAACTTCCTTGGTAGCTACATTCTGTTAAGTTTAGAAATTTTAATTGCTGCTGATATTATTGAATCCATTGTCAAACCAACTTTTCAAGATATTTTGAAATTGGCAACCTTGGTGATCATCCGTACAGTTATTTCTTATTTCTTACATAAAGAAATTGAAGACACTATGACCGATATGGAACAACAAGAAAAAGAACCAGATACCCAAAAAAATTAGCGGGTACGCTGGTTCTTTTTTATTTAATCGCTTTAAAATAATGAAGTGGTTCGTTAGACAAACGCTGCATTTTACGTTTTTTATCTTCAATAATTGCTAAAATCTCGTCTGAAAAATTTTCCAAAATAACACGGCCGCCTTTATAGGTGTGACCACCCATTTCAGCAACTTCGCTGGCCGTCAAAATGACTTTACGATGCGCAATTTTTTTGAAAAATTCTTCAATTAAGTACGTCGGTAAGTAAAAATTATTTTGAGCAGAAAATGATTCCAAATAAATAAAATCATCGATGCTGATGAAACAATCATCCATCGATAAGTATTCAATTGATCTGTCTATATATAATTCACGCTTTTGTAAAATTTCTTTGACTTTTTTATTTAATAAATTCAATGATTCAATTTCTTTAACCAAATGTTCTAGTTCACGATAACGTACTTCTTTTCGCTCTTTGTAAGATGAATGTAAGGCGGCACTTGCTGTGACTATTAGCGCACCGACGATTACACCGACCATTCCGGCGATAAAAACAAACATATTTTTCCCCTCGCTCTTTTCTAATTTTCCATTTTAGTATAACATAATCCAAAAGTTTCGGATAAAAAATGACACAAAATTTTTCAAGCGACTTCGTTGACCTTTATTGACCAAAGAGGTATACTTTTCATAGGCATTCAAAGTGCTTTGTGATAGAATGACTTTAAAAGTTTCTTTATATAGGAGGATTTACTTATGAATTTAATTCCAACAGTTATTGAACAATCATCTCGCGGTGAACGTGCTTATGACATTTACTCTCGTTTATTAAAAGACCGCATCATTATGCTAAGCGGCCCTATCGATGATAATGTGGCAAACTCAGTGATTGCACAGTTATTATTCTTAGATGCCCAAGATTCAGAAAAAGACATTTACTTGTACATTAACTCTCCTGGTGGCAGCGTTTCTGCAGGTTTAGCGATTTTCGATACCATGAATTTCGTTAAAGCGGATGTCCAAACGATCGTATTAGGAATGGCGGCTTCAATGGGTAGCTTCTTATTAACAGCTGGTCAAAAAGGCAAACGTTTCGCTTTACCAAATGCGGAAATCATGATTCACCAACCACTTGGTGGCGCTCAAGGGCAAGCAACAGAAATTGAAATTGCTGCTCGTCACATTTTAGACACTCGTCAACGTTTAAATTCAATTTTAGCTGAACGAACTGGCCAACCAATTGAAGTGATTGAACGTGATACCGATCGTGATAACTATATGACTGCCGAACAAGCAAAAGAATATGGTTTAATCGATGAAGTAATGGAAAATAGTAGCGCCTTAAATTAAAAATAAAAAAAATGGAAACAGCGACAGTCGCTGTTTCCATTTTTTTATTTTTCAATGTATCCTCGTAATTCTTCTTCAGTGACACTTTCGTCAAAGATATGCTCACCAATGATGATCGTTGGTACAAATTGAATGTGAGCCGCATTGGCTTCAGCAATCACTGCGGAAACAAGCGTTGCATCTTTTTGTTCTTTTAAGCCCAGATTTTTTTCAGCATACGTCGCTACTTCTTCTAAGGTTAAGTTTCCCCATTCATCTTGCGTAGCAAACATTTTATGCAATGCTGACAGTGCTTGTTCAGGCGCTGAATAGTCAATGTAGTGATGCATCACATTGCCGCGTTGTAAACTTTCTTTTTCTTTATCAAACAACTTAATGATACGTTCAACTTTACCACTTTTGACAGATTGTGCTAACAGTTCCTCAGACTCTTCAAACCATTTTCTGCAATAAGGACAGCGAACATTGATAAATTCTATCATTTTGACAGGGGCATTGCTCTCACCAATGTGAAGCCCTGTTTCTGCGTTAACTTTTGTTGCATCAATTACTGAAATATCCATAAAAAAACCTCATCCTTTCAAACCTTTATTTCTCTTTTAGTATACCGTTTTTCAATAAAAAAATCATAAGACACGAATTCAAATTTTCTGAATTCGTGCCTCTGTTCACTTTTTTAACGATTAATCGAACGAGCCATTCTAGCAACAGTATGTCTTTTCCCACGTATCGCATCAGAAAGCTCTTTAATATTTTCAATACCAACTAAGCCCATATTGGCATCGCCAATATGTTGAATATCTACGCCTAAAATTTTATTTCTAATGCCGATTGCTTGGATAACTTCAGGTTGAGCACTTTCTTGTGAAGTTCCAATGGCACTCATAACTAATTTTCCTTTTGAATGTGCAAAATCCACAACTTCTTTGACTTGTTGATCATCGATGCCCCAAACCGTGCCGACTGCTGGGACTAAGACAATATCAGCGCCCGCTTCAATAAATTGTTCAGCTGATTTTAAACTGACCACTGGTTCATCTACGCCTGAACTGTGCATTTTTCCGGCAATAATGATGCCATCAAAATGTTTTTTGGCTAAGGCCACGTTCTTAGCAATCAAGTCGTTGGTCACGCCAGTTCCTGGATTACCTGTCAATAAGATAAAATCCAAACCCAGTTCATTGGCTTTTTTGAAAGTAGCTGCTGATGCTTTTCTACCTGGTTCAATCGAAACTCTCGTTGAAGCTAAGTCTAAATTTTCATCAACAGGTTCGACATTCATGCCAATCGGTAAACCGACTAGTTCTTTCAAACGATGAACAACCTCATCATTAGGGACACATGTTTCCGCAGTATATTGCCCTTCATAAGCGGCTACTACAATCGGTTGATTAACATCGAAAACATTCAATAAAATCATGTCTGCGCCATATGCTTTTGACATTTCCGCACAAGTGATATCACCTGCTACGGATGGATGAACTACCACATTTTCCGATAAAATTACGCGCCCTTCGCTCGCTTTAATACTCTGAAACAGCTCTTCTTTTGACATCCGTTTGATTTCTGATGCATTTGCACTAATTAATCGTTGAACCATTTTGACCCCTCCAATAGTTTTTAATGTTTTAGTTAAAAACAGCAATAAGTAATCGCTTGCATTTTATTACATGCAACATTCGTGCCAACGTCGTTTCTTTAAACCACAGGTCAACACTACATTTCAGTGCTACACACTTTTTACACACTTTAATTTTTTTTACACGCTTAAAGAAAAAGTGAAGGATAGCACTTCAAACGGAAATGTTATTCTTCACTTCTGGAGCAGAAAAGTTACGCACTTTTTTCTCGTAATTTTTCTGCAAATTCATTAATTTTTCGAATACGATGATTAATACCTGACTTAGAAATAGCTCCTGAAGGAATCATTTCCCCTAGTTCTTTGAGACTAACTTCCGGATACTCTAACCGTAATTCTGCGATTTCCTGAAGTTTCTCCGGTAATGACGTCAGCCCTACTGTACTTTCAATAAATTGAATATTTTCAATTTGTTTTGAAGCCGCATCAATGGTTTTATTTAAATTCGCTGTTTCGCAATTCACTAAACGATTTACTGAATTCCGCATATCACGGACAATCCGGACATCTTCAAATTTCAACATAGAGTTCGTGGCACCAATTAATGTTAAAAAGTCGGCAATTTTTTCAGCACCTTTTAAATAACAAATATACCCATTTCGGCGTCCCAATGTTCGAGCGTTTAAGTCATAGTAATTCAACATCTTACAAATATCATTATTGTGTTCTTCATAAATTGAAAAAATTTCTAAATGATAGCGACTTGTTTCCGGATTATTAACTGAGCCAGAAGCCATAAAGGCCCCGCGTAAATAGGAACGCATTTTTTGCGCGTTACCCATGATTTCATTTGACACATTGCCATTAAAAACGACCCCATCCATAATATCCAAATCAGCTAGAATTTTTTGTGTATCTTGTTTTAGACGCACAATGTAAACATTATTTTTCTTTAGTTTCATTTTTTTACGAACTAATAATTCTGCTTGTGCATGGTAATGATCTTTCAGCAATGAATACATTCGACGAGCAATTGCAGCATTTTCCGTTTGTACATTCAAGACAAACTGTTGATTAACTAAGCTAAGCGAGCCGTTCATCCGAATTAATGCTGCTAATTCTGCTTTCGCGTGTTCTCGATGGACTTCTAAACCAGTTAACTCTTTTTTGACATCCGAGGCAAAAGACATCTAAGCTCCTCCTCTCTTGATTCTTTTGATTAATTAATATTTCGTTCCAAATACGATACGGAAAAGTTCTTCAACAACTTTTTCCCCATCATGAAAAACTCCGCCATCTCTTAATTCTAAAAAGTCTGTCGAAATGACTCGGCAACCTTCTTCACGTAATCCTTGAAAATCATGCTTCACTTGAACTAAATATTCATCATAAATTTCAGGATCCATGTAATTTTCTGGTACTTTTTCTGTGTTAACCAGCACTGTATCAACAAACTGCGCTTGTAGATGCTCGTTTAAGACACGAACATGATCGGTATCCGTAAAATGTTCCGTTTCCCCTTTTTGGGTCATGATGTTACAAATATAGACTACTTCCGCTGCCGTTTGTTTGATGGCTTCACCAATTTCTGTAATAACTAAATTAGGCAAAATACTTGTAAAAAGACTCCCTGGCCCTAACACGACCATGTCTGCTTCTTCAATTGCTTTGACGACTTTACGCGCAGCTCTTGGCTGTTCTTCTCCGTGTGTATTTGTTACAAACACATGGTCAATCGTCTTGCGATCCAGTGCAATTTTTGATTCTCCCACCGCCACTGAGCCATCTTTAAATACGGCATGTAACGTTAATGGCCGTTCTGATGATGGATAAATCCGTCCATCAACATGCATCATTTTTGAAAGCAATTGAATCGCTTCATACGTACTTCCCCTCATTTCTGAGACAGCAGCAATGATTAAATTACCGATTGCATGATTGGCAAAATGACTATCTGATTTATCAAAACGATATTGAAAAATATCTTCATATAATTGTGGCATATCTGACAATGCCACTAAAACATTTCTTAAATCTCCCGGAGGTGTCATGTTATTAATAGAGGAACGAAGCTCGCCACTACTACCGCCATCATCAGCGACCGTTACGACGGCAGTAATATCAACACTTTGATTTCTTAAACTTTTTAAAATTACTGGCAAGCCTGTTCCACCACCAACAACCACGATCTTCGGTTTACGAATTCGATAGGTTTTCATTAAGAGCGATTAACCGTTTCTTTTCTTTTTAAGCGGTCGCGGTGGGTAATATTTACATGGTAATCTTCCTCTTTTAATTCAGCGCCAACACGTTCTGTCAATGCGACAGAGCGATGTTGTCCGCCAGTACAGCCAATTGCAATGGTGACGCTACTTTTACCTTCTTTTTTATATCCAGGTAAGACTGTTCGCAGTAAATCGATAAATTTGGTATAAAATTCATCTGTTTCTGGGAAGCCCATCACATAATCATAAACAGGTTGATCCATTCCAGTTAACGGCCGTAGTTCATCAATATAATGGGGATTAGGTAAAAAGCGAACATCCATAACGATATCTGCATCAATCGGCAACCCATATTTAAAGCCGAAGGACACCATTTCCACTCGAAATTCGTGTGTCTCTCTCGTTGCTAGTTCTTTATTCAAACGTTCCCGCAATTGACGAGGGGACAAGTCCGTGGTATCAATAACCAACTGAGCATCCGCCTTGATTTCTTCCAGCATTGCACGTTCTTTACGAATACCTTCTGTCACTAAACCATCCATCGCCATTGGATGCGCACGCCGTGTCTCTTTATAACGAGAAACCAACTCTTCATCGGTGGCATCTAAAAATAAAATCGTTGTATCAATAAAATTAGTATTTTCAAGTTCGACTAACATATCCTGAATTTCTCTAAAGAAGGTCCGTGAACGTAAATCGATCACTAACGCAATCTTGGTAACTTTTCCAGATTCTTTAATTAATTCCCAAAATTTTGGGATTAAGCTTGGTGGTAAATTGTCGATACAGAAATAGCCCATGTCTTCAAAGCTTTGAACAGCGACTGTTTTTCCAGCGCCACTCATTCCTGTAATAATAACCAGTTGTAAATTTTCTGGCATATTCAACACTCCCTTCACTTGCATCACTATATTATAACACCCCGGGCGTATCAAAGAAAGCTTTTCAATCATTCTTATAAAGATTTCTATTCTTTCATAGAAAAACAGCATTGACATTTTTGTCAACGCTGTTTTAATTGCTGAATTATATTGTATAACTGTGTGTTATTTTAATACAAACTCAATTTCTGTTTTATCAGTAAAATTAGCTTCAAACTCAATTTTTTTTACTTGTTCATTCACGGATAACTTTTTCGTAATGTGTTCTTTAATTTGTTCATTTGTAGCTGTTTTGATTGACAATCCATCTAAAAGAGTCATGATTTTGTCTTGTGCTGCCTTACCTTCTAATTCTAAATCAGCAGATTCATCTTCATACGTTGCTTCAATTGTTCCGTTCGATTTTATTTCATAGGTGAACTCAATTTCATTTTCGTCGTATTCGATTTCTACGTCAATCTCTTGAAGACTGGCAACAGTCGGTGTTGGTGTGGTTAGTTCATTGTCTGCTGTTTCATGGTCCCCACCAACTTCAGGAGTTACGGTTTCCCACTTAAAGGTACCAATTTTAGCTGTTGCTAGATATGGATTATTAATGGTAATGACTTTCAATTGAAGGTCTGAATGGTTGGCGATATCTGTTAAAATCCCCAGAGCCTGATATGTATTTTGTGTAAAACGTGTCGCAATATTTTGCGCATCAATTGTGGAATAGCCTAATGTTTCCCAGGTGATTTGTTGCTTTAATTCCTGATGAACGGCTTGTACTGTCGCCGGCTCCAATTGAATGCCCGTTGCTTCTTTTAAGTCTTTCTTGGTAAAGCTCATTACTTTTTCATGGTCTGATTGTGAAATTAAGGTCGCTGCTTCCATTGTGTTACTATGTACAAAAGGTGTGATTCCGATAGCTAAGACCATTCCTGCTGTTAATAAACTTGTTGTTATTTTTTTGTTTTTCATTTAAGACTTCCCTTCGTGTTCATTGTTATTTTGTTAACAAACATAGTATATCTTTTAATTACACATTAAGTCAACATTTATTTTTAATTTTTGTTAAAAAATATTTGTTATTTTATAATAAAAGAACCTTGTTTCCCATAAAAACAAGGTTCTTTATCTAATCATTAATGTTTATTTCAGAACACGTTTTAAATAATATCCTGTGTAACTGTCTTTGACTTTAGCAACTTCTTCTGGTGTTCCTGTCGCCACGATCGTCCCACCACCGTCGCCACCTTCTGGCCCTAGATCAATCACATGATCCGCAGATTTGATGACATCCAAGTTATGTTCAATCACTAAAACGGTATTGCCCGCTTCCACTAAACGCTCTAATACTAGAAGCAATCGCGCAATATCATCGGTATGCAAGCCGGTTGTTGGTTCATCCAGAATATAAAAGTTTTTCCCATTAGAATTTTTATGAAGTTCACTCGCTAGCTTCATCCGCTGTGCTTCTCCACCAGATAAAGTAGTTGCTGGCTGCCCCAATGTCACATAGCCTAAGCCTACATCCACAATTGTTTGCAATTTACGATGAATTTTAGGGATATGTTTGAAAAATTCTACGGCATCTTCCACCGTCATATCTAAAATATCAGAAATGTTTTTGCCTTTATAATGAACTTCTAACGTCTCAGAATTATAACGTTTGCCATGACAAACTTCGCAAGGCACATAGACGTCAGGTAAAAAGTGCATTTCAATTTTGATGATACCATCCCCGCGACAAGCTTCACAACGGCCACCTTTGACGTTAAAACTAAAGCGGCCTTTTTTATAGCCACGAACCTTGGCTTCATTTGTTTGGGCAAACAAATCGCGAATGTCATCAAAAACACTAGTATAAGTCGCTGGATTACTTCTTGGTGTTCGACCAATTGGACTTTGATCAATGTCAACAATCTTTTCAATGGCTTCATAACCAGTGATACTTTTGTGTTTCCCAGGTTTATTGGAATTACGATTTAATTTTTGGGCCAGTGCTTTTTTCAAAATTTGATTGACTAAAGTACTTTTCCCTGAACCTGAAACACCTGTGACAGCAACAAATTCACCTAGCGGAAATTCAACACTGACATTTTTTAAATTATTTTCACTGGCACCAGTGACTTTGATCGCTTTGCCATTACCTTTGCGACGTTCTTTTGGTACAGGAATCACTTTTTTCCCAGAAAGATATTGACCGGTCAATGAATGCGGATTTTTAGCAACCTCTTCCGGCGTACCAGCGGCTACAATTTCACCGCCCAGATGTCCAGCGCCAGGTCCCACATCAATCAAGTAATCCGAAGCCATCATTGTATCTTCATCATGTTCCACCACAATTAATGTATTGCCTAAGTCCCGCATTTTTTTCAATGAGTCAATCAAGCGGTCGTTATCTCGTTGATGCAAACCAATTGATGGTTCATCTAAAATGTAAAGGACGCCTGATAAGTTTGATCCAATTTGTGTTGCTAAGCGAATTCTTTGTGCTTCTCCACCAGAAAGTGTACCAGCAGCTCGACTTAAGGTTAAGTAATCTAACCCGACATTTTTTAAGAAGGTTAACCGATCTTCGACTTCTTTTAAAATTGGCCGAGCAATCGTTGTTTCTTGTTCAGATAAAGACACACCTTCAAAAAATTGGACCGCATTTTTTATTGCTAATTCACTGACTTCACCAATGTGCGTGCCATTGATTTTTACAGCTAAAGCTTGCGGATTCAAACGATACCCTTGACAGCTTCGACAAGTCAATTCTGTCATGTATAACCGCATTTGATCTCGTGTAAAATCGCTATTTGTTTCATGATAGCGTCGTTTAATATTTTTTAAAATCCCTTCAAATGGCACTTCCACATCACGAACACCACCAAAGTCATTTTCATAATGAAAATGAAAGTTTTTCTCGCCAGAACCATTTAAAATAATTTCTTGTTGGTCTGCAGGTAATTCTTCAAACGGCGTATCCATATCAATCCCAAAACTGGTGGCTGCTTGTTCCAACATTTGTGGATAATATTGGGAACTAATAGGGTTCCACGGAACAATGGCTCCTTCTCTCAAGGTTTTAGTGGGATCTGGAATCACTAAGTCTTTGTCCACTTCTAATTTAACACCTAAACCATCACAATCGGGACAAGCGCCAAATGGTGCATTAAATGAAAACAAGCGCGGTTCCAATTCACCGACTGTGAACCCACAATAAGGACAAGCATAATGTTCACTAAACAACATTTCTTCTTGACCAATCACATCAACAATTGCGTAACCTTCAGCTAAACGCAAAGCCGCTTCAAACGAATCAAACAAGCGAGAGCGAATGCCTTCTTTCACAACGATACGGTCAATCACAATCGCAATATCATGTTTTTTATTTTTTTCAAGTTCTGGTGCCTCACTAACATCATAGGTTTCACCATCCACCCGCATTCTGACATACCCTTCACGTTGGATCATTTCAAACACTTTTTTATGTTGGCCTTTTTTCTTGACCACAACAGGGGCCAAAATTTGAATTTTTGTTCGCTCTGGTAGCTCTAAGACTTTATCAACCATCTGTTCAACAGACTGACTGGTAATTTCAATATGATCGTTAGGACAAATTGGATGACCTACCCGAGCAAATAACAATCGTAAATAATCATTGATTTCTGTGACCGTCCCCACCGTTGAGCGTGGGTTTTTACTTGTCGTCTTTTGATCAATTGAAATAGCTGGACTTAAACCATCGATGCTGTCAACATCTGGTTTATCCATCTGTCCCAAAAATTGTCGCGCATAAGCAGAGAGACTCTCTACATAACGTCGTTGCCCTTCTGCGTAAAGCGTATCAAACGCTAATGAACTTTTGCCAGAACCAGATAGTCCAGTTACAACAACCATTTTGTCACGAGGAATCGTGACATCAATATTTTTTAAGTTATGGGCGCGTGCACCATGAATCACAATTTTATCATTTGCCATATATGTTCTCCTTTTACTAAATCTCTTACGTCAAATCATTTCAAGTCATTCTATAGAGAAAAGATTAGTAAAAGATACGATGGTTCATCGTATCTTTTACTTAATCCGTTGGTTGACTTATTTGGCAGCTTTCAATTCAAGAATGGTATCTCGTAATGTGGCTGCAGTTTCGAAGTCTAACGCTTTGGCCGCATCTTTCATTTCTCTTTCAAGTTTCAGTAATAAATCAGCTTTTTCTTGTCTTGATAAATCTTCATATGATTTATCCAATTGAACCACTGTTTCATCTTTATCAGCTGTTTTGGAAATAGAAATCAAATCACGAATTTCTTTAATAATTGTTTTTGGTTCAATACCATGTTCTTCATTATATGCTTCTTGGATTGCCCGACGTCGTGCCGTTTCATCCATAGCTCGTTGCATCGAATCGGTGATTTTATCTGCATACATAATGACTTTTCCTTCAGCGTTCCGGGCAGCCCGTCCCATCGTTTGCACTAACGAGCGTTCACTACGTAAGAAGCCTTCTTTATCCGCATCTAGAATCGCAATTAAGGAAACTTCTGGCACATCGATTCCTTCACGTAATAAGTTAATACCAATTAGAATATCAAATTCGCCTAATCGTAAATCGCGAATAATCTCCGTTCTTTCCAGTGTTTTTATATCACTATGCAAATATTTAACTTTTAAGCCTAATTCTTTGAAATAGTCGGTTAAATCTTCGGCCATTTTCTTCGTTAAGGTTGTGACAAACACCCGCTGATCTTTTTCGATCCGTTCATTAATTTCGCCCACCAAGTCATCAATTTGACCCATAATTGGGCGGATTTCTACTTCTGGATCTAGTAAACCTGTTGGTCGAATGATTTGTTGAACAACAGTCTCTGTTTGTTCCATTTCATAAGGGCCTGGTGTTGCCGATACATAAACAATTTGGTTTACATGTTGTTCAAATTCTTCTAAACGAAGCGGTCGGTTATCAAGTGCACTTGGTAAACGGAAACCATAGTCCACTAACATTTGTTTCCGTGCTCGGTCGCCATTATACATTCCTCTAATTTGCGGCATTGTTACATGAGACTCATCGATTACAAGTAAGAAGTCATCTGGGAAAAAGTCCAACAGCGTATACGGCGGCTCTCCCTCTTGGCGACCGTCCATATGTCGAGAGTAATTCTCAATCCCTGACGTATAGCCCATCTCTCTCATCATCTCAATATCATAGTTAGTTCGCTGTTCCAAACGTTGGGCTTCCAATAATTTGTTTTCACTGCGAAGCACTTTCAAACGTGCCTCTAATTCTTCTTGGATCTGCGAAATGGCGTGTTCCATATGTTCTTCGTTCGTCACGAAGTGTGTTGCCGGAAAAATAGCGACATGCTCTGTTTCGCCGACAATTTCACCAGTTAACGCATCTACTTCACGAATTCGATCAATTTCGTCTCCGAAAAATTCAACACGTAGCGCATGCTCATCCCGTGAAGCTGGGAATATCTCAACCACATCACCGCGGACACGAAAACGCCCCCGTTGAAAATCAATATCATTTCGTTCGAATTGAATATCGACTAAGCTTTTTAGTAACTCATTACGATCCATTTCCATTCCCACACGTAATGAAACAACTTGTTGACTGTATTCCCGCGGATCCCCTAAACCAAAAATACAAGAAACTGATGCTACCACGATGACATCGTTTCGTTCCAATAAAGAACTTGTCGCTGAATGGCGTAGTTTATCAATTTCATCATTAATACTGGAATCTTTTTCAATATATGTATCACTTGAGGGTACATATGCTTCTGGTTGATAATAATCATAGTAACTGACAAAATACTCGACCGCATTATCTGGGAAAAATTCTTTAAATTCCCCGTATAATTGTCCAGCTAGTGTTTTATTATGTGCAATCACTAATGTTGGTTTGTTCACTTCTTGAATCACATTAGAGATTGTAAATGTTTTACCTGTTCCGGTCGCTCCAAGTAAAATTTGAGCTTTTTCTCCACCTTTGACACCGTCAACTAGTTCAGCAATAGCGGCTGGCTGATCTCCGGCAGGCTCATATTTAGAAGCCAAATGAAAGGTATTGGAAGTTTCTCTTTCGATCATTTATAACTCCCCCTCAAAGTGTCTAATTTCTCTTAAATTATCGGCCCATTCTGGCAGAATGTCCACTTATTAGTTTAACATACCGAACATATTTTCGCCACTTTTGCTGTTTCGGACTTCAACTGATCTTAATCTTTTGTTCTTAATTTCTATGTCACATTTTATAACATGCAATGTAAGGAAATTAGAGTTTTTTTCTCTTTTTAGCGTTCAAATACTTGTCAGCTTCCTATTTCTTACTATATAATTGTTCAATATGCAAAACTAGGAGGTATTTTATGAAAAGGAAACACTTTTTACTTTCTTTCTTTGTGATGATGGTAACTCTGCTAACATTCATTAGTGGCACTTCAGCACATGCGGAAGGAAAGAAATATACAATTGGAACGGATTTAACATTCGCCCCTTTTGAATTCCAAGACTCAAAAGGAAAATACATTGGTATTGACGTTGATTTATTAGATGCGATTGCCAAAGATCAAGGTTTTGAAGTGGATTTAAAACCATTAGGCTTCGATAGTGCAGTCCAAGCGATTCAATCTAAACAAATTGATGGCATGATTGCTGGAATGAGTATTACGGATGAGCGAAAAAAATCCTTTGATTTTTCAGATCCATACTTCGATAGCGGTTTACAATTAGCGGTTAAAAAAGGAAACGACAAAATTAAATCATATGATGATTTAAAAGGCAAAACGGTTGCGGCTAAAGTTGGAACTGAAAGTGCCAACTTCCTTGAAAAAAATAAAGAGAAATATGACTACACCATCAAAAATTTTGACGATGCAACGGGTCTTTATAAAGCCTTAGAAAACGGCGAAGCGGATGCAATCGTTGATGATTATCCTGTATTGGGCTACGCAGTGAAAAATGGCCAAAAATTACAATTAGTTGGCGATAAAGAAACAGGCAGTTCTTATGGTTTCGCAGTGAAAAAAGGTCAAAACCCTGAATTAATCAAAAAGTTCAACGCTGGTTTGAAAAATCTTAAAGACAATGGTACTTATGATAAAATTTTAAACAACTACTTAGCGACAGGTGATGAAACAAACACACAAGACGCTGGCGAACAGATGAAAAAAATCACTCCTAAAAAAGAGAAATATGTGATTGCTAGTGATTCTACGTTTGCTCCGTTTGAGTTTCAAAATGCCCAAGGTGATTATGTCGGAATTGATGTAGATTTAGTCAAACGTGCAGCTGAATTGCAAGGTTTTACTGTTGAATTTAAATTTATTGGTTTTAGTTCTGCTGTCCAAGCTGTTGAATCTGGTCAAGCAGATGGGATGGTTGCAGGCATGACGATTACGGATGATCGTAAAAAAGCCTTCGACTTCTCTGTTCCTTACTTTGATAGCGGCATTCAAATTGCGGTCAAAAAAGGCAATGACAAAATTAAATCGTATGATGATTTAAAAGGCAAAAAAGTCGGCGTAAAAATTGGTACTGAAAGTGCTGATTTCTTAGAAAAAAATAAAAAGAAATATGATTACTCAATTAAGTATTTAGACACAACTGATGCATTATACAGTGCATTAGAAATTGGCGAAGTTGATGCCATGATGGATGATTATCCTGTCATTGGCTATGGGGTTGCGCAAAATCAACCACTAGCGACACCAATTCCTCGTGAAAAAGGTGGTTCTTACGGTTTTGCTGTCAAAAAAGGGCAAAATCCTGAACTACTTGAAATGTTTAACGAAGGCTTAAAAGAAATGAAACGTACAGGTGAATACGATAAAATTATCGGCACTTACGTGAAAGATGGCAACGAAGCCAAAGAAGAAACAGCTGACGAATCTACGTTTGTTGGCTTCATGCAAAACAACTGGAAACAATTGTTACACGGTTTATGGATGACGATTCTATTAACGTTGATTTCCTTCGTACTTGCTTTAATTGTCGGCGTTATTTTCGGATTATTCAGCGTTTCACCAATCAAAGCATTACGTGTACTTTCAACCATTTATGTTGATTTAATTCGCGGAATTCCTTTAATGGTCTTAGCGTTCTTCATCTATTTCGGATTACCTGGTGTGCTTGGCTTTAATATCCCGGTCTTCATTGCTGGGATTATCACATTAACTTTAAATGCCAGTGCCTATATTTCTGAAATTGTGCGCGGCGGAATCAAAGCTGTTCCAGTTGGCCAAATGGAAGCTTCAAGAAGTTTAGGTCTTTCCTATAATCGGACAATGCAAAAAATTATTTTACCACAAGCGATTCGCATTATGATTCCTTCATTCATTAACCAATTTGTTATTTCATTGAAAGATACAACTATCCTTTCAGCAATTGGCTTAATCGAACTACTACAAACAGGAAAAATTATTGTTGCTCGGACATTACAAAGTACAATGGTTTACTTCGTTATTGCGTTAATCTACTTAATTTTAATTACTAGCTTAACTAAATTAGCGAAAAACCTTGAAAAGAAGGTGAACTAATATGACTGAAAAAATCTTAGTTGAACATTTAGTAAAAAAATATGGTGACAACACGGTCTTAAACGACATTAATGTTTCTATTAACGAAGGCGACGTAGTCTGCGTCATCGGTCCTTCTGGTTCTGGTAAAAGTACTTTTTTACGTTGCTTGAATCAATTAGAAGAAGCTTCTAGCGGAGACATTATTATTGATGGTGCGAACTTGACAGATAAAAATACGGACATCAACCAAGTCCGTCAACATATCGGCATGGTTTTCCAACATTTCAATTTGTTTCCACATTTATCTATTTTAGAAAATATTGTTTTAGCACCAACCGATTTAGGTCGCTTATCAAAAGACGAAGCGGAGAAAAAAGCGTTAGAACTTTTAGAACGTGTTGGGTTGGCAGATAAAAAAGATGCCTATCCAGATTCTTTATCTGGTGGTCAAAAACAACGTGTCGCAATTGCACGTGCGTTAGCGATGAATCCTGATATTATGCTTTTCGATGAGCCAACATCAGCTCTTGATCCAGAAATGGTTGGCGATGTTCTTGGTGTAATGAAAGATTTAGCAAAACAAGGAATGACAATGGTCATCGTTACTCACGAAATGGGCTTTGCAAAAGAAGTGGCTAATCGAGTAATGTTCATTGATGGCGGTAACTTCCTAGAAGATGGTTCGCCAGAGCAAGTCTTTGAAAATCCTCAAAACCCTCGAACAAAAGATTTCTTAGATAAAGTATTAAATATTTAAACAAAAGCACTTGGCGCGCGCTAGCGCCCAAGTGCTTTATTTTATGGTTAAATTGTTTCCGTGACAGAGACAGATTGAACGTGCCCTTTTTCTTTCAAGAGATGGTGCAAGTTGGAATGCCAGAAATCTTCTTTGCCTACATAAGAAATCTTTGCTGTCACTGCCTCTTGTTCGGATTCCAAAGTCAATTCTACTAAGCGCTCCCCTTTTTCTAAAGAAGCTTGAAGTTGTTCATGCAGTCGGCTTTCTTTAATCATAGGTTCCTTCATTTTTACGATAAGCTGCAATCGTTTTAAAGGAGTCTTTCGTTTAAAATGGGCCAGAGCTAATACTAGCAAAGTTGCCACGAGATTGATAAATGCAATGGTTAAAAAGCCCATCCCAATGACTAAACCAATAATAGTAACATTCCACATCATTACTGCTGTCGTTAACCCAGAGACTTTCCTTTCTCTAAAAACGATAATCCCCGCACCGAGAAAGCCTACACCACTAATCACTTGGGCGCCATATCGTGTAATATCCATAGAAATAATGGACGCCAAGGCGCTATTTTGTTTCACCACATCGACTAAAATATCCACCGATTGAATCTGTAAAATGGAAATCGTACAAGAGGCCAAACATAAAATGGCATTACTACTGATACCGAAGCCTTTTCTTTTAATACTTCTTTCTAACCCAATCAAAGCTCCAAAAACCACGGCTAGAGCCATCCGAATGACAACGTCGGTGAGAGAAAGTTCAATCATTTTTAAAGAATTCATCGCTTTCTCTCCTTTCTTGCAAGTGACTATTTGACTTATTTTGTATTAACTAATAAACGCAAGCCATTAAAAATGACCACTAAGGTACTTCCTTCATGAATAAGTACGCTAAATGCGATATTCGCAATACCTAAAAAGTTCAAGATAATCAACGTTGCTACCACTAACATTGAAAAAATAATATTTTGCTGCACAATTTTATTCAAGCGTTTTGAGACACGATGAGCATAGCCTAATTTAGAAAGATCATTTTTCATCACTACCACGTCTGCAACATCGATAGCAATGTCTGTACCATCCCCCATTGCCACTCCGATATCAGCATTCACTAAAGCCGGTGCATCATTAATGCCATCACCAACCATCCCTGTCATTCCTACTTCGCGTTTTAATTGATCAACAATCGCTGATTTTTCCTCAGGCAAAACATTAGCATAAACTTGATCCACGCCTACTAAGCGGCCAACTGCTTCACCCGTAAGTTTTGCATCTCCTGTAATCATTGTTGTTTCAATATTCTGTGACTTGAAATAGTGAATGGCGTTCATTGCTTCTTCATTAGGAACATCCATCAATGCCACTAAACCAATCACTTGTTCATTTTCGGCAAAGTACACTACCGTTTTGCCTTCACTCGCTAATTTCGTTGTTTGCTTCTCAATGATTGTTGGCACTTGTTCGAAACTAGATGGTTTACCAATTCTAAAAGTTGTGTCTGCAATGGTCGTTACTAAACCCACCCCAACAATATTTTCTACTTCTAAATTTAAAGCCGTTGTTTCTACTTCAAAGCGATTAACAATCGCCGTCGCCAATGGATGATTGGATTTTTTCTCCATATTTGTTAAAACAGCTACTAATTCGTCTTGGCGATCTTCTAAGCCATCAACAAAAAGATAATCTGTTACCTCAGGTTTGCCTTTTGTTAGCGTGCCTGTTTTATCAAAAGCGAGTGCTTTCACTTCAGCTAAATTTGATAAGAATGAGCCACCTTTAAACAAAACGCCTTGTTTTGCTAAATTGGAAATTCCTGATAAAGTTGCCGGAACGGCACTCGCTGCTAGTGCACAAGGTGAGGCAGCAATTAAGAAGACCAAGCCTCTGTAAAAACTTTCAGCCCAAGTCAATTGGAAAAGTAATGCGCCACCTAAAACAATTAGTGGAAAAACTGCTAAAACTAGTGTGACATATTTTGGTTCAAATCGTTTAATTTTGCTTGCAATTTCTGATTGATTTTCTTGTGATTGGTTCACGAGCTGTACGATTTTTGCAAAAACTGTTTCTGAACTATCTTTCGTTACTTCAACAACAATTGTGCCTGAACCGTTCATAGTACTACCAAAAACTGGGTCCCCACTATTTTTTTCTTTGGGAATACTTTCCCCATTAATAGATGATTCATCCACAGCGGTACTTCCTTCAATCACGACGCCATCTGTCGGAATTTGCGCACCATTGAGGACTTGCACGCGGTCGCCAATCTTCAATTGTTCAACTGACACAGTTTGAATTGAGCCGTCATCTCTTATCAGGCGAGCTTCTGTTGGATTTAAATTTAATAGTTTTGTAATTTCACGTTGGCTTTTGCCTTGAGCATAATCTTCAAGGAAATGCGCCGCCGCAAAAATCAAAATCAACAATGCTGATTCTTCAAAACTTCCCATTAATGCTGAACCAACTGCAGCTAAGGTCATTAACAAATGAATATTAGGCGAAAATTTTCGATTGTTTTTCGTATCCCGATACGTATCTCCAAAGCCTTCCCCAATAATATGATAACCAGCTAAAATAGCAGCTAACGAGAAAAGAATATTTTTCACTAAGAGCATGTTCCCTAAAAATAAACCGATAAAGAAAAGAGCCAATCCTGTAAAAAAGAGAATAACTGGAACATTTTTACCTTTTTCTTCATGTGTGTGTGCACCTGTTTGTTTTGACATTGTTATGCGCCTCCTCATTAATGTTTTTCTATTCATATGAATGTATATTCATATTATAAAACACTTGGGTGGTTTTGTAAAGACTTAAACACAAAGACAAGCGATGATTCTATTCGATAGGATCACCGCTTGTCTTTGTCGATTCTTTTTGTTGTTGATATTTTTCTTCTTGAATAGTCAGTAATGATTGCGTTAAATTGACCCAATCAATCGAACGAGGTGGATCCAGCCAAACCATAACTTTACTCTGTTCTTCTTGATACAAGTTATTTAAATTGGTAATCACCACATCTGGTAAGGTATCTGATAACGGGTCAATAATTTCTACATTTAAATTCACATAGACGGATAAATTTTTTTTGATGAATTGGTTATACTCTTTTCCATAAGAAAAATCAATTAGGACCTTGGCTGGCTCTGCAATTAAATGAACCGGAACATGATTAATTAGCAACAATAGATAGTTAAAAAACAAACAGTGATTGGCTTTCGCAATTTTTTTATGTTTTGCTGTTAACCAACGAATATATTCAATTAAATAAAAATAAAATTCCGGATATGTTTGCTTAAAAAACTGTAAATCCATTTCAAAATCGTCAAACATATTAATCGGAAAGTAAATAACATTGAAATGAATAATTGCTAACCCTTCTTCTAGAGTATTCCTTGTTGACTCCTCTAAACAATTAAATGCTTTTTCAAAACTTCCAATGAAAACACGAGTTAGACTTTCAATCGTAGGATCTTCGTGAATGACATATTTTTTCTCTAGTTTGCCATGCAAATACAAGAAAAAAACAATCGTATACGTTAATGATTTTGAAGCCAATGCCCATGCCAATTGCGATTTTTTTATTAGTTCCTCTGAAAATGTATTCAGTGCACGCGTATCGATCCCTTCCACCGCACGTCCTTCGTTGTTAATCATAATAGCTAAATAATGGAAAAAATTGCGTCGCTCATAGGTGGTGAAAGTATAGTTTAACTCAACAGACTGTAATACACGTTTCGCTTCATTATAAACTTTTACCGAATATAGTTCGGAAATTGGTTGATTGGAAAGCGTGAACAATTTATACAAAAAAAATGAAATTGCTTTTTGATTGCCGACAATTTCCCGCTTACTAAAATAGATCTGATACTCCTTTAAGGCTTTTTTTAGCCGCTGTAAGGTACTATACGCCACAGAGGTGCTGACATGATTACATTCAGCAAACTTTGTCAAACTATAATTTCCTCTAAAGTAAGACAACACTAATTTAAAAGAGAGCGATTCTGTTAAGTATTTCGTGAGCAAAAGTTTACTTGAATAGTTTCCATCAATTTCAAGTGTAACATCTACATCAGAAACGACTAAAGTTAAGCTGTCGCTTAACTTTAGATTGTCAATATCTGCTTTTAATTTTTCTAATGTTTTTTTGACTAAAAAATTCGACATTGATAATTCTTCGCGAAGTGCAATAAAAGTACCTGATAGCGTGGGACTTTCTTCTAAATGCCTTAGCAAGGAATAACTTCGTTGATCTTCTTTATTTAAAAAAATTTCATAATTCATCATTTATCAGTTCTTTCTCCCATAAATAGCCGTTCCTACTAATTCCCGTATGAAATTCAAGTAAAAAGTGTTTTGCCCCTCCGTTCCAGCACCGCCTGTGCTATTTGGTACAATGGTGATATGGCTAGCATCAAATAATTCATCCGTGAAAAATACTTGATGCTGACTTTTCTTGGAAGAAGGCCTTTCTTCATTTGTTTTTGGATTATTGGTTGTCACTTCTTTTTTACTAACGTCTTCGCTACTTTCTTCCGCTTGCGTTTCGCTAGTAATAGTACTTTCATTTGTTTCTTCCATTTTTTCTGGTGTGCCAGTATTCTCAATCGGATAAATTTCTTCTGTTGGATTGGTCGGATTATAAATTGGATTCCGTTCTTCTGCTGCTTGCACATTGGTTACTTGAAAAAACGAGAGTAACAATGTACTCCATAATAGTAAATGTTTGTATTTATCCATTTTTCTCACATATATTGCCAAATACTTTAGCTACATAACAAAACAAAAAATATAACTAGTAAAGTGGTATCAGACGATATTTAACAATACTCCTTCTTATTATTTCTTTTTTTGAGTTAGGTTTGTTGAATAAACTGCATGTTTGATAAGTAAAAACAAACAAAAACGTTGCCGATGATCAAATCAAAAATTAACTACTCTTTATATTTCTCTTTCGTTTTTTTCCTGTTTCTTTTTTCGCCAAATCAACCAGGCAATGATTAAAATCACTATCAATAATAGTAGTAAGCCAATCATCAAATATAAATTCGAATGATTTTCTTTTAAGGTGACATCTTTTTCATTTAATTCTTTGGCAACTTCACCATTAATTGTAAAGTCTTTTTCAAATTGCCATTGATTTCTAAAAGATATCGATTCATTGTTTATTGATTTTTTAAATGAGCCTGCAGCATCTTTATTCCCAACAACGGTCATAGACAAATGATAATCTCCTGGCTTAAGTGGTTGCCCTTTTAGCGCAATGGGAACAGAAAAATTGGTATTTGGTGCAATTTGCATGTTTGCTTTTTCCTCTTTATATAAAACTTCTTCATGTCCCTTTTTGGTAATCTCTGCCGAAAAGGCAACTTGGTTAATATATGTTTTTTGATCATTTTGTAGATTGACTAAAATCACATTTCTAGCATTAATCTGTCCTGGTGAGACTTTTTTCAAAAGTAAATTCGGCTCAACCTTTTTTTTGTTTTGTTGCATCAATAATGCAACGACATACGAATATTCATTTTTAATGGATAACCCCTGACTCTTATCGTCTTGGCGTTTGCCTTCATCCGACGTTTCTTCTTTAAAAGTGATACCACTAGCTAACACTCCATCAAAGGGTGTATTAGGCATTTTGACGTTAATAGAAACCGTTTGTTCACTTTTCGGTTTTAAACGAACTGAGCTAGGGTATTGAACGTAGTCTTTTATATCAAACGCTAAACTTTGATCTTTTTTCCCCTTATTTTCACCATACTCCACGATTACATTTGAATTGGTAATGGCACTATTGATGGAAATACCTACCTTTACTTCTTTATCTGTATCATTGCGCAAGTTCACTTTCAACTCAGTTTCTTCATTTGGTGCTAGTAATAAATCAAAGTAAGTTTTTTCTTTATCTACTTGTTTTTCTGATGGAATAGGCGTAACCGCAAAATTAAATTCACTGGCAAAACCATTGCTAGGTACTAACGCTAAAAGAATTAGTAGTATCGGAAAAAAAAGAAATCGTTGTTTTTTTCTGTTCAAATTATTTACTCCTTTTCTATATGTAGTGAATAGCAGGTAACTATGTTCCCCGCTATTCTTCTTTTTAAAACTCGTTTAATTTCCTGGAGCGTCTGTCAACGTCCATGTTAATTTTGTGGCGTATTTTTCAGCGTATTTGGTTGTAGAACCTGGAACAGTTAACTCAATACTTTTAGCGGCTGTAGTTGCATCTGTTCCCCAATCAAATAAATAAGTTCCTGCACCGTTTCCTTTCGCTGCACTCATTACATCTGATTGACTACCATCTGAATTTAGCGTGATTGTGGCTGGGCCTGTTGGTTTGCCTGAATCTGAAGCAGTCACTACATTTCCGTTTTTAAACGTGATAGCTGCCCCAGTCAATTCTTTACCAGAAGTTGATTTAAATTGTCCTTCTTGTTTCACTTTTAATGACCAGCCAGCTTCGGTTCCACGGTTATCTGTTACTTGGACATAGTTAGGCCCTTCTTTGACTTCATCGGTTGCGCCTACCGTCTTGTATTTTTGGGTAGCAGCAAAATAAGTCTGATCCTTCGACGTGATTTTTTGAACACCGAAGTCTAGACTTGACGCATAATCAATTGACAACGGACCGTTTGTTCCTGGATTAGGACCTTCAGGATCTGTTGGATCAATAGGATCAACTGGATTAGTTGGATCCGTTGGGTCAACCGGATTAGTTGGCTCTTCACTTGGTGTAAATTCTACGATACCATTAGATGTATAACTACCGCCATCTTCTGCAAAGGCTTGAGAAGTCATGCCTAAGCTCCCTAAAATAAATGTGGATAAACATACTGTTGTTACTTTTTTCATTTTCTTTTCTCCATTCTTTTCTTTAATTTCCTGGTACGTCTTCTAACGCCCAAGATAAACGAGCTTTAAATGTTCCAACTCTTTGATAAGCTACAGGAACATTGATTTGAATTCCTTGTTGTTTTGATTCATCAAGTAATGCTGTTAAATCTGTTTCACCTTTCTGATTACTTTCTAAAAGCGTAATTGCCTCATTTGTAATCTGAGAGCTTCCAGCAGTTGAAACGAAAGAAAAAACATCTGGCATTACAATTGAATCATTTGTTAACGGTTGCGTTTGCTTTAGTTGCAGGCGCCAATTATTTGCGTTACGTTCATCCACGACTTTGAGTCCTTCGGTGGGATGCCCAAGTTTAATTAGTGGTTGATTACGTATCTTTTCCGTACCAAAAGTAATCTGTTTTGGTGTCTCTTTAAAATATAGTTCCCCTAAACGATAGTAAAAATAAATATCTTTTGTTTCCTCTGTCATTGTTCCTTCCGCATTGCCTGAGTCTTTTGTAAAAACATAGCCAGAAATATCTAGGGGTTTTTCTTGATAGGGTGCACCAATTTTCCCTGTTACACTTTTAGGTGGAGCAATATCTTTACCTTCCGCGTCTTTATAAAAAACGGTTACTGTTTTTTCTGTTGGTTTAGGAATAGTAATCGTTACATTATTTGACTTTTGCAGTAAGGTTCCTTCTTCATAATAGTCAAAGTTCATAGTTAAAACTTTTTCGGGCGTATTATCTTGAAGGGTTGTTTTTAATTCAATAATCATGTCCTTCTTTAAGACTAGGTAGTCATTTAAAGCAATTGTTAAGTGATTCCCTGTTTGTGTCAGATCTTTGGCTGCTACCTTTTTACCATCAATCATTAATGAATTTTCTTCATATGCTAATTCATCAGGTAAGTCAATGCTTACTTGCGGTTGACGATCTTCGATAAAGTCATTGTCAATATTCAACGTATTCCGTAGTCTCACCTGATCATTTTTCACTGCTTCAACAGCTGAGCTAAATTCCTGACCATTCACGCTAAGGGCTGCTTGTGACGTAACGTTGGTAGGAATTTGTGTCATTGCTAAAGCATTCTCTTGGTATTTGCCACCTGTGGATGATGTAAAGCCCCAATAAACCGTTGTTGCGCCAAATTGTGCATTTAAATCTGAAACTACATACGTATTCGTGCCCACACCTTCTAAATCATATGTTAATGCTTTGGTTGCGGCATTCCAACGAACAGTCAACATGCGCCAGGTTCCATTAGATAGATAGGTTGGCGCAACAGTGACGCCTGAATGCTCCCCTGTATAGCTGTTGTTATTAGCTTTCGGAGTGACAAAAGCTAAATGTCCATTTCCCTTATCTTGTGAAATTTCTCGGTCCATTCGGTTGGAACTACCAGTATTTTTATAGGTATCAAACTCAATCGATAAGGCATTTCTAACATAAGGTTGACCAGCTTTCGTGGAGTATGCACCGATTCCCATCCCAGGTGAACCAATGACTTCTTGAGGCGTTGTGGACATTCTAGGATCATTCGTTAAGGTAAAGGTCATACCATCACCAGCATTTGCATACTCGTTTCCTAAATACAAATAACTTTTAAAGGTAAAATCCGACAATAAACTGATTGGTTTTTTTGACCAAATAGCTCCTTTTTGTGATTTAACAGCTGGGTTTAGTTGTAATAACTTCCCACCTTCTAAAATACTTGTTGCATTTCCAATTGGCTCTTGAAATACCTTGTCGATTGGAATGATATTAGGATCATCAGGCAATGAAGTAGCGTATGGCGCAGCCAACATGCGCGGCTGTGGTTCAACTATCGCCGATTCCGTTGCACTGTTATCGTCATCCTTTTGTTGTTCGCTAGGTTCTAAAGTAGCCGTTGATTGGTCTGTTTCTGCTGGATGATTATCGGTTGTTGTTGTCGTTTCTAGGGAAGGTTCTTGCTCTAATGTTTCCGAGTGAGAAGGAGCGCTAGTTGCCTGATCATTGGCCGATTCCTCCACTATTTCCCGATTGACTTCGTTGATATTTGTCGAAGGATTACTAATCGCTTCGCTAGTAATAGGCGCAAGGAGTAGTAAGAATAAACTACTTGCCAAAAAGACTAGGCTTTGTTTGTTTCGCATCTCTCTTCACCTCTACTTTTTAAATTCCTGGTACAGCCGTCAACGTCCACAATAATTTTGTTTGATATTTCACGGCATCTTTAGGAGTTGACCCTGGTACTGATAGCGCGACATCTTTTGTAACATTAACATTGTGTACCGTATTGGTTTCATCGCGTTCTGCAACCACTTCTACTTTGCCCCAATAAGTAGCCCAAGTTCCTGCACCGGTTCCTTGCTTCGCAGCTGCCACTAGCGATGCAGTTCCTGGAACAAGGGCAATCTTATTTGTTGCCTCTGGTTTCACAACATTTTGCGCATTACTATTAACAGTCGGGTTAGCTAAAGAAATTTGCGCACCTGTCAACTGACTATTTAAAGTCGCCTTTGTTGCTTTAAATTGCTCCTTTTGCGTAACCCTTAAAGACCAACCACTATTGGTTCCTCTATTATCAGAAATTTGCACAAAATTTGGTGTTTCTTTTTGATTTTCTTGATATTGCTGTGCTCTTGCAAAATATACTTGGTCTTTATTCGAAATACGATTTTTCCCAAAGTCAAAACTTGAAGCATAATCAATAGACAGCGGTCCTTGGGTACCAGGATTGGGACCTTCTGGGTCTGTCGGATCAATTGGTTTGACTGGCTTTTCTGGATCGGGATTTTCTGGATCAACTGGCTCTGTCGGATCTACGTTCGGAATAAATTCTACTAAACCATTCGAACGATACTCTTTTGGCTCTTCTGCCTTCGCTTGTAAGGACCAACCAGCAACTGCAAATGTACTGCATAGAACGATTCCTGTGAATTGTTTTTTCATTGCTTTTCTCCTTTATTTAATTATTAGCGGGCGTATCTTCTAATGCCCAAACTAACTTCGTTGAATATTGTTGTGCAAGCTTTACAGATTTTCCGGGAACGAATAGTTGGACAGCTTCTTTATTTGTTGCTTCATTTGAACCAAAGCGATAAACCCAAGTCCCAACCCCTGTTTCTTTTTTAGCGTTCATCGCTAGATTATTATTTACACCAGGTGTTAAGGAAATAGTACTACTGACTTCAGAAGGTTTATATTTTTCATCCACCATTGAGGCAGCTTCTGCCTTTGTAAACGTTAATTGAGCGCCGACTAGTTCCTCTCCAGTAGCTGTTTTAAATTGTTCAGGTTGGGAAAGCGTTAGTTTCCATCCTGCTAACGTTCCTCTTTTATCAGTTACTTGTACATAGGTTGGTTTTTTTGAACCATCTTTCATTTCATCTGGCGCAGCATAATACGTTTGATCTGCCGTTGAAATCTTTTGTGTGCCAAATTTAAATTTTGACCCATAATCAATTGATAAGGCACCACCCGTTCCTGGCCCCGGAGGATCAATTGGGTCTACTGGATCAGTAGGATCGGGATTTTCTGGATCAACAGGCGGTGTGATTTCGTTATCGCCTGCTTCAAAAGTAATTGTGCCTTCCGTATTGTATTCTTTTGGAAAAGTTTCTGCTGCTGATGCGTTTATTGCTTGAAATCCTACGCCTAAAAGTATGGTTGCCGATGTAAGTAAAACAGTTTTTTTCATTAAATAAGCTCCTTCTCTCGTTTCATTTTATTAATTAAATAAATGACTACCCCCAACAAACTAACTCCTATCAAGGAATACAGCGGATTTTCAGACTCGCCTGTTTTAGGTAAAACTGCTTGTCCAGAAGCAGCTAAATTGTTTCTTCCCTGTTCTTCTGATTGTTGGGTATACGCTACGTCATTTGACTCTTTTTCATTCTCATAAACGTAGGTACCATAGAAGCTCGCTTGACCATTTGATTCATAATTATTTTCTTCAGCCATAACGCTTTTTGTTTGCAACCCAATGATCAATAGCCCTAAACATACCAAACTAAACCTTTTTATGATTTTCATCTGAATTCCTCCTTCCCCATTTTCAACATTGACTGGCCCAGCCAATAAACATTATATAAAAGAAATATTTATTAGATTTTTTTATTTTTTTCAGACGCTTTTAAAAAATAAAATGGTTTTAGCTAAGAAAGCTTTAAAATCAACACTTTTAAAGACAAAAAAATAAACAAAAAAACTTCAAAAAATAATTTTCGAAGTTTTTTTGTTTATTTTTTTATTATTTTTATACTTCAACCGCTTCTAACAAAGCTAAACGTTCAGCAACTTCTGCTTCTGTTAAATTATATTTTTTTACATAACGGTTGGCAGGATGCTGGCTACATTCTAATGAGCAGCCACCTAAATGTTTATGTTCATTTTCTTCTGAAGTTAAGATTTGACGATTACATTCTGGGTTTGCACAGTTAATGTAGCGTTCGCAAGGTGTTCCATCAAACCAGTCTTTCCCAATAACTTTTTTATCAACGTGATTAATTTCGACACTGATTCGGTCATCAAAGACATACATTTTGCCATCCCAAAGTTCGCCACGTGTTTCTGGGTTTTTTCCATAGTTGGCAATACCACCATGCAATTGAGCAACATCTTCAAAGCCTTCTTTTAATAACCAGCCAGAAAATTTTTCACAGCGAATCCCGCCAGTACAATAGGTAACAATTTTTTTATCCATAAATTGTTCTTTGTTCTCGCGAATCCATTGTGGTAACTCACGGAAGCTACGGATATCTGGGCGCACGGCACCACGGAAATGACCTAAATCATATTCATAATCGTTACGAGCATCGATTACAACAGTGTCTTCGTCTAGTAAGGCTTCTTTAAATTCTGCAGGTTCCAAATATTTCCCCGTCGTTTCTAATGGATCAACGTCTTCTTCTAAGTTCAACGCCACTAATTCAGAACGTGGGCGAACAAACATTTTGCGGAAGGCCATTTCTTCTGCTGGATCAATTTTAAAGAATGTATCCTTAAAGCGCTCATCTGCTTGCATTGCTTCCATGTACTTTTCTGTTTCTTCGACAGTACCAGATAACGTTCCGTTAATCCCTTCTGTCGCTACTAAAATACGGCCTTTTAAATTTAATGATTTGCAAAAAGCTAGATGCTCTTTCGCAAAAGCTTCTGGATCTTCAATTGTTGTATATTTGTAATAAAGTAATACTTGGTATTTCATCTTGTTTTCCCCTTTTGTATAAAGTCATTCTATCCAATTAGACGGTGAATAAAAAAGGGAAAGCGATTATTTTGCTTGTGTATTTACACACAATAAAAAAAACCTGATAAACGGCGGGAACAGAACCAACACTACGCGTTGCTCCGATCTCAACAACTTCTAAGGTGTTTTCTCGACATGCGTCTCGTCACAGTACAGCCTTCAAAAGAGCTACAGCTCTAAGAGTTGCGATGTTTCACTGTGAAGCATGAACAGATGAAATCATCGTACCTACTTGGTCTCCAAAAATTAAAGAGCAATTTTCGGAAATTTCTTCTTATTTCTCGGAGCTAAACGGTTCTGTCCCGACCTCTTCTATATACTACTCCTTTTCAGAAGTCGCGGCGAGTTGTTCTTGCAATTCACCTAAAAGTTCAATTTGAATATTTTGGATTTTTACCAAATTTTCTAGTTGATTATTGATAATATAATCCATTTTCTCATGTAATAAATTAATTTCTACTTCTGCTTTTAAGTTAATTTTATAATCATTATTCGCTTGTTCTCTGTCACGGGCTTCTTGTCTGTTTTGACTCATCATAATAATCGGTGCTTGGATAGCTGCTAAACAAGATAAGGCGAGATTTAGCAAAATATAAGGATATTTGTCAAATGGTTGTCCCAATAAAGTGGTAGAGTTAATCACGATCCAAGCAATCAACACGAAGCAAAAGAAGCCAATAAACACCCAGCTACCGCCAAATTTAGCAATGGTATCCGCTGCTCGTTGGCCAAAGGTTAATTTCTTTTCCATCTTTTCATTCATATTATTGGAAATCAGCTTATCTTCTTTGATATGTTGAACCACCAATTCATTCAGTTGTTGGATTTTTTCAGAATCATTTGCGACCAATTGTTTCATGTAATCCAAACGATAATTAAGTAACTCCGCCAATGTAATCATCGATTCAGCTGTCAATTGTGGATTGTTTTGGAGAATAAAAGCTTGCGTTTCCTGTTCTATATCTTGAAGATAAATGTTTTTTTTCGTTGATTCACCAATAACAACTTGTTTATTTTTTGATTGCTTCATCTTCGTCACTCCCTTTGATCGTTCTTCCCTTTATTTTAATATAAAGTCTCTCAGAAGAAACCTAAAAAGGCTTTGGAGTGATCGTTGTTGCTTCTGCTTTAAAATTTAACAGTTAAATTGGTTACATCATGGAACAACGAACCAATTAATTCTTTGTATTTCGCTGGATTCACACAATTAGTTAGCAATATGACCCCGGTTTTCATATCTTTTGAAAATAAAACCAGGGCTTGTTGACCCGCTTCAACGCCGTGTAAGCGTAAATAATTATCATGAACATAGATGCCGCCATGATAAGAACTTTGCTGAGAAGACGTCCATAATTTTTGCAAAAGTGCGGTGGAAACTAAGTGTCCACTCATTAATTGATGTAAGTACCAATACAAATCACCTGTCGTCATATCCACATTCCCAGTCCCAAATTCATGGGCAAAACTAGCTGCGGGAATTGAGAGCACTTGATTATACGAATTGTCTTCTGTCCATTTATAACTTGTTGAATTATTGGGTTGTTCCAATAAGGTTTCATAGAAGCCAAAATTCTTTAAACCAGCCGTTTTGTGATAAAGATTATTAAATAATTCTTGATAGGTACGTTGATACATTTTCTCTAACATTCCTGCTAAAAGGACAAAATTTACTGGGGAATAATTGTATTTGCCTTTATTGACTTGAATGGTATTTTGTTTAACAAATTGAATAATTTCTTCATCGGTAACGATATTATTAGGCATTGCTGATAACTTTAAACCGCTTGTCATATTCAACATATCGCTAATCGTAATATCCTCAGCACCTTGAATTTGCGGATAAAACGTAGCGAGTTTTGTATCTAATGTAAGTTTACCTTCTTCAATCGCTTTTAAGATCAAGGTTGTGGTAAAAGATTTTTGAATTGAGCCAATCTGAAACCTTGTGTTTGGCGTGTTGGCTTGTTGCTTTTCAAAATTGGCAAAGCCATATCCTTTATTTACTAAAACCTGATCATCTTTAATGATCAAAGCCGAACCAATATAATTTGTTTCTTGAATTTTTTGATCAAGTTCGCCACTATCTGGTGCAACTATTTCTTTCGTTAAATTCGCATAATTATCACTTCGGCGATCTTCTTCCAAGACCACTTTCGATTCTTGACTAACTTGTGAATCTCTAGTGAAAAAGAACGTTTTTATTAAATAACCACTACCACCAATCACCACCAACAAACACACTATAAAAAGCCAATTCACTCCTCCATGTCTTTTCTTTGCATGTCGTTTACGCATACCGCTTACCTCCGCCTATTCTATTAACAGCATTATCATACGCTATATTTTCATGAAAATTACAGATTTTAGTAAAATTTATAAAACTTTCAACTTTTATAAAAAACAGCTTGGCACCAGAATCAATCTAGATTCTGGTGCCAAGCTGTTTTTTATTTACTTTCTTGCCCCATCACAGCAAAGTAATTATCATCGTTATCTGCAAAATTAAAAACTAAGCCTGTTGGCAATTGAACCATTTCACCGACAGTAACCCCAGCCTCTTGCATTTTTTTATAGAGACCAATGATATCATCGCTAGCAAACATTAAAGAAGGGGTATTCCCCGCCACTTCTGGTGAATGTTTTTGAATAAAGGCCAAATCATATAAAACAATAATCGCTTCTGCTGATTCACTTGGTGCAATTTCTACCACCAATGTGCCGTCAACTTCCTCTCTTTCCTTTTCAACAAAGCCAAACGTTTGCCAAAATTGACTAGATTCCTCAACATTATTCACATATAACATAATCTTTACTTGGTTTGAAAACATTCCTTCACGTCCTTTTGAATTTAATTAACAACTTATTATATACGTTCTTTTAAATAATTACTGCACTTTCGCTTAAAATCCAAAAAAAGTGTTTGAGCAAGACATTGCTCAAACACTTTTCGTTTTATTGATTTAGATATTTGCATCTAAGACAACGTCGCGATCATTTAAGACATCACGATCTAACTCATGAATACGAGCACTTGTTAACACACCTGCAACCATACTATCGTTAACGTTAACAGCTGTCCGCGCCATGTCAATAAGTGGTTCAACCGAAATTACTAAACCAACAATTGCAACTGGTAAGTTCATTGCGCCTAAAACGATTAGAGAAGCAAAGGTTGCTCCGCCGCCGACACCGGCTACGCCAAATGAACTGATTGTGACAACTGCTACTAACATTAAAATAAATTGTAAACTAAAGACATCAATTCCAACAGTTGGTGCAACGATGGTTGCTAACATAGCTGGATAAACGCCGGCACAACCATTTTGTCCAATAGATAAACCGAAACTACCAGCAAAGTTTGCTGTGGCATCATCGACACCTAATGCTTTGGTTTGTGTTTCAATATTTAATGGTAAAGCTCCTGCACTTGAACGAGAAGTAAAAGCAAAGCTCAAGACTGGAAAAACTTTTTTTAGATACGTAACTGGGTTGACTTTTAAAGTAATTAAAATCAACATGTGAATGGCAAAAACAATGATTAAGGCCACATACGATGCCAACACAAATTTACCTAAGTTAATAATCGCAACAAAATCACTTGTTGCTACAACATTAATCATTAACGCTAACACGCCATAAGGGGTCAAGCGTAAAACTAAGGTAACAATTCGCATGGTAATTTTATATAAACTATCAATTAAATTTGCAAAAAATTCAGCTTCTTTTGGCGCTTTACGACGAACGCCTAAATAAGCGACACCAACAAACGCAGCAAAGATTACCACCCCAATGGTACTCATTGGTCGTGTTCCCGCAAAGTCAGCAAAGACATTTTTAGGAATAAATGAAACGATTTGTTGGGGAATCGTCAAATCTTGAATCGCATCTTGACGCGTCGCTAACTCGGCAATTCTTGACGTTTCTGCAGCACCTTGCGTGAATTTTGCCCCTTGAAGACCAAACGCTAAGGTTGTTCCAATCCCCACCAAGGCAGCTACTGCTGTTGTTCCTAGTAAGGTGGCTAACACATTAAAGCTAATTTTTCCTAATTTATTGGATTCTTTCATTTTTGTAAATGCACCTACAATAGATACAAATACTAACGGAATTACGAGCATTTGTAGAAACGCTACATAACCATTACCTACAATCCCGATCCATTCCATTGATTGCGTAGTAATTTTACTGTCTGTACCAAAAGCAAATTGAATAATTGCACCTAAAACAATCCCCACGCCCAATGCTGAAAAGACACGTGTTGAGAATTTTAAATGTTTTTTTTGCATTTGGTAGAAACCGAATAACACAGCAATAAATGCAAGGATCACTAATACAGTGATGAATGTTGTCATTTTAGTTCCTCCCTATGTTTTTAATGACAAGTACATCAAAGGAAGTAAAGGTTCCCGGTACTCACTCTCCAGTAAATACCCTGAAAACAGCAAACTGTTTCCAGTGATAGTTCTATTGTACCTTATTTTATAGCAAATAGTGGGATAATTTGCTTACTTTTTGATAGAAAATAACCGTTGCGATAGTTTAAAACTATCACCAACCATTGTTTTACTAGTCACTGTAAAAATAATTTGTTTTTTGTCCTCTTTCTTTTAAGCTGACATGGTATACTTAGTTCTAGGAGGTGTAAGCGTATGCAAAAAATTTGTTGGATCCTTTCTGTCAACCGTGATGGAGCAATGTTGTATGTTGGGAGCCCTGCAAATGGAGGTCCTTGGCTCTTTTCAAATAAAGAGCAGCAAAACATCAAAGCCTTTTTTCAACCAACCTATGAAATTGACTTTATCAGTTATGATGTTCTTTCAGAGGAAGTACCAGAAGCTGCGTTCATTTTGTACAATGAAATGCTCGCTCCCTATCTTCCCGAAAAAATCACCAAAGTTGGTCAGCCGATTACTTATGTGGATATCGCTACAAAAAATTATGAACAGTTTAAAAAAGCTTTGGTTGCTAAATCTTCACAAGAATAAAAACAGCGTTTGTAACGGAATCCGTTACAAACGCTGTTTTTAAAGTTTAAGCTTCTTCTGATTGTTGAAAATTCAATTGAACACCTGGACGATCCAGAGCAATTTCAGTTACTTCATAAGATAAACGTTCGACGATGCTAAATAAAGGACGCACAAGTTCATCGACTTCTTCTTGCGAAATATCTTCTTGTTTTTCAATTTTACGATCAATAATGTGATTAATTTGGCTAATCGCCCCTGATAAAACAAATTCGTCAAAGACAATTCGAAATTCTAAGCGAGCAACAAGTGCTGAGCTATTTTCTGGATAATTTTCTTCTTCTACTTCAATTGGTGAAAAACTGACACGTAAATCTGTCTCTACTTCTGAATCAGGTACTCGCATATCATAGTGATACGCTTCAACAATTTCTTGTTGGCGTTTAATTTCCATTGTTTTTTCTCTCCTTTTTTAACAAGATATTCCCCTTTTAGAATATCCAATGGTTTCTTTTCTCAAGTATACCACAAGTCCGAAAGTTGCCTAGACCAAAAAACACAGAAGGTCAGACTTTTTTGATAAATTGATTTTGGCAGTTTGAACAAGTGACTTTGATTGTTCCTCGTCCTTTCGGCGCACGTAATGACTGCTGACATTTTGGACATTTAAAATAACGATATCCTTTCTGAGTCAGGTGTCGCTTGCGAAAAGCATGAACCTTTTGCATTAGGCGTTGTTTTCGAAGAATAAACCGTTGATTTTCATTCAATCGCGGGTGAATATGTTTTGAAAAAAAGCGATAACACACGTAGGCTACTGTGATTAAAATCAATAACCGAACCCAAAGATAGCCAGTAAAAATATTGATGAGCGCCAGCACGACACTTGTTAGCAACAGCGTTCGATTCAATTCATCGAACCGGGCATAACGTCCTTGTAAAAATCGTTGCGCTTTTTTGCGCCAACGTAGAATGCGTTCAAACCAAATTTGGCCCATTTATCTTCCTTCTTTCGAGCATTATTTTTTGAATAAATGATTGATTTACAGAAACTTTCAATCAAAATTTACACTTACTAAGTCCAAATTTTGAACAACTGTTGGTTATTTTCGATGGTATACTTCTAGAGAAGTCAGGTCAACCGATGAATGACTTCGTTGATAATAGCTACCGCTATTTTATACAAACTTAAACTGTCGATGGATAGATTATCCGATTTTAACTTAGGGGAAGGTTAAAATCCGATTCTATAATTTAGCACTACACTCCTTTATTTAGTAGCAACTTTAGCCTATCTATCCACATTTTAAGTCAAAAAGAAGCAAGTCCGGACTTGCTTCTTTTTATTTATCTTTCTAATTCTTCAATTTTCTTCTCAATTAACGCCAAGACATATTGACACGCTTCAGGATCTTCGACAAAATCATATTTATCGCCATCAATTTGAATTTTAGGACTTTCATCATAGTCTTCGTACCATTGATCATAACGCTCGTTCAACATTTGATAGTAATCATACAACGTTGGATCTGTCTCAATTTGTTCATAAGGACGGCCACGTTTTTTGATGCGTTCCAACATTTTGGGAAATGAAATACGAATGTGAACTAACAAATCAGGTCTTTTTTTATGCGCAGCATAAGGCAATTCTTGGAGCATGTTTTGTAATAAGTCATCGTACACTTTGACCTCTGTTTCGTTGGCACGACCTAAATCTGCATTTAAATGAAAAAGTAATGAATCTTCATAAATCGAGCGATCCAATACATTATTTTCATGCGTTAATGCTTGTTTAATACTATCAAAACGTTTATTTAAAAAATAAATTTGTAATAAAAATGCGTACTTTTCCGGTTCCGCATAAAATAAAGGTAATACCTCATTATCATCAACTGATTCGTAAAAGGCTTCTGAACCTAAACGGTTTGCAATTAAAGCTGTTAAACTAGATTTACCAGCGCCAATCGTACCTGCTAAAACAATCACTGCCATCGAACTCCCTACCTATTTTTTTCCATTTTATTTTTTATCTTCAACCAATTAAACATACCAAAAATTGAGTTAAAAGTATACATACAATACATAACAAATATCGCATAATCACCACCAGCGTGCGTCCCTGCTCGGAACCATAACAAAATTGAAAAAATATTTCCTAGTAGCCAAAACACGAATTGCGATTGATAACGTTTAATCATCAATAACATCCCTGTCGCTGAAACACTGAACGTGATTGCATCTAATGTTTGTTGCGCATCATTTACAAAGCCTAACAAAATATATGCAGCTACGCCAATGAGCAGCCACGTGAAAAAGGCATACAACCACTGAATACCTTTTAAAACTTTTACTTCGGTTACTTGACCCGAGCCATCCTCGCTAGCCCGAAGCCAAGCATAAAGCCCTGTAATGTCCATAATAATATAGAAGCTTTGTAAAAGAACTTCCGCATATACCCGTGTCACTAACCCAAAATAGCCAATAATCACTGCACTGATTAACCCAAAAATGTAATTGCTGACTTTTCCTTGGGCAATTAAATTCACACAAATGATGCCGGCTAAACCACCTACTAACGTAATCCAATTCGATGGATTGATAGCGAACGCAACCAACTGTACCCCCACCATCAAAGCTAAAAACAAGTAACTTCTCGTTTCCCAACCTTTAAAATCATTCACCAAAAAATTCTTATTCACGACAAATTTCCGACCTTCCTAAAACCAAACTTTTCTCTGTTGACGTCTCAATAAGAGTACTCCGTTTTAAAAAACAAGTCAATCAGATTTCGGAATAAAAAGAAGATTTTAATACTATATATTGATTCGAAAAATATCAAAACACTACATATAGTTATTACGCAAGCTTTCTGATATCCTTTATTGCCACAATATTTTCTTCATCTTGTTTTAATCTTCTATGTATTCATGGATTTGTTTCCATCTAATAATTCCTGCAGCAGAACCCTTTACGACGGTAGCGCTCCAAATTAATGTTGTGAAAGCGGAAGCAACCGCACATATTTATACTTCAAACACAGCCATCGTTCACTCTTTTTATTGAAATGCTTAAAAATTGATGGCCTTATTTCTCGAATCTGGCCACTTATTAACTTATTACATGAAAACATTCGCCTAAAAAAGCAAAAAAAACGACTCACCTAAATAATCGACCTACAAACAATTCCTTTCATTTGTAGGTCGATTATCTTTATTAGGTTTGATACGGATGTTTCGCCATTCCTAGTTTCCCTTTACTGCTCATCTCTATTTATTTTTTTACTGTTTGCCAACAGCTCGTTGTCTGAAAGTACTATCCGTCCTTTTGTACTTTGTTCAAAGCTGTAAGCTTGCTTAAATAACGTTTGCTCTTTATTGGCAGTTTGTGTAAAAGTCAGCCCATAAGGTTGTCCTTCACTGTTTTTCGCCAAAGGAACAGTCAATTCAGGATATCCTGCCACAGCACTTAAACCCGTACCTTCAGAATCAATAAAGGCATATCCGTCTAATTGTTGTTTTTTTAGCAACGCATCAAACGTTTGCTGTGCTTTTTTAATGGTTGTTTGAATGATTTCTTTATCTGGTTGTTTCTTTTTAACATCTGCTTCTAATAAATCTTGCCCATACTTGGCACGAACCTTTTTATCTTGTTGATTATACGCAATTAGTTCCTCCAGTGTTTTAAATGGTAAGTCATAACGTTTCGCAAATTCTTCCAATGCAAACTTAAATTCATTGGAAATAACTTTCCCGCCATCAATCCCTTCCATGTCTGGTGTTAACGGAATCACTTCTGCTCCAGCTTTTTGGATGGCCTTTTTAGCAGTCGCAAATTCTTCTTCAGCACTTGGCATTTCTAGCAACCCAATGCGTTGACCTTGTAAGTTATTTTTAGTAAATTTCGTTGAATCAATGCTCGGAACCGTGTCTTTCTTAAACGCATTATAGCCTTGCGCAACATCAACGACACTTCGGGCAATCGGGCCAACTGTATCTAATGACGGTGCCAATGGCAAAACACCTTCGCCACTTACTGAACTGTGGGTCGGTTTAAAACCAACCACTGATTGATGAGAAGCGGGGGAAACAATCGATCCCATCGTCTCAGTGCCTAAAGAGAAGGCGCCGATATTCATCGTCACACTAGCCGCACTCCCAGAACTTGAACCTGAAGGTGTTATTTTGAGTGGCCCATAAGGATTAAGTGTTTGTCCATGTTTGGAACTATAGCCACTTGGTGCTTTCATTGACATATAATTCGCTAGTTCAGATAAGTTTACTTTTCCTAAAATCAAAGTTTGCGCCTCTGTTAACTTCTTAACTACTTCCGCATCTTCCTTAGGCTTGAACGTGCGTAAGGCATACGCTCCTGCACTCGAAATCATGTTGGTCGTATTTATATTTTCTTTCAAAGTCACAGGAATACCATACAAAGGCTTCTTCGGTGTTTGAGAGGCTTGCTGGTCAAATGCCTTGGCTTCCTTAATTGCTTGCGGATTGATTTCAGAGATGCTGTTCATGCCATTATCTATTTGATCGAACTGTAAAATACGGTCCAAATAAAACGCCGTAAGTTCTTCATAGGTCAATGCTCCGTCGGCAATCGCTTGCTGTAATTCAGTGATATTTTTTTCAATAATCAACGGTGCTTTGGTACGAGCTTTTTGTACATCTGTTTCTTTTAATTGGTCTTCAATCGTTTTAACGATTCTCTCTTGATTGTACATTGCTGGGGTTTCTGCCTCAGGAGTGAACTTTTTGAGTATAAACCAATAAGCTGCAGCGCCTATTATGACTAACAAAACAGCAATTATTCCGATTACTTTTAAAAATTTAGACATTTTTATCCTCCTATACCATTTAAAGATTATCTTACTATGTTTATTTTTGCATGACAACTAACAGTTTTGTTCGTTAAAAAGACAAAATAGAGAGTAGGACATCCGTCAAAACGACCGATGTCCTACTCTCTAACGATTAAGATAGTCCGCTAAATGCGTTTGTTTTAGTCTTTTGTGAAAGTTAAATACTGAGAATTTATTGTGTAATTCGTGTACCACTTTCTCCTTTGATTGCTTCCGAAGCTAATTCTAAAAGCCCGATAATCGACTGGCGGTTTGGTTTACTTTCTGCAAAACTGATGGCCGCTTCCACCTTAGGTAACATACTACCTGGCGCAAATTGATTTTCTTCTATATATTGTTGCATTGCCGTAACCGTAACATCGGTCAAAGCTTGTTGATTTGCTTGACCAAAGTTAACAAAAACATGTTCCACTGCAGTTAATACCACAAAAACATCTGCTTCAATGAGTTCAGCCATTTTTGCTGCCGCAAAGTCTTTATCAATGACTGCATCTACACCATGATAGACTGGACCATCATAGGCAATAGGAACCCCGCCACCACCACAAGCAATTACGATCTGTTCTGCATCAACAAGTGTTCGCAAGCTAACTTTTTCGTAAATATCAATTGGTTTTGGTGAAGGAACTACCCGTCGCCAGCCTCGACCCGCATCTTCTTGATAGACGTTCCCAGTTTCCGCCATCAACTGTTTGGCTGTTTCTTCGTCATAATAACCACCAATTGGTTTTGTTGGTTTTGTAAACGCTGGGTCTTTTGGATCCACCACGACTTGTGTAATTAACGTAACAACTGGTTGTTCCCCTAAATTTCTGGCTACTAGTTCTTCATCAATTGCTTGTTGTAAATGATAGCCAATATAGCCTTGGCTCATTGCTGTGCATTCAGGAAACGGCACGACATCTTCTGGAGATTGACTCGTTTCCTCAAAAGCTAAGCGAATTTTGCCAACTTGTGGCCCGTTGCCATGAGCAATCACCACTTGATGGCCTTGTTCAATTAAATCAACAATGGATTTTGCAGCGGTTTGTGCTTTTGCCAATTGTTCTTTCGAAGAATTTCCTAACGCATTTCCACCTAATGCAATCACTATTTTTGACATCTGTTTCCCTCCTAGCGCTTTGGTTCTTGTTGTGTGATACAGTGAATATTGCCGCCCCCATAAACAACTTCTACCGTATTAACGCCGACAATTTTTTTATCTGGGAACATTGTTTGAACTTGCTCTAAAGCCAAACAATCATTTTCATCACCATACTGTGGCACAATCACGCCATCATTTGTAATTAAAAAGTTCATATAGGATGCGATACAAATATCGCCTTCTTCTCGTGGCATGGTTCCTTCCACGAAATCAATTTTGAAGGAGCCTTTAATGGTTACATTTTTGACAGGACAGCATAATTTGTGGACTTTTAATTGGCGTCCTTTAGCATCAGTCATTTTAAGCAAACGTTGATACGCATCTTGTGCCGCTTCATAAAATGGGCTATTTTGATCTTCGGTGTAAATACAAGCCACTTCACTAGGTGCAATAAAACAAGCTACATCATCCACGTGACCATTAGTTTCTTCTGGGTCAATTCCATCACCTAGCCAAAGAACTTTTTCAACATTTAAATAGTCGCATAATTTTTGTTCGATTGCTTCTTTTGAAAGTTGTGGATTTCGACCTTCACTTAATAAGCACATTTCTGTAGTCAAGACTGTTCCTTGTCCATCTACGTGGAATGAACCGCCTTCTAAAACAAAATCATCTGTACGATAAGAATCTACATGCTCAATTTCACAAATTTTTTGTGCAACCAAATCGTCTTGGTCCCAAGGGAAATATAAACCATCTACTAATCCCCCCCAAGCATTGAATGTCCAATCCACACCACGGATTTCTCCATGGTCGTTAATGACAAATGATGGTCCACAATCACGGACCCAGGCATCATTGTTTGACATTTCATAAACCGTAATTTCTGGCGGTAATTGGCGACGGCAATTTTGAAATTGTTGTTGAGAAACCACCACATTCATCGGTGTAAATTGACTAATTGCTTTGGCCACATTAGTAAAAGCTTCTTGGACAGGTTTACCACCATCGCGCCAATTATCCGGTCTTTCTGGCCAAATCATCCAAACTTTCTCTTGTGGTTCAAATTCTCCTGGCATTCTAAAGCCATCTTGTTTAGGGGTACTTCCTACAATTCGTTTAGCCATTTTCTTTCGTTCCCTTCTTAATTTTTTTCACGTAAATAATTACTTCACCAAACAGAATAAAAATGATTGCCCCAATTGTGATTGGTAATTTTTCATTTAATGCTGCGGGACTAAAATCTAAAGGCACTGCTGTGAAAATCAGTGAAATAATAATCATAATCATTGGCAAAACCACTAAAACTTTTAAAAATCCTGGTTTTCCGTTAACTTTAAACGGACGTGGTGTATCGGGATCAATTTTTCTAAGCTTATAAAAAGCTGGGAAAACTGGGATATACGATAACAAGAATAGGACGACATTCAAGGAGAAAAAGGCCCAGAATAAATCTTGATTAGGTAAAATTGGTGCTAATACAATGACCACCGATGCCACAATGCCATTCATCAAAGCAGCCCCAATTGGCATGTCATTTTTCTTACTACGTTTTTCAAAAAATTTAGGCATGTCACCATTCTCAGCAGCATAACAAGCTGTATTATTGACTCCTAATGACCAAGAAATCATGTTGCCGAACAACGTAAGAAGGAATAGGAAAGCCATCAACATAATGAACCAACCTTCTGTCGAGCCTGTCAATAGTTTAAAGCTATCCATCATACCACTGCCGGTACTAATTTGATCGGTGGGAATCGCTACCCCAATTCCAAAGGCTGAAAAAATATAAATGGCCGCAATGACTAACCCCGCTGCTACAATAGCTTGTGGAATTTGCTTCTTAGGATTTTCCATATCATCTGCAAACGTACAGATGACTTCAAACCCTAACAAATTAAAAATGATTACAGAAATAAAAGATAAACTCCTTAAGTCAAACGTTGGCAGCATTGATTTCAAGGTAAATTCATTGGCAACACCTTTCGTCAAGGCTACATACAATCCTAGCCCACCAATTAAGACTGCTAAAACCATCTTGATTACGGCAGCTCCATTTAGAATCCAGATACTGTCGCTGACTGGATAAAAACTAATCCAAACCACAATCCAAGTAAAAATTAATTCAACAATAATCATCATCGGTGTTGAAAACTTAATACCTGTAATTGTCGTTAATAGTTCTGGCGTCATAACGGCTAATGAAGCTAGCCACAATGGATAATTAATCCAATAATACCAAGAAACTCTGGCACCCCAACGATGACCATATGCTTTGGTCACCCAATCATAGATGCCCCCTTCACCAATATAAGTTGTTCCTAATTCTGATGAAATTAACCCATATGGCAATAGGAATGCAATTAATAAGAAAATCCACCAAAAAAACTGAGAATTACCAATTGCAGCAACAGGCGCCGCTGCTTCAGCAACGAAAACCACACAGATGACTGATAAAATGGCACTCGTTAAACTAAATTTCTTTTTCCCCTCCATGAAGACTCTTCCTCTCTTTATAAACTGTCCACTGATTCATTTTTTCAATCAGTGGACAGTTGGCCGTTAAATGCTTTGAGTGTCTAAGAAAACTTCTAGTTCTTTTTTCGCTTCTGCTTGCTTGATTAAATCATAAGGATTTTTTGCTTCATAATCATTCATAAGATATACTAATAAGCCACGAATAGATGTTAAACGGTTTTCTGCTTCATCGAAACAAATAGAATTTTTACCGTCAATTACTTCATCAGTTACTTCTTCCCCACGTGTTGCTGGTAAACAGTGCATGAATTTACAATTGGCACCTGCCCGATCCATCATTTCTTGATTCACTTGATATTTTGGATAGAAAACCTTCATACGTTCTTCTTCAGATAATTCCGCTTCGTACAAGCCATACCAAACATCCGTGTACAAGAAATCAGCGCCTTCAACAGAACTTGCATCATCTGTGACCAAAAAGCTACCGCCTGAAACTTCACAATTTTTTGCTAATTTCGCTTGATGCTCTTCATTTAATTGGAAACCTTCTGGACCGAAGTGAACAAAATTCATGCCCATTTTTGTTGTGATTAATCCTAAAGAAAAACAAACTTGTGTTGCATCTCCGACAAAGATAACTTTACAATCTTCTAATTTTTTGCCTTCTGGTAAATGCTCAACCATGGTACACAAATCACCTAATTCTTGGGTTGGATGATTGTAATCAGACATACCGTTAATGACTGGGATGGTAGCACAATTAGCTAAATCAACAATACTATGGTGACGTTCCACACGAGCCATCAAAATATCTACTAAACGTGACAATACACGGCTGGTATCTTCAATCGTTTCATGTCCCCCTAATTGAATTTGACCAGGTGCTAAATATTCGCCATGTCCACCTAATTGTTCCATTGCAGTTTCAAAAGATACTCGTGTTCGAGTTGAAGATTGTTGGAAAATCATTCCTAAAGATTTGTTTTTTAACAGTTGCGGATAATACCCATTTTTAATCGCTTCTTTAATTTTTAATGATAAATCGACTAAGTAGTGCATTTCCTCTTTCGTATATGTTTCTGTTGTAACGTAATCTCTTTTCATGATGTGTTCCTCCTAAAAGTTGTTTTTGTTTACACATTGACTTTACCAAGTTTAGCGAAGAGTTTACTATCCGCCAAAAGTTAGAAAACGCTTTCTTTTTTGGCGTGATTTTTCAGTAAAAAAAGTTTATTTATGGTTATAAACCGTTGGTACACCAGGGGTTTATAAAAGTTTAGGCGGATTTCTCTCTAATTTCTGACCAATCATAGATTTGAAAATGGTATAATTATTTTGAAAAATCATTCACTTAAAATAAAAGATGAAAGGGGTTTCCAATCGTGACATTTGTTTTTATTTATAACATCTTGTTGATTATTTTATATTCGTTTACTTCAACCTTTACCTTAAATCTTTACTTGAAAAATAAACAACCGATTTTTTTATTGCTTCTCTTTTTAATGGTTATTTTTATTTGTGACAATGTGATTGTTTATATGACTGAGTTCATTAATTCGTTTGCAAACGAATATAATCAGACCTTTATGACCGCACCTTTTTTAAAGACCATCATTTTTATTTGTTGTAATTTTGCCTATCTGGCTATTATCAATACTATTAGTGGTCGTCCTTTTAAAAATTATCAATTTGTCTGGTTATTTTTAATTGGTTTATGGATGCTAGCTATTCCATTTTCACAAAATTCCGCCTTAAAAGTTTGGTTGTACTATTTACCCAATCAGCTATTTTTAATTTACCTTGGATGCTATGCGCTCTATCAACTACGAATAGATCCTTTATCAGCCCTTGCGAAAAAATATCTTCGTTTTATTGGTTGGCTAAGCATTGGTTTCGGTGTGGCGATTCTTTTGGAAGATACCTTCGTTATTTTTAACATTGACCAATATTCTGATATTGTCTTTAAAATTAACAACCGAAACGTTTCTGAAGATATTTATACAATCATTCTCTCGATCGCCATTATCTACTTCTGTAATCGTGATTTTACTCTGTCGGTTCTTGAAAAAGACGCTGCTAAATTGGAAGAAAATCAATCAGATGAACCCGTACTTTTGGCGCCTTTTTGTGATGCCTATCAATTAACGCAGCGAGAACGAGAAGTGCTTTCGTTACTTTTAGAGTGCAAAACAAATCAAGATATAGCCAACGAACTATTCCTATCAATCGGGACAGTAAAAACACATATCCACAATATTTTCGTTAAATTAGAAGTAAACAAAAGAGCAGAAGTTTTTGTCAGTTATCAACTTTTTTCTCAACAACAAACTGAACATTTAGCGAGATAATTAAAAAGGAAGCCTCTCCGTGATCGGTGGCTTCCTTTTTGATTAACTATTTTCTTGTACTTGTCGAACTCTCTTTTCAATTTCTTGAAAGTTAATAATTTTAGCTTGGCGATGAATTTCTTTTCCTTCATAGTATAAGATAATGGTCGGTGCAGAAAAAGCATTTAATTGTCCAATTATTTCTGGACTTTTATCAGCTTCTGCAATGTATGTAGGAAATTCATATTTTGTTGCAATTTTTTCGACAATCGGTTTATCAACTGTACAAACACTACAATTTTTTGCTGTCAAAAAGACGGCTTGTAGACGATTGTCTGTAATTTTTTCTTCTAATTCTTCTAATGTTGTTACATATTCCACTGAATAGCCCTCCTTGTCTTTTGTCTAAAATAACAGATTTACTAGCAAAATAACAACTTATTTGTTTGGCTAGGAATGCTTTAACAAAAAAGTTGTCGCCCATTTCATTAATGGGCGGCAACTTTTTACTGATAACCGCTTATTTATTAAAAATTTTAGGCCCTTTGCGCATGTTTTTACGATCATTTTTGGGAGTTTCCATTTTTTTAGAACGGCCACCACCTTGTTTCTTTTTAATTAATTCTAACATTTTTTCTTTTTCATTCATTTAATCCACCGCCTTTGTTAATAACGTGACAGATTCAATGTGGGTCGTTTGTGGGAAATTATCCACTGGTTGAATTTCTTTTGCTTCATAGCCACCTTCTGTTAATAATGCAATGTCGCGAGCGAGTGTGGCTGGATTACAGCTGACATAAACAATTCGTTCAGGTTGCGTTTCAATTAATGTGTTTACTAATTGACCATCTAACCCTTTCCGTGGTGGATCCACCACCACAACATCTGGTTGCAAGCCATTTTCAACTAATTTTGGCAATAATTCTTCCGCTAAACCAGCCGTGAAAGTGGCATTCTCAATGTTGTTTAATTTAGCATTATTTTCTGCATCTTTGACCGCTTCTTCAATTACTTCAATACCGTAAACTTGCTTTGCATCTTGGGCTAAATTTAAGCCAATCGTCCCAATCCCGCAATAGGCATCCACCACAATTTCATTGCCTGTTAAAGCCGCATACTCTTTAACTTTTTGATACATCACTTCTGTTTGTTGTGGATTTACTTGATAAAATGAACGCGCGGAAATTTCAAATTTCAAATCAAAAATAGTATCTGTAATTTTTTCAGACCCATGTAATAAGATGGTTTCGTCGCCAAAAATGACATTGGTTCGTTTTGGATTTACATTTTGTACAATGCTGACTACTTCCGGAATAGCTTCCAAAATATCTGGCACAATTTTACTAATTGGGAATAATTTCGGTGTTCTCGTAATTAGAACAACCATCATCTCCCCAGTATGGTAGCCACGACGAACGACAATATGGCGTAAGTTCCCTGAATTATCAGATTCGTTATAAGGTTTTACGCTATATTTACGCATAATGTCACGGATTTTAACAATTGCTGCATCAATTTCTGGGTCTTGAATATAGAAATGTTCCATCGGAATTAAATCATGGCTATTTTTCCGGAAAAAACCTGTTTGTAGTTGGTTGTCAATTTTACGCACGGGAATTTGTGCTTTGTTCCGGTAATGCCACGGATCGTTCATCCCAATTGTTGGTAAAACAGGGACTTCTGGCAATTTAGCGACACGTTGCATAACATTTTCGACTTGTTGCGTTTTAAATGATAGTTGGGCGCCGTACGCTAAATGTTGCAACGGACTAATCCCGACTTTTGTAAAGTTTTCATCTTTCACGGGCACACGCTGTTCACTGCTTTTTAGGACAGTCAATACTTTCCCATAACCAAAACTTTTTCCTGTTTTTAAGACTTTGATTTCAAGTTTTTCACCTGGTAAGGCATTTTCAATAAACAATGGATAATGGTCCACTTTTGCCACGCCTAAACCTTCATGCGTCAAGTCAATGATTTCTACTTCAATGACGTCATTTTTCTTTACTGGATAATTTTTCATAAGTCGCTCCTTCTTTTTATACACTTCACTCATTCTAATGAAAATACCTAAGAAAAGCAACAACGAATTTTCATGGAGATTTAGCAATTCCGTTTGAGCTTTTTAGGTAAATAAAAGAATAAGACCCTTTCCCTTAGTCAAAAAATAGCCAATGAAAGATCTTATCAACTAAATCTTTCATTAGCTATTCACGGACTACTTAGTGCTTTTCTTTTTCAGCAATCTTTCCATCGCCATCAATATCTTCGTCTGTTAGTCGTTCAACTTCTTTGACAAATTCTTTGCTGGCTTCGTTATATGCTTCTTCCTCTTCGTCTTCTGATTCTACGACAATCTCATCGCTACCAGTTAAGACAGAACCCATAATCGCATTGGACGGCAGTGCATCACCATTTGCAAAAATTTCAATGTGTTGATGCATATTTTTAAAGGTCATTGGAGCATCGCCTCCATATTCACCATCTAAATTAATCATCATTTTATTGTTCTTTTCTAACGTTTCTGCATGTAAATAGCTGGTCTTTGTATAGATTAGTCGATGATCTTCAACATGCTTTCCACCATTTAACATTAACGCAACTAAATGAAGAATCTCAAAAATATTGGCTGTTTTTACAATGATTAATGAAAACTTACCATCGTCTAATTTAGCATCTGGTACGATTTGCTCAAAACCACCCACCGAGTTAGTCAGCCCTAGGAAAAACATTGATGCATTGCCTTCGTACACACCTTCATCATACGTCATGCGCATTTTAATCGGCTTCACTCGTGGCAACATTTCGGCTCCTTTGGCTAAGTACGCTAAGTAACCAAAAATGCTTTTCAACTCTGATGGAACTTCATACGTCAGTTCCGTTAAATGACCACCCGCCGCAATATTGATAAAGTAATTTTTGCCGGCTTGGCCAATATCCATTTTGACAGTTTGATTTTTTTTAATCACTTCTGCTGCCTTAACGATATTATCACGAGGAATCTTCAATGCCCGTGCATAGTCATTCGTCGTTCCAGCAGGAATAATAGCCATTTTAGGGCGCCGCTTCAACGGAGCAATCCCATTCACGACTTCATTAATGGTCCCATCTCCACCTGCTGCTACTAGTAAATCAAATCCTGCACGCGCAGCACGATGTGCTTCATTGCGTGCTGAATTTTCTTCTGGTGTGGTCGCAAATGCACTGGCTTCATAACCACATTCTTCTAAAATAGATAAAATATCGGCTAAGTTCTTTTTGATTAACTCTTTTCCTGACGTTGGATTATAAATCACTCTAGCTTTTTTCATGGTTTGCCTGCTACTTTCTTATCGTTTTGAAAGCTCTTCTTGCAATAACTTGTTAACCACACCTGGGTTTGCTTGTCCACGAGTTGCTTTCATAATTTGTCCAACAAGGAAACCAACTGCACGGTCTTTTCCGTTTTTAAAGTCATCAATTGATTGTTGGTTGTTGTCTAAAACTTCGTTAATCATTGGTAATAATTGCGCTGGATCAGATAATTGAACCAAACCTTTTGCTTCGACAACTTCTTTAGCGTCTCCACCGTTTTCAATTAACTCTTTGAACACTTTCTTCGCAATTTTCGAGCTGATTGTGCCATCGTTAATCAAAGTAATCATACCCGCTAGATTTTCTGGTGTTAGTTTAGTATCGGCTAATTCAACTTTTTCACTGTTTAAGTAAGCAGAAACTTCGCCCATTAACCAGTTTGATGCTTGTTTCGCATCTGCACCGTTTGCTAAAGTTGCTTCAAAGAAATCTGACATTTCTTTCGTTAAAGTCAAGACCATTGCGTCGTATTCAGGTAAACCTAATTCACTGATATAACGGGCACGACGTGAGGCTGGCATTTCTGGCAAACTAGCGCGAACTTTTTCAATCCATTCATCATCAATTGAAAAACGAGGAACATCTGGCTCTGGGAAGTAACGGTAGTCACTTGAGCCTTCTTTAACACGCATAAGCAACGTTGTACTAGTTGCTTCATCAAAGCGGCGTGTTTCTTGTTGAATTTCGCCACCAGATAATAGGACTTTGGCTTGGCGTTTTTCTTCATAAGCTAAACCTTTTTTTACAAAGTTCATAGAGTTCAAGTTCTTTAATTCCGCTTTAGTACCAAATTCTTCTTGACCATACGGACGTAAAGAAATATTGGCATCACAACGCATAGAACCTTCTTCCATTTTCACATCAGAAACTTCTGTAAATTGGATAATTGAACGCAACGCTTCTAAGTAAGCATACGCTTCTTCTGGTGAACGCATGTCTGCTTCAGAAACGATTTCAATTAAAGGCGTGCCTTGACGATTCAAGTCTACATAAGAATAGCCATCTGTGCCGTGAATATTTTTCCCAGCATCTTCTTCTAAATGCACCCGTTCAATCCGGATTTTTTTCTTTTTGCCTTCGACTTCAATTTCAATCCAACCATCATGTCCGATTGGTTGATCAAATTGAGAAATTTGGTATGCTTTCGGGTTATCTGGGTAAAAATAGTTTTTACGGTCAAAATGTGTTTCTTTTGAAATTTCACAGTTCAAGGCAAGTGCTGCTTTCATGCCAAATTCTAAGGCACCTTTATTCATGACAGGCAAAACACCTGGGTAACTCCAGTCAACCACATTTGTGTTGCTGTTTGGTTCTGCTCCGAAATGCGCTGGCGCAGAGGAGAAAATTTTAGAGTTGGTTTTCAATTCTACGTGGACTTCTAATCCAATGACAGTTTCAAAGTTCATTAATCGTTCCCCCCTAAAATGACTGGTTTTTTCGTATGGAAATCTGTCGCTTGTTCAAAAGCATAGGCTGCTTTATACATTGTATGTTCGTCAAAATGTTTTCCAATAATTTGTAAACCAACTGGCAAGCCTTCTGAGAAGCCTGCTGGAATGGACATGCCTGGTAACCCAGCTAAGTTGACAGGAATGGTTAAAATATCATTCATATACATTGTGATTGGATCATTGATGTTTTCCCCTAGACCAAAGGCAACTGTTGGTGTGGATGGGCCAATGATTAAGTCATAATCCGCAAAGACATTCTCAAAATCTTGTTTGATTAGTGTACGGACTTGACCAGCCTTTTTAAAGTGCGCATCATAATAACCAGCACTTAAAGAGAAGGTTCCTAACATAATCCGACGTTTAACTTCTGTTCCGAAACCTTCAGAACGTGAATTAACATAGACATCTTCTAGATTTTGGACATTTTCGGAACGGTAACCATAACGAATACCATCAAAGCGTTGTAAGTTTGAACTTGCTTCTGAAGAGGCAATAATATAATAAACCGCTACGCCGTATTTAGAATGTGGCAAACTAACTTCTTCCACCGTTGCGCCTAAAGATTTAAATGTTTCTGCTGCTTTTAATACCGCTTCACGAACATCAGGTTGTACCCCTTCACCTAAGTATTCTTTTGGTAAAGCAATTTTCATGCCTTTGATGTCGCCAGTTAAATCTGCCGTAAAATCAGGAACAGAAACGCCTGCAGAAGTGCCGTCTTTTTCGTCATAACCACTAATTGCATTTAAAGCTAAGGCATTGTCTTTAACGTTTCGTGTCAATGGACCAATTTGGTCTAAACTTGAAGCAAAAGCAATCAAACCAAAACGAGACACACGTCCATATGTTGGTTTCAAGCCCACAATACCGTTGAATGCGGCTGGTTGGCGGATACTGCCACCTGTATCGCTCCCTAAAGAAACTGGGACTTGTCCGGCTGCGACAGCAGAAGCTGAACCACCAGAAGAACCGCCAGGAACTTTGGTTTGATCCCAAGCATTTTTTGTTTTCTTAAAGTAAGACGTTTCCGTACTTCCGCCCATGGCAAATTCATCCATGTTCAATTTTCCGACAGGAATCATATCCGCTTGATAGACTTTATCCATCACGGTCGCATCATAAATTGGGTCAAAATTGTGTAACATTTTTGAGCCAGCTGTTGTTAAAATATCTTTTGTGACAATGTTGTCTTTAATCCCAATTGGAATCCCAGCTAATGGATTACTTTCAGTGATGCCTTTTAAGTCAATCGCTTTGGCTAATGCCATTGCTTTTTCTTCACTAACTGTGATAAAAGAACCTAGTTGTTCTTCTGTATCTTGAATACGATTTAATGTTTCTTCGGTTAAATCAACTGCTGTGATTTCTTTTGAAACCAATAAATCATGTAACTCTGTTAACGATTTGTCGTATAATTTTTCCATTAGGCTCCTGCCTCCCCGTTATCCATAATTGCAGGCACTTTAATGTAACCATTCTCTGATTCCGGAACATTCCGCATTAATTCTTTACGGTCCATTCCTGGTGTCGCTACGTCTTCACGCATGACATTGATTGATTCATTCACATTTGAAGTAAAAGGAACCCCTGTTGTATCTACTTCTTCTAGTAATTCCACCATATCAATAATTTTATCTAGTTGATTGGTAAAGTCCGCTAATTCTTCTTCGGAGAAAGATAATTTTGATAATTTAGCGACATGTTTGACTTGTTCTTCTGTAATTGCCATAGATACCCTTCTTTCTATCATTTACTGAAATTTTCATTTTCAGATTAATCAATTGGATTGTATTTCTTTAAACAGCTTAGCACAGCTGTTCACTCTGTTCCTATTCTACCATAAAATGGTCGGATATTTTAGATGAAACCTTGAATTTCATTGATAATTTGTCGCTCGCAAAAATGACGGAAATATGTTATTATGAAAATGAAAAGAGAGATATGCAGGAACATACCTCTCTAATAGCCACTACTAGTTATAAGAACTAGCGGCTTACTGAGTTATTGGTTTTATTTCAAACGCTTAACCGTTCAGCTCCTCAAAGCTTATGAACGGTTATTTTTGTTGTCTAAGACAAGCGCTAAGATACCGAAGATAATGGTCACAACAAGTATTGCAAAACTAATCATCAGTCCTAGCGCTGCTTCAACGGACAACAACATTGCTCCTTTCGTTAAAGTAAGAAGAATTGCGCATAAGCATCAACCTCCTTTCTCAACTCAGAAAGTCCTCGTTCATATAACTTTTATGACTAAAATAAGTATACCATCAAATTACTACATAAAATCTGACAACGTTAATTTTTCTTCTTAAAAATGACTTGCATCTAACGCATCGACCATTTCTTGTTCATTCCAAACGGTCACGCCTAAGCTTTCAGCTTTGGTTAATTTACTGCCAGCATCTTCGCCAGCAACCACAATGTCAGTTTTTTTCGAAACGCTCCCTGTAACTTTTCCACCAAGATTTTCAATTTTTTCTTTGGCTTCTTCGCGAGTGTACTGCGTTAATTTTCCTGTTAAAACAACTGTTTTGTCTTTGAAAGGTGACTCCACTTCTGCTAATTGTTCTGTCCGGAGACCTTTATATGTCAAGTTCACTTGGGCTTTTTCTAGTTCAGCCATTAATTCATGAACTTCCTCATTTTCAAAATACGTCACAACGCTGTCTGCGATTGTTTCGCCAATTGAATCCAAAGCCACAATTTCTTCCGCAGTTGCACGACTTAAGGTTGGTAAATCACCAAAATGCTCCGCTAAAATTTTCGCCGCTTTCGCACCCACATGGCGAATCCCTAAGCCAAAAATCAAACGTTCGACAGAGTTTTCTTTACTCCCTTGAATGGCAGTATAAATGTTGTTTGCTGATTTTTCTTTGATTTTATCCAAAGTCATTAATTGTTCTTCTGTTAAGAAATACAGATCCGCTACGTCTTTCACTAATCCTTTGTCATACATTTGTGCTAACACTCTTGGCCCCAAGCCATCAATGTTCATTGCATTTCGTGAGACAAAGTGATTCAGCCCTTCTTTAATTTGCGCAGGGCATTTTGGATTAATACAACGTAACGCCACTTCCTCATCTAAATGCACCAACTCACTATGACAAATTGGACAATGTGTCGGCATTTCATAAGGCTGACTATCGGCTGCACGTTTTTCAACTAGGACTTGCGCTACTTCTGGGATAATATCGCCGGCTTTGTAAATAATAACATGATCATTTAAACGGATATCTTTCATTTGAATAAAATCTGCATTATGCAAACTTGCCCGACTAACCGTGGTTCCCGCGACTCGTACAGGAGCCATGACTGCAGTAGGAGTGACCACCCCCGTGCGCCCAATTGTCCATTCAATATCTTCCACTACTGTTTCTGCTTCTTCTGGTGGAAATTTGTAGGCAATCGCCCAGCGAGGTGCTTTGACAGTGAAACCTAATTCATCTTGCAACGCAAATTCGTTCACTTTAATCACAATTCCATCGATTTCGTATGGCAAAGTGCTCCGCTTTTCATGGTATTCTTCAATGTAGGACCAGACTTCATCAATTGACTGACATAATTGCCGTTCGGGATTGGTTCTAAAACCAATTGCAGAAAGCTCTTCTAATGCCTCAAACTGCGTCTTCGCTTTCATTGGCCCAAAGTCAGCAACTGTGTATAAAAACGTATTTAAGTTCCGTTTCGCCACAATTTTTGTATCTAATTGGCGCAAGCTTCCCGCCGCTGCATTCCGAGGATTGGCAAAAATATCTTGGCCATTTTCTTCACGTTCTTCATTCAATGCGACAAAGGATTGTTTAGGCATGTAGCACTCGCCACGAACTTCCACTGAAATGGGCTCCGTTAAACGCATTGGCACAGAGCGAACCGTTCGTAAGTTCTCTGTAATGTTTTCACCAACCGTTCCATCGCCTCGTGTTGCTCCGCGTACAAACACCCCGTTTTCATAACGTAATGAAATTGCTAACCCATCAATTTTTAACTCACAACAGTAAGCAACGGGTTTACCAATCGCCTTACGAACACGTTCATCAAAAGCAAAAATGTCTTCCTTGCTAAACCCATCATTTAAACTATACATTGGAATGTCATGCGGAGCTTTTTCAAAACCAGATAAAACTTTGCCACCTACACGTTGTGTCGGCGAATCTGGCGTGATTAAATCAGGAAACTCCGTTTCAATATCGACTAACTCTTTATACAAACGATCGTAAACATAATCTTCTACGGATGGTTGATCTTTGACATAATATTCATGGGAATATTGATTGAGTTGTTTTCTTAATTCTTGCGCACGAGTTGTCGCCGCCGTTAATGTTAATGGTTGTTGTTCCATCGTAGAACTCCTCCTCATAAGTGTAATGCTCTTATCGTCTTTTTAACACATTTACACTAAGATAGAAAATAAAAAGAATTTATCTAATGATGATTTCTCATTAAATCGCTGACCTATTTTGCATGTTAAATTTTTTCAATTGGTGCAAATGCCGCTAACAACCGTTTTATGCCTTTTTCAGGGAAAGCAATGTCCAACTCTAAGTCTTTGGCCGAACCGCCTACACGAACGACTGTACCAACGCCCCATGCTTTATGTTGGACCTTATCACCTGCTTGCCAAGAAACTTTTTCGCCACCACTTGCCACTTTGTTGCTAACTGATTTTGTAGCTGGCTGTGTATAAGCTGGTTTACTTGCGCTGGGCTTAAATACTTTAGGATCAAAGGTGCGCGCTGGAGCTTTCTGTAAATTGGCTGCCGCCCCTTGTTTCATTAAACGCTCCGCCTCAATTTCTTCTAAAAAGCGACTTGGTCGATTATATTGCGTGCGACCATATAATGTTCTCGAATAAGCATTCGTTAAGAACAAGGCTTCTTCCGCTCGTGTGATACCAACATAAGCCAAGCGCCGTTCTTCTTCCAGTTCACTTTCTTCTAGCATGGCACGTGATAATGGGAAAACCCCTTCTTCTAAGCCCATTAAAAAGACCACTGGAAATTCCAGCCCTTTGGCCGCATGCAACGTCATTAAGGTTACTTGTGAAGAGCTCTCTTCTAAATTATCTAAATCAGAAACCAAGGCTAAATCTGTTAAGAAATCCGCCAATTTTGTTTCTTCGCCATTTGGATCGTCGTTATTTTGCGCTTCAAAACGTTTATCAAATTCTTGTGTCACAGATAAAAATTCGTCTAAGTTTTCTAAGCGAGCTTGAGACTCTAAATTATTTTGCGCCATCAAAGCTTCCCGATAACCACTACGTTGTAAAGTTTCTTTCACCAATTCTGTAATCGTTAAATAGGGCACTGTTTTCGTTAAGTCTTGAATCATCATGCCAAAATTACCAAGCTCTTTACCCGCTTTTCCTGAAATATTTGCCAAATCAACATTTTGGGCAGCTTCCAGCAAAGCCCAACCATGCGTATCCGCAAATAGCCGTAATTTTTCAATTGAACTTTTACCGATTCCTCGTTTTGGTTCATTGACAATTCGTTCAAAGCTGATCGAATCATCTGGATTGGCAATCAAACTTAAATAAGCCAAAATATCTTTAATTTCTTTACGGTCGTAGAATTTATGTCCGCCCACCATGGTATACGGAATATTAGATTTCAAGAGCATTTCTTCCACTACACGGGATTGGGCATTGGTCCGATATAATACCGCAAAATCACCATAAATTCGGTCATTTTCCCGCATTTCTTTTTGGATTTGGCTCACAATAAATTGTGTTTCATCCCGTTCTGTGTCCCCGCGATAATAGACAATTTTTTCACCGTCTATATTTTCTGTCCACAGTTCTTTCTCGCGGCGGTTACGGTTATTTTTGATGACATCATTCGCAGCCGCCAAAATGTTTTTGGTGGACCGATAATTTTGTTCTAGCAAAATTACACTGGCATCTGGATAATCTTTTTCAAAATCCAAGATATTTTGCATATCCGCCCCGCGCCAACCATAGATACTTTGGTCGGCATCACCTACGACACACAGATTTTTGAAACGTGCAGCCAATAAATTGACTAAGGTATATTGTGCATGATTGGTATCTTGGTATTCATCCACATGAATATAGTGAAATTTATTTTGGTAGAACGCCAACGTATCTGGTTGTTCATTGAATAAACGAATCGTATTCATAATCAAATCATCAAAATCCATACATTGGTTTTTGCGTAATTCTTTTTGATAGGCTTCATAGCATTTTGCGACAATTTCTTCATATAAGGAACCTTGCATTTCAGCAACTTTTTCAGGCGTTTGTAATTCATTTTTGGCATTGCTAATCGTACCTAAAATTGAGCGAGGATCATATTTTTTTGAATCAATATTTAAGTCGTTTAAGATGCGTTTCATTAATGTTTTTTGTTCCGATGGGTCAATAATTGTAAAATTACGGTTGTAACCAATCTGATCCACATCACGACGTAAAATTCTTACACACATGGAGTGAAAAGTGGAGACCCATACATCTTCGCCACCCGTTTCCAGTAATTTATTTACACGCTCTTTCATTTCTTTAGCAGCTTTATTGGTAAACGTAATCGCCAAAATATTCCATGGATTTACTTCTTTTTCCTCAATTAGATAGGCAATTCGGTGTGTTAAAACCCGCGTTTTTCCACTACCAGCACCAGCCATGACTAACAGTGGTCCTTCTGTATGCAAAACGGCTTCTTCTTGTCGAGGATTCATTCCCTGAACCAAGGCATGTTTTTGTGTCATATTAAACGTCCTCTCTCTTTTTTCAATCTTATACAGTATACCAAAAATCCCTTTGAAGTTCTTTAGAAAAGAACAAAAAATCTTTTTCTTTTTATATGAAATTTTCTTGTAAATCAAGTCAAACCGCAGTACATTAGTAAGTAGTGATGGAGGCTAAAATTGAAATGAATAATGATGTACATGAAATTAAACAATTAGATGGTACCCGAATCGGCTTTATCCTTAAAGGTATCGTCGTCGGAATCCTGGTCGGCTTCGTTGTCAGCTTATTTCGCTTAGGCATTGAAAAAATTGGCGAACAAGTCGTGCATCTGTATCAAACGTTTCACGAAAAACCCTTTTGGATGATTCCTTGGTTCTTATTTTCTCTCGTGCTTGCTTATTTATTAGGACGACTGATCAAAAGCGAACCAGCAATTAAAGGCAGTGGCATTCCCCAAGTGGAAGGACAACTTCAAGGTCAATTAGAAATTCACTGGTTTCCAGTGCTTTGGAAAAAATTTATCGGTGGGATCTTAGCGATTAGTCCTGGGCTATTTTTGGGACGTGAAGGTCCTTCAATTCAACTAGGTGCAGTGGTTGGACAAGGCTATAGTCAATGGCGGCAAAGCACCAAGTCTGAAGAAAAAATTTTAATCAGTAGTGGTGCCAGTGCTGGTTTAGCCGCCGCTTTTAATGCACCAATCGCAGGACTTTTATTTGTTCTAGAAGAGGTTCACCATTCCTTTTCACCTTTAGTTTGGTTAACCTCTTTTTCTGCGGCCATTTCCGCTAACTTTGTTTCTTTGCATTTCTTCGGATTGCAACCAGTTCTTTATATTGGTCCGGTTAAATCTTTGCCTTTAGAGTACTATTGGACATTAGTCCTGCTGGGCGTTTTGCTAGGATTATTAGGTTGGATATATCAAAAAACATTGTTGTCCTTACCAAAAGTATATGGAAAAATCAAAGGCCTTTCTTCTAATTATTATGGTTTTGTTCCTTTTATTTTGATTTTACCGATTGGTTATTTCTTTCCACATTTACTTGGCGGTGGGAATCAAATTGTTTTAGCTTTAGGCAATCAACCGGCCACGATTTGGGCTTTAGTCGGCTTACTGGTTTTACGTTTTGTTTTTTCAATGGTTTCTTACGGTTCGAATCTCCCTGGTGGTATTTTCTTGCCTATTCTAACTTTAGGTGCCATTATCGGAACATTGTATGGTAGTCTACTTGTCCAATACGTAGGGATGGATCCAATTTTTGTGAAAAACTTTTTAATTTTTTCCATGGCTGGTTATTTTACTGCGATTGGTAAAGCACCGTTAACAGCGATTATTTTAGTAACAGAAATGGTCGGCAATTTTTCTCATTTAATGTCTTTAGGGGTTGTCGCTTTAGTTAGTTATATTACCATCGATAGTCTTGGCGGTAAGCCAATTTATGAAAGCTTATTAGAACGTTTGGTTCCTTCTAAAGTAAGTAATATTCGTGGCCACAAAACGATTATCGAATTACCTATCACTGCAGAAAGTTCCTTAGATGATACGATGGTACGTGATTTTGTCTGGCCTAAACAAATGTTGCTCACTTCCATTCGGCGTGGTGAATCGGAAATTTTAACACATGGTGATACTGTTATGCATGTTGGCGATGTGCTCATTATTTTGACCGATGAAAAACTCGCTTACCAAGTCAAAAAAGAGATTTATCAAAAAACTTTACCGAATGATTTAGTGAATTAAAGAAAGCTGCTGAACTCAGGTTCAGCAGCTTTCTTTTTTTATGACTGTTTTTTAATTTTTTTGAATGTTTTTGACCGTTTTAGATTGATTAGCGTTTTCATTTGTGCTATTATATCCATGAAATGAGGGATGAAAATGCTTACGGAAGAACGACATCAAAAAATTTTACAATTGTTAGATCAAAAATCAGTCGTCAAATCACAAGAACTTGCTAACTTATTCAATGCTTCAGAATCCACAATCCGCCGCGATTTACAAGAATTAGAAGACGCCAATTTGTTAGAACGCATTCACGGCGGAGCTAAGCGTATTCTTAATTTAGGCTTTGAACAAAACATGACCGAAAAATCAATCAAAAACACGCACGAAAAGCAAAAGATTGCTTCTTTAGCAGCTAGTTGTGTACAAGATGGCGATATGATCTATTTAGATGCTGGTTCAACCACGTTAGAAATGATCCCTTTTTTAGTTGGGAAACAAATCCATGTAGTGACGAATTCCGTGCATCACGCTGCAAAACTTAGCGATATGGAAATTCCCACTATTATGCTTGGTGGTACTTTGAAGCTCTCCACTAAAGCAATCATTGGTGCCACTAGTATGGAACAGCTACAACATTTTCGTTTTAACAAAGCTTTTTTAGGAACTAACGGCGCACATTTAGAGTTTGGTTTAACGACGCCTGATCCCGAAGAAGCAGCGCTAAAAGCCTTGGCTATTCATCAAGCAGAAACAGCCTATGTTTTACTGGATCATACAAAATTTAATGAAGTAACGTTTACCAAAGTGGAAGAATTAGAGTCAGTTACTTTACTAACTGACTACTGCCCTGCTGAATCGCTTCAAGGATTCCAGCAAAAAACTATTTTAATGGAGGCAAACAAATGATTTACACAGTGACTTTAAACCCTTCTATCGACTTTATCGTTCATGTCGATCATCTACAAATTGGTGATTTAAATCGGATGACGAATGATTTTAAATTACCTGGCGGCAAAGGAATCAACGTTTCACGTATCTTAAAACGTATGGAGACAGAATCCACTGCCTTAGGTTTTTTAGGTGGTTTTACAGGCTCATTCATTGCCGATTGGTTGAAAAAAGAAGAAATCCAAACGAATTTCACTCCCGTGTCTGCTGATACACGAATCAACATTAAATTGAAATCAGATACTGAAACAGAAATTAACGGCTTAGGACCTGCTCTAACAAACGAAGAAATTCAAGAACTAAAACAAGCAGTTAGTCGTGTTCAGGCTGGTGATATTGTTGTTCTTTCAGGAAGTACACCTGCTTCTCTACGCAAAGGATTTTACGAAGAATTAATCCAAATTGTGAAGGAAAAAGGCGCAGAATTTGTTATTGATACGACAGGTGAAGATTTAATGAACGCTTTGTCACAAAAGCCTTTATTGGTCAAGCCAAATAATCATGAGTTGGCAGAATTATATCATACAACCTTTACAAGTGTTGAAGATATTTTACCTTATGGACATCGGTTACTAGAAGAAGGAGCGCAACACGTAATTATCTCAATGGCTGGTGATGGTGCATTACTTTTCACAACAGAAGGTGTTTATCGTTCCAACGTTTTAGAACGTCCACTGAAAAATTCTGTCGGCGCTGGCGACTCAATGATTGCTGGTTTTATTGGCAACTTTTCAAAAACACAAGATCCTTTAGAGGCTTTCAAATGGGGTGTCGCTTGCGGTAGCGCGACTGCTTTTTCTGATGATTTAGCCTCAGAAGATTTTATCCAAGAACTTATTCACGAAGTAACAATTGAAAAAATTTCAGAATAAATCCACTAAGGGAGGAAAATAGAGTGAACATTAATGATTTATTAATAAAAGATGTCATGATTATGGATTTACAAGCTACTGATAAAAAAGGCGCGATTGATGAAATGGTCCAAAAATTATACGATGGTGGCCGCATCTCTGACATTGACACTTACAAAGAAGGAATTTTAAAACGCGAAGCACAAACATCGACTGGTTTAGGCGACGGCATCGCTATGCCTCACGCAAAAAACAGTGCCGTAAAAGAACCGACAGTTCTTTTCGCTAAAAGTAAAAAAGGTGTTGATTATGAAGCACTAGATGGACAACCTACTTATCTATTCTTCATGATTGCTGCTCCAGAAGGCGCCAATGATACACATCTCCAAGCGCTTGCGGCCCTTTCTCGATTACTTATCGATCCAGAATTTGTTGGTAAATTGAAAGAAGCGGAAACTCCAGAAGCAGTACAAGCTCTTTTCCAAGCAGCAGAAGATCAAAAAGAAGCGGAAGAAAAAGCAGAACAAGAACAAACAACGCCAGCACCAGAAAGCAATCGTAAATATATTATTGCTGTGACTGCTTGTCCTACAGGAATTGCTCATACTTACATGGCCGAAGATGCGCTGAAGAAAAAAGCAAAAGAAATGGGCGTAGACATTAAAGTAGAAACAAACGGTTCAGAAGGAATTAAAAATCGTTTAACTGCTGAAGATATTGCTCGTGCTGATGGCGTGATTGTCGCAGCCGATAAAAAAGTAGAAATGAATCGTTTTGATGGCAAAAAATTAGTCAATCGTCCCGTCAGTGATGGAATTCGTAAAACCGAAGAACTAATTAACTTAGCCATTAGTGGTGAAGCTCCTACTTTCCATGGCAGTGACTCGGCTGCAAGCGACCAAGAGGATTCAGCGGAAGGTTCAATCGGTTCTCGTATCTATAAAGATTTAATGAATGGTGTTTCTCATATGTTACCTTTCGTTATTGGTGGCGGAATTGCCATTGCTCTTTCCTTTATGATTGATCAATTTATCGGGGTTCCTCAAGATCAATTAGCCAATTTAGGGAATTACAATGACGTAGCTAGCTGGTTTAACCAAATTGGTGGCGCAGCATTTGGCTTTATGTTACCTGTCTTAGCTGGTTTTATTGCTTCTAGTATTGGGGATCGTCCAGGCTTAGTTGCTGGTTTCGCCGCTGGTGCGTTAGCAAACGCTGGAGGCGCTGGGTTCCTTGGGGCCCTAATCGGTGGTTTCTTAGCTGGTTATGTAGTGGTTCTTTTACGTAAAGTCTTCAAAGGCTTGCCAAAATCATTAGATGGAATTAAAACCATTTTATTCTATCCAGTTTTTGGTTTGATTATTACGGGCCTATTAATGTTAGTCATTAACATCCCGATGAAAGCAATTAATGATGCGTTAAATCATTTCCTACTTGGCTTAGATGGCACAAATGCTGCTTTACTTGGTGCCTTATTAGCTGGTATGATGGCCATCGACTTAGGTGGACCAGTTAACAAAGCTGCTTATGTTTTCGGTACAGCTACGCTAGCAAGTACTGTTGCAGAAGGTGGCAGCGTGGTCATGGCTTCTGTAATGGCTGGCGGAATGGTTCCTCCATTAGCAATTTTCGTAGCAACTCGTTTATTTAAAAATAAATTTACAAAAGATCAACAAGATGCCGGCTTAACCAATATTGTAATGGGACTTTCTTTTGTCACTGAAGGGGCAATTCCTTTTGCAGCAGCTGACCCATTACGTGTGATTCCAAGTTTGGTGGTAGGTTCTGCCTTTACTGGTGCGTTGGTTGGTGCGTTTGGTATCAAATTATTGGCACCACATGGAGGAATCTTCGTCGTCTTCCTATTAAGTAATCCATTACTATATCTATTGTTCATCTTAATTGGGGCGATTATTTCAGGAATTGTCTACGGACTTTTGAAAAAACCTGTCGAAGTACCTGCTTAAAAAAACAGCAAAAAAGCGATTCAACCATGGTTGAATCGCTTTTTTATTATTTTCTCTTTATCGCATAATTTTCTAAATACTTAGGATTTCCTTTGCTTCTGATATACGTGTACACGCCCATCACAAAGGCCCCAAGGGTATTGGTAAATAAATCCCCCATCGTATCCATTAAAGCAGCACGCCCAATAAATGGTTGGCCGTTGGACATATTATAGCGTTGTAAGTTCATGTTCCCTAATGAATCGCAGATAAATTCCCAGAATTCCCAGAAGACGCCACAAAGCCCTGCAAATGCAAACCCAAATAATAAAAATAACCACGGGGAAACATCGGCGTACTTCGTTTTCTTCAATAGGAAAGCAGCAATACCATAACCCACAGCAGTTAACAGCATCGGACTAACAAAGTGTAAAATTTTATCCCAGAACGAAATGATTGAGATCATATGCAACGAGGTTCCTAGGAATACTGAAATAAATAAGAAAAACCAGTAAAAATAAACGATAGTCGGTGGCATAATAATTTTTAAAAATTTATTGACAAGATCCGGTAAAAAGATTAGACCAATTCCAAGTAAACATTCGATAACAAACGTCACACCTTGTTTTGTTGAATACTTAGCCGTAAAAAATTCCCAGAGATTGTACGTCAAGCATAAGATGCCAAACACCACTAATCCATATTTAATTTTCGAATAATTTTTATCCATTTTAACACACCCTTTCAAAAGTTATTTTATATGAAAAAAACTGTAGATGAAAGACACCTTCCATCTACAGTTTTAGAAAACTCTATCGAATGAAGAGCTTATTAAAAATGTTTATTTTTCAACAGCTGTTTCAGTAATTGTTTCAACAGCACGTTTCATACGAATATCGTGTTCTAACATGTCGTTGTTTAATACTTTACGTACTTGCGCTTCAGGCATGTTGTATTGTTCTGCTAAATCTTTCACTTCAGCATCGATGTCTTCTTGTGTTACTTCGATGTTTTCAGCTTTGGCAACTGCTTCAATCACTAAGTTTGTTTTTGTGCGTGTTTCTGCTTCGCCTTCAAATTGTTTGTGTAAATCTTCTTCTGTAGAACCAGTTAATTGGTAGTACATTTCAGGAGAAATTCCTTGGCGTTGCATGTTGTTTAAGAATTCATCCATTGAACGGTGAACTTCGTCGTGAACCATTACGTGTGGTAATTCAACGATTTCAGCATTTTCAACAGCTAAACGAATTGCTTCTTCGTCTTTTGCTTCTTCAGCTGCTGCTTCTTTTGCTTCTGTCAATTCTTTACGGAATTTTTCTTTTAATTCGTCTAATGATTCTACTGAATCGTCAACGTCTTTTGCAAATTCATCATCCAATTCTGGTAATTCTTTTGCTTTTACTTCATGAACAGTTACTTTGAAAACTGCTTCTTTACCAGCTAAATCTTCTGCTTGGTAATCTTCAGGGAAAGTAACGTTTACTTCTACTTCTTCGCCAGCTTTTTTGCCAACTAATTGGTCTTCAAAGCCTGGAATAAATGAATTAGAACCTAATTCTAATGAGTAATTTTCGCCTTTGCCGCCTTCAAATGCTTCGTCGCCTAAGAAGCCTTCAAAGTCGATAACTACAGTGTCGCCATTTTCAGCAGCGGCATCTTCTTTGATTACTAATTCAGCTTGAGATTCTTGTTCGCGTTTCAAACGTGCTTCCACGTCTTCATCTGTTACTTCACGGTCTTGTTTAGACACTGTTAAGTTTTTGTATTCGCCTAATTTTACTTCAGGTTTTACAGTTACTTCAGCAGTGATAACCCAGTCTTCCCCTTTATTCATGCTTTCAACATCAATTTTTGGTTGTGCTACTGGTTCAATTCCTGCTTCTAATACAGCCGCTTCATATGCTTCTGGTAAAACAGCGTTTAACGCATCTTCGTATAACGCTTCTTCTCCATACATACGGTTAAAAACAGTACGTGATACTTTTCCTTTACGGAAACCAGGTACGTTTAAGTTTTTTTTCACTTTATTGAACGCTTGCGTTAATCCTTTTTCGATTACTGCTTGTTCGATTGAAAAAGTTAATACACCATCATTAGTGCCTTTTTTTTCCCATTTCGCAGACATTTGTTTCCCTCCGAATAACATTTAATTTTATACATCAAACTTTATTTATGCATACCTTTAAATAGTACACTATCCCTAGGAAAATGTAAATATTTTAAGTGCTAAGAAGTGAAAGAAAGACTCGATTTTTAGCAAACTATCAGTTTTTTAATTTTTTCGGATTAAAAAAGCATAGAATTTCGAGAAATTTCCTTCTTAAAACACTAAAAGATTGTGAACAAAATATCTTGTTAACCATCGGATGTAATCGCTTTACTTTATGAATGGCCCATTATAGAATGTATGTACTCAATATTTACGCATTATATATTTTAGTCATTATACATATAATATCAAAAAAGGAGAGGATGGTTTTGAATAAGTTCGTATGGGGAATCTTTTCTTGCATCATATCATGGCTTTTTTTATCGCTGACTCAACCTTTGATAGCTCATTCTGAAACACTGAACCCTACAACTCACGCCTCTACTTTTAGTGAAACATTTACTTCAGTTTCAACAGAACAACAAACAACTCAAGCAACCGATATCGTGGAACAAGAAACCGAGCAAACCCATGCTTCCTCTGAAAACGATGAACCTATGGCACCTACGCCAGCTAGTGTTTCTGTTGGTAATAGCACCTTAAAAAGTACCTTAAGCACGGGAACGTATAACCAAGATATTATCACACTTTCGTATGAATACAGTGTGACACTTATCGGCTTAGCAATTAATGATCGACCGATTATTGCTATTCAACTTCCTACAGAAATTTCAAGCCAGTTAGATAACGACACTCTAAAGCAACAAGATTTTCTGACTCTTTTAACAGGGACTGTCAGTTATCCAGGAACAGCCACTCAAGATATTCACAGTTCAACTAACGGCGTCAGCCTCTCTTATAGTAGCACTTATCATTCTGTTTATCTGACTTTTCCAAGTAGCACCTTGGTGTTACTTCCCGGAACCAAATGGTCTGCCGCCATTTCGTTTGATGTGGGTGCACTTTATAAACGAGGAATTTCAATCCCTCCTGCTCTTAACGGCAAAGACTATCCGATTCGAGGAACCTTTACAGATGTCGGCACTGGATTAGGTGCAATTAATATTATTATTGGGAACAATACAAAAACAGGCGTAATTAGCAAAGCTCAACTTAGTTTAGGTAATTACCCCGTTCCTCAAGTCACACCAGCCAAACTAACTCAACCAAATCATCTGGACACTACTGTAACAGGGACCATTCAACAAGTACAAGACCCAAACTATAACTACTCTGTTCAATTAACCTTGAACCGCCATGATGGCACCACTACCCCCATTGTGGTGAAAGGGATTTCTGTCGATGCAGCCGGAAATTTCTCGACATCGTTAGCTTCACCATTAGAATATGGCGACACGCTCTCTACAATTGTCTTTGCTCGTTCCAAAACGTCAACCGACTATATTCAAAGCAGCCCCTCAGCTGACCAAAGTGTCAATTGGTCAATCCAACCAGTCACAAACGTAGTCGCCAATGCCGGCTCAACTCAACTTTCAGGTAAAGCTTCTCAAGTATCTAACGGAACCTATCAAGTTAAAGTACAAATAAATGGTGGTTCTATTTACACAACGTCCTTAGATTCCAATGGCCATTTTCAATTTGCTAATTTACCCACTTTCCAAGGAGGAGAAACGGTCAGCTTGTGGGTCCAAGGGCTCAGCAATCGCACTGGCCTGCCTTTGCTAACCAGTTCTACTGTTTCTCAAACAGTTGCTTATTCTGTGCCTCAACTAACGGTCACGCAAATCATTGAGCGGAAAAATGCACAAGGGCTCTGGGAAGCTGCAAACTCTGTCGTAAGTGGTCAAATCATTCGTTTTACGTTAACCACACGTTTAACCAATCAACCAGCAACGTGGATGAATCAGCAATTACGAGCAACGGTGCCTAAAGGACTGTCCCAACTTTCAGCTGCTACATTAACAAAACAATCAGCAGCAGGTTTAAGTACGCCAATAGCTGGGCTTCAACTTTTAACTGATAGTTCCACTGGTTTGCCGTATTGGAGTTATCACAATTCGCTGCCAGCAGATAATTTTACGGAAGCCAATACACAATTCACCTTACAATATACAGCAACGGTTACAGAAGAATGGATAAACCAATTTCTTTTATTTTCTAGCACGGTTACTGGCAATGATGGTGGCGGAACGCCAATTACGCCAATCACTAAGGAACAGTCTTTACCTATCAAAAACGGTACCCTCCGTTTTGTGCAGATGCCAACTACAGTTTCCTTTAAAAATTTACCTTTTCCCAGCAAACGAACCCTCTACTCACCATCGACCATTAGCGCTCCTTTCCTCATTGCCGATGGTCGTGTTGCAAAAACACCATGGCATTTGTTGGTAAGAGAGAGTCAGCCCATGCATTCAACTTCTACAAATAAAACGATCCAGCAAGCTTTCATTTATCGAAAAAATGGCAGTGATTTTCCTATCTCCTCTTTAGCAACCGAAGTTTATCAATACACCGCAACGGACGATAACAATGTAGAAATTCCTTGGAACCAACAAAATGGACTTTTTTTAAGCGTTGCTCCTGACCTTAACTTAACGGTCAAAGAATCTTACACTGCCGAATTACAATGGATTCTTTCTGATACACCCCTCTAATTAGGATTTAGCTTTTTTAAAAGTTAAAAATAAACAAGAAAGAAGGAATAAAAAATGAAAAAGATCGTGCGCATTTCAAGCATTTTGTTCGTTGCTACGCCTCTTATGCTTTTAAATAGTCCAAAAGTTGAAGCAGCCCAAGTCGCTTCTATTCAATCCAACGCTGATATTACGTTTGCTCTTGATAATACTGTCACGCCACCTGTCAATCCGACGAACCCTTCTCAGCCTGTGACACCTAATCCTGCTGATCCTCATCAACCTGGTACAGCCGGACCCCTCAGTATTGACTATGTTTCAAATATCCATTTTGGATCAAAACAAATTCAAGCCGGAACAGCAATCTATTCGGCACAACTGGACCAAGTACAAAATAGTACTGGCGATTTAATTAGCGTGCCAAACTATGTTCAAGTAACTGACAAACGTGGTCTAAATCTTGGCTGGAAATTATCAGTTAAACAGAGTGCGCAATTTGCTACAAGTGATTCAACACCCGCTGTTTTGGATAATGCATCCTTGACCTTTTTAGCAGCAACACCCAATTCAACACAGTTACTTTCTTTGGCGCCATTAACGGTCCCAGTAACCTTGGATCCAACTGGTGCCGCCACTTCTCCTGTGGCGACTGCCGCTCTTTCAACAGGAATGGGCACTTGGACATTAGCTTTTGGTAGCGGAGCGACCGCTGCTCAAGGCATTCAATTAACTGTTCCTGCGACAACGAAAAAAGTTGCAGCTAAACAATATAAAACAACGCTTACTTGGATTTTGGATGATACACCACTTTAAAAGAAAACAACCAAGGTATTGCATGAAACAACTTCATGCAATACCTTGTTATAAAAAATTGTCAAAAAGGAGTGCACACTATGAATCAGCAGCTTTTTAAATGGCTCCATGCTATTAGCGTCATCATTTTTTTATTTTTTATTGGCTCTTATTCTGTAGAAGCAAGCGAAATGACTTTTTCTGTAAAAGCCATTTTACCCGACAATCAACGAACCAAAGAAACAAGTTATTTTGATTTACGTGTCGCTCCAAACCAAACACAAAATCTACAAATCGAACTAACGAATCAAACAGCCAACGACATTACCGTGCTAGCTTCAGCCAATGCAGCGATTACTAATGATAATGGCTTGGCAGATTATTCTCATGCTGAAACAAAAAAAGATCCATCTGCACCTTTTACTTTTAATGAGATTGCGCAATTACCAAAAGAAATCCAACTACCTAAACACTCAACCAAGACTGTTGAATGTCAGCTTATTTTACCGGAAAAACCATTTAATGGGTATGTTTTAGGAGGACTTTACTTTGAACAAAAGTCAGATGAACAACCTGCTCACTCAGAAAACGGTGTGGCCATCAATAATCGTTTTTCTTATGTAGTCGGCGTCTTACTTAGTGAAACAGATGAACCTGTTCAGCCAGAATTATCTTTAAATGAAGTAAAAACCGATCAAGCTAACGGTCGTAACCGCGTATTAATGAATCTCCAAAACAAACAAGCGGCTATGATTAAAAAATTACAAGTCGATGCCTCTTTATATTATGAAAAAGAAGCTAAACCTCGCTACGAAAATCACCAAGAGTCGTTAACAATGGCCCCTAATACAAATTTTAATTATCGGATTGACTTAAAGGAACAACCTTTTGTTCCTGGAAATTATACTGTAAAAATCAAAGCAAACGATGGCTATCAAGACTATTCGTGGGAAAAACACTTAGTCATCCAAGAAAAAGAAGCTAAAAAATACAATGCTACCGCCGTCAACCTCCCACCTGAAAAACACACCAATTTCCCTTGGAAACTGGTGACTAGCATCACGCTGGTTTTTCTATTCATTTTGGGAAGCACGATTTATTATTTCAAGAAAAAAATACGCGAAGCGCAACAATAAAAAAGCACATCGACAATTGTCGATGTGCTTTCATAATCACTTAATTATTTTGTATATTCTTCAACTAATGCAACGACTTCTTCCATCGTGTCGCATTCTTTTAATGCGCGGTCAGCAAGTTCAGCCATTTTAGTTGTGTCTAGACGTTTCATCAAGCTACGTGTTTTAAGGATAGATGTAGCACTCATTGAGAACTCATCTAAGCCCATACCCAATAGTAATGGAACAGCTGTTTGATCGCCCGCCATTTCACCACACATACCAGCCCATTTACCTTCAGCGTGTGCTGCATCAATTACATTTTTAATTAAACGTAAGATTGATGGGTTGTATGGTTGGTATAAGTAAGAAACGCGTTCGTTCATACGGTCTGCCGCCATTGTGTATTGGATTAAGTCGTTGGTTCCAACACTAAAGAAGTCTACTTCTTTGGCAAATTTATCAGCTAATACGGCAGCTGCTGGAATTTCAATCATAATACCTACTTGGATATCGTTTGAAACTTCAACACCTTCGTTGACTAATTTTTGTTTTTCGTCTTCAAAGATTGCTTTCGCTGCTCTAAATTCTTTCAAAGTAGCAACCATTGGGAACATGATACGTAAGTTACCATGAACAGACGCACGTAATAATGCACGCATTTGTGTACGGAACATGCCGTCACCTAGTTCTGATAAGCTAATACGTAATGCACGGTAACCTAAGAATGGGTTCATTTCGTGTGGTAATGTTAGGTAAGGAAGCTCTTTGTCCCCACCAATATCCATTGTACGAACCACAACTGGTTTTCCTTCCATTCCTTCAAGAACTGCTTTATACGCTTGGTATTGGTCCTCTTCAGTTGGAAAGTCAGATGAATCCATGTATAAGAATTCTGTACGATATAAACCAACAGCTTCGCCGCCGTTTTTGTGTACGCCTTCTAAATCTTTTGGTGTACCAATGTTTGCAGCTAACTCAACATGTTTGCCGTCAGCTGTCACTGTTTCTGCATTTTTTAGTTTATCCCATTCTGCTTTTTGATCTGCATAAGCTTTTGCTTCTGCTTCAAATTCAGATTTTTCAGCATCTGTTGGGTCAATAATAACATCCCCAATGATTCCGTTCACTGCTAAAATATCGCCTGCTTTTACTTTGTCAGTAATTTCTTTTGTACCAACGATTGCAGGGATTTCTAACGAACGAGCCATGATTGCTGAGTGAGAAGTACGTCCGCCGATGTCTGTAACAAAGGCTTTAACATACGTACGGTCTAATTGTGCAGTATCACTAGGTGTTAAGTCATGGGCAACCACGATTACTTCTTCGTTAATCATTGAAGGATTTGGAAGAGTCACACCTAATAAATGTGCTAAGATACGTTTGGCAACGTCACGAATATCTGCTGCACGCTCTTGCATGTAAGCATTGTCGTCCATTGCTTCAAACATACCAATATACATATCCGTAACTTCTTTCAAGGCAGCTTCTGCATTGACTTTGTTGTCTTGGATATTTTGTTTGATTTGACCAACCATTTCTGGGTCAGATAAAACCATTAAATGAGCATCGAAAACTTGCGCTTCTGCTTCACCAAGGCTTTGAGCTGCTTTGTCGCGAATTGCTTGCAACTCTTCAGTAGATTTTGCTAAAGCATCGTCTAAGCGAGTTGCTTCTGCATCAGTATCTTCTACGGAAGTTTTGTTGAAAGACAAGTCAGGTTGAACTAGCAGGTAAGCTTTAGCAACAGCAACGCCATCACTTGCGGCAATCCCTTTTAGCATCTCAGACATTATTCAGCCAATCCTTCTTTTTGTAATGTTTCAACGATTGCTGCCATTCCTTCAGCTTCGTCAGCACCATCAACAGTGATTGTTACGTCAGAACCTTGACCAACGCCTAAAGACATAACGCCCATGATTGATTTTAAGTTAACAGATTTACCTTTGTATTCTAAGTTAATATCTGAGTTAAATTTGCTTGCAGTTTGTACTAATAAAGTAGCTGGACGTGCGTGAATTCCTGTTTCTGCTACAATGTGAAATTCTTTCTTTTCCATATAAATCGGTCTCCTTCGTAAATAAAAAATTTTTATGTTAGGGTTTTCCTTTCTTGATACGCTAAAATCAAACGTCTACTCGAAAAAAGACCCTTTCAGTTTCTAAGATTACCATTTTTTTCTATCTTACACAACACTTTTTGCTTAAATTTCGTGATGTTTTGCACTGACTATTCTTCCTCTTTTTGGTAACGATAAATGATTCGTCCATTTAACCCCGCTTCTCCAACAATTTCCGCGCGGTCAGGCAAAGAAATCCAAGCATCACGAAATTGGAAAAATTCATTTTGCTCCACGATTAATTCAGAGATTTCTCCAGCTTTTAATGAAGCAATTTTTTCTACAAAAGGATTTTCAGCCATTGATTTCACCACTCTTTCTCTTAAATATCAACTCTTATAGTTTACTTGAAAATGGCGCAATTGTCTGTAAAAAAATCGAATCTTTGCCTTTTTTTAAACAAGGTCTTTTACTTGATTCTCTTACAAAAAATGCTATAATAACCTCAAAGGTCAAAAATGGTCAAGTGATTTTATAGACAGAATTTATTCTTGCTATCTAGTACTTGGCTGGTTTGAGGAAAAATGGTCTGTTTACTAGAAATAATAGAGCAAACAGCTATTTTTCTGGCCTCAGTTATTTTGAAAGGATGTGTTTCATTCAATGATTTGTCAAAATTGTCAACAAAATGAAGCAACAATTCATTTATATGCAAATGTGAATGGTCAAAGAAAACAACTGGACTATTGCCAAAGCTGCTATCAAAAATTAAAAAATCAAGCAAATAATTCCCCTCAAAATATGGGACAAGACCCTTTTGGCTTTGGGAGTTTAGACGATTTATATCGTTCTCTTTCTCGCCAAATGCAACAAGGTAATCCTTATGAACAACAAACACCACCCACTCAATTTGGTGATGGTGGTAATGGAGGTCAACCCCCTCGCGGAGGCGCTGGCGCTGGTCAAGGTTTACTAGGCGAGTATGGGATTAACATCACCGAAGCGGCACGCCAAGGAGATATCGATCCTGTGGTAGGACGTGACCAAGAAATTAAGCGTGTCATTGAAATCTTAAATCGCCGTACAAAAAACAACCCCGTTTTAATCGGTGAACCAGGTGTTGGTAAAACAGCCGTTGTCGAAGGTTTAGCCCAAAAAATTGTCGATGGCGATGTGCCCCAAAAATTATTGGACAAAGAAGTCATTCGTTTAGATGTGGTTTCACTTGTTCAAGGAACTGGTATTCGCGGACAATTTGAAGAACGGATGCAAAAATTGATTGAAGAAATCACTGAAGCTGAAAATGTCATTTTATTTATTGATGAAGTCCATGAAATTGTGGGTGCTGGTGCTGCTGGTGATGGCAACATGGATGCTGGCAATATTTTAAAACCAGCCTTAGCACGTGGTGAATTACAATTAGTCGGTGCCACAACTTTAAATGAGTACCGTATTATTGAAAAAGATGCTGCCTTAGAACGTCGGATGCAACCAGTCCAAGTAGATGAGCCAACCGTTGCCGAAACCATAACGATTTTACATGGTTTGCAAAAACGTTATGAAGATTATCATCATGTTAAATATACAGATGAAGCGATTAACGCAGCAGCAAACTTATCCAATCGTTACATTCAAGATCGCTTTTTACCAGATAAAGCGATTGACTTGTTAGATGAATCTGGTTCAAAAATGAATCTAACTATCCAACTCGTCGATCCAAAAACAATTGATAAAAAATTAGCAGAAGCGGAACAACAAAAACAACAAGCTTCCGCAGAAGAAGATTTTGAAAAAGCGGCTTATTATCGTGATCAAATCAATAAATTACAAGCAATGAAAGAAAAACAAATCAGCGATGAAGAAACACCCGTCATCACTGAAAAAGATATTGAAGCCATTGTGGAACAAAAAACTGGCATTCCTGTCGGTGACTTAAAAGAAAAAGAACAAACCCAATTGAAAAATTTAGCTGTTGACTTAAAAGCTCATGTTGTCGGACAAGATGATGCCGTCGATAAAGTAGCTAAAGCGATTCGTCGCAATCGTGTAGGCCTAGGCAAACAAAACCGCCCAATTGGTTCCTTCTTATTTGTAGGGCCAACAGGCGTTGGTAAAACAGAATTAGCAAAACAATTAGCTTTTGAGCTATTCGGTTCAGAAGATTCGATGGTTCGTTTTGATATGAGTGAGTATATGGAAAAACACAGTGTTTCTAAACTGATTGGTTCTCCTCCAGGCTATGTTGGGTATGACGAAGCTGGACAACTCACAGAAAAAGTCCGTCGTAATCCTTATAGTTTAATTTTATTGGATGAAATTGAAAAAGCGCATCCTGATGTTTTACACATGTTTTTACAAATTCTCGACGATGGTCGTTTAACAGATGCACAAGGTCGTACAGTCAGCTTTAAAGACACCATCATTATCATGACAAGTAATGCTGGAACAGGAGCTGTGGAAGCCAACGTTGGCTTCGGTGCTGCCCGTGAAGGTGTGACTAAATCCGTTTTAGGTCAATTGAACAACTTCTTCACCCCCGAATTCCTTAACCGTTTCGATGGTATTATCGAATTCAAAGCATTAAGCAAAGAAAACCTGATGAACATTGTTAGCTTGATGTTAGAAGAAGTAAATGGCTTATTAGCTAAACAAAAATTACACATTGAGGTTCCAACAGAAGTCAAAGAGAAACTCGTTGATTTAGGTTATGATCCTGCAATGGGCGCTCGTCCTTTACGTCGAACAATTCAAGAACAAATTGAAGACGGCATTGCTGAATACTATCTAGATCATCCTGAAAATCATCAATTAGTCGCAGCGTTAGATAACGAAGGTAAAATTATCGTAACTGGCGCACAAGAAGTGACTAAAACAGAAACTTCAACATCTGACCAAGCAGAATAATCAAAAATCCGCACGCATTAATAACAATGCGTGCGGATTTTTTTATGCTTTTCACTTTTTATTTTCATCAAAAAAAACTATAATAGAAGAAAGATATTCGTATACTTGTTCCTCATAGAAAAAATTCAATCTGGAACTCCTGTACATAATTGGAAACGCTCTTTTGCAGCACACAACTATAATGAGGTGATAAAATGAAATTAGTGAATGTGACCAATAGCTACAAACAATTAGTAAATAAACAATTGGAAAACACGGATGCTTACTTTGTAAAAGTCTACTCAGCAGGAAACACGACCGCTGTCTATTCAGAAGCAGCTCACCATGTGGAAGTTCTGATTATGAATAAAAATCGTCGCATTCGTCCGACAGAAGTAAAAGAAATTTTAGCAAAACTGTTAAAACGATTACCTAAAGAGGCTTATGACCCAGATGAAATTTCTATCATTGAGTTAAACCATGTGACCGAAGTGTCTGTTCCATTAAAAGTTTCCCTCATGGAAAACTAAAAAAAACTGCCGAAGTTTCCCCACTTTGGCAGTTTTTTTAATTTATTGTGACGTTATTTTTTTTACAAGCCTTTGATAATTTTCCGACCAGGCTTCCTCATTTGTCGGACTGACTAATTTATTTTCCTCGATTGCTTTTTTTCTTAAGTCATCTACTTCTTTTTTGAAATTTTCCCCCGATTTTTGAGCATAATCTTTAGAAAAATATTTTGATTGGCGAGAATAAGCCTTCAGTTTTGCGTCTTTAATCTCTTCTTCTGTATCTGCAAAATATTCATCATAACGAAGATCGGTTATTTTCCCTGAATCTTTTAACGTAATAACAGTTAAACGTCCAGAAATCCCCTTCCCAAAATCTTCTGTTAGACTTGTATAATGTTCTTTTGAAGGTTCTTTGATTTCCTTGGCTAAAGCCCTAGCAGCAGGAAGATAGCCATTATTAGCGCTATTGGATTGACCTTTGGCTGTCTGGAATGCGCCATCTAGGCGATTTTCAGCAACCATTTGATTTTCTAGAAAAGTCATCGTATTAACAACGGTCACTAACGATTGATCAGTTCGGGCGTTGTTCGCTTGAAAATTTGCATAGCCGGATAAACGTTTTGTCACTCCTGCCCATTCTTCAGAATAATAGTTTTTAGGTCCACGTTCATCAAATTCCACTAACTGAATTTGTTGATCCTTAACAACGACATCAATTAAAGCCGTATAGCCGCCATCAAACACGACTTCATGATGATAATAATCCCCTTGAACTTCTCCGATTTCTGGACGACCTGACCAATACATCTTCTGGGCTTTTTCTTCTGGACTAATTCCTGATTGTCCATTATTAGCTTCTACTGTAGCGCCAGAAACAGCATCAACTTCAAAGGTATGTCCATTACGCTCATAACTCACTTTGGCAGCACTCTCCTTCGGTTGATCATTCGTGTTTGTCTGCTCCTCCTGCTTTACAGAAGTGGCATTAGTAGCTGCCGAGGCACCACTCGTTACTTGGACTGCTTCTGATTCAGTACTTTCTTTCATTTTTTCAGTTCGTTGATCTGGTTGGCACCCCATTAAAATAATCATTGAACAAAATAACCCGACAACTATCTTTTTAGTTTTCATTTTTCCTCCTTTTAAAACTCATTGAATTACCATTTAATTTTAATATAAGTAGAATGAAAAGTATAGCTAAGAAATCGTTTTTTCTTCATACGGCGATAAACTTAACTGTCCAGATAAATACTCACCTAAATAGATTTCCTGTAATCTTTGGAATCCTTGTTCTTGGATTTGCGTTAATAGCCAGTGCTCATCTTTTTTGATTAACTCTAGGACATCCATGTTGGCTTGACCGTCCACAATAATCGGATAACGAATACTTTCATCGCCATATTCGACGATTGTTAATTGACCATTTTGTTCTAAAACCGCCCGTTTAACAAGCTGGACTTCATAAATACCATTTGCTCGTAATTTAAACATTAGATCATTTGCAGAAATACCATTTTTCAAACATTCCTTCACCACAACCTGTCCATCCTTGATTAAAGTAATGGGTTTACCATCCACAATTTGCTTCACATAGCGATTGTGTTCTTTTGCAAATTTTAAAATTAAGACTAATAATGTCCACAAAATTAACACTAATACAAATTGGAGCACCGTAATTGAATCATTATAAATAACACCACCAATAATGCCCCCCAATACATAGTTTTGCACTTGGTCCATAGCCGATGTGGGCGCCAAATTGCCTTTTCCCATCAAATTAATTTGGACAATTAAACAAATAATACCTAAAGCAAATTTAATAATAATTGGACTATAAAACTGCATTAAATTTCCCTCACTTTACTTTATGATTTCAATCGTTGGTGTTAATAAATACGTTTCTTGTAATGTATAAGACTGCTGATCCGTACTTAAACTCATTTTATAAAAGACTTCGTCAATTTTAACTATGGTTCCGTCAGCCAATTGTGTACCATTGACATAAACTTTTTCTGGAGAAACCTTTTTTTCCTGTGCCACTTGTTCGACAAAATGTACCATTTGTGAAGATTGTGAATGCTGATTTTGGTTCAGTTGATAATTGGAATATTGAACCCCTAAAACAAATAATAATGATAAAAAAATAATAATACTTAATTCACGATATTTCGTTTGAATTTGATGTCGCACATAAAAACTAAACACAATGACTAGCCCGATTAACAAAGCAAAAATAAAAAAATACTTTAAGTAATCATTTAAATTAGATTGGCTTTTTAAATACTCGATGCCATAAAAATTCATGTTCTTGTCCACTCCTTGATAGGTTCGTTATAGTAAGTATTCTATCTCAAAAAAACAATCACGCCTGCTTTAATACCTTATAACAAGAAAAGCTCAGCGCAATCATCTTGAGAATGATTGCGCCGAGCTTCAATCTTCTAAAGATTCAGCTACTGATTGATTACAAATTAATTTTACATCAAACTTTTCAGTTCAACATCTGGATATTTATCTGCAAACCAGCGTTCCGCAAATTGGTTTTCAAATAAGAACAATGGTTGGTCGAAACGGTCCCGTGCCAAAATGTTTCGGCTAGAGCTCATGCGTTCATCTAAATCTTCTGGATTAATCCAGCGGGCAATTTTAGAACCCATTGGCGTCATTACTACTTCAGCATTGTATTCATTGGACATTCGGTATTGGAAAACTTCAAACTGCAATTGACCTACGGCGCCAATGATATATTCTTCTGTTAAATATGTTTTATATAATTGAATGGCTCCTTCTTGAACCAGTTGGTAAATTCCTTTATGGAAAGATTTTTGTTTCATTACGTTTTTGGCAGTCACTTTCATGAATAATTCAGGGGTAAATGACGGCAACTCTTCGTATTGAACATTCATTTTCCCTTCATACAAAGTATCGCCAATTTGGTAATTTCCTGTGTCGTACACACCGATAATATCGCCTGCAACAGCTTCTGTGACGTTTTCGCGGGCATCCGCCATAAATTGTGTCACGTTACTTAATTTGACTTTTTTACCTGTTCTACCTAAGGTCACGTCCATGCCTCTTTCAAAAACACCTGAACAAATTCGAACAAAGGCAATTCGATCACGATGGGCTGGGTTCATATTCGCTTGAATTTTAAAGACAAAGCCTGAAAATTCTTTTTCATAAGGACTTACTTCGCCACCTTCTTCTGTTTTATGCGCATGTGGCGCAGGCGCAAATTGTAAGAAGGTTTCTAAAAATGTTTGAACCCCAAAGTTTGTCAAAGCAGAACCGAAGAAGACTGGCGTTTGATCACCACGAGCGATTTTTTCCTCGCTAAATTCATCGCCTGCTTCTACCAATAACTCAACATCTTCCAACACTTGTTGATAAACGCTGTTATTGTGCAATGGTAAATCGCTTGGGATATCGCCATCTTTTAAAGGAATAAAACGCTCCCCGCCATTATTTTCTGGACGATATAATTCCACACGTTCATTATAAATATCGTATAGACCTTCTAGGCCTTTTCCCATACCAATTGGCCAGTTCATTGGATAAGATTCAATATCCAATAGTTCTTCCAATTCTTCTAAAAGTTCCAATGGTTCCCGTCCGTCACGGTCCAATTTGTTAATAAAAGTAAAAATTGGAATACCACGTTTTTTAACAACTTGGAAAAGTTTTTTCGTTTGTGCTTCAATCCCTTTGGCACTGTCAATAACCATCACAGCACTATCCACGGCCATTAAGGTCCGATACGTATCCTCTGAGAAATCCTCATGCCCTGGGGTGTCCAAGATATTAATCCGTTTGTCTTGATAGTCAAATTGCATCACAGAACTCGTTACCGAAATTCCCCGTTGTTTTTCAATTTCCATCCAGTCAGATTTGGCAAAGTTCCCTGTTTTTTTCCCTTTGACTGTTCCAGCTTGGCGGATGGCGCCCCCAAATAATAATAATTGTTCAGTAATCGTTGTTTTCCCAGCATCCGGATGGGAAATAATCGCAAACGTACGGCGACTATCGACTGCTTCTTTTTGATTGATCGTCATAAAAATCTCCTTATCACTTGTGATGTTTATTTATTTATTTTCTTCAGCATAATTTTTGATTAACCTTTGCTAGTATATCATGTCAAGCCTTGAGAATAAAGAGCTGCTGTTGGCTGTTTTTTAAAAGGAAAACCTGCGACATTAGTCAAAACGACTGATGTCACAGGTTATTTTTAACGTCTTGGTTCGTCATCTTCCATTTCTTTACGGAAAAAACGACGATTTTCTTCTGGTTCTTCATCGACAGTTTCTTCATCGTAGAAATGAACGCGTAAGACTAGCAAACGTGTGCCTTCCATTTCTTCAGCAGTTAACTTAATATTGCCCACTTCAAAAGAAGGTTTTTCCCCTTCATCAGGAATGGTTCCTAATGCTGTAATTAAGTAACCTGCCATTGTATCAACATCGCTCATGTGTAAATCTGTTTCAAATACTTCATTAAATTCGTCAATTAACATGCGTCCTTGAACCAAATATTCATTGTCAGCCACTTGTGTATATAAATTTTCTACTTCATCTGTTTCATCGTCAATTTCACCAACGATTTCTTCTAGTAAATCTTCTAGTGTTGCTAAACCGACAACACCGCCATATTCATCTAGTAAAATCGCCATTTGGTTTTGTGTTCGTTTTAACTCATAAAGTAAATCATCAATAAAAATGGTTTCTGGGACAAATAATGGTTCTTGGATAATCGCGCCTAATTCAATGTTTTCAAAGCCTAAATTACGTGCAGCTTTTAGTAACGTTTTGGTATGTAAAATACCAACAATTTTATCTTTGTCTTCACTATAAACAGGAATCCGAGAATAATTTTCTCCTAAAATTAAATTGATGTTTTCTTGGACATCATCTTGGATGTCAACCATGAATGCGTCTGTCCGAGGAACCATTACTTCTCGTGCCACTTTTGTATCTAATGAAAAGACACCTTGTAGCATTTCTAGTTCTTCGTTTTCCAAAACACCTTCTGTTTCAAGCATGTAGCGCATTTCATCTCGTGTCATCTTCGAATCGGCATCATCGAAAGTCATTGGTGTGATTTTGGATAATAAATCGGTCGAAGCCGATAGCAACCAAACGAAGGGACGCGCGATAACTCCTAAAAAGCGGACTGCACCAGAAGTCAATTGAGCGACTTCTTCTGATTTATTCATAGCAATTCGTTTAGGGTATAATTCACCAAATACAATAGAAACGTACGTTAACAATGCTAAGATAATGATACTGGCAAGACTCTTAGCTGCGGCGCCGCCACCTAATACAGGGGCCAAACGACTAGATAAAGTCTCTGCTAATGAAGCACCAGATAGGATATTAACCAAAGTAATCCCTACTTGGATTGTGGATAAAAAGTTATTGGGGTCTTGCAATACCTTAAGCAATTTTTGAGCTTTTGCGTCGCCGTCTTCCGCTTTTTGTTCCACACGATTCTTGTTAACAGATACGACTGCAATTTCCGCCGCTGCCAAAAAGGCATTGATAAACGTCAACACGACTAATAATAGAAGTTGCGCAATTAGCGACTGACTCTCAGGGTCAGCATTATTCATAATGTTCTCTCTCTCCTTAATTGTTGATAATTCCGAGGCTGTACTTTCGTACTCTTTTAACGTTCTTCCTCTTTTTATGGTTAGGCTTAGAAACAGACACAATCAGTATTATGACAGGTTATTTTCTATCCTAATCCATAAAATCATAGCACGAAAGATTAGCGGATTCAATCATTAACCGTTATTTTCTTTCGTATTTGTTTCATTCCCTAAAAGAACAGCATTGGTAACTTTTTCACTACGACCCGCTTTGACCATATCAATAACATAGTAGATAATGGTCCGGCAGATTGCGTAAAATGGAACACCGAGGAAAATACCTAGCAAACCTGCTAAATTTCCTGCTACCAATAAAATTAAAATAATCGTTAATGGATGGATTTTTAGAGATTTTCCGATAACGTTTGGATAAATAATATTTCCGTCCAATTGTTGAACCACTAGCACTACTAAACAACATAAGGCTGCTTTGACGGGTTCATTAAAGATGGTCACTAAGACAGCAGGCGCTAATCCTAGATAAGGGCCTAGATAGGGAATCAAATTCGTAAAGCCGGCAATGACACCAAATAAAAAGGCATAACGAACGCCAAGCAATGAATACCCAATAATCGTAAATGTACCGACAAATAAACATTCAATCGCTTGCCCACTAATATAACTGGATAAGGTTTGGTTCAATTGTCCTAAAAGATCCACGATATCATCTTTTCTTTTCTCAGGTAAAAAACGTTGAATCGCTGGTACTAGCTTATCTCCATCTTTTAACATATAAAATAAAATAAATGGCGCAGTGACCAAAACAATGGTGGTTGACGCCACCGTTGATACGATTGAACCTAAGCTACTTGATAAACTACTTAAAAATTGTTGGATAATATTTGCATAAGAAATATCCATTTTTTCAATATAGCTTGTTAAATCAATTTGTTTAAAAATAGGTAACTCCGCAATCTCATAAATCCAGGTCTCCACTTGTTTAAAGAAATCCGGCATACTTGATGCTAAACTAGCTAGCTGATCTGCCAACTTAGGGATAATTGTTAATAAGATCAGAACTAATGCGATGATTAGTAATAAAAATACCAGTAAGACGGCATAAATTCGTTTCATTTTCGTCTTCATTAGTAGATTGACCACAGGATTTAGTAAATAATACAAAAAGCCTGCTACTAAGACTGGGGCAAACAACGTTGAAAAGAATGTCCCAATCGGTGCAAATAAGAAATTAATTTTCGAAGCAATAAATAATAGCATGGCCACGACAAGTAATTCAACTGACCAGAAAAATAATTTCGATTCTTTAAATCGATTAATCACAGCGGCTCCTCCTTTATTTTTATTCAATTGTTGCTGTTTTATTTTATCACACCTTCCCCCCTCAGTCATTGAGAATACTTCATTGCTAGAACTTTTTCGTGGTATAATAAAATAGAAACAGATTCTGAACTTGGGGGTTTTTCTATGCATGTAGCTCAAACAAAAGATACCATGAGTGATCTTTATTTAGATGCTGTCCGGCTTCGTCAACGCGTATTCGTAGCGGAACAAGGGGTACCAGAAGAGATGGAAATCGATGAATATGAAGCACGTTGTATTCACTTTGTTTTGTACACGGATCATGTAGCTGTCGCAACTTGTCGCTTGCTTCCACTAGAAAATGGCGTTATGAAATTACAACGAATGGCCGTTGAAAAAGCTTACCGTGGCGCCGACTATGGACGAGTGATTATGGAAGCGGCGGAAAATTTTGCCAAAGAACAAGGCTACCACAAGATTACTCTAGGAGCACAAGTCACCGCTGTAGGCTTCTATGAACGTTTAGGTTATCAAAAAACAGGAGCACCTTTTATGGATGCTGGCATTGAACACTACGAAATGAATAAAGAACTATAACACCAATTAAATCGGAAAATTTAGAGCTTGGAGCATTAGCCATTTGGCTAATGCTCCAAGCTCCTTTTGTGGGCTGTTTACATCGGCTATTTTTTTGATAGCTGTTGATAACGTTGATACCAGATATCTACATACTCGGGCGAGAAGGGGCCTTTTTCGTTATTAATCCAATCCACTAAAGTCTTGACATTTTCTTTTAAAATGAAGTCAATATCTTCTGGATAATCCATTAGTTTGCTATGAAATTCATATTCATCAACGTCTAGTAAACGTTTTTCACCATCTGGAAAAACCTTGATATCTAAATCATAATCAATATACTTCAACGCTTCGTCATCTAAAACATATGGCGAAGCCAGATTGCAGTAATACGAAACCCCCTTTTCTCTAATCATTGCTATTATATTGAACCAATATTTCTTGTGAAAATAAACAATGGCTGGTTCACGAGTCACCCACCGACGTCCGTCGGATTCCGTTACTAACGTGTGATCGTTCACACCAATTAAAGAATACTCGCTCGTTTTTAGTACCATCGTATCACGCCACGTTCGATGTAAATGTCCGTCATGTTTATAACTCTGAATGGTTACAAACTCGCCTTCTTTAGGAATTCCCATAATACCCCAACTTTCCCCAAATAAAGTAAAGCAATGTTACTTTTTGGGTGTTCATACATCGATATCGAAATAATTATATCATATCTTTTGAGTTTGCGTACATTGAGTTCACTTAAAGAAGACGATTTCTGAAAAAATTTAATTCAGATGACCAAATAGTTTAAATTCAGTAAATATTTTCAGCTTAATTACTGTATTTTTTCAAAGACTGATACTGCGCTCTCTCTTAAAACCTGATTCAATTCTTCAACATTTGTTTTACCAGTTGTTTCAAGCCACGCAACGGCTGCTTCAGAACCTTGTTGAACAAATGGAAGCACGCCGTCTGCCCAAGTTGCGCGACCACATAAGACTCCATTAAACGAGGAACCTGCTTTTTTTGCAAATTTCAATGTTTCCTGAAACATCGCAGCACTAACCCCTGCACTCAAGAAAATAAATGGAAGTTGTGTTGCTTCACTTTGCATGTTGAAAAAGGCCTGCGCTTCATCTTGGCTATAAAGACTTTCAGTGCCAAAACCTTCTACAAAATTCATATTCACAGGGACTTCTACTTTTAAAACATCAACATTATAGCGATCCTTTGAAAATTCTTTCATCGCTTCAATTACTTTGTGCGGTTTTACTTTAGCGTATTCTTTTGAAGCACTATCCGAATTGTTTGCATCATAAGAGACAATTTCTAAAAAGAATGGAATTTCTTCGGCTAAACACTCTGAACCAATCCGTTCTATATAAGCTTTCTTTCGTTCATTGATTGCTTCACTTTCGTCAACATCGTAATAAAGTAAAAATTTACACGCGTCTGCGCCCGCTTCTTTTAAACGCTTAATCGACCAAACATCAAGACTATCGGGTAACCGTCCTGGTGTCGAAGCATCGTAGCCCGTTTTTTCATACGCAAGTAACAAACCTGAAGTCTGTGCTCGATTTTCAGCAGCAGCTAGGCCATATTCTGGATCCAACAAAATTGCTGAAGTCTCTGGTGTTAAGCAACGAGATACTAATACTTTAAAGTCACTGATTTCTTGCGCAGTCACCTCTTTGTATTTTCCCATCATGCGTTTTAAGGCCCCACGTTGATCAATGGCTAGTGCTCCAATAATCCCTTGATCATCTACCAGATTTTCTAAATGTTTACGTTTTTGTTCACTAATTTTTTTCATTCTGTTCCCTCTCCTAATTGATTATTTAGTAACGTAGCAATTTCAGCTGGCGAACTTGCTTGTTTCAGTCCAGAAGTAACTTCTTCTCTTAATAGGAGGCGCGCAACGGAAGAGAGTAATTTCAAATGTGTCGTGCCAGCTTCGGCATCTGGAATAAACAGCGCAATCACAAACTCCGTTAATTGGTTGTCAAGGCTCTGCCACTCAACACCTTGGTCCAAGGTAACGATGATAATGGCCGCTTGTTGAATCGTTGCTGCTTTTGCATGAGGTATCGCAAATCCATTCATCATCCCCGTTGTTCCTTCTTGTTCTCGCTCGTTCAGTTTATCGAAAACTTCCTGTGCGTCCTGAGCAACTTCCAATTCTGTTGATTTTTTTGCTAAAAAGTGAAAAACATCCTCTTGCGTTTGTAACTGTTGATTTAAAAAAATATGATTTTCTTTAATAAAAGCCATTCCATCCACTCCTAATTCCTGTTATTTCATTTTTTTGATAACGATTGCTCTTGTTTGGCGATTCTACTTTTTTGTACAAAACCTAGCAATAAACCGCCTACCAATGAACCAGCTAAAATTGCCAGAACCCATTGAACAGCGTGAGTAACAACTGGTAAAACAAGAAAGCCTCCATGAGGTGCTGGCACTTGTACCCCAAACATATACGTTAAGACTGCCGCAATTGAAGATCCGAGCATCATAATTGGTAAAACCTTCAATGGGTCTTTTGCCGCAAACGGAATAGCGCCTTCTGTAATATGTGTGGAGCCTAAAATAAAGTTCACTAGGCCCGCATTGCGTTCATTTGTGTCAAAGTATTTTCCAAAGAATAATGTAGCAAAGCCTGTAATTAAAGGTGGCGCTATGCAGGCAGCAGAAACTCCTGCCATAAAAGAAGTATTTCCTTGAGCTAAGAGTGCCGTCCCAGTAACATAGGCCGCTTTATTAACTGGACCTCCCATATCAAAGGCACACATACAACCCACAATAATTCCTAAAACCAACGGACTGGAGTTTTGGAAACTAGCTAAAAAGCTCATCATTCCTTCGTTAACAGCTTTCATCGGATCTGCTAGTAAAGACATAGTGATACCAATAACTGCAACGCCAATGACTGGATAAAGGAAAATTGCTTTTAAACCATCTAATGATTTAGGCAAACCTTTAAATACTCTTTGTAATAAAAGAATGAAATACCCAGCAAGGAAACCAGATAATATCCCTCCTAAAAAGCCAGTACCACCAGTGTTAGCAATCAAACCACCGACAAAGCCCACAACCAAACCAGGTCGTTTGGCAATCCCCTCTGCGATATACGCAGATAAGATTGGCACCATCATGCCCATTGAGGCATCACCAATACTTTTTAACATAGCAGCGGTAGCATTATACTGACTACTTTCTGGATCAAATGAATAAATACCCCAAATAGCAAAAGAAAGAGCAATTAAAACGCCGCCTGCTACTACAAACGGCAACATGTGAGAGACGCCATTCATTAAGTTTTTATAAATACTATGTCCAACATTTCCTGAAGAAATTTGTGTTTCCTGTTCAAGTTCATCCACTGCTTGGTTTTCGGCCGCAATCGATCCTTTTCCTGCGAGCGCTTCTTCAATTAAGCGATCTGCTTCTTTAATCCCCACACTGACAGGGACATCAATAATTCGTTTCCCAGCAAAACGTTCTGCTTGAACGTCTTTGTCGGCGGCAATAATGACTGCCTCCGCTCCTTGGATTTCTGCAGGTGTTAACTCGTTTTCTATACCAATCTGACCATGTGTTTCAACCTTAATCGTAATACCTTTACGTTTCGCAGCTTGTTCCAATGCCTCCTGTGCCATATACGTGTGCGCTATTCCCGTCGGACAACCTGTAGCAGCTATTAATTGATACGTAGCCATCTGTTTATTCCTCCTCTTGAATCTTTATTTGTTGCTCTAACTCCTGAACATCTGAAAAATCTGTCAATCCTTTGCGAAATGCTGTTGAACTACCTGCTGCAATACTTCTTTTTAAATTTTTTTCCAATGAAAGTCCTTGATGCCAGCCAGCTAAAAAGGTACCTAACATTGCATCCCCTGAACAAGCTGTATTTACAACCATTCCAGTTGGTGAATTACCTGAAAGAACCTTTTCATTGTTCATAAATAAAGCCCCTTCACTACCTAAAGAAAGTAAAATATTTTTGGCTCCCCGCTTCAGTAATTCTTGTCCGTAAAAAATGTAATCATCCTTAGTCTGCACTTCTGTATGAAACCACTCTTGAAGTTCTTCTTCATTTGGTTTCAATAAAAATGGTTGATAAGGCAAACAATCTAAAATTTCTTCATAACTACTGTCTAAGATTAAGAACACCTGTTTTTCAAAACAAATTCGGCTAATTTCAATCAAAATACTTGGCGAAACCCCTTGTGGTAAACTTCCTGATACGCACAAATAATCCCCTTTACGTAACTCTGAAATTTTTTTCAAAAAACGTTGTACATGTTCTTCAGATAATTTTGGTCCTTTATTGACTAATTTGTATTCCTTTTGATCTTGGGTAACTTTTGTAAACACATTGATTCTCGTTGTGCCAGCGACTTCGATAAAATCAGTGGTTATCTCTTTTTCTTTTAAATAATCCTCGACATAGTTCCCAGTGAAACCAGCTTTGACTCCCAAAGCGGTATTATCAATCCCTAACATCTTTAAAATTAGGGAAACATTGACTCCTTTCCCGTTTGCTTGAATATCATCTTCCTTCGTGCGATTCACGACAAAAGGAACTAGCTCTTCTGTTTCGATAAATAAATCAATGGCTAAATTTAATGTACATGTATAAATAGTCACTGTAGTTCCTCCTTTCTCCTCTTTATTATGTCTCAAAATACCATGTAAAGGTTTTCATTCTTTCGCAAAAATATAGAAAACATTTACAATTTCATAATTTCTCTAGCTTTTTTATTTTTTTTCATTAAAAATAGGCTTATAAATGTTTTTTTAGTGAAAGAAAGAAGGGCTGGCCATTATGGAACAAAAATTGAGTGAGTCAGAGCAATATCTCTGGCATTTTATCGAAACACATATTTTAGAAATCCCTGATTATTCCATTGTAAAATTAAGCGAACGAGCCAACGTATCAACTGCGACGATTGTAAGAACCATGAAAAAGAAAGGCTATGAAGGTTTCACATCCTTCAAGCATCACTTGAAAGATAAAGAAAACCAAAATATAAATTTTTCAGCATTAGAAAAAGTAGACCGAGGAATTCGGACGGCCATTTTAAAGAATGAAGAAGAAGTAACTCGCACGATTAACATGATTGAAATTGGTAATATCGAAGATGCGATCCAAAAAATCAAGGCTTCTCGACGGATTATTATCTTTGCTAGAGGTTTTTCAGAATTAATTGCTCAGGAAATGATGGTTAAGTTTCAATTGGCTGGCAAATACTGTGAACTGCATACGGACCCAGAAATTATTAAAAATATTAGTAAAAAGTTATCAAAAAAAGATGTGGCTCTTTTTGTTTCTTTAAACGGAGAAACCCAAGAATTAGTTGTCGCTGGTAAAAACTGTTACGACTCAGAAATTGGGACTATCCTTTTAACTGCAAGCAAACACTCTAGTTTAATGAAATACATTGAAATTCCGTTCGTAGGCTTCAAATCAGAAGGCTCCTTTTTCCCCGATTATGAAGTGCGTTCACGGTTACCACTATCCATTCTGGCAAGAATTTTATTGGACGCCTATGCTTTAAGAACGACAACTTAGGCTTTCTTAAATAATAAAAAACAAGCATTCCTCCACTTAAAATAAAGGAATGCTTTTTTTTATTTTGCAACAAAACGTGCTTCTACTCGATAAATTCGTTGACCACGACTAGAAAATTTTTCTTCGTATTCTGTCATAATGTTGCCTTCAAACTCGCTATTATGCAAATCTAGCCACACACGTTCAATAATCATGCCATATTTAGAAAAGCTACTTAATGAGTATTCGAAGAGCCCTTGATTATCCGTTTTAAAATGAATTTCTCCATTTGGTTTTAAGATAATTTCATCTGTCGCTAAAAAGTTTTTATACGTTAAACGACGTTTTTCATGTTTTTTCTTTGGCCAAGGATCTGAAAAATTTAAATAGATTAAATCTACTTCATTTTCAGCAAAATATTCTGTTAATGCTTCGCCGTCTACTCGCAATAACTGTAGATTAGGTAACGGCTCGGCCACTAGCTTATCTAATGCAATCGATAAAATACTTAATTGCATATCGATACCAATATAATTAATTTCAGGATGTGCTTTAGCCATTTCATAAATAAAACGACCTTTACCTGAACCAATTTCAATGTGGATGGGATGATTATTGCCAAAACGTTCTTGCCATTTCCCTTGCCATTTTTCAGGACCTTCTACCACATATTGTGGATATTTTGCCATATATTCTGCTGCTCCGGGTCTATTTCTTACACGCATCTTTAAAATTCCTTTCTTTTAAAAACAGACTGGTGAAATTCGCCAGCCTGTGTGGATGTTAAATGAATTAGTTTAACTACTAAACATTCGTTTTAATTGTAAAATTTCTGCAGTCATTGCTCTTCTTTCGCCCTCTTGGTGATGACGAACAATCTCTTGTAAAAAGCTAAATAAACCATACCAATAAATTCGTTGAACCGTACTTTCATTCGGGATTAAACCATAAGATAGTAACCATTGATTCCAACCGGAACGAGGGACATAATGACTCAAAATCATTCCTAAATCTACCGCTGGGTCCGCGACCATCACAGAATCCCAATCTACTAAATAGAGATAATTATTCGAGACTAACCAATTCCGATGATTCACATCGCCGTGGACAGCTACATAACTAGTTTCTGGATATTCTGGTAAATGATTATATAAATAAGTGATTACTTCTTTTAAATAACTGTTTCGTTTTAATTCTTTAGGTAGTTGACGCTTATACTCTTTCAACATTGTTAGCGGGGTACAAACTTCGCCACCAATTTTTTTCAACATGTCTTTCAGCAAATTGGAATGATGCAATTGGTATAACACGTCAATCACGTCATTGCGTTTGCCAATTTCGTCCGCATGTAACAAACGTCCTTCCAGCCATTCTTGGGCTGTTAGTACGTCGCCATTCGCTGTCCGCTTTGTCCAAATCATCTTCGGGGCTAACCCTTCTTTAGACAATGCTGCAAGAAGTGGAGAAGTGTTTCGTTTAATGAACACTTTCTCGGTTTCTTTTATTCCCATGTATGTTTGACCAGTTGCGCCCTTTATCGGCTGCAGACGCCAGTCTTTATCCAACTGAAATTCCATGGAAATTATCTCCTATCTCAACACAATTTTATTGCAATTTTTACAGCAATTACCATTTTAGTCGCCAAACCTTGCTTCGTCAAGCTTCTATGTGGTTCTTTTGTAAATTTTGCTGGGTTTTCTCATCTTTATAACTTATTCAAGCGCATTGGAACATACATTTTAGTGAAAATCACAACTTCTACAATTAAAGCACCCAGAATGATCAAGCTATTTTGCAAACTGCCTAAACGAAGGCAGACAATCCCACCAAAAATAATGGCCGCAACAGATAATGCGCCGCTAATTAACCGGCGAATCGCTGCTTGTTTTTTTTCTATTGAAATTGGATATAGCTGTGTCATCACCATATAATCAAATTGCGTGTACATGGGAATCAACTGGAACCCGATTAAATAGACAAACAATAAAGCAACTACCAACGCAATCCAGAATTCTTGTAAAAAGAAGAGTAGCACGCCACCAACCAAAATCAAACGAAACAATAAGCCGCTATATTCGCTACCTCGTAAAAAGCTCCGAATGAATAAGTAAGCATACGTGTTCTCAGATGTTTTTTTGACTACTCCGAGGAGAGGATCTAAGTATTTACGGCGTTTCACTGTACTACTCACTTCAGGAATATCTGTAAACAGCTGAATGAATTTATAAATTCTATGCATTCTGTTTTGTTCTTTTTGGATCATTTTTTCCCAATCCAAGAAACTCTTTTTCATCTTATTTTGCCAAATACTCGATAAACAAACGGCCAGAATGATGCCACCAATCACACCAACCCAAGGCGTCCAGTAAATAGCTCCCGTCATAATCAAGAGACTACTGATCAACCAAACAAACCACCAACTACGGTAAGTGGTTGACGAAAGATGATAGAGCCCATAGCTTTGTAAACTAAGATGTGTATAAATCATACAAACTAGCATGACCAAAAATAAAAAGAAGGTTTGAAACGACCAACCTGTTGTGACTACAATCAACGGCATCAATAGGCCACTTCCTAGAAAGCTGACCACAATCGGTAAAAGTAAAGAGTAGCGCAGCGCTCGTTTCAGATAAGCAGCGAATTGTTTTTCTTTTGGTAATAAAAACACCTTGTCTGGCTCTTCTGTCAAAGTAGCCAACTTACCAACTTGAATGAGTAGCAGCCAGCCCAATAGAATTAACGGTCTGCCCCAAACAAAATCACGAGGTAATTCTTTTAACAACTGGGAATAGTACAGACCTAATCCGCCTAATAAAAACATACAGACTAAAACAAAATGATCATTTAAAATATAGCGCAAGTACTTGGACATTTTTTTGAAATGCCGTGACAAACGTTGACTAAAAATTTCGCCCATGTTACCCCACCTTTTCTTCCTTCGTCAAGGCAAGATAAATATCATCTAAAGAAGACTCTGGTAAATTAAATTCTGCACGTAATTCAGCCATTGTACCGTTTGCCCGTAATTTCCCTTCGTGTAGCACCACAAAGCGATCACAATATTTTTCAGCTGTTGCTAAAATATGCGTGGACATTAAAATCGCTGCCCCTTGCTTACGCATCGTATCCATTAATTCTAATAAAGCATGAATTGCTAAAGGATCTAAGCCTAGAAAAGGTTCATCAATAATATATAAACTCGGTTCAATTAAGAATGCACAAAGTACCATAACTTTTTGTTTCATGCCTTTTGAAAAATTAGCAGGAAACCATTCCAATTTATTGTCTAAACGGAACGTTTTTAGTAATGGTTCTGCTCGTTTGAACGCTTCTTCTAATGGAATATCATAAGCCAAGGCCGTTACTTCGATATGCTCTTTCAATGTTAATTCTTCATATAAAGAAGGTGTTTCCGGAATATACCCGATTTTTTTACGATATTCTTCAGGGGCTTGTTGCAATGTTTCCCCGTCAATCATAATTTTGCCTTTTTGCGGCGTAAGTAACCCAATAATATTTTTGATGGTGGTACTTTTCCCCGCACCATTCAAGCCGATTAAACCAACCATTTCACCAGACTTGACGTCAAAATTAATATCTTTTAAGACAGGAATATGGCCGTAACCTCCTGTTAAATGTTCAATTGTTAAGCTCATTTCTTTTGCCTCCAACCTATTCTCTCTACCATTATTAAACCCTAAGCGAACCAAGAATTCAAAAATTACTCCCTTAATTAAATGGATTTTTTTCTTTCTCTTATTATACACGAAATGAAACGAACTTTTTAGCGAACTCACGTACTTTTTCATCCACAGAGAAATCAACTTGTGGTAAAGTAAAGGAAAGAACCTAGAGAAAAGAGGAATTTTTCATGAATGATTGTATTTTTTGTAAAATTATCAACGGCGAAATCCCAAGTTATAAAGTCTATGAAGACGAGAAAGTCTACGCGTTTTTAGACATTACACAAGTGACCAAAGGGCATACCTTAATGATTCCAAAACAACACGTTGCTGATATTTTTGAATATAATGACGTTTTAGCAAGCGACGTCTTTGCTCGTATTCCTAAAGTAGCACGAGCATTAGAAAAAGCTTTTCCAGAAATGGAAGGATTAAACATTTTAAATAACAATAAGGAAGTGGCTTATCAATCCGTTTTCCATTCCCACGTTCATTTGATTCCCCGTTATTCAAAAGAAGATGATTTCTCTATTCATTTTGGCAACCATCAAGAGGACTATTCCGCCGAAGCGATGCAAGAAATTGCTGAGACCATTGCAAAGCAGGTGAACTAAATGAAAAAATTTATTAAAGGTCTCTTTTTTGGTGCAGCTGCTGGTACCATTGGCGGCTTGTTGGCTGCTCCAAGAAGCGGGAAAGAAACACGCCAACATTTAATCAATGAGCTAGAGGACTATCGTTCACTGAAAAATCAAGTCACGAATGACTGGGATCAGGTGCAACGAAATTTGGCAGTTGTCGAAGAAAACGTTCCACTGGCAACTGAATTTTCAAAAGACCTGCAACAAGAAATCACTGATTTCAAATTCCAAGCGGAACCTCGGATTGCTCAAATTAAAGAACAAATTGCTAAAATCACGGCTGAATTACCTGACACACAAACCAACAAGCAAAAGTAAAGTCTTTTATGTTAATTATTTCTTTTGTTATTAAAAAAATAAAAAGTGTGACGTAAATACGAATTTTGTTTGAAACTATGCCTGAGACTCTTTCTTTTTCAAAATAAGGTATGGTATAGTTATAACAGAAATAAAACTAAAAAAAACAGGAGTGCATAAGAGAATGAAGAAAAAACTAATCTTAGCTGCAGCGGGCGCAATGGCCGTTTTTAGTTTAGCAGCGTGTTCAAGCGGTTCAAAAGATATCGCAACAATGAAAGGTTCAACAATTACTGTTGATGATTTTTATAACCAAATTAAAGAACAAAGCACTAGCCAACAAGCGTTTAGCCAAATGGTTATTTATAAAGTCTTTGAAGAAAAATATGGCGACAAAGTAACTGACAAAGATATTCAAAAAAACTTTGACGAAGCCAAAGAACAAGTAGAAGCACAAGGTGGAAAGTTCTCTGATGCATTAAAACAAGCTGGTTTAACTGAAAAAACATTCAAGAAACAGTTAAAACAAAGAGCAGCCTATGATGCAGGTCTAAAAGCCCACTTAAAAATTACAGATGAAGACTTAAAAACAGCTTGGGCAAGTTTCCATCCAGAAGTAGAAGCACAAATTATCCAAGTTGCTTCAGAAGATGATGCCAAAGCTGTCAAGAAAGAAATCACTGACGGCGGCGATTTCACAAAAATTGCTAAAGAAAAATCAACAGATGCTGCTACGAAAAAAGATGGCGGTAAAATTAAATTTGATTCACAAGCAACAACTGTTCCTGCCGAAGTTAAAGAAGCTGCCTTCAAATTAAAAGATGGCGAAGTGTCAGAACCAATTGCTGCAACAAATATGCAAACCTACCAAACAACCTACTATGTAGTGAAAATGACGAAAAACAAAGCAAAAGGCAATGACATGAAACCTTATGAAAAAGAGATCAAGAAAATTGCTGAAGAAACAAAATTAGCCGATCAAACATTTGTTTCGAAAGTCATTAGTGACGAATTAAAAGCGGCCAATGTGAAAATTAAAGATGATGCCTTCAAGAACGCTTTAGCAGGCTACATGCAAACTGAATCTTCAAGCGCTTCTTCAGAGAAAAAAGAATCAAAATCAAGTGATTCTAAAACAAGCGATACCAAAACAAGCGACTCTGAAAAAGCAACAGATTCTTCAAGCAAAACAACAGAATCTTCTTCTAAATAAGCATAAAAAAGAGAGTGGTCGATTGACCACTCCCTTTTTTTATTTATCTTTTGGAACATAGAAACTGCGGTTATCTAAACCAAAGATTCGTTCCGTATACTCCCCAGGCTGTGTTTGACGAATTGCCCCTAGCATCATTTGAATGGACGCATCCATGGTATCAATTTGATGTAAGATTTCCGCTTCCATAATTCTTGGTCGCACAGGTGAGCCATATTCCAACAATCCATGGTGGGCTAAGACCATGTGCCGAAGAACGACAACGTCTTCTTCTCGATCATCAATTTTCAAAGCCAAACACGCCTTGGTAATTTCCTCATCCACCAAAACTAAATGACCAATTAAGTTCCCTGCCACCGTATATTCTGTCGTAATAGCGCCAGATAACTCTAAAACTTTTCCTAAGTCATGTAAAATAATCCCCGCGTATAATAGTGACGTGTTAATTTCAGGATATTCCTTAGCAATTGCTTTGCCTAGGCGCAACATTGAGACAGTGTGGTAAGCTAAGCCATTCGCAAAAGCATGATGGTTCCGTTTGGCTGCAGGAAATTCATAAAATTCTTGTTGGTATTTCGTCATGAGATAGCGCACAATACGATTCCAATAAGCATTGGTAATCTCAAAAATCACTTGATTGATTTCCTCGACCATCTCTTCTTTTTTCAAAGGCGCTCGTTCCATATATAAACTTGGCTGGCTTGGTTCCTCTGCTGTCGCTAAACGCATGTGTAAAATTTTTACTTGGGGTTTATTTTGATAAACTTCTCGTTTCCCATTCAGTAAAACAACGTTTCCCGCAGTAAACCGTGTAATTTCATCCTCAGAGGCGTCCCAATATTTTCCGTCAATCGTGCCAGATGTGTCTTGAAAGGTAAAGGCAATAAACTTTTTCCCATTTTTAGCTACACGTACATCGGCATTTTTAATTAGAACAAATGATTCAAAAAGTTCTTCTACTGTTAATTCACGTAATTTTTTCACTTGACGCTTCCTCCTTCTAACGCAATTACTCTTTGTTGTAAGTCCTGATAATAGCTTACCATTTCTTGGTCAGAAGAAAAACAAATGACTTGCTGTTTTTGACCAAATTTAGTAAATAATTCAGCTAATTGGGCTTTTCTTTGATGATCATAGTGTAACCAGCCATCATCAATGATAATTGGACAAATCAGTTGCTCGCCTTGGACTGCTAAAAAGGCAAAACGAACAGCCATCATCAATTGATCTTTAGTGCCAGTTGATAATTCATGTAAATAAAACATTTCTTGTTCTTTCGTCACCGCAACTAGTTGACCTTCGGCTACTTGGATTGATTGATAACGCTGATTTGTTAAAAGTGCAAAGTAGCTTGATGCATACTGTAATAAGCTGGGCAATTGTTGTTCCGAAAGCTCTGTTAATAGGTCCATTAACAGTTGTCCCGCTAGTTGATACCCAGACCAACGTTGAGCTAGTTCTTTGATTTCCGCTTTTAAAATTGCTTGTCGTTGATACAACTCATCTAAGGTACCATCCGTCATTAATTGTTGTTTTTCATAAATCAACGCTTGATACTGTTCTTGTATTTTATTTAACTGACTTTCTTCCAGTGCTTGTTGCTGCGCCAGTTGTAAAGAACGGTCTTTTAACGTTGCTTCTGTTACCGCTTCTGGAAACAGATTGCCTAATTGTGTCGCTAATTCTTGCCCACGACCAACTTGAGCTTGCTGAGTGGTCAGCTGTTGAATCCTACTTGGAACATCAGCGATTGATAGAATCCGATAACGAATTAGTAAAGGCTGAATTCGTGTTAATGCTTCTTGCTGTTTAGTTTTCAACTCTCGTAACTGCTGTTTGAGATAGCCATCTGCTTGATACTCTTGAGAAAAGCGAACCTTCTCCATTTCTTCAGCAAATCCTTCTAAAAAGTGTAACTTTTCGGAAAGGCTCTTTCCTTGCAAGGGTAAATGCGTCATCAATGGGACGACTTGTTCTTCAAATACTTGGCGTTTTTGTTGATTTTCCTTCAATTGACTCATGAGTTCTTCATTTGTTTGAACAAGCAATAAATAGCGCGTAATCAATTCCCGCTGATTCATTAAAGTATCAATTTGATTCATTTTTCCTAATTGATGGACTTGGGCTTGCTCCGCTACTGCTTGTTCAAGTTGTTCCACTTGCAGTTGTGCCTCACGTTCTTGATTCAGCGCTTGTTGGAACTGTTCATTTAAATAATCTAGTTGCGAAAGTTTCGTCTGCCACTCTTCTTTCACTTCATCAGAGGAAGCTTCTTTTCTAGTAGCGTAGCTAAGCACTTCTTTCGCGATAAAACTAACTCCCACGAGAACTAGGCCCCATTTTAAAGGGCTTGGCAAAAAGAAACCGAGTAATGCAAGGATACTTCCTAGCAATAACCAAAGTGGTTGACTTGTTTTCTGCGCTTTTTGGGCACGCGTCGCTTCACCAAAAAATGCGGCATGCGCTTTTTCAAAATCCGTTAACTGGTCTTCCAGATTTTCAATTTGAGAAGCCAAGAATGCTTTCTGTTCTTGTCCTTTTTGAAGAGCTTGCGTATACGCAACTTGTTGTTGGCGCCACTTTTGAACGGTTTCGTTGTCATAAAAAAGCTGTGGTGGTCGTTCAGGCGACCATGACCATTCGTTCTCTAAAAGGACCATTTCTTGACGATTTTGCTCAAAGGTTTGGGTCATCCATTCCGATTCCGTCATCAATTGTTGCATATCATAGCGTTGATTCAACAATTGTTGAATCAATGCTTCTTGTTCTAGGTAAAAAGCATAGCCTTCTGGAACATCGAGCGCTTCTGACTGAAGAGATAACTCTTTGGTCAAACGTTGTCGTTCTTTATCTAGGTACATATATTCTTGAAAGGTTTCTTCTAATTGAACTTGGTCTTCTTTTACAAAAACAACGTTCTCTGTTTCTTCAGGTAGCGACTGCCATTCTTCGTACAAGGGAAAGTGACGTTGCTGTTCCGCAACCTGTAACAAGCCCTGTTGCGTTCCTTTTAATTGCTGTTGCAGTGTCACTCGCCGTTGTTCTGTTTCGCGAATCGTTTCTTCTAATTGTTGAAAAGTTTGTTGCTGCGCTTCTTTCTCTTGAATTTGCTCTTTTAGTTCTTGATAAGCCGCCAACTTCTGATTGAGTAATGGCTGCTGTCCTTTACCTTTAAAGATTTTTTGTGCTTCTTTAAAGTACGCATTTCGGTAAATCAAAAGTTGTTGACTACCAGAAACACCAATGGCTAACAAGGATGTTTGCAGTTCCTCTTCTGTCAACTTGTCACTCGTAATTAATTGTTCTTGTTGGAAAGTAAAAACCTCTTGAAATAACTTTTTCGTTAGCGGATGTAACATTTGCTGTAAGGTTTTTTCATCCCCCATTTGTTGTTGATAATAAATGATTGCTTGCCCTTTATTTTTTTCTTTAAAACGCTCGACTTGAACTTCCCCAAACACAGGATGTGCCAACCACAAACGACCACCATACGAACCACCATTTTTAGGTGCGTAATCGCGTTTTCTTTTACCCTTTGTGGGAAAACCAAACAGCATTGCTTGAATGAATTGATACAATGTGGACTTGCCAACTTCATTTGCGCCGTACAGCAATTGATTACCAGATTCAAATGTAATTTTCTGTTGTTGCCATTTTCCAAAGCCCACAATCTCTACTGCAAGTAATTTCATAGTGGGTCCTCCTGAATAGTAAAGTCTTCATTAATTTGCTCATGTGCTAGGCGCAAGCTCTCTAATCGCCACTGCTCATCCATTGAAAAAATTCCAGCAAATTCTGGATAACGTAACAATTCCTTGGTGGTATCTTCAAAAATAACTGGATCTAAGTATGTTTTTTCTAATGCCGTTAATAAGTTGGGACTAGCGGCTAAATAGATCGGTTCTTTCGTTGGTTCCTCTGCTTGCAATATTAGGCGATAAACAAAAAAATCACCTTGCGTTTTTTGTAAAAGCTGCTGCTGTAAGTAGCTTAATAGTTCACCATTGACAATGGCTTGCACCACGGTCACATCCAAATGTTGCGTTTCTTTCAGTGTCAACGCCATCAATTGCTGTTGCTGATGCGCATGCCACTTCGTCAGCAAACTGGTTTCAAGATAAGACAAAATGCTTTGGGTGTCACGGCATTGCGCAAGAGATACTTCTTCATTCGTCCAATCTATTTCTGCGACTTTTTCAAATTGAACAGTCGCTTGATTTTGGGAAAGTGTGACCACTGCAACCCCTTGTAAAGACTGTTCTTTTTTCGTGTGTCCTTGAGGTGTTCCAGGATAAACAATTAGCGGTTGTTCACTAACAATTTGCGGCTGATGAATGTGGCCCAATGCCCAATAATTATAGCCAGTGGCTTTTAAATCCTTCCATGTAAACGGAGCATAATTTTGTTGCGCTTTCCGACTGGTGTCTCCATGATAAATCCCAATATGAATGTCAGAATCTGCTTGTTTGATAGGAAATTCTAGTGCTTTATTTTCATCAATCCAGGGATGCTCATAACTAAACCCCGAAACAGCCACTTGTTCGCCCGCTTTCGTTTCAAAATACAGTGTCTCAACCATTTCTTTTTCAAATAAAAAAACATTGTCTGGAAAAGAAAACCAATAGCGGTCTTTTTTATAGTAATCATGATTCCCAAATGTTAGAATCACAGGGATTTCTGCTTGTTTCAACTGTTCTAATGCAGCCATCAATTGGGCTTGCATTGAAATAGAGGTCTGACTTTGATGAAACGTATCTCCTGCAAAAATAACCAAGTCCACCGTTTCTCGAATGGCAACTGTTACGATATTCATTAACAATTGTTGATTAGCTTCTCTTAAGCGCTTCGCTAAGGCTGTCGGGATCCCAGTTAACCCTTCAAAAGACCGATCCATGTGTAAATCAGCTGTATGCAATAGTTTCATCGTTTCCCCTCCTTTTCTCCTCCCTTTATCATATCATTTTCTGCCAGCTTGGTCAGTAAAAACATACGAAAATTTGTTCGTTTTTTTATTTTCAGTAAAAGAAAAACTCTGACAAATTGTCTTATAGACAACTTGTCAGAGTTCAATTACGTAAATTAATCGTTATACATATCACGCACAGGAGTCATGATAATTCGGTTTAAATCATTGACAACTAAGCTAAACGCTTGTTCTTTTTGCATTAATTCGTTGATAACTGCTGTTTCTTGCACTTTCGTTGCAATGCTTTGTGCTTTTTCAGCATCTTCATCCGTGAATTCTTCACCGCGCATTTGTTTTTCTTGAAGTCCTTGTTGGAATCCTTGGAATTCTTTAAACAATGTGTAAGCTGCTTCGTCTGCTTTTACTTCTTCATACGCTGCTTGTAATGCTTTAAATTCGTCTAACTCACGTAGTTCACGTTCAATCTGATTGGCTGTATCATAAATGTTACTCAATGGAATCCCTCTTTTCTCAATAGTTTCATCTTTATTGTACCATTTCTCTTAGGTTTTCCCAACTAATTTCCTAATAAGCCTCCGAAAATTCCTTCAATCTTGTCTTTGACTTTTTTCGCGCCGTCTTTAATTTGTCCCCCAACTTCATTCAATGTATCTCCGAAATTGCTAGCGCCATCTTGAACAGAGTTTCCAAAGTCTTTTAAGTTATCCCGCCAATTAGAATTGGCACCACCGGTTAAACTATCGTTGCTATCAACAACTTTCCCACCTGTGGCATAAGCATCCGCGACAGGAAATTGTGCTTGTTTGACTTGTGGCAAGATGCCACTGGCTTGACTGTTGAACACCTGAGAGGCATATGTGGCGCTACTACCTTCCAAATAATGGGTTTTACTGGTTTCTTGGAAGCCTAACCAAGTAGCAATGACAACTTCTGGTGTATAACCAATCACCCACTGATCGTTCGTTTTACTACTATCGAAGTTGGTTTCTGTCGTACCTGTTTTACCAGCCATTACGTAGCCTGCTGGTTGTGCGTTGACCCCGCTCCCAGAACTAAAGACCCCTAGTAACATACTTGTAATCCCGTCTGCAACATCTTTGGTAATGACTTGTTCTTTCTTGACTTTAGTATTATCAACTACAATTGCGCCAGTTGAGTCGACGATTTTTGTAATTAAATGCGTTTCAGTTTTATAGCCTTCATTGGCAAAGGCACTATAAGCTCCCGCCATAGTTAGTGGCGAAACACCCGTTTGTAATCCCCCAAGTGCTAAACCATAATATCGATCTTTTTCTGATAACGGAATGCCAAATTTCTCTGTTTTTTCATAGCCTTTATCTAAACCAATTTGATGTAATAACCACACCGCTGGTAAATTTAAGCTTTCTCCTAAGGCTTGATACATAGGAACTTCTCCACTGTAAGTGCGGCTATAGTTTTGCGCTGGATAGTAATCTTGTGGTTTATCTTCTAAAACAGAGTCTGGTTTATAGCCAGCCTCTAAAGCTGGTGTATAGACAGAAATTGGTTTTAAGGACGAGCCTGGTGAACGTTTTGTTTGCGTTGCAAAGTTAAAGCCTCGATAAACATGTTCCCCTCGACCGCCCACCAGTGCTTGCACGCCGCCGGTTTTCGGATCAATGGCTACAGAACCACTCTGAACCATGGCACCATCTTCTGCATTGGGTGGAAATAGTGCATCATTTTTATAAGTTGCATCCATCGCATCTTGATATTTTTGATTTAAAGAAGTGTAAATCTTGTAGCCCTTATTTAAAATATCTTCTTCTTTAAATTTATAACGATTGACTGCTTCATCAATTACCGCATCAAAATAATATGGATATTTGTAACTATTTTCGTCGCCAACATAGGTGTCATTTAATAGACTCGCTAAGTTAACACTCGCTTCTTGATTGGCTTCTTCTTGAGATAGTTTTTTATTGTCGACCATTAGTTGTAAAACGGTATTCCGTCGCGCTGTGGCATTGTCAATGTAATCAATTGGGTTATAAATTCCTGGCCCTTTTAACATGCCCGCTAGCGTTGCGGCTTCCCCCACTGTAACTTGGGACGCATCCACGCCAAAGTATTTACGAGCTGCATCTTGCACGCCCCAGACACCATTACCAAAATAAGAATTATTTAAATACATTGCCAAGATATCTTTTTTCGAATATTTCTTTTCGATTTCAATCGCTAAGAATAATTCTCTGGCTTTCCTATCTAACGTTTGCTCTTGCGTTAAGTAAGCATTTTTGGCTAATTGCTGCGTAATTGTACTTCCGCCACCACCGCCACCGATTTTCCCGAAGGTCAATTTTCCAACAACCGCACGGGCAATCCCTTTGATGGAATACCCTTTATGTTGATAAAACCCGCGATCTTCAGTTGAAATAACCGCATCTTGAATATAAGGAGAAATATTATCCAGTTCCACAAAAGTTCCTTTTTGCCCGAATAACTTTCCGACTTCCTCTCCTGACTCATCATAAACGCGCGTTGATTCACTTAGCCCCGATTTTAGGGTCTCAACGTTTGCGGACTTGGCTAAGTAAAATAAATAAATACTGGCACCTAAAGCGACTACCAAACCAATTAACAAGAAAATTTTATTGATTTGATACTTTTTCCAAATCCGCTTTCTGGCTTGATGGAATTGTATTAAATAAGGCTTTATCCACGTCCAAAAATGACGTAATCCGACACCGACTTTACTAAAAAATTGTTTAAGATTGTCCATAGTACTCCCTCTGTTTACGTTTCTTGGCTAAGTCTACCATATTCTTGTGGGTACGACCTAGGTCTAAAGCATGAAAAATTCTTGAAAAACAATTTCAATGATCTTTTCGCTGTAGCAAAGGAAATATGGCCTTCACTAGAGGTAAATAATTGCTTACGCTTAGAAACGAGTCTTTATTTAGCCTCTATTCTATCATGCTTTTCTTCGTTTTTTATGTAAATTTGTTTAAGAATCTCTCAAGGAACTGCCTTTCTAACAAATTTCAGCTTTTTTTCCGTTCTGACTTGACCTTTTGAGCAGCTTTGTTACACTAAATAGCGAATCAGTGAAAGGTGGGATTTGGTGGAATATTCAATGCGATTACCTGAAAATTTTTCAACAATGACTGTAAAAGAACTATTAGAAAATGAGTGGCTAGTCCCTCGAAAAGTGCGCCATTTTTTACGCACGCGAAAAAATGTCAAAATCAACGGAGAAACAGCTGCTTTTCATTTTCCAGTCCAAGCTGGCGATTGTGTCACCTTAACGTTTGAAGAAACCGATTATGTACGTCCCACTATTCATTTGGGGGAAGCAACGCATGTGAAGGTTTTATATGAAGATGAACATTTAATGATTGTAAATAAACCTTATGGCATTAAAACCCATCCAAATCAGCCACAGGAAACAAACACCTTGTTAAATCATGTTGCTGCCTATTTAGCTGAGAAAAATCAGGTCCCTTATGTCGTTCATCGATTAGATAAAGAAACCAGTGGTGCGATTGTCTTTGCTAAAAATCCTTTTGTCTTACCTATTTTAGGGCGTTTATTAGAAACAAAACAAATTTACCGCCAATATCAAGCGATTGTGGCTGGTCACTTTAACCAAAAAGAGCAGACAATCAATCAGCCGATCGGTCGTGATCGACATGATCGCCGGAAACGACGGATTGATCCTCAAAAAGGGAATTCAGCGATTACACATGTCCAAGTGGTCCAAGTTCTTTCTAACAATCAAACCGCAGTTACCTGTGTTTTAGAAACAGGTCGGACGCACCAAATTCGGGTCCATTTAGCTAGCGAAGGGCATCCAATTATTGGTGATCCGTTATACAACCCAAAATCGCAGGCAGCTCGTTTAATGCTCCATGCTTCACAACTTCATTTACTCCATCCGTTTACAAAAAAACAAATCGTTGTGACTGCAGCGCCTGGCCTATGGTAAAAAAACAGAAGAAATCGGACGGTAACCGCCGATTTCTTCTGTTTTTTTATTTTACCTCACATTCACTGCTGAGAACGGCATATCTGCGTTTGCTCAGTGTCTTGGTGTTAAACAGTTCCTGAGCTAACTCTCAGCCTTAATCATTTGTAGCCACTCTTTTTGTAAAATTCCGTAATTGTAGATATCCAGCCATTGGCCATCTTGAAATAACGCTTCTCTATCAATTCCTTCTTTTTTGAAGCCTACTTTTTCATAACCATGAATCGCTTTTTGATTGTTACTATTGACAGCTAATCTGATTTTGTGCAAGCCCAATTCATAAAAAGCAAATTTACAAATTAAAGACACCGCCTCAAAGCCATATCCTTGACCTCGTTGCTCTTTTTGTAAAATAGCAATCCCTAAATTGGCCCCTCTATTTTTCAACTGTACATCAGACAACGAGACCCAACCAATAAATTTCTCTGTCGTATTTTCTAAAATAGCAAATAGAAATCGATCATCTTCTCCTTTATTAATCGTGAAATCTTTCCATTCTTCAAGCCCCCACGGATGTAAAGCATCCCAGCTCAAATGCCGAAGCAATTCATTATCCCATTGCTGTTTTGCAATATGTTCGATATATTCTTCTCTAAAATGAGAAAAGCCAATGTGTTTTCCTTTTAAGACATTTTCCATAAGAACACCTTTAATTTCCTAGATTATTTTTCTATTTGCTGACTATCTATTTCCTCATATTTTTGTAAAAAAGTGGCAATTTTTTCGATGACACACGCATTTTTATCGCTTTGGTCATTCTCTACCTGAAGAACAAGCAACGGTTCATGCAGACTTAAGCGTAGCAAAAACCAACCACTGCCATATTGACCAGACACGTTTCCCCGAACACCTTCTTGGTTTTCATGGTCCACAGCAAAGTCTGCTTGACTTTCTACAAACAATTCAAAGTCTCGCAAGACTTGTTGCCCATAACAAGTAACATCCTCCGCAGTAATTTTGAAGCGAAATTCGTTGGTTTCTGCCGGTTGCTTCAATGTAGCAATCAGATCACCTAACGTTTGATTGTTTTGTTTCAATTCTGGTAACAACATTAAAATTTTTGCCACGACATATGCACCATCATCCAGATTGTAGTTTTCTTGAAACGCTGCATGACCACTGGTTTCAATGGCTAACGGTGTCTGAAAGCCCCCATGATTCAATTCAATCATTTTATTAATGACATTTCGGTAACCAGAAATATAACGAATCTGTTGGCCGCCTTTTTCTTCAATAAATGTTTTTAAATGACTTGAGGTTGGCGAATTTGTCACAATATAACTACCAGGCGCTTCTTTTAAAACAATTGCCGCTAAAACAGCAATTAAATTATTTCGGTTTAGTACCTCACCTGATTGGTCCACCACAGCCGAACGATCTACATCTGTATCAAAAATAATGCCCAAATCTGCCTGATTAGCTAAAACAGCTGTTTGAATACTTTTCATTGCTTCAGAATTATCTGGATTAGGTACATGATTAGGAAAATGCCCATCTGGTTCTAAAAACTGTGATCCCGTCGTATCAGCGCCCAAAACTTGAAGAACCTGCTCCGCAAAGAAGCCCCCAGCCCCATTACCCGCATCAACGATAATTCGAAAGCCATGTAAAGGTTTCTCTTCTGGCGAATGAATTCCTTGGCGAATTTTTGCCACCAAATGCTCCGCATAAATTGGCAGTAACTCTTGCTTCATCAGTGTGCCATTTTCATTGGCCGTCAGCGGATCAGTATGAGATAAAATATACCGAATATCTTCTTTCTCTGCTCCACCTTCTGCTGTGAAGAACTTCAAGCCATTAAAGTAATAAGGCAAATGGCTAGCTGTAATCATAATCGCTGCATCACATTGAAGCGTTGGAAATTGAGTAGCCATAAACATAGCAGGCGTCGTAGCTAAACCAACGTCAATCACCTGAATACCTAATGAAAGAAACGTATCTACTAATGCTTGCTTAATCGGCTCCGCCGTTAGACGACTATCATGTCCGATTGCAATTGTCAGGCGCTGTTGTGCCTTTCGTGGCAGCTGTTTTTTATCCTGTAACCAACGAACCACGCCCACCGCAATCTCGGCTACTGCTGTTGCGGTTAATGTTGCAGTTTGCTCTTCCGTATCCAAAGCAATTCCCCGAATATCCGAACCATTTTGTAGCGCTTTCAATTCTGCCAAGAAAAAAACTCCCTTCTATTGATGCTTTCAATTTTAAAAAATCATATTTTCGATGCGTTCGATAAAGTGTTCCGCATCCTCTTCTGAACGTGTAATCACAATAATTGTATCCGCACCAGCCACTGTACCAGCCACTTCTGGATAAGCTACTTCATCTAAAAAGTTACTCACCACATCGGCATTTCCCATCTCTGTATGCAAGATGACAATAAATTGTACTCGCTCCATTCGAACAACTGAATCTTTTACTGATTCTCGTAATTTCTCTTCACTGCTTGTGCCTTGTGCTTGAGAAAAAATTGCATATTTGACACGACCATCTGCACCATGTGTTTTAACAATACTCATTTCACGGATATCTCTTGAAACAGTCGCTTGAGTGGCTCGGACGCCAATTTCTTCCAAACGAGTGATTAATTCATCTTGTGTTTCAATTTCTTGTTGCATAATTAATTGTTTAATCAAACGTTGACGTTCTGCTTTTTTCATATAGACCACTCCTCTCCATTCATTTCTTTTATTATATCCAAAAATGAGTAAAAATACAGGTACTTTTCACATTAAACTCTTTATTTATCTGAAAAAGACTGGATAAATGTTTATATACCAGTCTTTTTCAGTAAAAAATACTTATTTAAGAAGATTCTTTTCTTTTAAATAGTCTTTCGCCACTATGCTAGGATCTTGCCCTTCCACATTGACTTGATAATTCATTTCACTCATTTCTTCTTCGCTAATTTTTCCTGCCAATTTATTCAATATTTCTGCTAATTCTGGATATTTTTCCAACGTTGCTGTTTTAATAAGTGGTGCTCCTTGATAAGGCGGAAATAGCGCTTGATCATCTTCTAACGTTACTAAATCGTATTGTCTCAATTCACTATCCGTTGAATAGGCATCAATCACATTTACCTCACCATTATTAATCGCCTGGTAGCGTAATGCTGGTTCCATCGATTGGACATTCAGATTTAAATGATATTTTTCTTGTAATCCCTTATAACCATCTTGCCGATCAATAAATTCTAACGTAAAACCTGCTTTCAACTGATTGCTAATTTTCTGTAAATCACTAATCGTTTTTAATTGATGCGCTTTTGCAAATGAGCGTTTAACTGCGACGGCATACGTATTTTCATAGCGCATCGGTTTCAACAAAGTAAGGTTTTCTTGTTTTTTCAAGCCAGCGCGTGCCGCTTCATAGACTACTTGAGGTTGATTGTCTAGCTGAGGAGGATTTTTTAAAAAGGTTTCGATCACTGTTCCTGTAAATTCCGGATAAAGATCGATTTCATCTGATTTCAAGGCATTATATAAAAAAGTAGTCTTGCCAAAGTTTGGCTTTAACGTCACCTGAATGTCGCTATTTTCTTCAATTAAGGCTTTATACATATTAATAATAATATCTGGTTCCGCTCCTAATTTGCCAGCAATTGTTAGCTGTTTTTCCTTTGAAGAAGTTTGTTGATTCCAGAAAAATGAACCACCTAACAAAAGGCCTAAAATAGTACCGCCAATGATTAGTCGCCGTCCATTCGCTTTTTCCAACCAATGAATTCCATAATTAAATAAGACTGCTAGTGCAGCTGATGAAAGAGCTCCAATAAAAATCAACGATAAATTATTTCGATCAATTCCTAATAAAATGAAGGTCCCTAAACCGCCTGCTCCAATTAACGCCGCCAACGTGGCCGTACCAATAATTAAAACGGTAGCCGTTCGAATCCCAGAAATAATAAATGGTAATGCCATTTGTAACTCAAACTTAAACAGTTTTTCTTTTTTACTCATCCCAAATGCTTCTGCGGCTTCTTCTAACGAAGGATCAATTTCCGTCAAACCAGTATAGGTGTTTTGTAAAATTGGGAATAAGGCATAAATCACTAGCGCAACAATTGCCGGTGGTCGACCAATACCAATTAACGGAATCAGTAAGCCTAGCAAGGCTAAAGAAGGGATGGTTTGGAAAATCCCAGTCACTTGTAACAGACTTTCCGCTAACTTACGATGACTCGTTAAATAAATGGCTAAAGGAATTGCAATCAATGCAGCGAATAATAACGAAATAAAGGACAATTGCATATGCTCGATTAACGCTTGCAGATATTCTTCTTTTCGAGCGAAAAAAGTTTCAATCAGTGCTTGCATCTACTGTCCCTCGCTTTCCAACAGTTGTTCCATAAAACGAGTAATCGTTTTTGAGGTGATACACCCTAAAACTTGTTGTTTTTCTACTAAATTTGCTTTCTCTTGCGCATTAATGAGTTGGACAATCTCTTTTAAATTGGTTTCCATGAAAACAGTCGGCACTGGCTCAATCGTCTCATCTGCGGCTTCTAAAAATGCAGTCAAGTCAGCGCCACAATAGTTCGCTAGTTCTGGCGAAGATTGTTTGAAAAATTGACCGACAAAATTATTTTTCGGATGTTTTTGAATGGCTTCTGGCGTATCGACTTGAATAATTTTGCCAGCGTCCATAATACAGATGCGCTCTCCTAACAGTAAAGCTTCATTCATATCATGGGTCACAAAAACAATGGTACTCGCTAATTCCTGATGAAGTTCTTTCACCAAACGTTGAAGATGATGTCTTGAAATCGGATCTAGCGCGCTAAAAGGTTCATCCATTAAAATCACTTCTGGTTCGGCTGCAATGGCGCGTAAAATCCCGATACGTTGTTGTTCGCCTCCTGAAAGCGCTGCTGGCTTACGATGCAGATATTCCTCAGGATCCAGCTGAACTTTTTTCAATAGTTCAATGGTTCGCTCTCTGCGTTGCTCTTTGGGCCATTTTTTCATTTCAGGAATCAACTCAATATTTTCCGCCACGGTTAAGTTAGGAAATAAGGCAATTTGCTGAAGAACATAGCCAATTTTTAGTCGTAATTCACGTAAAGGGTAGTTGGTTACCGCTTGCTCATTGAGAGCCACTTCACCTGTCGTTGGCTCAATGAGCCGATTAATCATTTTCAAAGTCGTCGTTTTTCCACTACCACTCGGCCCTACTAATACAAAAAATTCGCCTTGTTGGATTGTTAAATTCACATCGGACAAAACAGCATTTTCTTGATATACTTTTGAAACATTTTGAAATTTTATCATTTATTTTCACCGCATCTTTCACTTCTTAATAAACAAAATCTTTGGAGGATCGTCACTCTTTCAGTATAATTTAAGACTAACATCCTGCCTAATTTTTTGTTTTAAGCGCAAGTATGTGGGGGCTCATTTAACGGCTGCCGGTTCGTATCTACAATTATCTACTCAATGAATGGAAAAATTGTCCTCTTCTGCCTTAAACAAAAGTGAACTGTTTTCTACTAAAAGGAGTGATCGTTATGGAAAACGACAAGCGAATTTATAAATGGGACAACGTGAAACTTTTTTTAATTTTCTTAGTGATTTTTGGGCATATTTTAGATCGTGAAGCTTCTCCTTCACGACTCATGGAAACGATCAACTTTTGGATCTATTCATTCCATATGCCGGCCTTTATTTTTGTCTCTGGACTCTTTAGTAAACATGCCATTAAACAACGAAAATATCTACGCTTACTTTCCTTTGTTTGGCTTTATCTCTTAGCGAAGTTGTTGATTACACTTGCTAATTTCGCCTTTGCAAATAAAATGAATTTTGATTTACTGAACGAAACGGGCGTTCCTTGGTACTTACTTTCCTTAGCAAGTTTCTACTTAATTACCATCTTTCTTCAGCGCGTTCAGCCGAAAATCATGTTGCCCATCATCATTGTTATCGGCTGCGCCTCAGGCTATTTACCTGTGGAAGGTTTCTTGTCTTTAGGACGGACTCTGGGCTTCTTCCCTTTCTTCTATTGTGGCTACTTAATGGATATTCAAAAGCTACAAACCTTTTTAGATCATCGCAAAGTCAAATGGGCAGCGATAGGCGTAATTTTAAGCTCCTTTTTATTTGTAAATAGTCAATGGTCATTGGCAACGAAATTTTGGGGCTTCTTAACTGGTTGGGCTTCCTACGCTGAAATTAGTCCGGCCTTTGAATACAGTAGTTTCATTCAGCTGTTCTTTTACGTTTCTGCAGCATTGGTGTCTCTTTCTTGGTTTGCATTATTGCCGAAACGAAAGTTACCTTTAAGCGCCCTCGGAAAAGATACCCTCTACCCTTATCTCTTGCATATGCCCTTAATTATTCTGTTGGAAAGTGGTTTGCAATTAGACACACTCTTTAAAGAATGGTTTACTTTCCGAATCTTGGCGCTCTTCTTCTTAGCCCTCTTCATTTTAGCTATTACGAATATGCCTGTGGTGAAACGGGGAGCGGATTATCTTTTTAATCCAATTGCGTATGTGTTGCCAAAACAATGGTTAAAAGTTAAATAAAAAAGAAGAGCGTGGGACAAAAATCACTTTGGATTTTTGCTCCACGCTCAAAAACTGTTAAACGGCGAGAGTTGCAATGTTTCACTGTGAAGCATGAACAGATGAAATCATCGTACCTACTTGGTTTTTGGAGCTAAACACTTTTGTCTCAGCCTCCACTTTTATCTCAGATTTTTTCCAACTATTGAAACAATCCTTTAATTTTATCAAACAAACCATCGGTCGTTGTATCAGCTAACATCGCTGTAATTTTATGATAGTGTTCGCCTAATTCATCTTTATGTTCTTCAATGAATTGTTGCGCATGTTCCACGTTACCTTCTCCAATTAAATCTTTTGCTTTTTGAACTAATTCTTCTACGTTCATTTTCACACGTCCTTTGATTAAATAGTTAACAATAAGTGTTTCACTCATTGCCTTTTCTCCTATTTATCGTATCGTGGGATCCTTTGATTTGCAAGAAATTTTCAGTAAATTGACGGTTCTGATTTTGGGTTTTTAAAAGGCAAAAATTGCAAAAAAAGCTGTTTTCGAAAATCGAAAACAGCTTTTTTACTTTACTTCGCTAAACGATAAATCGCATCTGCATAAATAGCAGCTGCTCGGAATAAGTCATCTAATTCCATAAATTCGTTGGCTTGGTGCATTGTGTCTGTGTAGCCAGGGAACATTGCGCCATAGGCAACACCACGTTTTAATAAGCGGCCATAAGTACCGCCACCAATGATTTGTTCTTGGCCTTTTTCGCCTGTATGGTCTTCGTAAACTTGTAGTAACGTTGCCACCAATGGATCATCAACTGGTACATAATGCGGTTCTTGGTTGCGATCTCCTTGTGTTGCAGTGACCGTTTCACCGACTGTTGCTTGAACTTTTGCTTGTAATTCTTCTGCTGAAGTTCCTTTTGGATAGCGGAAGTTTAATGTTACTAAGCTATTTTCAGGATTTTCTGGATCAAAGTTAACAATCCCAGCGTTCATTGTCAATTTACCCATTTTTTCGTCTTCAAAAGCCACACCTAATTTTTCGCCATAAAAATCTTCATGGATAAATTCAGCAATGGTATTAATAAAGCTGTATGCGCCTTCTGCAAAGCTGTAATCATTTAAGAAAGTTGCCAAGAAAGTCGCTGCGTTAATTCCAGATTGTGGGCTAGCACCGTGAGCACCTTTACCAACTACATGAAAAGTCACTGTTTTATCTGAAAGTTCTGCGTTACCTGAAATTTTTGCTTCTTGTTTGATGAATGTTTCAAAGCTAGCAGCTAGTGAAGCCGCTTCGTCTGCTGAAGCAGCCGTTACAACAGCATCTGCTGTTCCCGGAACCATGTTTTCACGTAAGCCAGATTTGAAGCTTTCTAATTTATAATCAGCACCGTTACCGCCTCGGAAAGTTAAACGAATCGTCACATTTCCTTTTTCCCCATTAATAATTGGGAACTCAGCATCTGGTGAGAAACCAAAGTCTGGCGCTTCTTCATGTTGGAAATAGTAATCCATATCGCCCCAGCCGCTTTCTTCGTCACTTCCTACTACGAAACGGATTTTTTTAGACACGGGTAAGCCTAATTCTTTGATAATTTTCATTGCGTAATAAGCAGCCATACTTGGGCCTTTATCATCGCTTGCACCACGTGCATAAATTTTGCCATCTTTAATGACTGGTTCATAAGGATCTGTTTCCCAACCATCACCAGCAGGAACAACGTCCATATGACCAAAAATCCCTAACGTTTCGTCGCCTTCACCATATTCAATGTGTCCAGCGTAATTGTCGACATTTTTCACCGTAAAGCCATCACGTTCACCATACGCTAACATGTGTTTTAAGCCAGCAACTGGTCCAGGTCCAAAGGGCGCTTCAGGTGTTGCTTGTGCATCATCACGTTCACTGTTGATCCGTAATAAGTTTTGTAAATCTTCTAATAAGTCGTCTTTACGTGCTTCGACTTCTTTTGTCCAATCAATTGTCATTTGTTGTCACTCCTATTCATAAAGTTCTACATAGTCAATCATACCATTTTATGCAGAAAAAGAAAGAAACCCGACACTATTTTTCGAGAAAATTTTTATCTTTTCCGCAGAAAGGGCTGGGTTTTTGTTTATTTTAATTGAGGTATGATTGTTTAGGTTGTAGTTGTTGCAATTCGGCTTCTGTTAAGGGCCGATATCCCCCTAGTTCTAACGTTTCATCCAACCATAGTTCGCCCATTCGTAATCGTTTTAAATACGTCACAGGTTTGCCTACAGTGGCTAACATCCGTTTGACTTGATGGAATTTCCCCTCTTGAATCACTAAACGGACTACGGAAGTCCCTTCTTCCTCATTGATCGTCTCAATGACTAAACGACTTGGTTTAACTATTTCTCCATCTTTCAAGGCAAATCCTTGCGCAAACAGTTGACAATCTTCCGCTGTCACAAGTCCCTCAACTTCAGCTAAATATTCTTTATCCACATGCTTTTTGGGTGATAATAATTGATGCGCTAACTGGCCATCATTTGTTAATAGAAGCAAGCCTTCAGTATCTTTATCCAAGCGACCAACTGGGAACAAGTCGGCACGGTAATCCTGATCAGTTAACAAGTCAATTACCGTTTCATCTCGCTGATCTTCCGTCGCAGAAATGACACCTTGTGGTTTATGCAACATGTAATAAAAGAATTTCTGATACGTAAGAATTTCTCCCATCAAGGCAATTTGATCTGTTTCTTCATTTACTTGTGTTTTGGCTTCTTTTACGACGTCACCATTCACCGTAACGACTTTTTTCTTTAACAATTGTTTGATTTCTTTACGACTACCGATACCAACATCGGCTAAAAATTTATCTAAACGCATCGTCATTCCTCTTTCCTTTAAAAAAATAGCTTGGGACATAAATCGAATCGATCGATGTCTCAAGCCTTGTCTCTTAAGAGAATCTGCTGAAAGGAGTTCAATCAGCTATTATTTAATATTGAATTTTGCACGTAATTTTGCGGCATTTTTCCCTAATAAACGATCAGCTAAGCGAATCTTCAAGACCGAATAGCCATAAAAAGCGCCTCCTGCAGCAGCCACAATTACAACGATAATGAAGGCTTGGAAACGTCTAGTTGGATCTAAAAATAGATACAAGAACTGACGGAAAATCAAAGCGATAATCATCATGATGACTGTAATACAGAACATTAACAATGTTCGCCGTAAGGTTAATTTGTAATTAAAACGTGTCACTTGACGAATTCTTCTTAGAATCAATACGCAAGAAACCGTAAAGCCAATCATCGTTGCTAATAACGGACCGTAAACTTCAAATAAACGGATTGCGGGGAATTGCACGATTAATTTCACTGCTAAACCAATTCCTAAATAACGCATTGCGTCACGATTTTCATACATCCCCATTAACATATTTGACACTAACATATACAAGCCCAAGAATAAACTAGCATAACAAGCTTGCACTAATAAAGAAGTGCCTAAAGCATCTGGCATGTAAAAAACAGTGTATAGTGGTTGCGCTAAAACAATCATACCAAACGTTGCTGGCAACATTACAAACACAAAAAGTTGTAAATTATTACTAATCAAACGCGCTAACTCACGGTGATTTTTTAAGGTGACCGCTTCTGTAATCAACGGTAATCCAGTAGCCGAAATCGAAGTTGCTAAAGCCACGACAATCATGGTTAATTTGTCCGGATTGGCATTAAAAATACCGAAAAGCTCTCGTAATTGGGTATCTGAATAATCCGTAAACAAACGCATAAAGTTTGAGAAAGTAAACTGATCGACAAGTTTAAAGACAGTCACTCCTGAGCCAACTACGATAAAAGGAATCGCCTCTTTAAAAGTTTCAATCAATAACTCTTTTGGAGCAATTTCATGTTCATTGGCGCTGTGTTCTTCTAAATAATCAAATAATGGTTTTTGTTTGTACATGTAATAACCTAAAACCGCAAAACTTGCGAGCATCCCAATAAATGCCGCAAAAGTGGCTTGGGTCACCGCTGTAACGTAATTACCTTCAAAGACTTTCATGATAATAAAAGCAGTTAATAACATGTAAAAAACTCGTGCTACTTGTTCAACAATTTGTGATAAAGCAAAGGGCATCATTTCTTGATTTCCTTGGAAATAACCGCGAATGACACTCATGCTTGGGAAAACTAAAACGGCTAAACTTAATGAACGCATTGTTGGAACTAATTCAGGACCTCCGCCAGACAAAGCTGCTAATGCCGGAGATGCCAAATACATCACAATAGCAAAAACCACACCTAAGCCACCCATTAGTTGTAAGGCACGATAAAAAAGCTGTCGACTAATTTTATATTCGTTCAATGAATTATAATGCGAGGTCTGCTTGGCAATCGCACCTGGAATTCCGGCGGTAGAGATCATTAGGAATAAGGCATAAATCGTATACCCCATTGAAAACAAACTGTTCGCTTCGTTTCCGTGCTCGCCCATCCAAGCGTACCAGGGGATGATGTAAATCGCCCCTAACATGCGGGAGATAATATTACTAGCTGTCATCCAAGCTGAGCCTTTGACCATTTTTTCTTGGTTCGTCAGGATTGGTTGATCAACTGAATTTGGTTGATTGATCATTTTGTCCTCCAATATTCTTTGAGTATGCTTTCTTTATTTTAATTGTTCATCTTGGGATATGCAACGACTTTCTCGAAGAATTATCCTATTTTAACATTTCTCATGGATTTTCTCACGCTAACGAGATGGTTTTTTTAAAAGAAAAATAATGCTATAATGACATCAGTTTTGAAATTTCGTTGAAACGTTTGGAGGCAAAAAAAGTGACGATTTCATTATTCGCAATTCGCGATTGCTTAGAAAAAGAAGATTTATTAAAAGAATTTATTTCACCAGAAGGCTGGCACTTGACCCTTTCCGACACGTTAGGTCAACGAGAAGTAACGGCTCTTTCTTACGATTCGAGAGACGTAACAGCAGAAACACTCTTTTTTTGTAAAGGATTAAACTTTAAAGAAATCTATTTAGAAAATGCTGTAAAAGACGGCCTAGAAATCTATGTTTCTGAGGTGCCTTATGAGGTTCCAGCACAACTAGGAATTATCGTGACTGACATTAAAAAAGCAATGGCTGTGTTAAGCATGGCTTTTTATGATTATCCACAAAATAAATTAAAACTGATTGGCTTTACTGGAACCAAAGGTAAAACAACAGCGGCTTATTTCACCAAATATATTTTAGATGTTGCTACACAACAAAAAACAGCCTTGCTTTCTACCATGAATTCGACATTAGATGGCAAAACATTCTTTAAATCTGCCTTGACTACACCCGAATCTTTGGACTTGTATCGAATGATGGCAACCGCTGTTGCTAACGGGATGACTCATTTTATTATGGAAGTTTCTTCCCAAGCCTACAAAACTAATCGTGTCTACAAGTTATTTTTTGATGTCGGCATTTTTTTAAACATTACCCCCGACCATATCAGTCCAATTGAACATCCAACCTTTGACGATTACTTTTATTGCAAACGTCAATTGATTACACATTCTAAAGTCATTGTGTTGAATCACGAAGCTGATTATTTTCCATTACTTAAAGAAACCGCACAACAGCAAAAAGTCCCTGCCATTGTCTATGGCAGTCAGCCAGCTCCAGAAGTTGACTATTCATTCGCTGTTTCTTCAGATGATTCCTTACGTTTTATCGTTGCAAGTCCTGCAGATGCGTTAGGATTGGCCGGCTCTTATCACCTTCGTTTAGGTGGTGATTTTAACAAAGGTAATGCGTTAAGTGCGGCGATCGCTAGTGTCCTTGTGGGAGCTTCAAAAGAAGAGTGTCAACAAGGGATCGCAGCAACCACCGTCCCTGGCCGGATGGAATCTTTAACGAATACCAACGGTGCAACCGTCTATGTTGATTACGCTCATAACTATGACAGTTTGAAGAATCTTTTAACCTTTGTCCGTGAAGAACATCCTGACGGCCGCTTAATTGTTCTTGTCGGTAGCACGGGAGACAAAGCGATTTCTCGCCGCAAAGACTTTGGTAGGGTTCTTTCTGAATTGGCTGATGTTGCAGTCCTAACAACCGATGACCCAGCCAGTGAAGATCCAGCAAAAATTTGCCAAGAAATCCAAGCCCATATTACCAAAGAAATGCCTGTTTACACCGTTTTAGATCGTGGCGAAGCAATTGCTCACGCATTATCTTTAAGCACAACGGCTGATGATGCGATTGTCTTAGCTGGTAAAGGCGCCGACCTTTATCAAAAAGTAAACGGCGTAGATGAACCTTACGCAGGAGACTTTGCCCTTGCGAAAATGATTATTGACAAATAATTTTTTAGAAGCATAAGGATTATCACTTACTATCTCAGTATGATCCATTCTTATGCTTCTATTTTTTATTCTTTGTGTGTGAACATTTGCTATAATAATTCTAACTAAAAATAAAGGAGAATTTATTCATGGATATTTGGAAAAAAATGTATGAATACGCAAAGAAAGAATACCATCCTCAAGAAGTAACACCATTTATTTACACACACCATGTCGTCTGTGCCCTAGAGGCAGAAGATGGACAATTATTTACCGGCTTTTGTTTTGAAAGCTGTTGTGGTGTTCTAGATTTATGTGCAGAACGAGTTGCCGCTTTGAATATGTATGCCGATAGTGGACAGACAGTGATTAAACGAATTATTACTTTTCGGGACGATGTTCCTAATGGAATTTCTGGTATGCCTTGTGGTGCTTGTAGAGAATTATTGCTCCAGCTTTCTCCTAAAAATGCTGATACAGAAATCTTAGTTGATTATCAAAAACGAGAAATAGTTCGGTTAAAAGAGTTAATGCCTAAGTGGTGGGGTTGGTCACGTTATACTAATGACTAAAGAATAAAATTAGCTATTTCAAGATAATAAGATGTTAATTTTGTAGTCCTCTCTATTATCAATTACTGGCATTCATTTTTAGTTACACACAAGAAAAAAACAAGCTGCAACCACTTATCAGCAAAGGTTGCAGCTTGTTTTTTAAAGAACTTCTTTTATTTTCGTTACTTCTTCTTCTGATAAGCCATGACCGCCATCCACTAGTAAAAAGTCGACTGGAAAATGTTTCTTTAATTGATTAGCTAAAGAAAGAACTTGTCCCGGAATACTCAACTCATCCTGAGCCCCTGTTGTGACAATCACTTTTGTCGCAAACTCACCAGATACATATTGATAGCCTAAATTGCTTGGATGCAGTAAAATAACAGTGTTAGCAATAGTCGGGTTCTTTTCTAACAGGCCTAAAATAAAATTGGCACCGTTAGAGTACCCTATAAAAATAACTTCATCGTATAACTTTTGCGGTTGCCAAACTTCTTCTAGAAACGCCGTCACTCGCTCATCAAAGTTAGCACGAGGTAATGCTCCATTGACTAATGGCGCAAAAAAGCGTCGCTGTTCGCCTACACCTTCTGTCCCTAAGTAACTTAGAACACTCGCTTCTGGATAAAGGGTTGCGATGGTCGTTAATAATTGATATTCATTGCCACCAGTACCATGGAAAGCGACAACTAATTGATTAGGTTTCGACCCTTTTTGAAAAAATTGTTTCATTTAATAAACCTCCAAGAAAGGAATTTTACTATGTATGCACAAATTCATCACATCTCTATTTTAAATCGATTGATAAAGCCTACATTTGACTTCTATCATAATACACTGGGATTAAAATTACTAATGAAAACGATCAACCAAGATGACCACACCATGTATCACTTGTTTTTCTCAGATAATGAGCAACGAACAGGTACCGAATTAACTTTTTTTGAATTGAATGATGGCCAAGATCAATCCTTTGGAACAAATACGATTGAACGAACTATTTTAAAAGTACCAACGCGCGCCTCTTTGGATTTTTGGGCAGAACGTCTTGAGCAAGCGGGTATCTGCCACTATGGTGTGGAAACATTTAACCAACACCCAATTTTGCGTTTTGAAGCGCCCGATAATACGCAAATGGCGCTTGTTCCGTTACGTGAATTTGAAAATGCGGAAGATTATTTTCCAGCTGAACATGCTGAAATTCCAGTAGAACATGCAATTTTAGGCATTGATGCAATTCAATTACGCGTCCAATATGCCGCAGCTACTAAACAACCTTTAGTGGATTATTTACATTGGCATGAAAAAGAAACAGTACCTTTTTTTGAAACTGCGCATGAAGTAACCGTTCTGGAAAATCATCATCCACAGTTTTATCAAGAGGTGCACATCATTGATGACCGTACCAATCCGCTTGCCATTGAAGGAATTGGTGGCGTTCATCACGTCGCCTTTGGGGTGGAAGATACGCAAGAATTAACGCAAGTTGATAGCCTGTTAGAGGAAAAGAATTTTACAAACTCAGGAATTAAAGACCGCGAATTTTTCAAATCATTGTATTTTAGAGAACCGAACCACTTGTTATTTGAAGTAGCCACACAAAAAGGCCTGCTAGATGCCGAAGCCTATGAAAATCAAAGTTCAAACTTTGATGAAATCCCCCTTTATTTGCCTCACTTTTTGGCAGATCAAAGAGAACGAATCGAAGCGATTTTAGCACAACAACGCCATGAGTAAACAAAAATAGCGGTTCTAACCGCTATTTTTGTTTTTTAATATCCTATTATTGCCCTTTTTTGAAAAAAAGGAGTACACTAATAGTAGATGAACTGCGCAAGGAGGTGAGTACATGTTATCTAAGGAAGAAGTTCTACACTTATTGAACGAAGCAAAAAAAGAAGTCGATCGTTTAGAAACAAACCGCCAAGAAGATTTAGGTAATTCAATCAACTATATTGAAAATGAATTACAGCTCCAACGTGTCTTATCTCAAGTGGAAGCTTATGAAAAAGTACTTGGTTAATTGATTACGTATTAAATGAGAGAGGAGCAACCAGATTCAGGTGAATGAATCTGGTTGCTCCTCTCTCATTTTTTACTAGACTAATTCGTAAGCAAGTTCTCGTGCAATAATTTTTGCGGTTGTTTCAGCGATTTCTCCAGTAAAGCCAATGCATTGTTCCATATGCTCAGGTGAACCCATCGTCATTTTACTTGTCAAAATACTGCAGCAAACCACTCGATGCTTTTGTCGAAAACTTTGATGCAATTCGTTGGCTAAAGCCATCGTTTTATTTACTTGTTCTCCTTTGGCTTCTGTCCGACCAAAAAAGTAGCCCAGACACATAACCCCGCCTGAAAGAGCACCACAAATACACTTCGCTCCTCCAACACCTACAGGAAACCCAGAAGCCATGGCCACAGCTTCAATGGGAATCTCCGCATCGAAGTGTTGCCGAATGGTCGCCACAATCGCTTCCGAGCAATAAAAATCACCGTTACGATAATAGGCTTCCGCTTCTTCTCTGATTGCTTGTAAACAAATTCTCTTTTTCAAAATGCCCTCCATTCTGTATCCGCTTTCATTTTATGAATAAAAGGATGCCAAGCATCCCTTTATTTTATAGATTTTCTGCAGAGGTAAATACTTCTGACACATCATCATCGTCTTCTAACTTGTCAACCAAGCTCTCTAATTGCGCTTTTTGTTCATCGTTCAAGGTTAGTAAGGTTTGCGGAACCATTGTTAATTCAGCTTGTGCTAATGAATAACCTGCTTGTTCTAAAGCATCGCGAACCGCTGTAAAATCTTCTGGTGCTGTGTAAATTTCAAATACTTCTGGTGATGTTTCTAAATCCTCGCCGCCTGCTTCCAAAACGACTTCTAGCATGTCGTCTTCCTCAATTGCATGATCTTCTCTCTTAATGACAATATAGCCTTTACGATCAAACATATAATTCACCGAACCCGTTTCACCTAAAGAGCCACCATTTCGAGTAAACGCGACGCGAACATTGGTGGCCGTTCGGTTGCGGTTATCTGTTAGTGCATGAACTAAAACTGCCACGCCACCTGGCCCGTATCCTTCATAAGTTACCTCGTCATAATGTTCCCCTTCACCAGCACTACTGGCTTTTTTTATGGCGCGCGCAATATTATCATTGGGCATATTGGCTGACTTAGCTTTATCGACTGCTAAACGTAAAGCAGGATTCATTGCGGGGTCAGGGCCACCTGCTTTTGCCGCCATATAGATTTCCCTTGAAACTTTTTGGAAAATTTTCCCACGTTTGGCATCTTGCGCATTTTTACGCCCTTGAATGTTGCTCCATTTGCTGTGTCCTGACATCCTTGATTCCTCCTGACTTTTCGTTACTATTCTCCTTTATTCTACTCTTCTTTTCAGTTAGGAACAAGCGCTACCAAAAAAAGACCCTCGCTTATCCATCTTTCTGACGAATAAACGAAGCTCTTCTAAATTAGCGTCTTCTTTTTTTATTTTTCTTCAAACCATGAACCACCAAACAAATAACGATGGCTGTCAAAGCACCCATGGCATCCAACATAACATCTTGAAAAAGAGGGGTCCTTCCGCCTGTGATCATTTGATGAAATTCATCTAAACCTGCATAGCCAGTAGCAGCTAGCCAGGAAACAACAGCTGTTAAAAACAGACCTTTGATTCTTGGCACTAATCCAATAAACCAACTACCACCTAATAGAAAATACGTACCAAAATGGGCTCCCTTACGAATAAAAAATTCAACAAATTTACTATAACCACTAGCTTGAATGCTCACTTCACTGCCAGCATATTGAAAAGAAATATTTTTTAATTGTTCTTCAAAAGGATGACTGCTCAGAAGTTTATCTAAAAGACCAACTTGTGATTGCTGTTCATACGTCTGTGATGAACTGAAAAATAAAATGGCCATAATTACAAACGCAATGACTAAATATAAATTACTATCTTTCAAATAATTTTTCATATAATCCTCTTTTCTTGGTTTCAAGTTGCCCCGTGCCTGCCACGGAAAATTCTTTTTTATTATAGTCGGTTTCGAGGGAAAAAGAAACAACTTCTCTTAGGTCTTATGATATACTGAAAAGAAAAAAATGAAAGAAGGATTGGATATGACCTATTCTATTACATGGGATTTAGACAGTATTTTCCCCAATGGGAGCGAGTCCAAAGAACTTAGCCAACGAATGACTCAATTAACCGAACAGACAAAAGAGTACCATCAATTAATCACAGAATGGACACCAGAAAGTGCCCAAGGCAAAGAACAATTTGCTGAAATCTTAACGTTACAAGGGAAAATCTCAAATGGCTTTTCACAATGTAATAGTTTTTTAACTGCTTTAATTTCTGCTAATACTAATGATACCAAGGCCAAAATTTTATCAGGCGATTTATACAATCTGTTGCCAGCGATTCAATTAGCTGAAACCATTTTTACTAAAAAAATCACCGAGATTTCAGCAGAACATTGGCAAGCCCTGTTAGCCGAAGAACCGTTCAAAACAATGGCTTTTCGCTTAAATGAATTACGCCGTGATGGAAAAAAACTGCTTTCCGAACAAGAAGAAAATATCATCAATACGCTTTCTCTAGATGGGTTAAATGCTTGGAGTACACATTACGATACGATTGTTGCTTCCATTGTGATTCCTTTCGAAGAAAAAGATGGCTCTGTGACAGAACTATCTGCAGGCCAAGCCTTTAACCGCATGATGGGAGATCCTGACAAAGAGGTTCGTCAACGTTTGTTTACAGCCTGGGAGAAAGCTTGGAGTGGCAAAGCTTCAATTTTAGCAGACACCCTAAATCACTTGGATGGGTTCCGTTTATCTGATTACAAATTGCATGGCACTACAGATTATTTAGAAAATCCCTTAAACTATAATCGAATGAGTCAAGAAACATTAACGGTTATGTGGGAAACTATCCAAAAAAATAAACAACCATTCGTCGACTTTCTAACGCGCAAAGCGCAATTATTCGGCAAAGAAAAAATGGATTGGCAAGACCAAGATGCACCAATTATTTTAGGTGATTTAGAAGAAAAAACGTATTCCTTTGATCAAGCCGCTGCCTTTATTTTAGAAAATTTCCGTAAATTCAGTCCAAAAATGGCTGATTTTGCCCAGATGGCTTTTGAAAAAAGTTGGATTGAAGCTGAAGATCGTCCAGGCAAACGTCCTGGGGGTTATTGTACAGAATTACCTGAAACACAAGAGTCGCGTATTTTCATGACCTTTGGCAATTCAATCAACGAAGTAGCTACTTTAGCCCATGAATTAGGTCACGCTTTCCATAGTAGCGTGATGTGGGATTTACCTTCATTGAATCGAGAGTATGCCATGAACGTAGCAGAAACGGCTAGTACCTTTGCAGAATTGATTGTTGCTGACGCCACCTTAAAAGAGGCCAAATCAGATGTTGAAAAGATTAACCTTTTAGACACAAAAATGCAAAATGCCATTGCCATGTTTATGAACATTCATGCGCGTTTTATCTTTGAAAATAATTTTTATCAAGCGCGCCAAAAAGGTTTAGTAGCGGAAGAAGATATTACTGAATTAATGTTAGCGGCGCAAAAAGAAAGCTACAAAGATAGTCTTGGCAGTTATCATCCTCATTTCTGGGCGAGCAAATTGCACTTCTTTATTGATGATGTGCCTTTCTATAATTTCCCATATACTTTTGGCTATCTATTCAGCATGGGTATCTATGCGTATGCCAATCAACAAGGCAGTTCTTTTGAAGACCAATACATTGCGTTATTAAGAGACACTGCTTCGATGACAAGCGAAGAATTAGCGAAAAAACATTTAAATGTTGACTTAACAAAACCTGATTTCTGGCAAGCCGGCATTGATCAAGTCCTAAAAGATGTGGAACAATTCATGACTTTAACTGAAAACTATGTAAACTAAGCAAAAAAGAAGCAGTAACCAACATCAGGTTACTGCTTCTCTTTTTTCAAATAGTTTCGATACGCCAGATAGCCCACAAGCATTAGTCCAAACGTAACAAATTCAACTACGGGCATGGCTAACCAAACACCGGTTAATCCTAGTAATTTCACCAAAATAAATAAAACTGGCACAATTAAAAAGAACCCACGCAAAGAGGAAATCATTAGCGCCATTTTCGGTTTACGAACTGCCGAAAAGTAATAAATCCCCATAAAATTCAATCCTGTAAACAAGAAGGAAATCGCATATAAGCGGATGGCTGTCCTAGCAATTTGCGCCAACTGATCGTTTCCTTCGCTATTAAAGACCTCAATAATTTGTCCCGTAAACACTTGACTGATTAAAAAGAACAGGAAGCCGGCGACCAAGTACGTAATAAAGCTAAGTTTAACAAATTTACGCAACACCTTCGTTTCCCCTAAACCATAGTATCGGCTGAGTAATGATTGCGCCCCTTGCCCAATCCCTGTAAAAATGGCAATCACAATAATATTGAGGTTGGCAACAATCGCATAAGCTGAAATCGCCACATGACCAACTAAGTTTAACAAAACAATATTAAATAAAAACATGACAAAGGCCGAAGAAAATTCATTTAAAAAGGAGGAAAAACCAATCGACATAATTTCTCGAACATCCTGAAATTTCACTTTAAACTTTTCAAAACGTAAAACTCGTTGCGGCGACCACTTATGCAACGTAATCAGGATTAAGCTTGTTAACGGTGACATCACCGTTGCAATGGCCGCACCTGCCATACCCCACCCAAATTGATAAATAAAGACATAATCCAAAATAATGTTGACAATTCCCCCACTGACAAAAGCAATCGTTGCCAAACGAGGATTATGGTCATTTCTTAAAAAAGTAATCAGGCAATTGTTAAAAATAAATAATAATGAACAGCTAAGGTAAATCATATAATATTCCTTTGCCAAACCAAACAAGACACCGGTCCCCTGAAGCCCCCGAATAATTTGATCGGAAAAAATCAAGCTCACTAAAGTAAAGAGACTCCCTATAACGAAAACTAACCCAATCGTTAAACTAAAATACTGATTGGCTTTTTTGATTTCTTTTTGCGCAACCGTGGTCGAAAACAACGTAGCGCCGCCAACGCCAAACATCCAACCTAATCCATTAATAATATTAACGAGTGGTAAGACAATGTTAAGCCCCGCCAACGCCTCGGTGCCGATCCCATTTGCAATGAAAAATGTGTCCGCCAAAATAAAAATTGATTGCGCCGCCATACTTAAAATTCCTAACAGAACATTTTTATAAAACAACGCAGTAAAATGGTTTTGCTGTGTTTGCTCCATACCCAAATCTCCTTCTAACAAAAAAAGGACTCATTCTTTTTGCTTCAAGGCTTACGCAAAAATCAGAATCCTTCAATTATTCAACCCAGCGATTAAATAATCTGTCTATTTATTGATACTTCTAGGGTAGCATTCTCTCTTCGAAAAAACAACCATCCTTTTATTTTTCTCATTTTAAACTTTCTTAAGCAGTTGCAGTTGTTTTTGAACCACTTGCCAATCTTCTTTCACGACTTCTTTTAAACGATAATTATAAAAGACAGCCGCTGGATGGAAGAGTGGAATGATTTGATAGGTTTTCTGCGTCCAATGATAATTTTGTGATTGCTCATCAAATGTTTGAATGGGCGACTGAATGACCGTTCCGTGCACTGCAGTGATTGTTGGCTTTGGTCCTAAAAGTCGTTGCAACCCAATATTCCCCAGTGTCAAAATTAGTTCAGGTTGGCAAACAGCGATTTCCCAATCAAGCAAAGGCGCAAAAATTTTGATTTCTTCTTTGGTTGGCGTTCGATTAGGAAATTTGGTTACTCTTTCTCCCGTTTTTGCAATCTGCTTCGTTTTTACAGAAAAAGGTCGACTCCTAACCGCACTGGTGATATACACCGTTTCACGACTTAAGCCAACTTGTTGTAATTGTTCCATCAACAATTGACCTGAACGCCCTATAAATGGTACGTTTTCTTTAATTTCTTCTTTTCCAGGGGCTTCCCCAATCAGCATCACTTTTGGCTGTTGCGGGCCTTGACCTTCCACAAAACCTTCTAATGGTAAGTCTTTCGCTTTAGCTAAAACTGCTTTTTTCAGATGTTCAGGATAGTGCATTTACCATCACGCCTCTCTTCTGGTGTTCTTCCTTCGCTATATTGATTATAAATAAGGCCCAAAAGAAACTCAAAAAAAGGAGCCTATTCATTTAAGCGCTGGTTTTTCTACACACAAAGCTTTGTCTTTAGCTAAATAAAAAGGCCGTAAGTAACCAACTAAATTAGACATTGGTAAAACCTCCGTTGGTAAGTCAATCTTCAATGTCTCTTTTAAATAGGCTTTGCGTGTCGCAATCCGTTGCCACATGTCTGGATAAGTTTGCTGAATCTCTTTTTGCAATGTTTCATCAGCCAAAGCCACACATTCTTCTGCACTCACCCCTGTATAACCAGGTACAGAAGGAATAATATCCACTTGAAAGAGCATGCCACTTTCCAAGCGAATGGCTGAATCTGGATAAATAGGCGACGACATCCATTCATCATCCGAAACTAAATGCCCAGGATTCAAATGCCAGTGATAGATTTCTTTTGGTAACTGTTCTTCAATCGCTTGGTACATTTCTCGCCCTAACAGTCCGATTCGAATGGTTTCAAGCCAGTGAACGACAGCTTGAAAATAGGGTTTTGCTACGCGCTCTAAATAATCACGTTGCGCTTCTGGCAATTGCTGCTCGTTTTCAATAACAAAACCTGTTCGGCTAGACAAGCCGCCTTTGTAGCCTGTAGTTAATGATAAGGCATCACCTAACTGAATTTCTTTGGCAGTCGGATACATGTTTGCATATTCAAAACGTTGACCAGTTGCCGCAATGGTTACTACCGTCGGCGTTTGACCTTCATCATTTAACAAAGCCCCAATGTCCGTTTCACGCTGTCCTACTTCAATTGCATTTAAGGCCTTTAACATACTGCGAGAAGCCAAATTCGCCCCATATTCATAGTGCGCCAATTCGTTGGCATTATTTGTTGTGCGGGCCCCCTTTGCTCCAATCAATAAGTGGGTCCCATTTAGTAAACGAGCTTCTTTCGGCAGCGCTTTTTTCAGTGCTTCGACAATAAAATGTGGCACATCAAACATCGTAGCGGGTTCTTGCTGTTGTGTCGTAAACATTTTCCAACCAACGATACCTATTTTTTGAGCAGTTTCATCGAGAAGCGTTTCAAAAATCTGCGACAACTTTTGTTCCCCAGCCATTGGTTGATTAGGTAGCGAAAAAGCTGGATAATGAATTAAATCGGCTGAGATGCGGGCATGTTGGCACAGTTTTAAATTTTCATTGCCTAAAATAAGTGTCGTCGCACCATCCTTATTTAACACAAGGAGTCCTTCTTCAAACCTCGGAATAAAGCCAGTTAAGTATTCAAAATTACTGCCATGCTCTTTGTCTGCATAGAAGACCAATTGATCGAATTTTTCTGTTTCCATTCGTTGTAATACTTTCTGCTTACGCGCCATCATCGTTTCATTCGTCAAATACGTTGGAAAAACATTCTCAAAAACAGTAGGTTCAGCAATATGTGTATAATTAATTTTTCGCTTCATTATTATCCTCCATTATTCATCTGCGACAATCAACGTTACGCCTGCTTGCGCTAATTGCTCACAGAATTTTTCATCAGGTCGTGTATCTGTCACTAAACAATCAATTTCTGTTAATTCGCAAATTTTAAATAAACCCGTTTTGTTTAATTTCGTTTGGTCTGCTAAGGCAATGACTTGTTTGCCTTGTTGAATCATTCGCCGTTTGACTTGACCTTCTTCTTCTGTGTGAATAAATAATCCTTGTTCAGATAACGCAAACACACCTAATAATGTATAGTCGGGGGCAAATTCCCCAACCTTAGCGACTGTTTCTGCCCCAAACAAAAAGAGTTGTTGTTTATGCAGTTGCCCAGGTAATACTGTAATTTTTGTCTGATCCATTTGCGCTAGAAGTAGCGCATGACTGAGAGAGTTCGTGATCGCGTGAATCGGACTATTTTCCATCGCTCGAATAGCTGCTTCCACCGTGGTTGATGAATCAAAAAAAATGGACGCTTGTTTGGGAATATTTGCCCAAACTTTTTGGGCAATCGCTTGTTTTTTCTCTGGATGCTTCATTATTCGTTGAGCATAATCGTAAATAGTTGCTTCAGACTGAACTGAGATAGCGCCACCGTGCGTTCTCTTTAAATGTCCTTCCTTTTCTAAACGAATTAAATCTCGCCGAATAGTATCTTTTGAAACGGAGACTTGCTCCGCTAACGCTTCCATGGAAATACTTTTTTGTTCATTCACTATTTTTTGAATCTTGGCTAAACGTTCTTCAATCAACATGCTTCCTCACCTCTTCTAAGTAAAGATAGCACCTTTTGCATCATTTTGCAAACAAATGCAAAACAATGCAAAAAAAAGACAAAAAAACTAGTCCTTCATTTTCTAACGAAGGGCTAGTTTGAGAGTGGTTTTAATAGGTAAATTGAATAATCATGCCGCTAGGATCTTCTAACGCAAGTAAATGATCTTTGGCAATAAAATGTAACTTTGCTTCTTCCGCATTGGCTTGGACGATCTCTAAATCTGCCGCAGTTGGTAAACGGAAGGTGTAATTTTCTAAGCCAAATTGATTTTCTTGAATCGTTGGCAGCTGTTTGCCGCTCCATGTATTTGTCCCAATATGATGATGGTACTGACCCGCTGCAAAAAACTTCGCTTGTTGACCAAAGTTAGACTTTAAGCCAAACCCTAAATTTTTATAGAACGTTTCAGTGGTATCTAAATCGGCCACTTTCAAATGAATGTGCCCAATTTTAGAACCTTCGGAAATTCCTAGCCAGTGACCGTCAGCTTCTGCAGCTAAACTATCACCGTCTAATTCTTCTGTCACACCGATAATTTCACCATTTGGACGAATATCCCAGACTTCTTCTGGTTTATCCCAATAAATTTCGATGCCATTATTTTCTGGATCACTTAAGTAAAGGGCTTCACTATAGCCATGATCTGCTGCGCCAATTTGCACATTTTCCTGCAAAAGCCACAGCAACATATTGCCTAAATCTTTGCGGGTTGGTAGCAGGAAAGCAATATGGTACAAGCCAGTGGTACCCTGACTTTCTTCCCCAGCTGTTAGTTCTTTTAAGACAAGAATTGCATCGTTGGTGCCTTGTGGCGCTAGCCAAGCACGTCCCTCTCCTTGTTTTAAAAGTTTTAAGCCAATTGTTTTCGTATAAAAGTTTACCATTTTATCTAAATCAGCCACTTTCAAAGTGACTTGTTGAATCCCAATATTACTTGGTAATGCTTGAACCATTTGCTTTCACTCCTTTCCTCTTCGTTTTACTAAAGCAATGATTTAGTTGAATTCTTTAAAACGAGCACTATCTTCCATGTATTCTTTTTCGCCAGCTGGCGCTTCAATGGAACCAATGACCATTTGTGCACGTAAATTCCAGTTTGCAGGAATTGACCATTCTGCAGCAACCGCTTCGTCAATAACTGGATTGTAGTGTTGTAGGTTTGCGCCGATATTTTCTTGCGCTAAGGCAGTCCAAACGTTCGCTTGTGTTAAACCAGTTGCTTGTTCAGACCAAACAGGGAAGTTATCCGCATATAATGGGAAGCTATCTTGTAAGTTTTTCACGATATCTGTATCTTCAAAGAATAAAATTGTGCCCGCACCAGCTGCAAAACCTTGTAATTTAGCTTGTGTGTTTGGAAATGCTTCTGCTGGAGTTAATGGTTTTAAGGCGTCTTCAGTCATTGCCCATAATTTTTTGTGAGCATCGCCGAATAAGAACACAACACGTTGTGTTTGAGAGTTAAAAGCTGTTGGACTTTCTCTAACAACTTCTTTTACTAAAGCAGTTACTTCTTCTTTTGAAATTGGTAAGTTTTCTCCTAAAGCATAGATTGAACGACGGTTTTTCATCATTCCAGTAAATTTTGACATAATATGTTCATCCTTTCGAATTTCCTCAGTAAATTCATTTAATTTTGTTTACATGCTTACTATACTACCTTACTAAAAGTAAGTAAAGCTTTTTGTCTTACTTTTTGTAAGTTTTTTTATTTTTTAGTGAAAAACCTTATTCTACCAAAGAAAAAACAACCAGCTTTTTTCTAAGAAAAAGAAAAATCTGGTTGTCGATTAATAAATGTAGAAGTCAATTGAATCGTTTTCGGCCGTTTTTCTTGAAATAAATGTGTGGCTTTTTCCCCTAACTCCATTAATGGATGACAGATTGTTGAAAAATTTAAAATTTCACTTAATAAAGTTTGCTCCTGTCCCACTAAAAAGAGTGGTCTTTCAATAACGGCTTGAATCCCTGCGGCAATTTCATCACCGTTGGTCACAACCGCTTGGAGCGTTGGATCTTGCCCACAGTGACGTCCTACTTCACACCCATCTTCATAGGTTAAACAGTCCTTAAATAACCGATTTTCAGGAATCACTCCATAAATTTCCTGATATGCGTCAACTAAATAGCATGCGCTTGTACTTTTTTCTGGTGCACGGTTAATCGTAATTGCCACTTCACTACATCCTTGTTGTTTCAACGCTTGGAAAACCCGCCGATAAACGGTTAAACGATCGATATAGATACTAGCATAACTAGGGTCTTCTATTTTTTCACAAAAAACAACTTGCTCTTTATACGGAGCAAACACACTTAAAGGATTTGCCTTTGACAAAACAATCATGCCATCAAACGCACCCGTGGCCATTTTTTCCAAGTAACTTTTTTCAACTTCTTTATCATAATCCGTTGGTAATAAACTGACCATCATCCCTTGCTGAAATGCTTGGTGGATAATCCCACTTAAAATAGCATCAAAATAAGGTTGATTCGTATAAGGAACCATGACACCTAATGTATTACTTTTCCCAAAGCTAAGATTTCTCGCTAATATATTGGGCTTATAGCCCAACTCATCGATAATTGCTTGGATTTTCAGTCGTTTTTCTTCAGAAACATACGGATGATGATTAATCACACGCGAAACAGTCGTGACTGAAGATCCTGAAAGGCGCGCAATTTCTCGAATTGTTGTCATACTTTCACCCCATTACTTTACAAAATTGAGTTAAATAAGGCACAATCCCTGTCCCGTAATCAACAAAACGATAAAAGGTCTCCTGCCAAGCAAAAGAAATTTCCTGAATATCCTCCTGCTGTGTCAAGTGCCACTCCGTTATCTGATGGTACGGAATTTCTTGATGCCAAATCTTATAGTATTTTTTGGGACTATTTAACTGCAGACTTTTGGCCGTCGTAGTCACCGAGACAAAATAGTAATCCATACCAAGTCTATCGCTTATCTCCACTATAACATTCATTTTCATGCCCTCCAATATTTTGATACACATAGCTTACCTTATGAAACGCGTACCAGAGCAAGAGGAAAAATAAAAAAAGTGAGACCATGTTATACTAGATGTATCATATAAAAGCAAAGGATGAGTGCAATGGAAACTGTTACAGTAGCAACAAAAAGCGACTTACTAACAAATTTGAACAAGCAAACAGATGAAATCATTATCTCGGGGGCACTTGCACAAGAAATTTACCACTTAAAAAAACAACAATTAACCGAAACGGAAGAAATGGGCTTTTTAGTGGTCAGCCAAGGCGCTGGCTCATTTTTAACCTATTTAATCGAGAAGTTATCCTATATAAATTCGGCGCTATCGCCAGAAGAACAAAAAATTGAACATGCGATTTTGCGTTTGTATGTTATTAAAAAATTAACTCCAGAAACTACTTTATTATGTCTAAAACAGTTAGATTATTAAAATTTTATTTAATCAAGATAGACCAATTTCCCGCGTACAACGAGTCCCTTTCATTAATCACTTGATATAATTACCTTTATTCAAGTTCCCACCATTGTCATTATCGATTAACCAATGGTATATTAGAAGTAACAGATAAGTCATTTTATTTGAAAAAGTGTTTGGGAAATGTTTGGGGAGGAATGTTTATGTGTCAACCGCAGGAAAAAAAGAAAGAAATTTCTGTTGCTAAGTTACGTTATCGTTTTGAATTACCAATGATTATCATTGGTTTTGTTTTATTGTTTTTAGCATTGGGGTTAGTCGCTTTATTGATATTGAGTGATTTGCCGATTCCTGACTGGTTATTAATTGTCTTAATTGCGCCAATTGCGCCAGTCATTGCTTTTTTTACCATTCGTTATATGTACATGGATACTGCTTCTAACGGAGTGGAAATTACAGAAAATCAGTTACCAGAAATTTATTCCTTGTATATTGATTTGGCAAAAGAAATGGGCTTTGGCACTAAAAAATTAAGGATGCCACGTCTTTATTTAATCAACGGGAATGGTGTCTTAAACGCTTTTGCGGCAAAATGCTCTTTACACAGACGCTATGTTGTCATTCACAGTGATTTGTTGGACATCGCGTACAATACAGGCGATTTTTCGCTGATTCGCTTTATTTTGGCACACGAGCTAGGACACCATAAATGTGGGCACACTAATTTATGGCGGCTAATGTTATCCATTATTTTGAAACCAGTTGCGTTAGATAAAAGTTTTACAAGAACGCAAGAATATACCGCTGATCGCGCAGGTTTATACTACGCAGAAGAAGGTGCTTTAAGCATGATTTATTTATTTTCAGGAAAATATATGGGCAGTCGTGTGGATTTAGAAGAATACTTTCACAGTATTGATTTACATGATGATACCATCTGGCTTAAATTGAGTAACTTCTTATCCGATCATCCTGTTGGCTTCCGTCGAATGCAAACATTGAAAAAAGCCAAAGATACTGGCAATTGGGAAGTTCATGGAAAATTTTTCTAGCAAGAGCCAACCATCATTAAATAAACGTGCTGGGACAAAAGATTCTTTAACTTTTGTCCCAGCACGTTTATTAATCCACCAATAAATGAACAAATTCTTCTTTGGTGATATTTACAAAGTAGTCTTCAAAGTTAAACGCTGCTAATGCTTGCCAAATTGATGAATACTGATAGTCCACACCTAATAAAGCTGCAACGATTTCCGCTGTTTCTTTTTTGGCAAAGTAATCACCATAAATCGTTAACTCAATTATTTTACCTTTTTCAACAGTCAAACGTGCATCCACAATGCCGCCTTTAAACTTTTCTTCTTTTTTGATCGTAAATTTAGGCGCTTCACCAAAAATCCAAGCTTCATTGCCATACACTTCAGCGACCAATTTCCTAATTTCCTGCTGATCTGCTTTGGTTAGGACATATTCTTTCTCCGCAATTTCAGTTAGAGATTCGACATCAAAGAGCTCCATCAGTAAACGATTGCGAAATTCCTCGATGGTTAATTGTTGATATTTTTCGTCTAAGTACGGCCGTAAATTGGTTACGCGTCCCCGAACAGATTTTGTCCCTTTTGATTCAATTTTTTTCTTAGAAACAGTTAAGACACGTTGAACTTCTGCCAAATCAACATCATACATCAAGGTACCATGAGTATACATCTTCCCCTTTTTTGTATACATGGCATTGCCAGAAAATTTTTTCCCATCAATTAATAAATCATTGCGACCGCTAATCTCGGCCCCCGTTGCGCCCATTTTATGTAATGCTTCAATAATTGGTTTAGTGAACGCTTTAAAATCCCCAAAAGCTTGATGTCCTTCCTGAACAACAAAACTAAAGCTGACATTCCCGAGATCATCATAAACAGCACCACCGCCCGATAAACGGCGAGTAATAACGATTCCCTTCTCTCTAGCATAAGCTAAGTCAATTTCTTCATAAGCATTTTGATTTCGGCCTAAAATAACACAGGGTTCCTGAATATAAAACAACACTAAGGGCTCTTCAAAAGAGAGAGTGTTTAATAGATAATCTTCCGTTGCTAAATTTTCACGAATATCTCGTGACTGCATTATGACATAACGCATAAGGTCGCCCCACTTCTTTTTCTTCTAGTGTATCACTTTCTTTCAAAATTGGTTCACTAAACGTCTTCTCTGGCCATTCTCAAAAGAGGATGATCAACAAAAAAAGAACGTGGGACAACAATCACTTTGGATGTTTGTTCCACGCTCAAAATCTAATAAACAGCAGTTACAGAACTGTTTAGCTTTTTAATCTAACCAAGTTACTACTTCTGAAACATCTCGTCGGACTGTTTCAAAGCCGGGTGTTTGAGCTTTGCCAATCGGAATAATCAGTCCGTTCACTAAATGATCCTCAATATTAAATAACTTGCGAACAGCTTCTGTTTCAAAACCAGACATCGCCACAGTATCATAGCCTCGATCTTTTGCAGAAAGCATCAGCTGCATCGCAACTAAGCCTTGGTCTAACATTAGCCACTCTCTTTTTTGTTCTTCGCTAACATCATAGTACCAAGAAACATTTTCATTAATTCCTTGACGAATTTCTTCCGTCATCGTTCCTTGTGCGACAGCTTTAGCACTGATTTCATCTGCATTGGCCACTGTATAAGCAGTCAAATCACCTAATAAAATAATCACCGCCGCTGCCCCTTTAACTGCTGGTTGTTGCATCGAAACTTCGTAAAGGGCCTCTTTTTGTTCTTTTTCTGTGACAATTAAAAAACGCCATGAATTTAAATTGGTACTATTTGGCGCGAACATCGCTTCCTCAATTATGGCCATTAATTCCTCTTTAGGAATCTCAACATCTGGCATAAAATCCCGAACTGAGCGGCGGCTGCGAACAACATCTTGATACATCATATTTCTTCTTCCTTCCTCTTGCCTTACTTGACATAGTTATTATTACTCACTATGATGGAGAAAAAAAGTACGCACTTTTTATTCACCTAGGAAGAAAAAAGTAACCATTACGTGTCACAAGGAGAAACTATGACAACTGATAAACAAACCAGTATCAACTTAGCCCTTTCCACCATTAACGGCAAATGGAAATTATCATTAATGGATGAATTATTCCAAGGAACCAAGCGCAACGGTGAATTGATGCGTGCGCTCGACGGAATCACTCAGCGCGTCCTGACAGATCGCTTGAGAGAAATGGAAAAAGATGGCCTAGTCCATCGAGAATCCTTTAACGAACTACCCCCGCGTGTGGAATATACGCTCACTCCGGAAGGATATGCTCTTTACGATGCCCTCTCTTCACTTTGCCATTGGGGCGAAACATTTGCACAAAAAAAGGCGAGACTTAACAAATAAGTCTCGTCTTTTTTTATCTATTTTGGGTATTATGGGTAAACTTAAGATATTTTTGAAGTCCTTCTTGAATTGAATAAACGGGCGAAAAACCTAAGCCTTTCAAAGCAGAACTATCTGAAAGAGAATATTTTATATCGCCATCTCGTTCCTTTTGATAAGAAACTGGCAAAGAAAGTCCCACTAATTGGTTCATTTCTTCAATTAATTGATTAAGGGAAATGGCAACTTCGGTACCCACATTATAAACATGTCCCAACGCTTCACTTTTGGTTGCTACTAAATTTAATGCAGTTAGGACATCCTCAATGTAGATAAAGTCACGTGTTTGCTGACCGTCTCCAAATATTTGAAATTGGCTCGCTTGCCCTTGCTCTAATTGGATATAACGATCCATCAAAATGGACAGGACACCAGAATAGGGTGAAGCAGGATTTTGATTGGGACCATAGACGTTAAAGAAGCGAACTGCACTCGTGGGTACCCCATGTAAATGGTATTCATTGAGAACATAACGTTCAGCAGCAAACTTATCAATAGCATAGGGACTCAAAGGGCAAATCACCGAAGTTTCTCTTTTAGGCAACGTTGGCTCTGCACCGTAAACGGCTGCCGACGAAGCAAAAACAAAACGTTTGAGCTCTTTTTGATATTTTTTTATTGATTCCAGTATTTTCAATACACTTAAAAAATTGACCTCGTGGGTCTCTAGAGGCTGTGCCACAGAACTTGCCACGCTTGCCACGGCCGCAAGATGAAAGATATACTCAAACGAATGCTTTGAAAGTACTTCGTCCAATAATTGCTGATCCGTCACACTTCCTTTAATAAAAACCAACTGCTCAGTTTGTTGCAAATTTGACACTCGCCCCATGGACAAATCATCAATCACAAAAACTTGATACTGTTGACTATAAAAATTAGCCAAATTAGAACCAATAAAGCCAGCTCCTCCAGTAATTAATAGTTTCTTCACCTCTTTGTTTCCTCTCTTTTTTTTAATTTAATTCCACTTTTTTCGTGTTATTTTCTCTTTGGAATAAAAAAATGCAATATCGAATGAACACATAACTTACAATAGCCACAGCTAATAAAAGTTCAAAAGTAGACAAAATATTTAACAGACTCGTTAGGCCTACCTTTTCTGCAAATAAAGGTTTAACTTTGACTAATGCTGTCGCAGAAATTACTAATGGGAATGTAAAGGCAGCATAACTTGGATAGAATGTCACTTGCATAATTTTATATAGATTCACTACTACAATCCCATAAATACATTGAGATAAAATTAGCAAGAAAACAACTAATGGCATATACAAATGACCACCCATTGAAATATAGCCAGCTAAACATAACGAACCTGGCGCTGTCATAATCGTCAATAAAGGAATGGTCGATTCAGGCATTTCTTTCGACTTCGTAATTCTCTTGATTAAAATTGGTAACAAGAGTAAATAAAAGAACAACGCTACCCAAAAAACAATTTTTCCCAACTCATTGATAAACAATTGAGAAGTATTAGGAATAACGCCAATGCCGACAAACGTAATAAACCAGCTTGGATAAATATGTTCCAGTTCGATTTTTGTTGGAAAAATATGCACCGCTACAAAATAAATCATTAAAATAAAATGTAAAATCACTGCGCCAATCCACAACACGTTAATCCAAACAGCATTGGTAAATATCCGATCTAAGAAAACACAGATAACCATTAAAGCCATTGTAAATGTTGGTGATACCGAAGCAATAATTGGATCATCTAAGGTGCTTAATGCATGTTTCATTGTAAAAATAATTTTTAAAATAACTAAAATCATTAAGAGACTGCCAAGTACACAATAAATGGTCCCAATTGTTGCATATCCCAAGGAATAAAGTAAATTCCCCAAAGAAACCATCCCTAAAATTAGTCCGCAAATGGGAATCGGGACTTTCCGCAAGAATTTTTTCGCACTTTCTACCATTATGTAGTCACACTCCGTCTTTATTTATTATTATTGATATTAATCAAAAGTATGTTATTATACTAAATGAAATATTTATATTTGTAAAATAAATATTTGCAATACCAACTATTAAGATAGTAAATAGAAAGAGGCGATTTTATGTTCGAATGGATCAAAACATTTATTGCTGTGTATGAAACCAAAAATTTTAGTGCGGCGGCCAAACAATTGTATATTTCTCAGCCAACTGTTTCTTTGCAAATCAAGAAATTAGAGCAACACTTTTCGATCAAGCTGTTCTATCGTAATGGAAAACAATCGGTTATTCCTACCAAAGAAGCTGATTTTTTATATCCAAAAATGCTCTCGATTATTGAAAGCTTAACTACTTCTTTTGCGCAAGCTGCAGAAAAAGAGAATTTTAAAGAAGACTGCATTATAGCCTCTTCAAATACAGTTGCTATTTATTTACTGCCAGATATTATGGAGAGTTTGGTTACCGCTTTTCCACTCATCAACTTTTCGATTCAACTGATGAATTCAAACGAAGTCGTGGATATGGTTCAAAATAATCATGCCCACATTGGACTAATTGAAAAACCCATTGAAACCAAAAATCTACACAAAGAAATTGTTTATGAAGATCAACTAGTTCTAGCAGGAGATGCCGCTTCAAAATTTTGGCTCTTAAGAGAAAAGAACTCTGGCTTACGTTTTTTCAATGAGCTTTATCTCAACGAACACAGCATCAACTTACCAATTATCGAATTAAACAACAACGAAGTCCTGTTACAATTGCTAAAAAATAACATTGGGCAATCAATTGTTTCTCGATTATCTATTTCCGATGAGATCCCTTGGCAACCAATTGATCAGTCCTTTGCTTCTCGAAAAATTTTCATTGTCCAGACCGATCACCATGCCAATACTTCCTTCTCTGAAGTTTATAACCGAATCGTTGAAAAAATTCGTGAACGACAAACCTAAAAAACAGGAAAACGACTTAGCTTTCGCTAAATCGTTCTCCTGTTTTTTATTTATCAGTTTCCTCTACCAATTCAAATTCAAAAGGTTCTAACTCAAATAGTTGGTGTAAAATTTGCTGGGTTTCTTGGAACACTTGTTGTGGCTCTTTACACAAAAGAGTGCTTTGAATGGTCTGTTTTTTTGATTGAAAAAGAATTCTCGTCTCCTCTTCCTTAAATACAACTTGATGAGTTTCCCTTTCAAACATCGTATATTCTTCGAACATTTCCATAACTAATTTTTGACGAAACCCTTCTTTGAGTGCTAATAAAGTTACTAAATCTGCAACGGTTAGCGTTTCTAACGCAATTGTTTCATCTTCTACATGAACAAGATAATTCGTACACTTCACATTCGGACAGGCATTGCAGCCGCCATTAATCAAGTCTGAGGTAGTTGTTATTTTCACCTGTTTCATCTTAATCCTTCTTTCCTACTTTTCGAGAAAAACACAAGGGGTCTCCTCAAAAATATTCAATAAAATATGATTGACTTCTTGAAAGACTTCTTCGTGATTTCGGCATTGTTTTTCCATTACTAAACGCAGATCATTCACAACAAAAGTCAACGTCGTCGCTTGTTGGGAAACATGTATACAACGGTTGCCTTTAACAAAACATTCTGTTTGTTCTTCAATGAATGGTTCTTTTTGATAGCCATATGCTAAAGCGATACATTCCAGAATTTCGTAGATTTCTATTTTTGGAAGTTCATAGCTACAGCTACCGATAACTAGTTGAAAACGGTTCGGCTGTTTTTCATTATTGCTTGCATAATACACTGTTGTCGTTGTCATTTTGCCTCCTTATCTCCTCTATTTTCCTACTCTTATCATAACAAAAAAAGCACGCTTCCCTTATTTAAATTGTTAATAAAGACTATTACAGATTGGTATAACCACACCTAAAAAGTTCGTGATATAATTCACTAAGAAAGAAATATTACAGAAAGAAGAGATGAACGATGAAAGTATTTAACAAAAAAGTCGCAATTATTGGTACTGGTTTTGTTGGCACAAGTATCGCCTATTCCATGATCAACCAAGGGATTGCGAATGAATTAATCTTAGTTGATATTGACAAAGCCAAATCTGAAGGCGAAGCAATTGACTTATTAGATGGTGTGTCTTGGGGTCAAGAAAATGTAAACGTCTGGGCTGGCGACTATCAAGACTGCCAAGATGCCGATATCGTCGTGATTACAGCTGGTGCTAATCAAAAACCTGGGCAAAGTCGTCTAGATTTGGTTTCAATCAATGCAGAAATTATGAAAACAATTGTTAACAATATCATGAAATCTGGTTTTGATGGAATTTTAGTGATTGCCTCAAATCCTGTCGATGTACTGACTTATGTGGCTTGGCAAGCTTCTGGTTTACCTGTTTCAAGAGTAATTGGAACTGGTACAACTTTGGACACAACTCGTTTCCGCAAAGAACTGTCTCAACGTTTAGCGATTGATCCACGCAATGTTCACGGCTATATTATTGGCGAACACGGGGATTCTGAAGTGGCTGTCTGGTCTCATACCATGATTGGTACCAAACCTATTTTAGAAATTGTGGATACGACAGAGCGCTTAACTAGTGACGATTTACCAATCATTTCTGATAAAGTGAAAAATACAGCTTATGAAATTATCGATCGCAAACAAGCGACCTATTATGGGATTGGTATGAGTACTGCACGCATTGTTAAAGCCATTTTAAATAATGAACAAGCTATTTTACCTGTCTCAGCTTACTTAGATGGGCAATATGGGCAACAAGATGTATTTACAGGGATTCCTGCAGTCGTTGGCAATCAAGGTGTGACTGACATTATTGAATTGAATCTGAATGCCGCTGAAAAAGAACTCTTCCAAAAATCAGTGACACAATTAAAACAAGTGATGGCATCGTTACAACCGAACGCTTAGTAATTTTCAACTAAAAATAACACTTCAACTAAATTATTCTCTACCAAAATAGATTCTAATTCCCCTTTATCGTTCTTTTTGGTACCATGAAAGAAGAACTTCAACTAAAGCAGAAATTAGGAGGACAAAAAATGGTAATCCAAGGAGATACGTTAGAAAATAGCGCACGTCGTTTATTGCAAGAACGTGGCGTAACAATGAATGATTTAGCTGAACTTGTGTTATTTTTACAAAAAGATTATATTGACAATTTAACATTAGATACTTGTTTAGAAAGTGTTGATGCCGTGTTAACAAAGCGTGAAGTACACAACGCGATTATTACAGGTGTCCAACTGGATATTCTGGCAGAAGAAAACAAGCTACTCTCACCGTTACAAGAAATTTTAACGGAAGATGAAGGGCTTTATGGCATTGATGAAATTATGGCGCTCTCCATTGTAAATGTTTATGGATCTATCGGTTTTACGAACTATGGGTATATCGACAAGGTAAAACCAGGCATTTTAAAAGAGTTAAATGCGCATGATGGCGAACATGTCCACACATTCTTGGATGATATCGTGGGCGCAATTGCGGCTGCGGCTGCCAGTCGGTTGGCCCACTCACAACCAGATTTAAGTGATATTACTAAATAAAAAACTTGCCTCTTCATTTTTATGAGAAGAGGCAAGTTTTTTATTTGCTGGACTTCTCACAAGCTTTCTACTTAACAGTAATTATTTGCCGTGTTATGTTACAGTTAAGAATAAACAGCTAAAGGAGGTTATCTAGAAATGAAAAAGTTTTTACGCGTATTTTTAATTTTTATTGGGGTATTCTTTCTTGCAAGTTGCGGTTCAAAAATAGAGACAAAAACCTTTGTAGGTTCGCCACAAGATGGGATTGATTCCACCTTAACCTATACGTACCAAGGAGATAAAGTCTTAACGCAAACGGCTAAAAACATTGTTTCTTATGACAAATTGGGGATTACAAAAGAAGAGGCAAAAACAGCGTTGGAACCCGTTTCTAAACAATATGAGGACATCAAAGGGCTTGATTACAAACTGACCTATGAGGACAAACAAGCCATCGAAAAATTGACGATTAATTATGAAAAACTTGATTATGATAAAGCAAAAAAAGTGGATGGTATCCAGATTGATGGAGATTCTTCTAAGGGAATTAGCATGAAGAAAAGCCAAGAATTGGTGGAGTCACAAGGTTATACAGAACAAAAATAATAAAAGAAAGCGTGCGACAATGGGCATTGTTGCACGCTTTCTTTTGATTATTTAAATCGATGTTGCCATCTTCACTGCCTGAATTGGGTCAAAATGATGGACAGAGTAAACGACTGTACCGGCTTGCCAAACTACTGAGTTGCGATTATAGTCAGTGGTTCCTGCCACGTTCAGTGTGATTTGACCAACGGTATTCGGTGCTGGCAACGTTTCTTGTTCCAAAATATTAACAACATTTTTCGCTAAATCATCAGGCGATTCACCATTGATATTTGAGGCCCGTACGACTAAACTCCAATTGCCTTCTTGCCAAGATAAGTAACTAGAACCTGCCGCCCCTTGTTTATACCCAGTAATATTGTAACCTAAATCTACTGGTTGACCGCCATTGTCAATGATTTGGTTCACTGCATTTTTTGCTTCGGCATCAGAGCCATATGTTTTTTTCTCAAAAGAACTAATTGGCGTTAACTGATTAACACGTGCATCATTCACTGGAATCGCTTCTTTTTCTGCATAATATAAAACACGGAAATTGTTTTGATCCGCTTGTGATGTTGTCGCTGCAGTTAAAAAGTTATTCGTTTGACTCGTTAAAATTGCCTGCGGTAAGCCTTGACTAGGAAACATGTTTGCTAGCTGGTTAAGCACTTGGTTGGCTTGGTCATCTGGATTCGCATTTTTCGCTGGTGATTGCTTCTCTGCTGAGCCATTATTTGCCGCTTCCTTCGTAGAAGAAGCTGTTGCTTTCGAATCAGCTGTTGTTGTTCCTGACGGTTTCGCATCACTAGATTTTGTTGCTGCTTTGCTACTTGATTCTTTTGTAGCAGATGCTTTTGTACTCTCGACTGTGGTACTTTCCGCAGCACTGGAACGACTATCCGTATTTTCTGTACTTTTTCCGCCGCCGCATGCTGCTAAAGCAAGGGTTAAAAGAAAAGCACTAGAAATAAGCCCTATCTTTTTCATAAGAATTCCTCCTTGTTTTCCCTACCCTTATTGTACCTTAATCATGTGTATCCGTCACTTGTTTGTGTTTCGTTCTAAGTTGGTTTAAATAACAAAAGTGGACGGTAGGATTCGAACCTACACCTCAACATTGAGCAAGAATAAACTACTGTTAGTCTCTATGAGTTTAACACCACGTTCATCCACCTATTTGATTGATCCTTTGTATCATAACTTAGAATAATTAAATTGCCTTTAAGGAGCTTCAAAGATTATATGAAGAATTGTAAAAAATCTGTGACGAAAAAACGATTGAACCAATCAGTAGATACACTGAGGTTCAATCGTAACCAATTGTTTAATTATCTGAAAAAACTCACAATTCAACGTTAGTCCCTGGTGCTTTTTTGTTTTCCCCTTGTTGTTTTTTTAAGAATATCCCCAAAATGACAGTGATAATAGGGCAAAGCAATGGGAAAAAGGCATACGGTAAGTATTCTAGTGCACCAACTTTTAACGTTCCCATAATGAAGGTACCACTAACTCCCCAAGGAATTAACGAGTTGACTGCCGCCCCAGCATCTGCCAAAGTACGAGTTAAATATTTTTTATCAATACCTAAACGAGTAAATGAGGATTTAAATGTTTCCCCTGGTAAAATAATTGACAAATATTGTTCGCCAACTAGTAAGTTAATTCCCACAGAACTTAAGGCAGTTAAAGCGATTAATTTGGCTGGATTATTCACATAGCCTTTAATTTTATCAATTAAAGTAGCCACGATGTTAAACTTAATCAACAAACCGCCCAAACCTAATGCCAAAATAATCAACGCAGCAGAACCTAACATGCTTTCAATCCCACCACGAGATAAAAGTGTATCAATACTTTGATCCCCTGTATCTGCCACATAACCACTCATTAAGATGGTAGAAACTTTCGCTAAACTTAGGTGATGATCATTTATAAAAGCTAAGATGACCGCCACTGTAGAGCCGACTAGTAACGTTGGAATAGCCGGTACCTTTTTCCAAGCGAATAAGAATAAAACCGCTACTGGCAACAATGTAATCGGTGAAATCCAGAATCCTTGATGTAACGTTTGGACCATTGCATCAACCGATTGTAAATCCGCCGAACCAGATTGATGCCCCAAGAAGATATAGCCGACAATCGAAATAATAAACGCCGGAATAACAGTGTACATCATGTTTAGTATATGTTCAAAAAGGTTCACGCCACCAATTCCAGCAGCTAAGTTTGTTGTATCAGATAACGGTGAAATATTGTTCCCTAAAAAGGCACCTGAAACAACTGCGCCAGCTGTCATCGCATTGTCGAATCCAAGAATATGTCCAATACCTAGAAAGGCAATCCCCATAGTTGAAACAGTCGTAAAGGAGCTCCCTACCGTCACACCAACTAGTGCGCAGACCACAAAAACGGTTGGTAAGAAGAACTTCACTGAGATAATTTTAAAACCATAGACCATAATTGTTGGAATCGTCCCAGACAAGATCCAAGTAGCAACTAAGACACCTATCAACAAGAAAATAATAATCGGAATGATCCCTGGTTTAATCCCTTCCACAATGCCTTCGTGGATCTCATCCCAAGAAAATCCTTTCCATTTGCCATAAAGCAACAACAACATGAATACAAAAAGAATCGGTATGTGAGGGGTTAATTTTTGACCAATAATTAAGTACCCGAGAATCGCTAACAAGGCAATCAAAATGCCTAAACTTTCAGCGAACGAAACAGTGGGTTTCGTTGATTTCATATGAAAACCTCCTTTTATGGAAAGCGAAAACTGAAGCAATAATCGAACTTGCTTCAGTTTCCAAACGACAATTTACTATAGTCATCAGGTGAAGAGGCACTCAGCAAAATAATTGCTAGCCTTTTTATTCACCTAAATCTTCTTTTACTTCCGTTGCCCAACTTGCTTTTTTAAAGCGATTAATGATTAACGGAATCACAAACATAACAATAGTGATTAATGCAACTAAGACTGCATCAGTCACGGTTGTTGTACCTAATGTGGCGAAAATAACAATGATAACACTAAAAATTAACATTGCTGCCACTAAATAAGCTAAGCCATTACCTTTTTTACCAATTCGGTAAGGACGTAGTGTATCTGGTTGAGATTTACGTAATTTAATTAGGGAAATCGCAATCAATACATACACAATACTATAAATAATTGTTGTTGCATTTGTTAAAGTTAAGAATACAGCGTTGACATCATCCATTACCCCATAAAGTAATGCGAATAATGAGATAACCACAGATTGTGTTAACACAACGTTACGAGAAACGCCATATTTATTTTCGCGATGGAAGCCAAATTTTGGTGGCAATAAGCCATCACGAGCAACTTGAATAATTGTTTTTGATGGTCCAGTAACCCAAGCAGATAATTGTAATAACACACCTAAGAAGACCATGAAACTAAAGATATTACCAATAATTGTTGGTAAACCTAAAACGTCACAATAAAGCAAAATTGGTTGTGTAATGTTAGACAATTCCATTTTGCCATTTGGAACAATATTAGCAACAAACATTGCATTAATAACGTTTAATAAAACTAAACCAATTAATGAAATGAAAACGCCTTTTGTATAATTTTTTGTTGCATCTTTCAAACGAGGAATATAAACAGAAGACATTTCAATCCCAACAAAGATAAACGCAATCCCTGCTAGATATTTAAATGTGTCCATATTTTCTAAGTTTGGTAAAACTTTTGACCAAGAGAAGGCACCTAAATAGCCGCCAGGTGTTAAGCCTACTTTAATCATTGAAAGAAGACCTAAAACAAACATAACTAATACTGGGATGTAAACACCTAGCCAAACACCAATATTTCCGCCAACTTTCGCCATGTCAAATTTCAAGTTCAAGATTGTAATAATCCAGTAAATCACTAAGATACAACCTAATACGAACCAATGATTTTCACCTAAGTGAACATTACCAAATGTATTACCTAGCAAAGGGCCTAATGTAGAAGCAACCATTACCATTCCTGGGAACATTTGCACCCATAGTAACCAAGCGACAACAAAACCCCATTTGCTACCTAAGGCAGTTTTAACCCAAAGTTGAGGGCCACCTTCTTGAGGAAGCATCGTAGATAATTCACCAGATATCAATGCGATTGGACCAGCAAAGAATAAGACCGCGAAAATTGTGTAAGAAATTAATGTCCAACCAACAGCAGCAAGTGTTGGGATACTACGTACAGTTGCACACAATGCCATTGTTAAACCGATAAAAGTACCTAATTCAATTTTTTTAACTTGTTGTTTATCCAATTTTGTACACTCCTTATAAGATTTTGGATAAGGAGCATGAATGACTGTTATACGCTGAGTAAAACAGTCATTCGACTGCCTCTTACCCAGACAAAGAATTGGTTAAGAGGTTAGCCGTCTGGTTGATTTCTCTCTTGAATAAATCAACCAGAAGAACGTTCCCTCGTTCGGTTACCATTTCTTTTTTCCGTTTAAGATTCAATTATTTTACGTCGTAAATTTGTTCTAATTTTTCTTGTAAAGCAGCTTGAATCTTAGGAGCGTAAACATCAAATTCTTCTTTATCGTTCATGTATGGAGTCATTACAGCAGCACGTAACACAGTTACTTTACCTGCACGGTTCCATTCTTCGTCACTAAATCCTAAGCTGTTTACAAATTTTAATGGGCTGTTGCCATAATCTGGAATAGCAAAGTCAGTATGTGAAGTAATGAATTCGTTGTTGTAAATATTTCCTTTAACGTATGATGCATAGTCATATACATCATGGTTTAATTTGTTCATTGCTACTAAATCATCGTTGCCTTTTTCTTTAAACACATAGTCAACCATGTTGAAGTCTGGATGAGTTAATGTGTGGACTTCGATTTCTTTGTCGCCAACTTTGAATGTTAAATCATTCAAGAAGTTATAGAAATGATGTGATCCTTCAATTGAAGCACCAATTAATTTACCATAACCTGCAACGTTTAAAGGTAAAACGTGATGTGCAGCCCATACAGAAGCAGCTGTTGCACCAGCTTTTGAACCTTCAAGGATATAAGCACCTAGTAACGCAGGAATATCGGCACCTTTTTCAAATACGTAAGTTGCGAAGTAAGAAATAACGTCGCGCATACGGATATCTTGGATAACGATACCACCAGCTGAATAAGGGATATAACCCATTTTATGAGGGTCAATTGTTACTGATTCTGCTAATTCGATTGCTTTATATGCATCATACACTTCTCTTGAAATGTGTTCTTTTTTCTCTTTGAAGACACCGTATTCTTCGTGAACATCTTGTAAATCTTCGTAAGGGATGAAGTTGTTGTCTTCGTCTAAGAAGATGGCACGTCCATAACCACCATAAGCAGCATCAACGTGTACATAATAGTAAATACCGTCTTTCATTAATTCATCGCGTAAAGCAATAATTTTATCGATTGAGTCAACGGCACCTTCTTCAGTAGAACCAACTACACCGACAACACCTAGCACTGGAATTTGTTCTTCTGCTAAGCCACGAACGATTTTTTCTAATTCGTTGATATCCATACGGTAGTTATGGTCAACTGGTACTGGGATAACTTGATCTAAACCGATACCGATAATATCAGCAGCTTTTAACCAAGAATAGTGTTTAGTTTGTGGGACTAACCATTTACCGATTGCTTGTAAATGTTTACCTGAACGAGCTGAATGAGCTTTGATTTCATCAATTTCATCTTCAGCTGATTCTAATAAGTCCATAATTTCTTTTGTTGGCATGTTCAATAGTTCCCAATCTGATTTGCCAGCAACTAATTCTGGTTTTACTTCTTTCATAGCAAATGGTAATGATTTAATGTTACGGGCATACCATAAGCCTTCTAAGTTAGCTAAAGAACCATCAGCAACGATGTGTCCCCAACCATTTTTGTAGCTCATTAAGTGAGCAAATTCATGTCCTACTTCTTCTTCCATTTGAGAAGTTGCTGGAGAAGATTCATAGGCAACGTTGTTCCCGTTCCATAGCATTGCAAAGTTGTAAGCTAATAGAGAAGGCATTAATGTTTCTGAGTTCATATGTCCCCAATATCTACCTGCTGTATGCCATGGAACTGAATGTGTACGCATGCGAGAAGAAATTTCATTCAATACATCTTTCATATGGTTGACAGTTTTTTCGTAGCTTTCAGATGTGCGTTCTTGAGAAGAGATAACTGGCATGTCTTGTGGCATGTAGTTTTGACGCCATCCTAAATGTTCATCTACTAAGTCGATCAACAAGTCTTTATATAATTGTCCGTTTTCGGCTTTGTCCCCAATGAATAGTGCATTAAGGTTCATTTCGCCTTTTGCTAATTTTTCGTTTTTCATACGAAAATTCCTCCTTACAAATTTTAATGAATTAGATTTTGCATTCACAACTTACACCCAAACGGCTAAAGTGTAAAGAAGAAAAATAACAATGGTTATCATAGCTCTTTAATTTTATAATTTTTTCACAAGGTGTCTTGTCAGAACCATTATATAAAAAAATAAGAGTGGGATTGTGTGTACAATCCCACTCTTATTAGGTGTATTAACGGTTTCACCACTACCTGTAAGGAGAAATAGAATTTTAACTTTGATCAAATAATCACACGTCTTCTCTTCGTGAAATTATTATCAATTTCTAATCCATTACTTTTGCTAAAAAGTAATTTTTCTTCCCTTTCCGTACAACAACGAATTTTCCATCGAAATGTTGTGTTGGATCGACTGCAAAATCTAAATCGGTAACTCGGTCACCGTTAATACTTATAGCTCCTCCGCTCACATCTTCGCGAGCTTGACGTTTTGATGGTTCGATTTCTGTGTCAACTAACCAATCTACGATGTTTTTAGCATCTTTGGTAATTTCAACAGTTGGCACATGTTCTAACCCTTGCTCGATTTCCTCAATCGTTAAGTCTTTAATATTGCCTGAGAAAAGAGCTTCTGAAATTTTTTGCGCTTCTTCTAATGCTGCATCATCGTGAACAAATCGTGTCACTTCTTCAGCTAAGCGTCTTTGTGCTTCACGTTTACCTGGTTCTTTTTCAACTTTTTCAGCTAACGCATCGATTTCTTCTTTATCTAAGAAAGTAAAGAATTTCAAGTATTTGATGACATCACGATCATCTTGGTTTAACCAGAATTGGTAGAATTCAAATGGTGAGGTTTTCTTAGGATCTAACCAGATAGCGCCACCCGCTGTTTTCCCAAATTTTGTACCATCTGCTTTTAGCATTAAAGGAATGGTTAACCCGAATACTTTGGCTTCTGGTCCTTCTTTTTTACGAATCAAATCTAATCCTGCAGTGATATTGCCCCATTGATCAGCGCCACCAATTTGCAATTGAATATTATGTTTTTTATGCAATGTGTAAAAGTCAATTGATTGAAGAATTTGGTATGTGAATTCTGTAAAGGAAATGCCACTTTCTAAACGACTAGCGACAATGTCTTTTGCCAACATCGTGTTGACATTAAAGTTTTTCCCGTAATCTCTTAAAAAATCTAATAAAGATAGTTCTGATAACCAATCGTAGTTGTTCACCATTGTTACCTCAGCATCTTTACCAAATAATTTTTTCATTTGGTTTGAAAGACTGTCCACATTATGTTGCACAGCTTCCATCGTTTGTAAAACACGTTCAGTTGTTCGTCCACTTGGGTCACCAATAGTTCCAGTTCCGCCACCAATTAAAATGTATGGGTGATGACCTGCTAATTGGAATCGTTTCATCATCATAAAAGGAATTAAATGTCCAATATGCATGCTATCTCCAGTTGGATCGACACCGCAATATAGCGAAATGCTCGTATTTTCTGTAAGTTCTCTTAGTCCTTCTTCGTTTGTTTGTTGATTGATTGCATCACGCCATGCTAGCTCGTCAATGATATTCATGTTATCACCCTCCATATTTATAATTATCTCTTTATAGGAAATCGTTCATTTAACGAAACAAACGATTAACACACTTGTTTTTACACGATATTCCGTGTTTATTTCTATGTATACACGGGTTCACGAAATTTTCTTTGGTCTGCCACGTATTCAAAAAAAGAATACAAAAAATCCCTAAGCCGTCAAAACGACTTAGGGACGAATTTCTCGTGGTACCACCCAAATTTATACATAGTTTAATTTATTTAAAATACTATATACCTCTTAACAAATAACGCTGTTACCCGTGCCCTGTAGGCAGAAGCTCAAGAATGTAATTCGATAAATAACGTGTACTAGTTTCCAGCGCCACTAGCTTTCTGTAACAGTGGTTATTTCTCTACTGCTTTTCTGTCATTGCTTTGTATTTAACTTGTACATGTAGCATATTCCTTTTCGTTTTTTTTGTCAACACTCTTTGCTTAATTTTTTTTACTTTTATAAAAGATGTCCCTTTTTCACAAAAATAAAATAACGAATTCAAAATAATATTTATTTGTTTTAACAGCAACTACAGATAAAAAAATAACGAAAAAATTTAAAAAATATTCTTTAAAAATTTTTTGACTTTTTTTGTGATTTTCTATACTTTTATAAAATTCCCGAAGAAAAATGACGAACTTCGGATCAGAAGTTCGTCATTTTGTGAAAAACAGTTTTAAAGAATTGGTGAAAATAATCGTGAAATTTGTTGTTTAAAAATCAACCATTTTGACATGTCGCGAACAACTTCTGGAGTCATTGTTGTACATTTTTTTCGATCTTCTAAAAAAATTGCTTCTAATTGATCAATGATTTTTTTATCATATAACACAGCATTTGCTTCAAAGTTTAATTTGTAACTTCGGATATCTTGATTGGCTGAACCAACTGTGCAGACTTCATCATCCATAATCATTGTTTTCGCATGTAAGAAACCACCGTTATAAATTAAAATTTCAATATTTTCTTTCATCAATAAGCGGCCGTAATACTGTGTTGCTCGATAAATAAACGGATGGTCGGGCTTATCTGGAATCATAATTTTAACATCTACTCCTGAAGCCGCAGCAACCTTTAAAGCAGCCAAGACACTATCATCAGGAACTAAATACGGCGTTTGAATCCAGACTCTTTTCTTGGCAGAAGTAATCAATTTAATAAAGGCCAATTTAATTTGTTCACGGTCACTGTTAGGACCACTGGCAATCATCTGAATGGATGTATTTGCCTCTGGCACCAATGCTTCAAGTTTAAAGAAATAATCCAATTGATACGCCACACGATTTTTCTCGGGGGAAGAGACGTTCCAATCCATTAAAAAACGCATTTGCAGTAATGAGGCTGCTGGCCCTTGAATCCGTAAATGCGTATCCCGCCAATAGCCAAACTTTTTAGTCGTTCCAGCATATTGATCGGCAACATTAAAGCCGCCAATGTAGCCTACTTTTCCGTCAATAACAACAATTTTCCGGTGATCATGATAATTCAAACGAAACTTCAAAAGTGCTTTTTGAGAAGTAATAAACGTTTGGACAAAACCACCGTTTTTTTTCAATTCATTCAAATGATGAACCTTGGTGCCCTTTGAGCCAAAGGCATCGTAAAGCAACCGCACTTCAACCCCTTCAGCCGCCTTTTCTTCTAATAAGTTCAAAATTTTGGTACCGATATGATCCGTTACAAAGGCATAATATTCAATATGAATAGAGTGCTGAGCTTTTTTTATATCCGCCATCAACGCATTGAATTTTTCCGTACCATCCGTAAAAATTTCAACATCATTTTTCTTAGTCAGAGGCATCCTATTTAACGAGGAAAAAAAGTCTGTAAACTGTTGTTGCTCCTCCGTCGGCATCTTTTGACTATAAAGTTCAAAACTTTCTTCTTGGAAATTCTGAAAATTCTCTAATTCCCGCAAATCACTTTGTTGCAAATAAAATTTCTTTTTGTCGGTTAAACCGCGACCAAAGAATAAATATAAGAAAAAACCAAAAACGGGTAGAGCAATCAGTACGAGTAGCCATGCCCAAATTGCTGCTACATCTCGAGGTTTTAACAAAATGGTAATTCCCGCAATAATTGCATTAATAAAATAAATAACTGTTAAGACGCTAAGAATCAATTGTCTTCCTCCTTTATTTGTTACGTTTTAGTATACCATCAATTACGGATTTGGAATATCTTTTCTTTAGCGACTTCTGTCTCAAAAAATAAAAAGAGCCCCCATTCTAGTTAGTGATACTAGAATGAGGGGGTCTTTTTGATGTTTGTTTGAAAGTCTTTTAACTTAATTTCGTGTAAATGGACCTTTAGGAGCAATCAATTCTAAATTTGTACCATCTGGATCGGTAAAGTAAGCAACCCCTGTACCAAAACCGCTCTTCAAGCCATCTTCTTCTTGGAATGTAATCGGCTCTCCATCAGGTTCTACGCCAATCGCTCTTAAACGTGCAACAGCTGCATCAATATCTTCCACTTCGAAACACATATGCATTGCACTAATTTGTTCGTTGGAATAAGAAGCTTTTTCTGATTTTGGTTTAACATATTCTAATAAATCAATATTGATGTTTTCTAGATGCACATTGGCATACTTGATTAATGTATCATCTAACCCTTGTGTTTGGGCCATCCGTTTTCCACCAATTTCATCACGATTTGCGATTTTTGTTCCTGTTAATGCTTCATAAAACTTCACTGATTCATCCAAATTACTGACTGTAATCCCCACGTGGTTGACTACTGAAAAACCTTTAACTGCTTCACTCATTGTATCTCCTCCTAGTTAATTTTTAGAAATCAAACGTGTCTGGATCTGGTCCCACACGTAACGATTCATTCAATTGGTTAATTTGTGCCATTTCTTCTGCACTTAGTTCAAAATCAAAGACCGCTGCATTGCTAATCATCCGTTCTTTGTGGACAGATTTCACGGCTAATAAGATATCTTGTTGAATATCCCAACGTAAAATCACTTGGGCTGCTGATTTATTATGGTTCTCAGCAATCGCCAAAATGGTTTCGTTCGATAATAATTGACCTTGCATCAATGGTGACCAAGCTTGGACTTTGATATCATGTTTTTCACAGAAATCACGCACTTCTTTTTGATCCAATTTTGGATGTAGTTCCACTTGGTTAATTACCGGAACAACTTTTGCATAAGAAAGTAAATCTTCTAAATGATGAACTTGGAAGTTGCTGACACCAATTGCTTTCACTTTTCCTTCGGCGTATAAAGTTTCTAAAGCTTGCCATGATTCTTTGTAAGAATTATTTCCTGGCCAATGAATTAAATACAAATCTAAATAATCTAAACCTAAACGTTCCAAACTATCATTGAAAGCTTGAATTGTTTCATCATAGGAAATATGTGCGTTCCAAACTTTCGAAGTAACAAATAAGTCCTCACGGTTCAAACCAGTTGCCGCTAAGCCTGCTTTAATTCCTGCTCCTGTGCCAGATTCATTGCCATAGATTTGCGCTGTATCGATTAAACGATAACCATTGATAATCCCTTCTTCGACCACTTTTGCTGTCTCTTCATCTGGTATTTGGAATACCCCGAGACCCATTCCTGGAATTTTAGTGCCGTTGTTTAATGTTACTGTATCTGCTAGTGATGTAATCATTTGATTCGCTCCTTTAACGTTTTCTGATATCATCATATACCGTGCCGTACATGCTGTATAGTACGTACTTTTTCGTTTCATAGGAACCAAAAAGTGCGCTTTTTGGTAAATTCGCTTTTTTAGCCTGAAAAATTTTTAACTTTTTTTATATAACGTACTTTCTCGCTCTTCTAAGCGTAGCATTCTTTAACCGATTTAACTAGTGTATCTCTCACGACACACGACATTTTATGTAAAAAAAGAGAACGCGTACTCCGTCTTCGAAACGTCCTAAGACGCCGACAGAATACCGTTCTCGTGGGTTTGGCACCCAATGGGGGCATAGGGATTCGAACCCTAGACCCTCTGATTAAGAGTCATTAATGTCAATTTTTAAATAAAATTAATATACCTCTTTTAGTATTAAACTATCACTCTTTATCTTATGATAGGTCAATGTTTTTTTGTATTATCAGAGATATATTAACACCAAATGATATTAATTGAAAAAGGTAAGGAAAGAAAAAAATAAAGAAAAATTTGGAAAAAATATTGGCAAAAATTTTGACTAATTTATCTTAAATATAACAAAATCATGTCGATAACTTAATAATGTCGACATTTTTTATAGAACGCGAATTGTAAAATTAAGTTAGAAAAATAAAAAGGCATTTATGGTACACTCAAATTGTATTTCCGACGAAAGAAAACAAAGGAGTGTAACCATAAATGACCTACAAACATCTTACCATAGACGAACTGACAATGATAGAATCATATTATCTTCAACATAATAAACCGGTTGAAATCGCTAACCGAATGGGTCGTGCTATACAAACTATTTATAATGTAGTCAATAAGTTCAAGCAAGGCAAGACTGCTCTTGATTATTGGCACCAGTATAAAGAAAATAAGAAAAAATGTGGTAGAAAAGTCATTCAATTACCTGCTCATGAAGTAGATTACATTAAAGAGAAAGTCACTCTTGGTTGGACGCCTGACGTCATTATCGGGCGAAAAGAAAGGCCTGTTTCATGCGGTATGAGAACACTTTATCGTTTATTTTCTAAAGGGATATTTGATATTGACACACTACCGATGAAAGGTAAAAGAAAACCCAATGGCCATCAGGAAAAACGGGGAAAACAACAATATCAGCGCTCAATCCATGATCGACCTGATAATTATCCTGATTTCAATTCTGAGTTTGGTCACCTTGAAGGTGATACGATCGTTGGCATTCATCATAAAAGTGCCGTCATTACTTTAGTTGAAAGATTATCTAAAGTCATTATCACGATTAAACCCAACGGCCGTAAGGCATTAGATATTGAAACCGCCCTTAATCAATGGTTTTCTCGCTTCCCTAAAAACTTCTTTAAATCTATTACGTTTGACTGTGGAAAAGAATTTTCTAACTGGAAAGCCATTAGTAACCAACACGATATTGATATATATTTTGCGGACCCTGGAACACCTTCTCAACGCCCATTAAACGAGAATTCTAACGGGATTCTGCGTCATAATGGACTGCCGAAATCAATGGATTTTAGAGAAGTGAATCAGACATTTATTTCCAGTGTCAGCAATCAACGTAATCATATTCCAAGAAAATCATTGAATTACAGAACACCAATTGAGATATTTTTGAGCTATGTACAAGAAGCATTTTATTCTAACTTAATTTGACAAATCATAAAATCTAAAAAATAGTTGGCAATATCCTTTTGAGTGACTAAGGAGTCATTATTTTGGTACTGTTGCACATAGAGTCCGCTGATTTTTTGCAGATCCAACTCCCCGCTTTCAAACAACTGGATTCCAGTATTCTCCTCTTTGATCGTGGAACCTTTGATTTTATCCAACTTAACTACCGCTTGATCGTAATACTCAGGATTTTTGGCAAGCATCTATTCTGCACCGGTCTGTTGCCAGTCTTTCAGAATGAAAGGTCCCGTATAGAGCAAGTCTTCACTTGTTTTCCCATATGCCGTCCCTTTTTCTTCAACATAAGACTGTCTTTGAGGCGCTAACCAGCCAATCGACACCACCGATAAAAAAGAAGGTTGCAGCTGTTCCAAATGGACGACAAAGGTCTTTTCATCCGGTGTTTCTAAGCCAATCGTCGCAATGTCTGCTTTCCCTTCGCGAATATCTTGACTGTTGACGACATTGTCTAAAAGATACGCATTAGGCCCCATGGTTTTAGGATCGACCAGTTTCTTCCAAGCATAAGCAAAATCTGCTGCTTGCACTTGCTGCCCATCACTCCATTTGGCTTCTTCCTTTAGTTTAAAGGTATATGTCTTGCCATCTTCACTGATGACTGCTTCCTCCGCCAAACCGGGAACTGGCTGACTCTTTTCATCAAAACGATACGACCCTTCAAAAAGATGCTGGATAACGGTAAACGTAACTTTATCCGTTGTTTGCGTCGTATCTAATGTTGTCAACTCTGCCGGTAAGCTGACTGAAATCTCTTGAACTTCTGGATCTGTCTCCTTTGCGGACGATCCAGTCGTGCTACATCCTGCTAACAAAAAACTTAAAATTCCTACAACAACCAAACCCTTTTTCATTTACTCTCCTCTTTCCTTTTCACTTGCGAGTTGCAAGCTTGATCAAATAAAAAAATTCTCGTCCCTTTGCTGATCATCATTGATCAACAAAAGGACGAAGACTTCGTGTTACCACCCTTTTTCGTGTCATTTTTACAAATAACACCTCATCAGTACGTATGCATACTCGGCAGGATAATGGCTGCGTTCCGTCTAACCAGCGTAAACCAGTTAAAAGACTCTGAGCTCATCTTCACTTAGCGTTCTGTCCCCTTTCTCACCAACTCGGGTTCTCTTTAAACAGTCATCAAAGCTACTCTTCTCATCGATGTCCTATATTCTACTGAATTGATAAAAGTATACTATTCCTCGTTTTTCTAGTCAAACAGTTTTTAGAATTTTCAATCTTTTCAATAATGGCTTCGAGACTTTTTGGAGGGCAAATACTTGCTAGCTTAGTGTTTTTTTTCTAAGATAAAGAAAAGAAACCTTGCTCGAAAGGATGAAATCAATGAAACTTGCTGAAGCATTATTACTACGAAGAGATCTTGAATCCAAACTCACTCTGTTACGAGAAGAGATTGCCAGTAGTGCCGTGATCCAAGAAGGCGATACGTTAGACCGCAGCATCGACGACTTACTGCTGGATTATGAAACAACAAACCAAGAATTTGCCCAGTTGGTCATTGCAATCAATCAGCGAAATGCGGTCGCCAAAATCGGTGAACAAGAAACGATTGCTGCTGCATTAGAGAAACGGGAAGCTTTAAGGCGTTCGCATGCGATGCTAACGGCAACATTGGAAGCAGCCAAGGTTGCTCCACGGATGGGACGTAATGAGATTCGTATGATCCGAACGATCGATACCAAGCAAATCACCGACCGTTTGAATCAAACCGCAAAAGCCTTACGTGAATTAGACGGGCAGATTCAACAAACAAATTGGCTTGTTGATTTATAAAACAGCTGGGTGGGAGTCAAAAGCGAGCACAAAGCAGGTACAGGCTTATATGTACACCAATGGGGTCTGGCAGGGACCAGTTTAATGACTGCTGTTCAGTTACAAGCGTACAACTTATATTTTTCAATTAACGACCACGTGCTGGTTTGACAAGGTGGGTGCCTCTGTTTATCTTTTGTTACTCAAAAGGTAAACAGAGGTTTTTTTCAACAAGACCTCTTTCAAAAGCAAAAGACCCCCTGATCCGTTTCCAACATAGGAAACCAGATCAAGGAATCTTTGATCGTTTAGCTATATAGGTTGAATTAAATACTTTACATCCGCACGCACAGTCGGTCAATCACCTCAAGGGGACGCTCGTTTACATCAGCTAAGAAACCGCGGACCGACTGTTTGATTTTCTGGACGTGGTCAAGATGACCGATTCCTTGAGCCACTTCCAAACGCCTTCCATTAGGTTCAACTGAGGGCTGTAGGGAGGAAGGAAGATGAGTGCCAGGCGCCTTGCGTTTTCTTCAAAAAATTCTAACATTCCTTCTTTTACTAACAATTCGCGAGTCGAAGCGATCGTACGATGAGTCAAGATATAATGTTTAGATCCTTGTTGTTTCAATTGCGTCAATGTGTCATACACATGATCAAATGTGACAGGTTGACGTGTATCAAGCGTTTCGTATTGATGGAAATCATCTGAGAATTCTCGAAAGTCCAAATGATATTTTTCAATCAATGCTTTTGAAGATTTTTCTTTCAATAATCGATAAACAGCTTTTGGATCAGCAACTACTTGCCGATCTTCTAAAGCTTTCATCATGCTGTCAAGCATGATCGGATACGTATCGAACAACGTCCCGTCAAAATCCCATATATATGAATCAAACATTATTTTCTCACTATCTTCCTAATTTTTAAATGAATGGATTGGTGCCGGGATCCGCCCGCCTCGTTGGATAAAGTCCGTCGATTTCGCCGAATTCGTCCGCATGACTGGAGCAGTCCCCAGCAAACCGCCGAATTCGACAGAATCGCCGACTTTTTTATCTTTAGCGGGGATGATCCGCACCGCCGTTGTTTTATGATTGATGACACCGATCGCAGCTTCATCAGCGATCATCGCCGCAATCGTCTCCGCTGGTATATCTCCTGGGATCGCGATCATGTCCAGACCCACTGAACAAATGGCGGTCATCGCTTCTAATTTCTCCAGATTCAGATAGCCTTCTTCTACGGCTTTGATCATACCTGCATCTTCAGAAACCGGGATGAATGCGCCTGATAAGCCTCCCACATGGTTGCAGGCCATCACGCCGCCTTTTTTCACAGCATCGTTCAATAAAGCCAGTGCGGCCGTTGTACCGTGTGTGCCGACAGCTTCCAAGCCCATTTCTTCCAAGATCAACGCGACACTATCACCAACTGCCGGAGTAGGAGCTAATGACAGATCCACAATACCAAAGGGTACGTGCAATCGCTCAGAAGCGATTTGACCGACTAATTGTCCCATCCGCGTGATTTTAAATGCCGTCTTCTTAACTGTTTCAGCAACCACATCGAAAGATTCGCCTTTGACCTTTTCCAGAGCGCGTTTTACTACGCCCGGTCCGCTGACACCGACATTGATCTCGCAATCTGCTTCACCGACCCCGTGGAATGCTCCCGCCATGAAAGGATTGTCTTCCACCGCATTCGCAAAGACTACCAACTTCGCACAGCCCATATCTGAAGCTTCGGCGGTTTGTTTGATGGTTTCACCCATCAATTTGACAGCGTCCATATTGATCCCTGCCCGTGTCGAACCAATATTGACAGAAGAACAGACAAATTCTGTTTCTGCCAAGGCTTCCGGAATCGATTGGATCAAGGACAGGTCCGCTCCTTGATAGCCTTTTTCAACTAATGCGCTATACCCGCCGATAAAATTGATCCCCACCGCTTTTGCGGCTTTGTCCAAAACTCGCGCAAAAGCAACACAGTCTTGCCCGCCGCTTGCGGAAGCAACGATTGCGATCGGCGTTACCGAGATCCGCTTGTTGATGATGGGGATCCCAAATTCACTGGCGATCTCGTCACCGACTTTTACAAGATTTTTCGCTTTGCTGGTGATTTTATTATAGATATTTTGACAAGTCTTTTCTGTGCTGGCATCGATACAGTCCAACAATGAAATACCCATTGTGATCGTCCGGATATCAAGATTTTCTTCTTCTACCATCCGGATCGTTTCAAGAATTTGTTTTGTTTCCATCATTTCCCTCCGAATTATAGTTTATGCATCGCATTGAAGATCTCTTCATTTTGAATGCTGATTTTGACGCTCAACGTGTTTTCAACTTGACTCAATGCTTGCTTGATCGCTTCTAAATCAGCCTCTGGTTGCATTTGCAACATCATCATCATGGTAAAATAATCTTCCATGATCGTTTGAGATACATCTAGAATATTGATATTCAATTCTGCCAACTTCTGGCTGACACCGGCAATGATCCCAACCTTGTCCTTCCCGACCACCGTTAAAATAGCTTTCATTATTCTTATTCCTCCAATTCTTTCAATAGTATACCATAATTTATGATAGTTTTATGAAAAATTCTGAAACAAAGGGCTATTTCCTTCAGCCAATATTCGTCTTTAGAGGATCGATTTATTGACGATCTGCAAGTTCTTATCAAAGCGGTAGTGGATCGGCTGCGCATTGGGAATATCAATGGTATCCATTTGGTCTTCCGGTACATCCTCCAAATATTTCACCAGTGCCCGCAGACTGTTGCCATGTCCGGTAATCAAAACATTCTTACCCGAACCCAACAGCGGCGCGATCTCGTCTTGCCATAATGGCGCGACCCGCTGGACCGTCATTTGCAGATTTTCTCCATGAGGAATGTCTTGATCTGCCAATTGTGCGTAACGGCGATCAAAATGGTTTTCTTCTACTAATGGAGGCATTTCATAATAATCTCGACGCCAGCGTTTGACTTGATCTGCCCCGAATTCTCGTGCCATTTCATCCTTATTTTTCCCTACTAAAGCGCCATAATGCCGCTCGTTCAGACGCCAGGTTTTAAATGTCGGTATCCATAACTGATCGCTTTCTTCTAAGATGATCTGGCAAGTCAATGATGCCCGCTTCAATACTGACGTAAATGCAGCGTCAAACTCGATCTGCGCGTTTTTGATTTTTTCCCCTGCCTTACGAGCCTGTTCCTGTCCTTTTTCTGTCAGAGAAACATCCAGCCATCCCGTCCAATAATTTTCAAAATTTGCTTCACTTTCCCCGTGCCGCATCAGTACTACATCCATATGTCTTCCACCTCTCTTCCTTTATTATCCCAGTTTCTTTGAGAAATGTCATTTGCAGTTGACATCTTTTTCATCTTTTTCATAAAATTTTCTTAAAGCTGTACCAATTGATTTTAAAAAATCTAAAGAACTGAGTTTATGCTATCAAGCATCTTTTTTGTAAGCATTAACAAATTGCTCTTTTTTTGCTGTATTTTTTGTATAAATCAGCTATTTGTGGTTCTATTAAACTATGATAATATGTAATTTGCAAATATTCTGAAAAAAATTGAGGAGTTATCATGAGAGACCTAACTATAGGCACCCCAGCAAAGTTGATTTTTTTTATTTACCATTCCATTACTCGTGGGGAATATTTTCCAACAGTTCTATAATATAGTAGATATGATCATTGTTGGGCAAACGATCGGTAAAGAGGCATTGGCAGCAGTCGGCGCGACAGGAAGTATCACATTTTTGATCATTGGTTTTGCTCAAGGTTTGACCGCTGGATTATCTATCATCACGGCGCAACGTTTCGGCGCTCAGGATTTTCGCGGTGTAAAGAAAAGTTTTGCTGTTGCTATTATAATTAGTTTCACAGTAACTGCTATTTTGACTGTTTTGAGTTTAGTATTTTTACGTCCGTTATTATTGCTGATGCAGACACCGCCGGATATTATCCAACAAGCACAGGAATTTATCTGCGTGATCTTAGGCGGTATGTTTGCCTCAATGGCGTTCAATCTTCTTTCAAATATGATTCGAGCGCTAGGAGATAGCCGAACACCTTTGTTCCTTTTGATTTTCGCTGTGATCATCAATGTGATTTTGGATTTGGTGTTTATTATCAATTTCCACATGGGGATCGCTGGGGCTGGGTATGCGACAGTTATCGCGCAAATTTCCGCAAGTTTGATGTGTGTCATCTATATCAAACGGAAAATCCCGTTGCTGCAAGTCTCTAAAAGTGATTTCAAAATAGATAAAGACACTATTTTCACTCATTTGAATGCGGGCTTGCCTATGGCTTTCCAATCATCCATCATCGCTATTGGAGCGGTGGTATTGCAGTCTGCTCTAAATAGTTTGGGAACAGATGTCGTAGCGGCTCAAGCTGCCGCGGGAAGGATCGACCAATTTGCCACTCAGCCAATGATGTCTTCGGTTGTGCGGTCTTTATATTTACTAAATAGCTTGCCAATATAACCAGACAGTGCATAGCCAACCATATTAAAATGGCCAATAGCAGTTGCATCACTTCCTGTAATCTTACGCATGAAGGGCTGACATAATTGAGGCAATGCTGCGGAGAAGAAGCCAAGTAATAATCCACCAACGATAATTGCGGCTACATCCGAGAAGTTATGCGCTTTCAAAATCAAAGATAACACACACGCAAAGAACAAACTATGACCAGTCGTAAAAAAGATATTTTTGAAAGGAGTAATCCTAGCAATTACTAAGTTCATGATAAATCCCAAAATCAGCGTACTACTCGTAACAAACGCAAATTCTGTCTGCGCTAATGCTGTCGCTGCTTCAGGAGAAGCACTCCCTTGATAAGAAATCCGGTTTGGAACAACGTATTGAAGTTCTGCAAAGCCCCTGTCATGATCGTGCCACCTGCATTAAAGATCAAAAAGCCAATAATTGTCTTAGAGGTTCCAGTCAAGACTTCTGTTCCAGACTTTTTTTGTGCTAATAAGCCTATCATAGCCACAAGCCCTAATAGTACTGCGGGCGTACTTAAGAAGCTAATAATAAAATCCATTTTCAGCCTTCCTTTCTAACTACTGTTTTTCTAACTCAATAAATGCTTCTTCAAGTTTTATCTTAATTTCATTCTTATCCACAATATTCGCAATGCCAACAATCTTCTGTGGTAAATTTTTTTCTATTAATTCATTCGCTACATCAGGCAAAGTAATGATCATATCTCCTTGAAAACCTGGCACACCATCTAAAGATGAATGTTCTACTTCTAACGGAAAGTTATTTTCTTTAACAACTTCATTGACTTTGATCTTTAGCATCAAACTTGATCCTACTCCTGCACGGCAAGCTACTAAAGCTTTATGACTATTCATGTTTATTCTCTCCTTCTGCTTTTTCAATATAGTTTTTAAATTCTTCTCTAGATGAAACGACTTTGATAAATTTTAGAAAATCTGGATTTCCTAATAAATTTGCCAATTCTGATAGCAATTCAATATGCGCTTGGTTATTCTTGGCGCTTAATGAAAAAAGATATTTAACTGGATCATTGGTGCGATGACCTGAAGTAACTGGGGTCTTCAATCGCATAAATCCAATAGCTACATCTTTTGCTCCACTTTCCACCGTTGCATGAGGTAAAGCAATATTTTCAGTAATAACGATATATGGACCGGTCTCTTCGTAAATCTTCAAAATTGTTTCGACATATTTTTCAATTACTACATCTGCTTCTAAGAAAGGTTGCAAAGCTTTTCTTATTGCTTCTTCAAAGTTATTTGCCTGAACATCTAGTTGAATATATTCATCTTTGATTACTTTACTTAACACTTATTTCGCCTCTATTTCATTTATTACTTATGCACGTCTATACTATAAGTTACTCTGCCTTACTTGACAATATAAACTGGGTTCACTTTTTTATAGCGCCGATTGTAAAATTAAGCTAGACAAATAAAAAAGTCATTTGTGCTACACTCAAGATAGTTCCCGCAAAAGAATTATAAGGAGTGAAGACAAATGACCTATACCCATCTTACATCAAATGAACTTGCAATGATAGAGGCGTATTATAATAATCATCAATCTGTAGCCAAAACCGCAGTACTATTGAATAGATCTAGACAAACGATTCATAAAGTTTACCAATTTTTCAAAACAGGGCACAATGCTCTAGATTATTTCAATCAATACAAGAAGAATAAAACTCGCTGTGGCAGACGTCCTATTGTCTTATCAGATGAACAAACAGAATATATTCAAAAGAGGGTTGTTCAAGGTTGGACACCTGATGTGATTGTTGGCCGTGCAGAGTTTTCTATTTCTTGTTCTATGCGTACACTTTATCGTATGTTTAAACAAGGCGTATTTGAAGTGACTCACCTACCTATGAAAGGAAAACGTAAAGCCAACGGACACAAAGAAACTCGGGGAAAACAATCTTTTCGTCGATCACTTCGTGACAGAGGAAATGATTATTCTAAATTCAATCAAGAATTTGGCCACCTTGAAGGGGATACTATTGTAGGTAAAAAGCACAAAAGTGCTGTTATTACCCTCGTTGAGCGATTATCTAAAGTAATCATCACTCTTCAGCCAGAAGGCAGACGAGCTATAGATATTGAAAATCGTTTGAACCAATGGATGCAATCTGTACCTAAGCATCTATTCAAATCAATGACTTTTGATTGTGGAAAGGAACTTTCAAATTGGAAATCAATCAGTAATATCAATGATATTGATATCTATTTTGCAGATCCTGGTACACCATCACAAAGAGGTTTAAATGAAAACTCTAATGGTTTATTACGTAAAGATGGTTTACCAAAGCAAATGGACTTCAACGAAGTTGATGAATCTTTTATCCAATCTATTGCATCGAAAAGAAATAATATCCCTCGAAAATCATTAAACTATAAAACACCAATAGAAGTATTCTTGAGTCACATATGCAAAGAGGAATTGTCTAACTTAATTTGACAATTAATATTATTAAAATTTAATAGACTTTCTATACAAAGAGAGCCTATTTTTTATTATAGTCAATCATAGGTTAATGTTAATTAAAAGACGTATTTAAAATGAAAATAAATAACTATTTCAAAATTCAAATTTCATTGATTAGTATTACTTAAATTATTTAAAAATCTTTTAATTTATAAAATAAGTTATAACAATTACTTATTTGTCAACAACTACATCTTACTTCACACCCAGAGCAACCATCTAAATAAAAAGATTGATTTTTATAGTATGACAATTTTTTTTCGTCAATAGTAATATGTTTTCGTCGGGCAATTTCATTAGCGATTACGGCAAAACGTTGGCGAAATTTATATATATAACAAAAAATGGTATTGCCTTTACGTACATTTGGACCGGTTAAGAAAATATTTTTAGCTATTGTCGATTCATCAAAATCATTTAAAAGAACCTCTCCATTTTCCTTATACTTAAACAATGATGCAGTAATAGATTTTGTGCCATTTTTAAAACCTGTACAAAGAATTGGTATATTTTCTACAGGTAATGATTTCCCATTTTCTGTAATCAATATATAACTAGTAGACTTTTTTTCAATTTTTTTAACTTTGATAGTTGTGTATATTTTAATACTATCTAATTTTTTTTTGTTTACACGTAAATCAAAAAATCTCTGTCTTGTGCGTGGTGCTAACCTTTTGCTCGGGTCAGCATCTCTTATATTTAACCCCAAAGTATCTGTATAAATTGTAACTCGTTTACCTAATTTAGCTAATTCAATAGCTGCATCAATCGCACTCTCATTTCCTCCGATAATTGTCTGCTTATCCCCTTTAATTTCAATCCAAGAATTAATCTCGCCATAATGTAAACTATTATTATAAGCACCTTTAATACTAGATTTATTCGGAAAAGAGAACTCTCCCATCGCAAAAATTATATATTCTGCATGAATAATTCCTTTTGTTGTTTCAAGCAAATAACCAGTTTTTTCTTTTTTAATAGATTGAACTTTACAATTTGTCTTAATAGGTAACTTATATTCTTCTGAAACTAATTGTAGGTATTTAGCATAATCTTTTCCAGATAAACGTTCCTTACCTAAAGTATATGAAGGAGATGTATCAATTGCTATTGCATTTAAATCAGGCATCCCAAATCCATTACTTGTAAAAGAAGGAGTGATAAATCTTGTTTCCTCAGGCCATTTAATAAAACTATTACCTACCTGCTTTCTCTCTAAAATAGCAAAATTATTTATGCCAAAATCTTTTAAAGCAACCCCCATACCTACGCCAGCAGCACCTGCTCCAATAATTATAACTTCTTTATTTTCCATTATTTACCTCCACTAAAATTTAAAGTCTCCAAATCTCTTCCTGAGTGTTATTATTGACTATTATTTTGATATTCATAAACACTAGGAATAATTTTAATTTTTTTATCTAATACATTGAGAATCACAATCATTTACCATTTTTTTCAATAAATAATGAATCAAAAGACTTAAACTAAGGCTCCAAATACTGATTAAAAAAGTCCCAAATAATTGAAGAAAAAAGTCCCCTTTTTCTGCCATGACACCAGTTAAAATCGATCCTGCAATTCCACCCACTGCATTCATCCCAAAAGAATCTGCAGCGTCATCAAAGTTTGCTATGCGTAGATGCATTATGTGAATAACAATTGGACAAAGGGTACATACAATTACCGAAATTAATAAACTAATTGCAGGAGATATATATCCAACCGAGCAAGTACTACCTACTAATCCGCCGATTATTCCATTCATTATAGAATAGATAGATACTTTTTTTATTAAAATCCATTGGGTAAAAGGCCAGCTGATGCTACCGCCTAAAATTGAAATAAGTGTATTTAACCAAATTTGAATGGATTCTTCACCGATTTTTCCAGAAGGTGCCATATTAAATCCGAACCATCCTAAGGTAATAAATAGCATTCCTACAAAAGCTATCATTTCTTGTGATTTAAATATTAATGAATTCTTTAAACGTATTGGTGATGTTATTGCCAAAACAAGACTTCCAATTCCAGCAGTAGTATGGACTACTAGTCCGCCAGAATAATCCAGTACTCCTATTTTCCCTAGCCAATTTCCATGTCCCCATAACGAAAAGCAAACAGGTGCATAAACAAATACAATCCACAAAGGAACAAACAACACAATATATTTCCAATTACCTCTTTCTAATACTGAACCAATTATCATAATTACAGAATATAAGCAAAAAAGTAATTGTATCAGTATAGAAACAATTTCACTAGAAGCTAAGGGGCTATAAAAGATACTATATTGAATATTTCCAAAAAAACTTAATGAGTATCCTACAAATAACCAACATAGAGTACCAGAAATAATAGTTACTAAACCCAAAATTAAAGTATGATGTATATATCTGTGATTAACTAGACCAACATAGTATAAAATTACTCCAAAAATCATTAACCACATAAAACAAAAGCAAACAAAAATAAATAGGTTATTCATAAAACCTCCATTTAATTAACTGTAAATCATTACTTTCACTTAAAATATAACATTTATGAATGTTATTTAATAAGGACACTCCCATCTCATATTTGTTATTACATTCTTCCAAATAAAACTAAACTATATTGATATTAATGCAATAAAATATTTACAAAAAATCATTTTTTAGCATGTATGCCAAAAAATGATTTTAGTAAATATAATAATCCTTAGAATATTGTTGAACAATTTCTAAAATGAATCTGTGAGGAATACAGATACTAGTTTGCCCTGGTTCTGATATCCATCCTGTTTTCACCGCAATTTGATCTGGACTATTATCTTTTTTTACACGGACGTGTCCATTTTTAACTTCTATAGTATTATATTGCCCTTTTGATGGATAAAACGTTTTGATAAATTCTTTTGGATTATCTAAATTTATACGCTCAATCTCTTTCCCATCTATCTTGACCACAGCATATTTAACGTCGTCAAAACTTTTAGGGAGAAATGGATTATTATGAAAAAAAATAAAATATGGAGAAAAAGAGATAGCTATTAAAAAGATAATAACTATTATGTCTCCTTTTTTCATCAGACCCTTTTTACACATTTTTAATTAGTGAACTGTTTTTCCATTTGTTTCTGAACATCTTGTCTTTACTCACCTTTCTTCAAGAAATTGTTGAATTTGAATCCGTACATCATAGGCACAATCTTTATCATTCAGTAATAATATTAATTCTTCTTTTAAACAAACGGGAACTTCCCAAAACCCATCTATTTTCTGGAAATAATCAGGATCATAATTATTAAAAAACGGGTACAATTTTAAAAATTCTTCAAAAGATAAATCATATTCTTCATAAAAGTCTTTAACTAATCCTTTTTTAAGAGCCTCTTCTGTTGGAGTGCCATTTTCATTAATAATATTCTTCATAACCATTATTCTGTATAATTCAGACTTATCATATCTTTCTTGTTCATAATCTTGATAAAATTGAAAGCTCTGTTCCACAAGTGGTGGATAAATAATATTCATTTTCTTCAATACTATTACCTCCTATTTTTTATCCATCACTTTTTTTCCACCATAATAGCCTTTTAAAGATACATGATGACTTTTACGATAATCACCAAGATTCTCATCAAACGAAATTGCAGGTGATTTTAATTTTTCATGTGTTCGACGCAATCTTTTTTTTGTTTTCGATGTTCTTCTCGCTGGTACAGCCATATTTATTACCTCCTGTGTTATAAAAGTTGCTGAAATACTTGAGCATTCAAACTATACTATTTGAAACTATTTATAGCGAAATATTACAGATAAAGCGAACAAATCGTAATGATTACGTTTTGTTCGCTTTATACTATCAAGCTGTGTCTAATTTGTCAATAACCTTTCTATAATAAATTAGTCTAGCATATAGCACAATTTATTAATTTTAAGATATTATTGATTACTTTTAACAAAAAATGGATAATCATACCATATATTTTTTATAAATTTATGGTATCCTTTAAACTGATTTTGATAAAACCAAAGATATACTTTTTAATTAATCATACAGAGAAATGAGGGACTATATGAAAAAATTTAAATTTACATTATTTAGCTTGTTGGTAATTATTTTTAGTGGTCTATTAATTCAAAGATTTAGCGGTTACTTTTATACTACACCTGTTGGTATTGTAAAATCAGTAAAAATAATTGACAGCGAACAATTACTAACAGTTAAACTAGTAAATAATACAAAAAAAACTGTTGTTGTAAAAGTAAAATTTAATGGAAATGAAAGTACCAATCCAGTATTTAATAAAAATAATCAAATATTATTAGATAATTCCACTAAAAAGTGGGAATTTATTTCTCTAAAAAGAGATGGCTATACTTTTATTTTAGTAGTTAGTTTTATTTCATTAGTCTTAGGTATCGCTGGAAAAAAAGGATTTTTTTCTTTAGTTGGTATTTTATTCAATATAATCTTTCTTTTTTTCTTGCTTTGGATAAATCAGCGAAACAGATCCATAAACTTACTATTGCTAATATCAATCTATACAATAATTGCTATTATTATATCAACTGGTACTCTCTACGGACTAAAAAAAATTGATTTAAGGAAGGTTTTAGCAACAATATTTAGTGTTTTTCTATCTTATTTTATTACCACAATTACTATGAAATTATTAAACGATCAAGGACTGCGCTATGAAGAAATACAATTTTTAACTAGACCTTATCGAACTGTTTTTCTTGCCAGCTTAATGTTAGGAGGAATTGGAGCAGCACTAGACAATGTTGTTGTTATAATTTCAAGTTTAGATGAACTTGTAAGACATACTCCTGAGATAAATACAAAAGAATTAATAGAATCAGGAAAGAATATCGCTTCAGATACCACTACTTCGATGATTAATGTTTTGTTATTTGCCTATCTTAGTAGTGCAACGCCTTTTTTTATTTTCTATTTAGCTAATGGATGGGATTTTGTTGAGACATTCAAAATGCATCTTTCATTGGAAATAATGAGAGTTTTATGTGGAGGACTTGCCATCTTGTTCACTATCCCAAGTTCATTTCTATTTTTTCTTTTATTTAAAAAATTAAAAAAGAAGGGGAAAACAGATGAATGTAATTAGTTTATTAGTCATTATTTTTATCTTTATTTCAATTATCATATTTAAAAATAATTCTTTCTACTTTATTTCAGGATTATTTTTGAATATAGTCATTTTTATTGGCTATCTAATAGCTATATCGCTTCATATTTCTGTATATTTGGTAACCTTTGTATCTTTTTTACTAATGACGATAGTAATTCTTTATTGGATAAATGGACGTAATGCTAAAACAAAATTGGCTTTTATCTGTGTTATATTTTTTTTAGTTACTTTTACTATTGTGTCACTACCATTAATCACTGCTCTTAAGACACAAGGATTTTCTTCTGAAGAATTAATTGAATTAGCTAATTTTGATTTAAATGTTGATATCCCTTTTTCTGAACTAAACGTCTCAATTATTTTAATTAGTTTTTCTGGTGCCGTTATTGACGGAAGTATGGCTATTTGTAGTTCTACTTACGAAATATATACGAAGAACCCAGATTTAACTTTTAAAGAACTATTTAATTCTAGTTTTAACGTAGTAATTGAGGTATTAAATTCGACTATATACACTCTCTTATTTGCTTTTATAGCATCTAATTTTGCATTAGTAATTTACTTACAGGATTTAAACTATTCATTTTTAGAATTAATTAATTCTAAAATTTTTGTAGGGGAACTATTAGTAAGTATTTTAACTGGTTGTGCAGGAATTTTAATTTTACCTTTGTCCTGTTTACTAGGTAGCTGGATATTAAAAAAAAGATTCCACACTTTGTATTGAAACCTAAAAGCTAGGCCGAATACCTTTTATAGAAATATATTTGGTATTTTTATACAATTAACCGTTCACTTATATTGAACAAAATTGCAGCCAAGTTTCGTTTTGATTTATTGGTTATTGAAATAATTAAATCCATTTGTTATGTAAGTCTTGATTAGTGTGAAAAAACACCCTCTAATCCAGTCCGCTCTTTTCCAAATACTTAAATAAAAGAATCCACAACTAATTTATCTGTTATTCTATGTAATATACTCAACAAAATTCACAGTAACTTAACTATGACTTTTCAGTAAAAATCAATTGTGCATACTGATACAGTAAGTTTAAACTTTTATTGTAATAGTATAATTCTTAATTTATATTTTTTACTTCTATTCCTAATTGATTTATTCAAAATTATCACAAAATAGTAAAAGTTAAAATTGCATATTCTAACACAAGAAAATCAAAAACAGATTTTCTTGTGTTAATATTTTTGAATATACTAAAGTTCCGATAAGTAGAAAACACCCTACTGATTTATATAATAGTAGGGTGTTTTGTTAATATAATTTACTTAAATTCTATAACTCACAGTCTATAATCACCTTTTATTCATTTAAATTTAATCCGATAACATACTTAACTCTACGTCAAAGTATAATTTTACCACATGAATCACCATATATAGTTGTATAACTATTTAAGATGACTTCATTAACTTGTTCAGGTTTAGTAAAAACAACTATGACAGATGGATCTTTTCCTGCTTGTTTAATTTGATCAAAATCAACTTCGGCTAATAATGTTTCGGTAGTAACCTTCTCTCCTGCATTAACAAAAATTGAAAAAGGTTTACCCTCCAATTCAACTGTATCTATACCAATATGAATTAAATACTCAATATCTGCATCGCTTTTTATACTAATTGCATGCTTTGTTGGAAAAACAGCTTCAATTCGTCCAGTCAAAGGAGCATATATTTTGTTACCTTCGGGAACAACTGCAAATCCTTCTCCAAGTACTTTTTTTGAAAATATTGGATCATTTACTTCTGAAATAGGAATAATCCTCCCTGAACAAGGAGCAGTAATGGAAATTCCTTCTTGTTTTTTATTTTTAAATAGATTAAACATAAGATATCTCCTAATTCTCAATTTCTAAAATTTGATTAATTTCTTGACTAAGTAAATCAGCTTTACCGCCAAAAACTGCCTGAATACCACCATTCACTTCAAAAACAGCAGTAGCACCTAGTTGTTTAATAGTTTCTTTGTCAACCATTCGGCCATCTACAACAGCTACACGTAAACGAGTAGCACAAGCTTCAACGGATTCAATATTGGTTTTACTACCAAGAGCTTTAATGATTATTTGAGCTTCATCATTTAATGATGTTTTTTTATTTAATTTATTTTCAGTAGTCGTTGGCAACTCTTCTCCCATTCCAGGAATAGCTACTTTAAATTTCTTAATGAAGAAAGTAAATACGCAGAAATAAACAATTGCCCAAGCAATTCCGAAAGGAATTAATTTCAGCCAATTTGTCTTATCGTTTCCTTGGAGTACACCAAATAATAAGAAATCAATTAATCCACCAGAAAATGAATTTCCTACTCGGATATTTAAAATATCAGCAAAATAAAAAGATAGACCATCTAAGAATGCATGAATTATATATAACCATGGTGCTACAAATAAAAACATATATTCAACTGGTTCAGTAATCCCTGTTAAAAATGAAGTCAAGCCACCACTAAAATAAAGTCCACCATTCTTTTTACGATTTTGTTTAGGTATAGCACGATACATAGCATAACAAGCGGCTGGTAAACCAAACATCATTGTCGCGAATCTACCTGCAAAGAAACGAGTACCATAAGTAAATAGTCCTGTATGGTTTGGATCAGCTAGTTGCGCAAAGAAAATATTTTGTGCACCAGAAACAGTAACTCCAGCTACACTTTCTGTACCTCCTAAAGACGTATACCAAAAAAGTGGATAAATAGTATGATGTAATCCTACTGCGCCAGTCAAACGAAGTAAAAATCCATACAAAAAAGTACCTAGACTTCCCATTTGTGCAATATGTTCTCCAACTACTGCTAATCCATTTTGAATTGGTGGCCAAATTAAATAAAAGAAAGAACCGATAATAATTGCCGCTAAACTAGAAATGATTGGAATAAAACGCGATCCGCCGAAAAAACCCAAAAATTGCGGTAGTTCAATTTTCCGATATCGATTGTGTAGAAATGCAACAGTTCCGCCAATTACAATAGATCCAACAACACCAGTATCAAGAGTTGCATCTTTAGCAGAAAATAACGCAAGAAATCCGCTGATCGTTGCTGTATACACTAAGTAAGATACTCCACCGGCTAGACCTGCTGTTCCTTTATCCCCATTTGCTAACCCTACAGCAATACCTATAGCAAAAATCAATGCTAAATTAGTAAAGACAGCATTTCCTGCATAACTCATAATACTTAATACTGTATGGATCCATGGCTGTTCTAAAATTGGATACGCATTCATTGCACTTTCATTTGTTAAAGCACCACCAAGACCTAAAAGTAAACCTGCTACTGGTAAGATTGCAATCGGTAACATAAATGCGCGACCTAATTGTGAAAACTTCTTAAACATCTTTTTCCTCCTTATTCAATGCATCGACAAATCTTTTAGTAATTTCTTGTGGTCGTGTAATTGCACCACCAACGACAATTCCTGCAACACCCAGCTTTTTAATTTGTCTTGCTTGTTCAGGTGTATGAATTTTCCCTTCAGCAATAACACAAATATTTTCTTGTACTAATTGTTTAATTAATTTCATATCTGGGCCATTTTGTTTTTTGCTCTCCTTTGTATAGCCACTTAAGGTTGTACCAACAAAATCCACACCAGCTTGATAAGCATTCTTTCCTTCCTCAAAAGTAGAAATATCAGCCATTAATAGTTGTTGAGGATACTTTTTCTTTACTTTTTCTATAAAAGTATTAATAGATAATCCGTCATGACGTTTACGTAAAGTACAGTCCAAAGCAATTACCTCCACACCAATTGCAACTAATTCATCTACTTCTCTCATAGTTGCTGTAATAAATGGCTCTTCAGGAGGATAATCTCTTTTTATTATGCCAATAATCGGTAAAGAAACTTTCTCTTTGATTTCCTTAATATCTCGAACGGAATTTGCACGTATGCCAACAGCTCCAGCATTTTTAGCCGCTAATGCAAAATATGACATTAAACCTCCTTCCTCTGTATAAAATGGTTCACCAGGTAGCGCCTGACACGAAACAATTAAACCACCTGAGATTGCTTCTAAGAATTTTGCTTTGTCCAAACTCCACAAACCTCCATTTTTATATTTTTTAGGATTTTTACTCCAAAAAAAGTTTAGCATCCGCTTACATTGTTGTCAAGAAAAATGGAGAATTTTGGAGTTTTTTAATTTTTATAGTGTATAATAAACAAAAATTACATTCTAGAGGAGATTTTATGAATTACATTTATTTAATTAATGAACATTATCCCTTATTAACAAAATCGGAACGAAAAGTTGCTGATTTTATTCTTAACTCTGGAGAATCTATTATTTACAGTACTATGAATGATATTAAAACAAAAGCGAATGTTGGCGATGCAACAATCATTCGCTTTTGTCAAAAACTTGGATTTTCTGGTTTTTCTGATCTAAAAATTGAAATTGCTAAAGAAGATTTTAGCAAAAAAAAAGAAAAACCATCTAGTGGTAAATACCACGATGAAGTTGCTAAAAGTTTGATTGAAGTACTTCAGTCTACTTCTTGTTTAATTAATGAAGAAAAATTAACAAAAGCAATCCAACTTATTAATCAAGCAAGCAGCCTATATATTTTTGGTGTAGGATCTAGTGGAAATACTAGTCTTGATTTGGAAAGTATGTTTTTGAGGGTAGGAATACAAGCTAAAGCTGTATTAGATCCTCATTATCAAGCTCAAGTTGCTTCTTTGTTAACAGATAGAGATTTAGTTATTATCTTTTCTTTATCTGGAAAAACAAAAGATACTTATGACTCATTAAAAATTGCAAAAAATAATGGAGCAAAAATACTTGCTATAACGAATTATATTCATTCACCGATAGGAAAATCTGCAGATTTAGTTTTACAAACAGCAATCGAAGAATTTTTAAATGGTGGTTCTTTAGCTGGAAAAATTTCACAACTTTATATTTGTGATTTGTTAGTACATGAATATGAACAAAATAACAAGATTAATTCATTGGATTTAAGAGAAAAAGTCTTACGTTCAATTATTGATAAAAGAATTGAATGATTATTCAAAATTAGTTATTAAGAAAACACCAAAATACATACTACACATTGTTCACGTAGTACGTATTTTGGATTCTAGTTCACAGCCATTGGTAAACACCGTTCATTTTTGCAATTTTAATTCCTTGTTCTTGTCGTCGCTTAGATTCTGTTCTTTCTTGTTCCGCAATCATTGCCAAAATCTGGACTATCAAATCTTTAATAAAACGATCAAATAATGGATTACCAACCGCTTCAGCCATAATAGGAAGGCTTGTAATTATGAGTCGAACATTTTTATTTTTCAATAAATTAACCGTCTAAATAATTTCATCGTAATTTCTGCCTAATCGGTCAATGGCTTCTACCATAAAAATATCGGATTCTCTCACAAAATAGATAGCTTCTGTAAAAATTAGTCGTTGTTCAATACTTGCGCCAGATTTTTTCTCTACAAATATTTTTTTCGCTCCTAATTTTTTTAACTCTTGAATTTGCCGTTCCAAGTTTTGCCAATGGATGAAACTCTTGCATATGCAACTTTCAAAATTCTGCCTCTTTCCAAGAGTTTTATCATACACCCTGATCACGCATTTAAAAAACAAGAAAATCAAATAGTTGCGATTGTCTAATTAAGGACCCCTAAATAGACACCAACAGAACATTGAAAAATATGGTTTTTGAATGTATGATTAGGGTGTATTTTAAAAATTATAGAAAGTAGGTAAAAATTTGGAAAATTGCATATATTCGAGTTTCATCAATCGATCAAAATGAACAACGTCAAATTGAGGAAATGAACAAGTTTGGTGCTGAAAAAATTTTCATCGAGAAACAATCCGGAGCGACTATTACTCATCGACCGATTTTTCAGAAAGCTCTAGATTTTGTTAGAGACCAAGATATTTTTATTGTAGAGGCCATCGATCGACTTGGACGTAATTATGACGAGATTATCGATTCAGTAAATTATCTAAAGAAGAAAAATGTGCGGCTAATTATTACCAGTTTACCAATCATGGCTGAAGCAATCGGAAATCCACTCCTAGATAAATTTATCAAAGACCTAATCATTCAGATTTTGGCCATGATTGCCGAGCAAGAACGTACGGAATCTAAAAGACGCCAAGCACAAGGGATAAAGATTGCGAAAGATTACAATATTACGAGACTAACTATATATAGAATCAAAAAAGAAATTCATGAATTAGAGATTAATTGATGTAACAAAAATTAATACTTTTATTTATTGTAAGCTTTTCAAAATCTATTCGAATAATAACTTATTCAGTTTAGGAAAGTTTTCCAAACTATTACCAAAATTTGTTTCAATATCCTTTTTATATTTACGCTGAAAATCAAATATTGTTTCGCTATGACTCTCTATTATATCCTCAAAAAATTTGAAAATAAGCTCGTAATCTGAGATAGAGAGAGTATATTCATCGCTGAGAATTTTTAAATTAGTATAAATTGCTCCCAAATAATTTATTCTTAGATCAATTCCATTTGTTTCTTTATAATAAGCAACGAACTCATCAACAAATGAATTAAGGTTGTTATTCCAATGGTATTGGGTATTTTCATTAATTCTCGCGAGCATTTCGCATATTTGTTCTTCAGTAAGTTTTTCTACAAGCCATGAATAAATAAGAAAATCCTTATCAGCTTGTTTAAAATTTATCGCATTAGTCATCTGGTCAAGCAGAAATTCTATTAATTGTTCTTTTTTTCCATAGTAATAAAAAGTATCATATAGTTTATCTAAATCATTAGCTTCAATAGAAGATAATCTAAAGCTGTGCATTTCATCTTCTAATAAATTAAGTACATCTCGTAAATGAACATTACAATCGTCTATTACAGTAGTACATCTCATATCAAACAATATTTTTTTAGCATTATCAGCTACTCCAGGAAGGTCATCAAGCATATGTGCAAAATTATTTTTTAGGTTTATCTTTGTAGACTCCTTTACCCAGTTTTTGACTAAATGAAAATACAAATAGATTATTAAGAGAGTACCTACCAAAAGGGAAAGATATAATCTTAATTCCAGATAATTATATTCAATCCTTTATGCATAGACTAGACCACAAAAGTGCTTAAAATGAAAAACATCGTATGAAGTTTTTACAGGATAAAGTGTTGTACTTAATTGATAATTCGAAATTAAAAAAAGCAACAAACGTTCTGCCATTTATCTCCATAGTTATTATTTAAAAACATTTAAATAATAACTCTTTCTGGAAAAATACCGAATCTTAGTTGTTTTTGTTTACATACCTTATTTCTTAGTAATGAAGCAAAAAAATTTCCCTCTTTATCTGCATTTCCAATTTTATAATAATAATCTACTAAATACTCAGTTTCTATCTGTGAAATAACATTATTTGTATCTGCAGATTCTAAATTTATCTCCTCTAAATAAAATTGTATTTCAGAAAGAATAGCTTCTATTTCTAATAATTGTTCTATATTCTTTTTGAAATTTTTTGAATTAATAGACTGTTGTAATTTCTTCCCTTTTTCTGCATACTTGTTATACATAATCATTAAATTATATGCACATTCTGATAAATTATTTTTTTCATAATTACCATTTTTTAATAAATCTTCTGGATTGATTTCCCAATAAAATTTCATATTATCTCTATCCTTTCTATAACTATTAATGATATGAACTTTTAAGTGTAAAATAAAACACCTAAACAATTAATTTCATTTCCAAAAGTTAGATAATTATTTAAAAAATGTTTCGTACTAAAACATTTTTTAGTCTAAATTTAATGTAAATTTAGAATCAACTGACATCTGATATTTTTTAGGAGTCGTCCCTGTTATCTTTTTAAAAACTTTAGTGAAGTGAGACGTATCTGAAAAACCTAATAATAGTGAAATATCATTAATAGGATAATTAGATTTTAACATTACTTTAGCTTCTGAAATTTTTCTTCTTAAAATATAATTATGTATACTAATGTTCAATTCTTTTTTAAAAGCTGTGCGTAACCTAGCTTCACTCATTGAAAAATATTGAGCAATCTGTCTTACTGTAATCTTTGTATACATATTTAGACCAATGTACTGAACAATTGATGATATCTGAGGAGAAAGATTCCTTACTTTAGCTTTTCCTATTTCAGAGGTATAAAATACTATAGCAGTATCTCTAACTTTTAATACTTCTTTTAAATTTATACATAGTTCATTTTTCCTTATAAAACTATCTCGACTCTGATATGCATTTATTAAGTCCATTCCCATATTTATAGCTGCTTGTGCTAACTTCTCAAATACAACTATTGAATAATTCTTTTCAGAACGTACGTTATCCCCACTAACCACAGGAACAACACCATTACTTAGTTTAAATATCATATTACTTAATTCTTGTACATTACCATTTACAACATATTCTAAAATTTTATTTTCATATAAAAATAAATAAATTTCTGGATCATAATTTTGAGATAATAACATATCTATCCGTTCTATTTGGATATCTTCTGAAAATTTTTTCTCATAATCATGTAACGGCTTATGAAATAAGTCTTCAATCTTTCCCGTAAAAAAATAATTTATAAGGATAAGAATATCTCTAATATCCCCTAATGAAAATAATGGTAATTTATTTAATAATTTATATAAGGATTCTTTATCAGAATGCTTTATACTTTTATATTGAACCATAGAATAGAATTTATCTTTTTCTATGGTATTACATCTGAATGGACCAAACAAAAACAGTTTTTTATTGTATGTGTACAATAAAAACAACTCATTATAATTACCAGTTATATAATCAAATTTAAGCTTGTCTTTCACTACTTTTTTTAAAAAAGTTGGGAAATCATAAAATAATGATATAGTCCTATCAGATCTATATTCTTCTACAAGAGTGTAATCTTCATTAAATACTAATATAGGTATCCCTAAGCATACATGTAATGACTTTAATAAAACTTCTTTATCCGTATTCAAAAAAAAACTCCTTTACTTAAATATGAACTTTTACTATAAGTAAATAAATATTATCTAGTAATTATTTACTCATTTTAATATCAACATTATTTTAATAAAAAATAATAAAATCCACAATATTATTTAAATAAACAACAATAAAACAAAAAGAGGAAGAGACTTCTTCCTCTTTTCAGAGAATATTTAATAATTTAAACTTCTATTCATCCTCTTTTTTCCATTTTTCATACCCTAATAACCCTAAAGTTCCTAACAATATTAAACCACCAGCAATAGTATAAATATTACTATCAACCTCTCCTGTTTTAGGATAAGTTTTCAAGAATTGTTTTTTATCTTGATTGTTGTTAGTCTTACTGTCTGTTCCATTACCTTTTCCACCGTTTAATTCATTTGACGAAACAACTACATCAGTAGGTTCACTAGTATTGCCAGATTCATCAGTTGAAGTTACTTTTACTTTTGTCCCTGCCTCTAATTTAGGAACGTTAACTTTAAAGTAACCACTCTTATCAGCTGTGCCATGGTATTGACTTCCATCAGGTAACGTTACTGTTACATCTGCATTTGGTTCAGTTTTACCAGTAACAATTTTGTCAACATCTGTAATAGGATCAACTTGAGGTTTATTCGGCGCTTTTTTATCTACTACAGAAATAACAACCTCTACCTCTTCTTTAGATCCATCTGGATATATTACTATAACAGTAGCTTTTTTATTTCCAGGTATACCCACATCTACTTTTTCTTTCCAAACATACATAGTTCCTTTTGGTAGATCCGATTTATTTTTAATTCCATCAGATGCTTCTGGTTCTTTATTTAATTCAGTAGTTACTTTTTGACCTTTAGGTGTATATTTATCAGCGTCAGAGCGATTGTCTGTTACTTCTACTGGAACTTTTACTGTATCTTTTGTACCATCTGGATACGTTACTTCAATGACACCTTCGTAATTACCTGGTGCATTAGTATCGATTGTACCACCAGGAGTAACATCTGTTATTGTTGTTCCTTGTGGTAACGTTGGTAAGTTAGTAACGTTATCTGTTAAATCCACTTTACCACCGATTTCTACTTTTTCACCTTCTACTGTTGGCTCATATTTATCAGCGTCAGAGCGATTGTCTGTTACTTCTACTGGAACTTTTACTGTATCTTTTGTACCATCTGGATACGTTACTTCAATGACACCTTCGTAATTACCTGGTGTATTAGTATCGATTGTACCACCAGGAGTAACATCTGTTATTGTTGTTCCTTGTGGTAACGTTGGTAAGTTAGTAACGTTATCTGTTAAATCCACTTTACCACCGATTTCTACTTTTTCACCTTCTACTGTTGGCTCATATTTATCAGCGTCAGAGCGATTGTCTGTTACTTCTACTGGAACTTTTACTGTATCTTTTGTACCATCTGGATACGTTACTTCAATGACACCTTCGTAATTACCTGGTGTATTAGTATCGATTGTACCACCAGGAGTAACATCTGTTATTGTTGTTCCTTGTGGTAACGTTGGTAAGTTAGTAACGTTATCTGTTAAATCCACTTTACCACCGATTTCTACTTTTTCACCTTCTACTGTTGGCTCATATTTATCAGCGTCAGAGCGATTGTCTGTTACTTCTACTGGAACTTTTACTGTATCTTTTGTACCATCTGGATACGTTACTTCAATGACACCTTCGTAATTACCTGGTGTATTAGTATCGATTGTACCACCAGGAGTAACATCTGTTACTGTTGTTCCTTGTGGTAACGTTGGTAAGTTAGTAACGTTATCTGTTAAATCTACTTTACCACCGATTTCTACTTTTTCACCTTCTACCATTGGTGTATATTTATCAGCATCAGAGCGATTGTCTGTTACTTCTACTGGAACTTTTACTGTATCTTTTGTACCATCTGGATACGTTACTTCAATGACACCTTCGTAATTACCTGGTGTATTAGTATCGATTGTACCACCAGGAGTAACATCTGTTACTGTTGTTCCTTGTGGTAACGTTGGTAAGTTAGTAACGTTATCTGTTAAATCCACTTTACCACCGATTTCTACTTTTTCACCTTCTACTGTTGGCTCATATTTATCAGCGTCAGAGCGATTGTCTGTTACTTCTACTGGAACTTTTACTGTATCTTTTGTACCATCTGGATACGTTACTTCAATGACACCTTCGTAATTACCTGGTGTATTAGTATCGATTGTACCACCAGGAGTAACATCTGTTATTGTTGTTCCTTGTGGTAACGTTGGTAAGTTAGTAACGTTATCTGTTAAATCCACTTTACCACCGATTTCTACTTTTTCACCTTCTACTGTTGGCTCATATTTATCGGCGTCAGAGCGATTGTCTGTTACTTCTACTGGAACTTTTACTGTATCTTTTGTACCATCTGGATACGTTACTTCAATGACACCTTCGTAATTACCTGGTGTATTAGTATCGATTGTACCACCAGGAGTAACATCTGTTATTGTTGTTCCTTGTGGTAACGTTGGTAAGTTAGTAACGTTATCTGTTAAATCTACTTTACCACCGATTTCTACTTTTTCACCTTCTACTGTTGGCTCATATTTATCAGCGTCAGAGCGATTGTCTGTTACTGTGACATCTACTTCAACTTCATCAGATGATCCATCTGAATATGTCACTACAACCGTACCTTTTTTATTTCCAGCTGTACTAATATCTACTTTTTCTTTCCAAGTATACTTAGCATCTTTTGGTAAATCTTTCTTATTTTTAATTCCCTCAGATGCGTCAGGTTCTTTATTCAATTCTGTAGTCACTTTTTGACCTTCAGGAGTATATTTGTCAGCATCAGATTTATCATCCAATTTTGTTGCACTTGATACAAATTCTGTATCATCTGCTTTAATTGGTTGCGTTGCTTCTTCTGGCCATTTCGCATCTGTATAACCATCTTTTGCTTTCAACACCGGAAGTTTATCTTCTGGTAAGCTTACGCCGTCTTTCACTGCAAAGACTGTTGTTCCACTTTCAATACTTGTTCCTTCTCCTGCGGTGAAGGTTACTTTGTGGTAGCCTGCAGGAATGTTTTCTCCTGGATTTTCATAAATATTTTTACTTACAGTTACTGCTAAATCGGTCGTGCCTACAGAACCATCTTGGTAAACAATTTTAATAGGAATTGTTCCAGTAATCGGCTCCGATTCTCCTACACCTTTAGCTGGAGTGAATGTAACAATACCAGTATTTGCGTCAACACTTGCATTGCCGAAGTCCTTATTATAAACATCTAAAATTGAAAAGGCATCGTTAGCTAGAGGAACATCTGGTTTATCAAATGTAGGTTTACCACTTTGAATTGTCGTTTCTGGGGTTGTTGTTATAGGTACGTATGTTGCATCATTTTCCATAGCTTGAGAAGCTTTTACAGCAAACTCTACATCCACGTCGAAAGTTCGATTTCCTATCTTAACAGTTACAATACCTTTCGTACTATCAGTAACGTTAGAAGTATCAGGCTCTTTTTTCCATGAATACTCTGCATCTTCAGGTAAGTTTTTATTATTCCGAATTGATTCTTTAGCATCTGGTTTAAATCCAACTACCACGGTTTGTTTATCAACCGCTTTTGGTGATTCCTTAATAACGGTTGAACCTTCTTCTGGTTTATCAAAACCTGGAGAAACGATTTGGATTTTTAATTCATCTTTCGCGATTAGTTTACTTGAATCTACACCCGTAAATTCAAATTCTACAGTATCTGAAATTGGAGCCCCATCTTTTTCATTTGGAGCGATAGTTTTTTCTGCTAATACAGTACCTTCTTTATCAACAAGTTGCGCTTTGTGATCTGTTCCCGCTAACTCGTGGATGAATACTTTCCCCTTAACTGTTGTGTCAACATCATATACTTCTTCTAATTCAGGTTTCCCGATATATGGATTCGTGTCTCCGCTCTCTTCTTTATCGTCAGGGTTTCCATCACCATCAATATCTTGCAAATAATAATAACCTGTTCCATAAGTATTCTGGATTAATTTTTTATTCGTATCCGACAACCAAGAATCAAAGATGAAATCTTCACCAAATGGCGCATTTTCTTCGATTTTATCCGCTGCTTTCATTTCTTCTAAGATTTCATCTAAAGGTTTAGTCAGTTGTAAAACATATCTAACAACGATAGGTCGTGGACTAGCATTAGCAAAATCAATAAGTTTAGTTAAATCATTGTCAGTGATTGAACCCATACCATAATTCTCATGACCTTCACGTCGCTCAATCGCTAAATCAGCCACTTTTTTTCCTGATTCAAACGAAACATTATATGCCACTTTATCAGCCTGAACCATATGCATTTGTATTCCAGATACATATGGTACTAAACGTTCATCGATTTTGTAGTTAGCATACCAAGGCGTTCCCTTTGCAGAAGTTGAATAAGAAAAATTCTTTTCTTTCGTTAACTTATGATCTAAAATTATAGCTCCATTAGCACCAGTAGACCCAGAACCGTCTTTTGTTTGGATATTAGCTTCTTCATATTTAGTATTTACCGATCCATGCTTAAATTGATCAGAATTATTTTCGGATACATCTAACTTATTATAGAAATCATCTTGATCTGTCAAAAAGTAACCAGCGCTTTCTATTCCAGGTACAATTTTATCGTCATCTTGATGACTTACCAAATAGATACGATACATTAAACGGTCGCTTTTAAGATTATCTGCACCAATTTCTTTAAAAATTTCATCTAAATTTTTTTCAAATGTAATCACACCGTTAGGAGCAGTTTGTGTATCAGTTGTTTCTGCCCCAGCAAATAGTCCATCATTTGCTCGAATGTAATTAACCTTCCAAATGTTTGTAGGTCTGCCAAGCGAATCATTAATTCTTACAAAAGTTCGTCTACTATTTCCTACGCCCTTCTTCGGATCAACTTGAATTTTTTCAACATACTGGGCCAATCGTTCATCTAATTGAAGACGAATTTCCCAGTTTGCAGTTGAAGCTGCAATATTATGTTTCCCATAAACCTCAAAATCAATTGTATTTCCTTGTAACACATCACCAGTTATTGCTTTAGGGTTGAATTGTAAATCCGAGAAATTATAATTCTTCGTATATCCCGGATTTTCTTGAAACGTATTTCCTGAAGCAGAATAATTTACTAATCTTCCTTCACCCATTTGTGCATTAACTATTCCAGTTGCCCCAAAAACAAGGCCTACACCAACTAATACTGATGCAACACCCACACTTAATTTTTTTATGCTATACTTTAATACTCTTTTTCTCCCTTTTTTTAAAATCATATGCTTATTGTTTTTTCCAAACAAACTAAATTTGCTCCCTTCCTTATTTAAATTTAAAATTACATTTTTATTATAAATAATACAAAATAGGAATTCTTGTAAATATCACAAATATTTGTAAAAAAATATCAAAAATAAAATATTATAAAAAAAACCGACCTTTACGGGGTCACTGGAACATCCCTAGAAATCAAGTAAAAAAAATCCAGAGGATTTTCTCCTCTGGATTCACTATTACTCTACATTTTTTAGTTATTTTATTATTCAATTATTCTCATTAAAAATTTTTCTTTCTATATTACTTAACACGAGATTCCGTTAATTCTTTTGCTTTAGAACTTCCTTTAGAAGCTAGCTCTTTTGCTTTCTCTGTTTGCTCACTGGCAAAATTACTTACTGATTCTGTTGCCTCACCAACCTTATCTTTTAAACTAACGGAATCTTCTTCATGTTGTTCTTCTGTCTTAATATCAACAACATTTACATTTACTTCAATAACTTCTAACCCAGTCATATTTTTTACTTCTTTTGTAATAATTTCTTTCATTTCATTGTAAATTTTATAAATATCTTTTCCATATTCTGCAACAATATCTAAATCTACTGCTACCTGTTTTTCTCCTACTTCAACCACTACACCTGATGTAACATCATCGGTATTCACTAACTTACCAGCTAAATTTGAGAAAAATCCACCATCAACCGTAAGCAATCCTTCTACTTTTTCTAAAGAAATGCCAATAATTTTTTGAATCACTTTATCTTCATACGTTAATTTTCCTTGTACATTTTCCTTCTTCGTTTCTTCCTTTACACTTACTTTTGTTTTCTCCATTTGTATCCACTCCTAAATATTCTTTATTTTATTTATTTTGGAAAAATTTTCCAAATAAATCCTCATTTTTAATATAACTCCCTATAAATACACCAATCCCAACCATAACTAATAAGAGAATTGTTTTAAAAAAACCAATAGTGAAAAAGAAAAGTGCTAATACCAATCCTATTAGTCCTCCAATAATTGGATACTTATATTCTAGGAACAATTCTTTCATATTCTCCCCTCTTTCTTTAAATCACTCGTTTTTGTTTTTGCTTACTCTTTCCTGAACGAGATATATTTTTGAAAACTACTTCTGCTTTTATTGAAGTATCTAATCCTATAAAAGTTTTAAGATATAACTCAATATTTTTTACTAATTGATTCGTTTGATTTATAATATCTAGATTGTCACTTGTATTTCCTGTAATACGTACTTTTATCTTTTTCTTATACATTTTTACATTTACTTTTGAATCCCTTAATAAATTGGACTGATCTAATTGCGACTGAACAATTCCTACAATAGCACTTTTTTTGATTTCTAATATTCCTTTGTCATCGTTTAATTTCACGGATGTTACTTCTGCTGGACTTAAAACAATCCCTAAAATAAATAAAAGGATAAAGACCATACCTATAACACTACCCCAGTACAAATATAGTTGAATGTAATTCTCTATAAAAGGATACTCTTCAAACTTAATAAAATAAATAGGTAATGAATACATGAACTGATAATGAACAAATACTGCAAATAAAAAAGTTCCAAAAACTAAAGAAATAAAACTAAACAAAATTTTTTTCCCTTTCGTCATCGATTCTCCCCCCACTTTCATGTGACTTTTACCACAATATAATTTTAGCAAAAGCCTTTCTCCTATAAAAATTTTATGCTTACAAGTTATACTATACATTAAGAATTCATTTACTTTAATGTACCTTCAACTCAATCAGAGTTAATCCAATTTTTTATTTTTTTGAATAGTTTCTTGGTATTAGAAAATTGTGTAATATCTTGAGTATTTCTATCTAACATCGATAAATCTACATAATAATCTGGCGGGACAGGTTGATTGTTAAACAATCATTTTCCCTTTATGGGCTTTATTGTCTCATAATAGCCAACAGTATATACAAACCACCAATAATTATCGGAATTTTGATTAGTAAAAAAACGTCCTAAATTAACCGAAGTATATCCTGCAGAAGGCATACCAAAAACTTTTACATTTGGATTATTCTTTAACGCTAAAAGTAAACTCTCAGCGGCACTTGCTGTGTTATTATTTATTACAACTGCAACTTTTTTCCCTAGTTTCTTTTTGTGTAATGATAATTTATAAAGATTCAGTTCGTTAATCGTTCCTGGAATGCCACCAAATAATTTACCATTTTTTAAGTAAACAGGATACTTTTCCTTTTTATTATTAATATTGCTAAAGAGCATTCCATTAGGAATTAAAGAACTCGCACCAATAATCATAGGTTCTTTCAGACCGCCATAATTATTTGATAAATTTAAAACAATGTTACCAGAAGTATATTCGATTAAATCTGTCAACTTTGATGCATATTTAATTGAGAAGTTATCATCATTGCTATAGACACTTGGAATGTTAATAATTGTAAGATCCTCATACTTTGAAATACTTGGTAACTTAAGAGTTTCCATATTATCCATATCTTTGTCACTACTTATTTGTTTTACAGAACTATGTTTGTTAACAACATATACTAATGTATTTAAATTATCCACATTAGTTACTTTTCTACCGTATCTTGTTAATTCTAAAATATTCCTCCACTCATCTTTATTAGTAATTACTCCATATTGAGATATCGTATGAAGTACTTCATAACTCCTAGAATCAATCGATTTTAGAGGTAAAAAGAAAAAAGTAAGAGAAACAAAAATAATGGCACATGTGCTAATAATATAAAAAAGTAAATATTTTTTGATACTCATCCTGTTCATCGTCCTTAACAAGTAATATACTACAATATTTCACCACACATGGCTGTTCTAACTAATTCTATTTTTCATCAATGTACTTCTTTCTTTATATCTGTAAATTGATTCATTAGCTTCTGGTATTCTTTTAGTTGTTCCTTTAAGCAAATCGTAAATATTCCACCCATGAAACTACCAAAAAACAACGAGCCTATTAATGAACCAAAAATAATAAATTCTTTTCCTACAAAAACTTGATGAAAGTTTGTTAGCATAACAAACATGAATAATGCATTAAATATAAAAAGGTTAAGGAATAGCTGAACACTAGAGAAATCTTGTTTTTCATCAAGAGCAATTGGTTTAAAGAAACGATACATAACATAATATTCACTGATCAATATTCCCATTAATAATATGCCTTTTACTATTATCAGCCAAGAAAAATCGATAAAAATAAGATCAAAAAAACAAGTACTGGTATAAACACAAATAGCCATCGAAATTGATAAACATATTGGTAAAAATTATGTCTCTTCAAAAAATCCATCTGTTTTTGAAAATTTTCTTTATCCGTTATATCCATATTAGCATCTCCCTTTTTTAACGATTACTATTGCTTATTCTATCGACTTTTTCCCTATTATTTACTTTGAATAAATCCTCTTTTTATTAGTGTTGTTAATATAGACGAAGCACACCGAAAAACAGCGCTTTCATAAAGGACAACTATAATAAGAAATAATAGTTAGTTTTATTAAATCATAAATACAGCTAAAATAAATCATACAAAAGTCCTAAATCAAGTTTTATTTTAAGTTTCTAACTTTGATTGCTTTAGTTAAAAATGACACAACCATCTTATATCTTATTCCATACATTTTCTTATTATATGATTTGTCAAATTAAGTTAGAATAAAATGCTTCTTGTACATAGCTCAAAAATATCTCAATTGGTGTTCTGTAATTCAATGATTTTCTTGGAATATGATTACGTTGATTGCTGACACTGGAAATAAATGTCTGATTCACTTCTCTAAAATCCATTGATTTCGGCAGTCCATTACGACGCAGAATCCCGTTAGAATTCTCGTTTAATGGGCGTTGAGAAGGTGTTCCAGGGTCCGCAAAATATATATCAATATCGTGTTGGTTACTAATGGCTTTCCAGTTAGAAAATTCTTTTCCACAGTCAAACGTAATAGATTTAAAGAAGTTTTTAGGGAAGCGAGAAAACCATTGATTAAGGGCGGTTTCAATATCTAATGCCTTACGGCCGTTGGGTTTAATCGTGATAATGACTTTAGATAATCTTTCAACTAAAGTAATGACGGCACTTTTATGATGAATGCCAACGATCGTATCACCTTCAAGGTGACCAAACTCAGAATTGAAATCAGGATAATTATCAGGTCGATCATGGATTGAGCGCTGATATTGTTGTTTTCCCCGTTTTTCCTGATGGCCATTGGGTTTTCTTTTACCTTTCATCGGTAGTGTGTCAATATCAAATATCCCTTTAGAAAATAAACGATAAAGTGTTCTCATACCGCATGAAACAGGCCTTTCTTTTCGCCCGATAATGACGTCAGGCGTCCAACCAAGAGTGACTTTCTCTTTAATGTAATCTACTTCATGAGCAGGTAATTGAATGACTTTTCTACCACATTTTTTCTTATTTTCTTTATACTGGTGCCAATAATCAAGAGCAGTCTTGCCTTGCTTGAACTTATTGACTACATTATAAATAGTTTGTATAGCACGTCCCATTCGGTTAGCGATTTCAACCGGTTTATTATGTTGAAGATAATATGATTCTATCATTGTCAGTTCGTCTATGGTAAGATGTTTGTAGGTCATTTATGGTTACACTCCTTTGTTTTCTTTCGTCGGAAATACAATTTGAGTGTACCATAAATGCCTTTTTATTTTTCTAACTTAATTTTACAATTCGCGATTTTATAAATTCTTGACTTATAATTAAATATTAATTAACATTTAATTATAGAAAATGGAGTTAATTATGAAATTTAAAAGTGTTTTATTTTTATTTCTTGCTAGTATCATTCTATTCGGATTTTCCCAACAGACAAATGCAGAATCACAAGAGTCAAATGTTACTCCATCACAAGAATCTTATGCACACGATGTTTTAAATGAACAATTATCGTCTAACTTATCTACTACCGACGCTATCCAACAACGTGCAGCATATGCTCCTAGCACTTGGTATTACACAACTTACCGTTCGTACGTTGGATACCCGCCTGCAACAATTTATGTTTCAGTCGAAAATACAGCAGTTGAGCGTCGATCCCACGGATATTTGACACTAATTTCTACAGGCTATGCTCCAGGAAATTGGAGAACCTACGCAGGAACTCTCTATCTTCAAGGAGGACCTTATCCTATTCCATCATCTTTAAAAGCTACAGACTTATTAGTCAAGCAAGATAATTAATTTAATTCCAAAAAATAAAGAAAAGAAGATTTTTAACTTCTTTTCTTTATTTTTTGGTATTCTGAAAATTTATTTTTTTCATCACTTTTAGAAGATAAATTTTTCTGTTGTTGTCCTATATCGTAAACTCTATCAATTGGGTTTTTGTTTATTCCACCTGATCCAGTATCGACCATTGTTCCCCAGCCCTTCTTTACTGGGCTTTTACCTTGACGCTTCATAGCTTCAGCTTTTTTTCTTATTTTATCATGTTTCTTTTTTCTTCTTTCTTCTAAAAAATCAGAAAAATTAGTAAATATACCCATTTTATCATCTCCTCTGTAGAAATAATGCTAATCAACTAATTGTAATTCAGACTAAATTATAAAAAATTATATCATATTTAATATTTTAATCAAATTATAACAATTTGTCGTTTAACGTAATACAGAATCAAACAAGTATTTTTTTATGGAGTAGAATTTTTCTCTACTTTATTTTTTCTTCTTTCTCTTTTCTGCAGTAACTCCGTAATGCTGACGATACCTTTTAAGAGTCCGTCTCGTCTGTTAATACCTTTTTTTCTTCAACTTCTTTATCTGGTACACCTTCAAGAAATAGTTAAAATCCCTATTGGAGTCGTGCATCGTTTTCGCTATTATTTCATTTACCTCTTATCTATCTTTTTGTTTTGCCTATCTGATATCCTTTTGTCTTGTTTCATATTTCCAGCAAAAAAAGCAATTCCTACTGCACCTGAAGAAAAGACAAATTCTAAAGCTGACCAACGAAACAGTACCGTCAAAATTAAGATAATAAATATTGCGATCACTAAAACAGCGTCTTTTGTTCCAAAATTCAAATATCCAAAATTCATTAAACTCTCCACCTTTTTTAAATTATTGAAAGCACACAATTAAAAATCTTTTTACTTTTTCAATCGTTTTGAGCTACTTCATTTATTTTTTCATCAATTGCGATATAGTTGCCTTGATACAATTTGTATTCTTTATTGCAGCTATCACATTTAAACTGATTATACTTTCCTAGTTCTCTTTTAGCTAATTGCCCGCAGTCACAATCAATAAAAGTAACTATATTACTTTTGTTCCATGTGCTGATTTCGATCCCCCAATGATCATATGTTTTTCGAACTACCATTTGTTATCCTCCTTATAACTATATTCTTTAATCATTTCCTTGAATTCTTGTTTTGTTTTAGGGTTCGTTCGTATGACTTCTTCAGCTAATTCTAAAAATAACTGCTCAACCTTTGCTGTCATGCTCTCAAAAATATCAATGGGTTTTCTTCTTTCTTTACTCGATTCTTATATCTTTGGAAGTTTGCTGAATAAAGTCGCCCGTTTGACATTATCTCAATCCCATAACCTGTTACTAAAGGATTTTTGAACAACTGAATAATTTTCTCTCTATTTTCCATTATAAGTACTCCTGAATTATTTCTCACTAAGTAACTGTTCTTCCTTTGCTTGTTTCTTGATTCGTTTGAGAGTAGATAAAGAAATACCTGTTTTCCTTTCCACTTCTCGCATGCTGTTTGTTTCCATTAACTCTAGTGCATGTTTGTATTTATCATTTAGTACTCTTTTCGGACGTCCTTCTCGATAATTTTTATTGTTCGCTCGATGCCACTGTTTCCCTTCTTGCGTTCTCGTCACGATTAAATCTCTTTCAAATTGCGCAAAGCTACCCAGCATATTCATCATTAACGTTTGCATAGAATCACTTTTATTTGGCTCAAAGGTTAGGGCATTATCTAAGAAGATGATAGTCACTCCTGAATTGTTTAAAGAAGAGATAATTGAATTTAAATCAACAATACTTCTAGCCAACCGATCAATTTTCGTCACTAAAACTTTATCGCCAGTTTTTACAATAGAAAGTAGTTCTTCTAATTCTTTCCTTCCTTCTTTTTTTGTTCCAGTATATTTTTCACTGAAGATTTTTTCTGCTCCAGCTCGTTCTAGTTTTTGAATCTGGGTTTTGTAATCTTGATTACTAGTACTCACTCTTGAATAACCATAAATGGACAAAAATTTCCTCACCTTTTCTGAACATAAGTTTTTGACACTTGATAATTCCAAGTATAGCACGAAAAAGCAAAGAGGCCAAAAACTTTTTAAGTTTCTGACCTCACATTTTTAATAACAATAACTATGATAAATTTGTCCTCATTGTCTATAAGGAATTTTTCTTGGTTTTCGTTTCACATGATATTTAGAATCTCCGTATACTTCTGCTACCTCACCATATAACTCCTTCTCTTTTAGATATTTTGATTGGAAAAGATTTATATATTTACGCATATCAATTCGTTCAAGTAATCCTTTATCGTCTAATTCAAATAAATCAATATGCTCAAAAAAGTTTCTATGTCTATTAATAAGTTCATAAACCAACTGCTTTTTGTAAATTAAGGTCCTACTAACTTTACTACTACTTGTTGTCTTTACATCTCTATTTTCAATTATATTCCTTAAAACACCTAAACAAGCATCAGTAAATTCTAATCCAATTTCAGTATTTTTATATATTAGCTTTGCTTTAACCACTTTAAAATGATCGTATCTATACAAAGAATGAATATTAAGCTGATTCTTAATTAACTTATCTAAACCTCTTTTTTCATAATCTGTTGCGTACTCAATATAGATATTTGCTTCAACCTCAGTAAATGAACTGTACCCTCTCAATGATCCATAGATTGATCGCTCTGGTATTTTTGAATATACCATATCATCAATTTTTCCTTTCAACATATGATTACTAAATCTTCCACGCTTAAAAGCTACTACATTGAATCGAAGTAAATTTTCATTTGAAACAAATAAATCAAATAAGTTTAAATAATCTTTTAATTGACTTTTTTTATAATCGGTCAAATGGAAACTTATTTCTTCTCTCTTTAGTTTATCATTTAGCTCCATAACACTTTTTGAACAATAAAAATTATTAGGGACGACCACACTTCCAATCAGACTAATTTCATTTTTATTTTTGCCACTTTCATCCATAAAAACCGATACTGTTTCTTTCACTAGTATTCTCCTCAATATCCTATATTTGACTATTGCATTATGTACAGATTCATGTTATATTGAATGTGTAATTTGATTGTCCCCTTTGGACAACAAACTATGATTCTGTATCACATACATTTGTTAACCCCTTTGGTTAAAAATGTGTGTTTTTTTTTGCTCTTTTTCTAAAACTTTTTATAGCTATAGTTTATCATAACTAAAAAAATAATTTAACTACTCAAAATATCTTTTCCAATGAATTACTTCTTATTTTTTGATATCTATTACAATAGAAAAAATATATAGAAACGAAAACATACTAAAAGTATCCCATATTAAAACGTACAGATACACAAAAAGCAAGCCTATTCGCTACGGGCTTGCTTTTTGGTTTGTTATTCTAATGTAATTCTTTATAGGATAGATACAACAAAGAATTAGTCTTTTCAATGAATTGATAGATTGTTCTTTTTGCTGAGGTGCTTACATCGGCCATCTTATTTAAATTATTTTCCACTTCTTGCTTGTTATAAGTAAAAAAATTATCTTTCCACACTAACAGTATCACTAACTCTATTTCATGAAAACTTATAAAATATGTGCATCCATAAGGGTTACCTCTTTCATGAGCATAAATTTGCATACAAACCTTTTTCTTCCTTTAATGTTTGAATAAACAGAACTTCTAATATAAACTAGTTAGTTATTTTTAGTAGGAATAATGTAAAGTTATTTTAATGAATTATAATATGCTTTCAATTCTTCTTTTGTTTCTTGAGATAAACAAATATCATTTACACCTTCTATTGCTCCTTCCAACCCATAAAGCATATGTAAACATGCATCTGAGTCACTTTGCAATCGTATACGAAAAAAAGCTTCTTTACTCCCGATTTTTTTAGCTTTTCTTGGTTTTCAATTCCTGCTAAAAGTAGTTTCTTTTCTAAAACTACTCCTATATTCGGTAATTTTATTAAATCACTCATTTCAATTCTCCTGACATTAATGGAACTACTACTTCTTTTGTTTATTCAGTATAATTTGTTAATACTATTTTTTCTTATTTACTTATATTCATGATCCCTACTTAAAACAAATGTTGAGATTCCAAAAGTCTTTTCTTTTAAAAAATACGAAAAAACTAATCATATCAATAGATTCTTTATTGCAAAGCTTTAGCAATTCTTTTATAAAATAACATTTTTTATGATGTAAACAGCCAAACAAATTACTTTCATTATTCTTCTTGCTTAGTAGATGCTATAGAAATTTCACGAACAAGTGTATCTTGCGGCATTTCATAAATAAATTTAACAGCTTTTGCTACCAATTTTACTTTATGTGTAATTTTTTCTACATAAGCATATGATACACCCAACTTATCTAATTCTTCTGCATCACTTGCCAATTGCTCAATGTCTGATTGAGAAACTGTTTCTTTTAATGCTTCCTCCCTAACTGAAAATAAATCATCAACTTTCTTTTCCAACTCATTTGACCAAAGAACAATAGCACCATTTAGAATTTCAAATAAATTCGAAATACGATTCATGATATTTTCGTCCCGATTTCTACGTTCGGATTTATATTCAATAAAACTTTCAAATAATGTTAATAATTGGGAGCCAGTAATTGTCTCCTTTAACATTTGATTATTCGAATCATTAAACAATTCATTAAATTGCTGTTGATAATACTTAATTTTTTCTTCCTCATACGCTTGATTTTGGTCTTTCTTTAATTCATTCCTCATAGCCTTTAACAAATAATTTGTTTCTCTTCACTCGATAAAACACTTGATTGTTTTACCAATAGTGCTGTAGCTTCTGCGTACAATTTTTGAATCTTCTCATCCGTTGCAGCCTCAGTTAATTTTACTGTATGATAATTATCATCTAAAACTAAATTTTGCTTCACTTTATCGATAAACGCTATAACAAACGGATTCATTTGTAATTCATTTTCATGCGCATAATTTATTTCTGCTGTAAAAATTGGTGCATTACTGGGCACCATTCCTAAAACTGACGCAGAAATCATTAAAATAGCACATACTTTTTTCATTTCGATTCAAACTCCTTCACATTTTTTAGTCTTTTAAATAAATACTAATACACCTATCACATTTATAACTCTATATTTTTTTTACACTTCAAAAAAATTATGCGGACAATCGTAGTTACTCTTATAACAAGCTATCCTTCTTATTAAAAAAATTACAAGCGTTTACTATTCATTTTTTTATAGAAAATATGAATACAAAAAAACAACTATTCGTTTTATAAGAATAGTTGTTTTTGATATTAATTGTTAAACCCTTTTTTTCTCAAAAATCCACTTTTTCATGTAATACTGTACTTTTTTTGTCATCTTTCCTTAAAGCATCTAATTTGTTTAATTTATCATCAATTACCTAGTAGTTATCAATAACTTAAATCTACTCTTCTATTATTCCCGTTTATTTAAAATCATTTCGAAAATACTTATAAAAACAAGAATTACAACAAATTAATTAGCATAGTTAATTTGTTGTGTTTCCACCATTGGATAAACAATTAAGCTATCCTTCTCTAAATTTTCCTTATTCATATCCACAGCAGTAATTTGACTATTGTCATACGTACGATAGTAATAAATTCCCTTTTCCAGGTTACAACATGAAGAATAAATCGTATACTCATATTTTTCATCACCAACATCACACAATCCTTTTTGTTGTTCGACAGAACTTAAAATATGAAAAAATTGGCTAATACTTTCATATTCTGAACTTCTTGATACAGAATTTAACTTAGTAAAAGTTGCTTTTACAAATCTAGATACTGATGATAAATCTCCTGGCAACCCAATACCACCCATTCCTCTACTATAAATATCTAACTCTATTTGATCTGAAAAATTATTTTTTGGAGTTCTAGTTGAAAGTACACGATAATTGTTTAAATTAAATAATTGGTAATCAAATGTTGGGTTATTTGTTAATACGCCTACAGGATTATCAAATACACGTAAGCCTTCTTTCGTGCTTTCAACCACAATAGATTGCTCTTTATCAGCCAACAGCCAATGGAGAGGGGATAACGGAAGTTCATCACTAAAATTAATATTTACTAAATTAAGATTCTTCAATAATTTTTTTGCTTCATCTACAGTAGAGCATTGGCCCAATACCCAAGGAATAAACTCAAATGGAGAAACATTTTCTTTTCCTTCTTCAATTTTTTTATAATCTGCATAGCCTGAAAAGTTTAATCCAGCCATTCCTAATCCTTTTTCATTTATTGCATCATAATAAAGCGGATAATCAGCAATCCCAGCAGCAATTCCAATTATTGCAAAATGATGATCTAAATTTCCAACTTCTCGAAATGAAAACTTATAATTTCTCGGCGTAATAGTAACCACCTCATTATAAGAAATTTCATAATCAAAATTCCTTCCAAAGTAATGATCTTTTGATACATAAGTAATTGCTGTACACATAATCAATTCCTCCTATATACTAATTCAGTCACTAAAATAGTACACCCAATACTCTTTTTTATCAAATTTAACCTATCCACAAAATGGCTAAAACAATATATGAACATTCAATTTAAATATCACAGTTCCTAACTGACATAAAAAGATATATTAACTAAAAAACTAGCTATTTTTATTTTATAACAGGAACTGTTGATACATAAAAATTACTAACCTAAATACTTTAATCATATTCAAAGTTTATACAAATAAAGTATGCTCAACTTAAATGACCTACTACATACTTAGTAAATGGCGTCACTGGAACATCCGTACAGAAAATAGCGGTAGTGAGACATGAAAAAAAACAAGAAATGCTGTTAAATCAACGTTTCTTGTTTTTTTCTTTTTCTCTTCAGAAATATTCTTCTGGAACATTCGTGCAGAAAATAGCGCTAGGATTTAAAACACGAACATTTTAGTTTTATTGTGTATTTAAAGGACGCAAATGTCCATTTTTCAAGGAAGGATCATATCGAAAAGAGTATTTACCAACAAAGTTAATATGCTCAACGAGAAGTGGTGATAATTTATTGATTTTCTCTTCTGAACAATCAAATCCTTCTACACGCATTTGGTCAATTACTCTTTCTAAATAGAGCGTATTCCAATAAATAATTGCATTTGTCACAATACTAAGAGCAGTCAATTGCTCTTCCATTCCGTCAATATAGGTTTGATATAGTTTGCCCTTTTTCCCATAAAATATGTGGCGACATAATGTATGCCTTGCTTCTCCTTTATTCAGCTGTTCTAAAATCTGTCTTGCATAAATCTCATCAGAAATATAGCGCAATTGGTGCTTTGTTTTGTATACTTTTCCATATTCAATAATGGTTTTCCCTAGCTCTGTTGGTTGACCATTTCGTTGAAGTGCTTTTGTTAACTCTGTCGCATTCACTTTTCCTGACTTTAAAGAACCTGCTACTCGAAGTATTTCGTCCCAGTTTTTTTCTATTCGAGTAGTGTTGATTTTGTTTTGAGAAACTTCATTTAACATTTTATAGTCTGCAGTTAAGTCTATTCGCCAAAGTTTTGTTCCGTGATTGTTTGCAATTCGTGGGCTAAATTGGAAGCCTAACAATCCAAAAAGTCCAAATACCAAATCACTATACCCGGCTGTATCTGTCATGATTTGTTTTGGTTCTAAGCCACTTGTTTGATTTAAAAAACCATCCAATAAGTACAAAGAATCACGCAATGTTCCTGGAACAACCATTCCATGAAAGCCAATATATTGATCAGAAACAAAGTTGTAAAATGTGACTCCACGACTGCGGCCAAAATATTTTGGATTACTTCTAGAATATAGGGAACGTTGTGGTGTGGTATAACGAATACCGTCGGCCGAAGCCATTTGATTATTTCCCCATACAAGAGAAATAGGAAGTTTTTTGTATGCAGAAATAATTTTTTTATTTGTTGCTGACAGTGTATCCAATCGAACATATTGGTGATTGACGTACATTAGCCGATCATATTTTAAACTCTCGATTCCTTCTTTAGATACTGGAGAAAAGCCAATATTACAGGCTTCTGCTAAAAGTACTGCTAGAACACTAATATCTAAGTGATCCATACGCGTATTCGATTCATTAATATGGTGGAAACAGGAGGTTAAATCAAGTTGTTGATTTACCTCCAATAATAAATCTGGAAGATCAATTTTGGGCATTAATGCTTTTACGCGATTTTTGAACTGCTTATCTTCCTTATTTTCACGTGTTTTTCGGAGTTTAGACACGATAATTTTATCTTTGTTATCCTGTTTTTCAATTCTAGCCATTTCAGAATGGGGCCATTTTTTACTGTTTCGTTATATGACAGACTTAGATCTTCTTCTAATTGCTTTATTGCTTCAACAGAAGAGCTAGGTAATTCCAATTGAGAGAGTAAACTTTCTTTTTGCTGTTCCCACGTCTCTTTGCTGATTAAACAACTCATTGGATCAATGAACTTTTCACTTTTAGGTACAAATATATCATGTTTATTCAAGCTTTGGATTAGTAACTCAATACCTAGAATAAGCATACTTTGATTGACTTCATTAGGGTTATAGTGAATATAATAAGCCCATTTCTTTGGTATATGATTTTCAACAGATTCAAATTGTCTAAAGGTGATTGGTTTGGGGATTCTACGTTGAATTAAGCACCACACTGCCATACAATCTTCATCATAGTGTCCATTTTCTATTGTTAATGTTTCAATAATCAAGGCAATAAACTTTCGAATTTTACGATAGGATTGAATTAATTCTGCGATTGCAATAGGTTCTTGTTCATTTTTAACAAGTTTCTTTACTTGAAACACCGCATTTACAATATCCTCTGCTGGATATTGGTCAAACACTCGGCTTCGCAGACAATCAATTTCAATAGAATCGTCTAAAAGTAGTTCAACTATTTCAGATAGAGTAAATGCTGCACGATCCAAATCTTTTAACGTTCGTAAACGCTCTTTTGATTCTTTATTTTTTGCTCGTCTAAAAATTGACTCATAATATTTTATTAAAGCTGTAAGCAATTCGTCTGTAGCAATCTTTTCATACTCATACACAAAAGCAACTAAAAGGGCTAATTTTTTCTGAATACTCATTCTTTGAATAAGGCTTGATTTGGCTTTAAAAGCGTAGGTAGCTAAATGCTTTACTTTTCCTTCAGGGATAGTTGAGAAATCCCATTCACTCGTATGAAACTGCTGGAATTCCTTTAATCGATGAAAACCACGAGTGATTTCTTTCCTACCTTCATCAATTAAAGGAGCTCGTAAAATATCCATTTTAGTGAATGCCCCTTGAACAGGCACACCCATAAGACTAAGTAAATTTAATAACTTCTCTGACTCTTCTTCAGAAGGTATAAGAGAGAGTTGCTTCATCAATTGATCTTCTGCTTGTTCAACAATTTTGGAAATAAAACGTTAAAATATGGATACACCTGGAAGTAATATTTTTTCTTCTAAACATTTTTTCAATAGCATATCTGAGAGCATTTCAGTTGTTTCAGTCGTATGTGAAGCACGAGATAAAAGCCAATCATATAGAAATTTCTGGCAATCAGAGTCTTGAAAATTTCTATACGAATAGCGCTCTTTGATCAATTGTGCATGTTGACTGATTGTCATTTTTCTAGAATAAGAATCAAATTCACGGGGATCAATAGATAATTGATTGGCCAGGTATATTATTACTTCTAACGGTATTTTTGAAAAATCAGTAAAAAAAGTTCCTAAAAATCGTACTGTCCCTAGCTGTACAGCAAACCCGAGTTTAGTAGAAGGTAATCTCATTTCATTAATAATTTCTTTATCAAAATCAGTTAACTGGAAGTATAATTGCAATTGTTCTTCCGAAGGAGCACCCACAAACGTACCAAAAATTTTTTCTTTTTTCATTTAAGCCTCCAAACTTTCCAAAAACTATAGTTTTTTAGAATCTTATTTCTAGTTTTTGACTCCTTTGTCTATCAATGTTTTAAGTTTTCAAAAACTCATTATAAAAAAGTTTATAATAAACCATTGCCAAAAGAAAGAACATTCTTCATAATAAAAAAGAAATAAAACTGGAGGTTCTTGTAATGATTATTGGCTATGCTCGTGTATCAAAAGACGATCAAAATTTAGGTCGTCAAATTGATCAGTTAAAAAATTTTGGCGCAGAGAAGATTATTCAAGAAAAATATACAGGTACAAAAAGAAACCGCCCAGGAATTGAGCAGCTTCTTCAAACGATTCGAAAAGGAGACATTGTTGTAGTAGAAAGTATTTCTAGACTTGGAAGGAACACTTTGGACATTTTAAACTTAATTCAGGAATTGGATCAAAAGCAAATTCAATTTGTTTCTTTAAAAGAGAATATGAATACTTCAACACCCACGGGAAGGCCATGTTACAAATGATGAGTGTGATCGCAGAATTAGAACGGAATCTTTTGGCTGATCGAGTCCGTAAAGGAATCGAAGCTAGTAAAAAAAGAGGGGTAGCGATTGGCCGTCCTAAAATTCCACAAGAGAAACTAGATATTGCAGTTCGAATGTACAAAAGTGGCGATTATTCTGTCAAAGAAATCATTGAAACAAATCAGATATCTACAGGAACCTTTTATCGTGAAATTAATCGACTAAAATTGAGAAAGCTAAACAAAAGAACCGAACAACTAACTTAATTGCCCAGTAGTTGTTCGGTTTTCTACCGCTATTTTCTGTATGGATGTTCCAGTGACCCCGTATTGGTGGTGTAGGTGGCTGCAAGCTTTCCATTTTTTGTTGAATTGCTTTAAATTCAGGGGTTTCTTGGTGTTGATTTTGAACCATTTTTTGCTCTATTCTCTCCAAAGTCGGTTGAATTTCTTTCCCTGATACTTTACGATTTAATTTTCTTTCTAAGGTCTCTTTCGGACTAATGGAAGGCGTTTCTAAGCTTGAATAGAGTTTCACTCCTTCTCTATTGTAAAGCCTTATATCGCTAAATAAGCCCGTTTTATGAAGGGTTTCTAAGTTGATCGGCAAGTTTTTGACAACAATATCATGCGCTTGTTTTGGTGTTGCCCTAGCTGTCATTGGATCATCTGCATACATAGTTTCATATCGTTCAATCGTTCCTAAGTATGATTCAATTTTCGGTACTGCCGTGACGTACATTTTTGTTTCATAACCTTTAGATTCAAGCATTGTGGCTGTTTGAATAGGAACGTCTGTTGTTCGTCCTGTTCCTTCAATCACTAAATTATAGCCTTAATCGCTTAAACGGCTAATAAGTGCTTCTGTCATACGAACATAGTTGATTTATTCACCATACTTCCCATTACATCGTAAAACGCTATATTTAAGATTTCAAACAACTATATTAATAGGAAGAAAACTTCATTTTTCCTCTTAGTTCTATAAAAAGTGTGGCTAATTTGAGGCAAAATATTAAATTAAATTTGCCACAAATTAATGGCCCCACTATTATTTTAAATCAAGAAGTAGTAAATAATCTTATTTTTTTACTACCAGACTGTCTTTAGATATTAGCTTTTCGTCACCCACTACAGTTGACATAGACCCACAAAAAACTTAAAAACCTTGCGATGTAAGACTGGCACGGAGAAGACCAATCTATCATCACAAGGTAAGAGTATTCAAATCTTATTGAAGACTCAAATAATAACAAATTTTAATTAAGGATAGTAATATCATAGATTTTTCTAGAAGTTTCTTGAGGTGAAATTTTCGTTACCTGTCTTTTATCTTCTAAGAAATTACCTTCTTCAAGTGAAGTGGAGAGACCACTCCAAGGTTCCAAAGCAATGAATGGACTTTTATTAGTTGTAGACCACAGAATCAAGTTCGGAAAATCATCAAAATCTACTCGAAGACCTTTACCAGACTTCCTTGACCGAAGCGTTACGCTACGAGACTTGAGCTGGTCAAGTGTAATGGCATCATGGGAAAAAAGTGAGTAGTCCAAATCGAGAATCTTTTGATTTTCCAAAAAAGGTGTCCGATCTTGCAAATCTAATAATCCTGTCTCAGGAAAACTCTTTGGTATCGAGCAAGACTCAACCTCACTAAATTCAATATAATAATCCTCATAGTTTTCACCTTCTACTAAAGGACAATTGAATGCTGGATGGGCTCCAATAAAGTAAGGCATTGTTTTTTCCATTTCCAAGTTCGTTACCTGAAATTCGGTTCTAATTGATTTACCATTCAAGGTATAAACAACTCTCAGTTCAAACTGATATAGGTAATTATCAAGCATCTCAGCATTTGGTTTAATACTAAAGGTCACGCTATTATCATTGACTTCTTCCAGAATAAATTCTTCTTTTCGAACAAAACCATGTCTACGAATAAGACCTGTAAAAAAGAGTCTTTCTTGAGGTCTATAAATAGCCCAATCATTTCGTAAACTACCACAGATAGGAAATAGAATAGGCGCCTGTCCATTCCAATAATTTGGATCAGCTTGCCAGAGATACTCTATCCCATCCTTGTCTTTAATCGAAGTCAGTTGACCACCAAGTGTTTTAAACTGAACAGTAAGATACTCGTTTTTTAATTCGATAGTCACAACTAATTCCCTTCTTTTTATTATTGGAAAGGCAAATAATTTACCTCGAAGTGAATAGTCTCACGTATTTCTACATCGAGTGATTGTAAAAATTCCCATTCAAATGCTGATAACTCTAAATCAGAATGGCAAATCCACTCTTTTCCAGTTGAAACATACCATTTACCACATTTTAGCAACGGGTTAGCTTCAAGCTCAGGAATCATAGGACAATCTTCGAAACTAACAATATATACCTTTTCAAAGTTTGGTCTAAATAAGTGTTGTACTTTTTCTAAAGTATCGGATAACAATTTTTTACATTTTCAAGTAATATTACTCTATCACTTGAGTTTCTGCTACTTTCTTATACCAATGAGCTGATTTCTTAGGATAGCGTTCTTGCGTGTCAAAGTCTACATAGAATAGTCCATAACGTTTTTCGTATCCGTTTGACCATGAGAAGACATCCATAAGTGACCAGATGAAGTAACCTTTAACATTTGCACCATCCGCAATTGCGTCTGATAAAACTTCCAAGTGTTTCTTCACGTAATCAATACGACCATCATCATAAACGGTATTATCTACAAACTCATCTTTGTATCCAAGACCGTTTTCAGTGATGTAAATCTTCTTGTAGTTTGGATAATCATTTTTCACTCGCATGATTTGGTCATACAAGCCTTCAGGATAAATAATCCAGTCCCAATCCGTTCTAGGCACATAATCTGGTGCGATTCGGCGACCAACACCTTTAATCTGGTACTTAGAACTTCCTTTTTCACCCTTACCATTGTGAATGATTTCAGTCTCACCATCAAAGGCTTGCATCCAATCACTCATGTAGTAGTTGATACCAAGGAAATCGTTCAAATCTTTAGCTGCTTCAAGTGCTTGGAAGTCTTCATCACGAAGATCAAGTTCTCCACCATTTTCAGCTAGGATGTGGTTGACCCCTTCCATCGTTTTATCTGAATAGTGTCCAAGGTAGGTTGCATCCAAGATAAATTTGTTATGGATGATATCTTCTAACTCAGCGGCACGAACATCTGCTGGATTTTCTGGATCATAAGGGTATTTGGTTGGCAACGCATGTACTACACCAATTTCGCCTTTATAACCTTTATCTTTATACAATTTCACAGCACGTGCATGAGAAACCATCATATTGTGGTGTGATTGGAAGACTTTGGCAAGATCATATTGAATGCCTGGAGGGAATTTACCAACCAAGTATTGACCATCTCCAATTGGGCCAATTTCATTGAAAGTTGTCCAGTAGTTTACTTCTGGGAACTCTTCAAAACAGAAAGCGGCATAATCTACAAAGTGTTCTATATTTTCGCGGTTTAAGAAATCTCCATCTGAGTGAAGAACTTCTGGTGTGTCAAAGTGGTGCAAAGTCACGAATGGCTCAACATGACGTTTGTGGCACTCAGCAAAAAGATTATGGTAGAATTCAACACCTTTTTCATTTACTTCGCCATAGCCAGTTGGGAAAATACGAGACCAGGCAATTGAAATACGAATACCATTAACGCCATATTTTTCAGCTAATTCTAAATCAACAGGATATTTATGGTAAAAATCACTTGCAGGCTCTGCTGTGTACCAATAATTGTCTTCAAGATACTTATCCCATGCAACTGGGCCTTTACCATCCGTGTGAGTCGCACCTTCTGCTTGATAAGCAGCTGTAGCACCACCAAAAATAAAATCTTTAGGAAGTGTTTTAGTCATAACTATAAATCCTTTCAAAAAAAGCATTTGAGACAATATTCTGAGTTCCGGAAACCAATGAAATGAAATGAAATGCAATGATATGGTTAACAATATTATAAGGAACTGAAAGAATAATCTCGTCTCAAATAACTTTTACAAATTTATTAATCAAACTGTTGTTGAACAAATGCAAGAGCACCTTGTCCATCACGTGTCAATTTGATATATTGAGCTCCTTCAGTTTTTGCAAGTTTAATGCCCAATTTATCTGTTTCAGCCTTCATATCATCGAAGTTTGAAGCGACCTGTGGAGCCAAGATAACCAAGTCAAACTCTGGCAACATTTCACGGTGAGCACCATAACCACCCGCTGCCGCTTTGACTGGAACATTGTATTCTGCTGCTGCTTTGTTCAAGGCATTGGCAAGCAAGCCACTTGTACCTCCACCTGCACAAAGAACAAGGACATTAGTTTCTTTTGTGATATTATTGTTTGCTGCTACATCTTCTTTAGCAACGCCTGCTTTTCCAAGAACGGCATCTGCTTTAGCAGTATTGAAGTTTGCAGCTACTTTTTCTTTAAGAGCATCGTTTGTTTTACCAGAACGTTCTTCTTCAAGAATTTGTTCATCGTATACCTTAACAAATGGGTAATAAATGATAGTATCAACAACTACCAAGAGTCCGGCTAAGATAAATGATAGAACTTGGAAGTTAGTACCGAGTACAATTCCCAACGGACCAGGAGTAACCCATGGAAGGTTGGCAGAGAATGAGTTCATGTTCAATGTGTCAACAAAGAATTTAAAGATCCAAACGTTGACAATCGGAGCGAAAATGAACGGTACAAAGAAAATCGGATTCAATACGATTGGTGCACCAAATAAGATTGGCTCATTAACCCCAAAGAATGTTGGAACAACTGAGGCACGTCCGATGGCACGGTTACGTTCTGATTTACAAATCCACATGAACAAGAATGGAACAATCAATGTAGCTCCTGTTCCACCCATGGTAACAATAAACATTTGAGTACCAGAAGTGATAACTTTATCTGCATGTTGTCCAGCTTGGATAAGATGCAAGTTGGCATCGATATTGGCATAAGTGATAGCAGCGATTGCTGGTTCGACAATTGAAGGACCGTGGATACCAACAAACCAGAAGAAGGCATAAGCACCAAAGATAAGTGTAATTCCAAGGTAACCATCTGCAGCTGAGAAGAGAGGAGCAAGAAGGGTACCGATTGATTCTGCAACGGTTACACCAAGAGTTCCCTTAACAATGAGTTCAAATCCATAAAGGAGAACAACCGATACAGTGAATGGAATCAAGTCTTTAAATACTTGAGAGATATTTGGTGGAACCTCTTCAGGCATACGAATAGTAACATTATTTTTCACACAGACCTTGTAAACATTAACTGTCACAAAGGCTGCAATAAATGCTGTCAAAAGACCTTTTGTTCCCGTGAAGGCTGTCAAGAAGCCTCCTTCTTTTGCAGGCTCAGCTGCCATCAAAAGGAACCCTACCATAGACGCTAGCATCGTAGATAAGAAGTTAATCTGATTGGTCGCAGGTAGGTCACGGTTCATTGAGTCCGTCAAAGCTTTAGCGGTAGTACCACCAACAAAGAATGCTAGGATACCCATCGAATAGCTATAAGGAGTCATCAAGAAGGTCTCAATGTCTTTTGACCAGTGGAATCCCCAAGCATTTGGGACATAGGCAATAAGGATAAAGATAGATGAGAAAAGGATGACTGGCATACCAGCGATAAATCCATCACGAATAGCACGAAGATAGATGTTTCGAGAGATTTTCTCAAAGAACGGTTTCCCTTTCTCAATAAGTTCAATGAGTTTATGCATTATTTTGCTCCTCTTTTATAAAGTTCGATGAGGTGATGAATCACATCTTTTAATAAGACAGTAGTCATTAAGTGGTCCTGACCATGCATCATGGTAACGCTGTATGGAAGTTCCTCCCCAGAAGCTTCTCGAGCCAACATAGCTGTCTGAGAATTGTGAGCCTCTGCAATACAGCTTCCTGCTTCTACTACAAGACTATCTGCCTTAGCGAAATCACCATTTTCAGCCGCTTTAAGCGCTTCTAAAAGTTTAGAGCGAGCATCTCCAGCATAAGCAACAATTTCAAACCCTAAGAGAGTCATCTCTTCTCTGTTCATAACAATATCCTCCGTTTTATGTTTTTACTATACTTTATCAGTCCATGGACTAGCTGTTTTAACAAGAACTTTGTTAAGTTCATCAATATTTTCGAATCCAGTAGTACGCAACCATTCACGTGCTGCTTTTTCACCTTCTTTGATGTAAGGTTCTACAGATCCTGCCCAAGTAGCACGTCCACAAAGCACACCATTAAACTTGGCACCTGAGTCGTGAGCAAATTGCAATGTTTCTTGGAACAATTTAGCAGATACACCTGCACTTAGGTAGATGTATGGAAGGTTAGTCGCTTCTTCTTGTGCTTTAAAGAAGTCAGCAGCTTCAGCTTTACTGTAAACCACTTCACCATCAGCAAAACCTTCGACATATTTAACGTTAACTGGTACTTCTACTTTAAGAACATCAATGTTAAAGCGTGGATCAGAGAAAACTTTCATCGCTTCAATGACTTTGCGAGGTTTCACTTTTGCATATTCAACAGAACCTGCATCTGAGATTTCTTCATCATAAGCAAGGATTTCCAAGAAGAAAGGAATATCTTCAGCGACACATTCAGAACCAACACGTTCAATATAAGCTTGTTTTTGTTGGTTAAGTTCATCTGAGCTGTCTACATCATAGTAAAGCAAGAACTTAACGGCATCAGCGCCTTGCTCTTTGATACGTTTTGCAGACCAAACATCCAAGCAGTCAGGCAAACGTTTTGTACTTGATGTATCATAACCTGTTTTTTCATAGGCAAGAAGAAGACCTGCTTCTTTATCCAATGCTTTTGTTGCTGGAAGTCCATATTCAGGGTCAAGCAACATTGAAGAAGCGTATTTTGTAAGTTCCTCAGCAACCAAAACCTTTAGTTCTTCCATTTGAGCTACAGTTGGTTCTGTATCTTGATACTGTGCCATCAAACGTTTCAAAGCACCACGTTGGTCAAATGCCAAAGCTGAGATAACACCGTTTTTATCTGAAATTTTTTCCAAAGATTTGCGTTTCTGTTCTGTAAGTATCATTTTTATACCTCTTTTACTCCAATTTGTGAGTTTAGTGTTTCGTAATTAGTCATATTCACATGCCCTGTCATTGTTTCTTGAGCATTTAACATACCCAATGTCATCGCATGTTTTAATAAGTCAGCATCACTTTTTTTACTATTTAAAGCTGATGCAATACCAGCTACCGTTGAGTCTCCTGATCCGACTGGATTAACAACTGGGATATCAGGAATATCTACCTTATAGAAAACATCACCATGTTTTGCAAAGGCACCGTTTCGACCTAATGAGACCACTATCCATTCGATACCACTAAAAAGTGACTCTTTAAGAACGTCTTTGAGTTCTTCAATATCTTTTGTTACTTCTTTTCCAAGCAACTGTGAAAGTTCCTCATTATTAGGTTTGATGGCAGTAGGTTTAGCCGACGATTTTAGAACTGTTTCAAGAGGTGCACCTGAACAATCCAAAACGACTGCTACTCCTTCATCCGAAGCAAGTTGGATAAGTTTTTCATAATAATCGTTGGGAAGTCTTGAAGGTAAACTTCCTGAAATTGTCACAACTTCTGATTGTTTAATAAGATTGCTATAGTGATCAAGAAATCCTTCTGCTTCTTCATGAGAAATTGTTGGTCCTTGTTCCAAAATTTCTGTTTGGTTACCCTCGTGTAAGATAGCAATACAGTTTCTAGTGTTTCCTGAGATTTTATAAAAAGCTGGACTAACAGGAGATTGTTCTAATTCGCTTTCAATAAATTCACCAATTTTACCACCTAAGAAACCTGTAGCAGTAACTTTATCACCAGATTCATACAAGACTCTAGTAACATTTAAGCCTTTTCCACCAGCTGTCTTACTAACATCTTTCACCCTATTCACTGTATCAATTTTCAATGTTTCTAGAGGATAAGAGATGTCTACTGAAGGATTTAGTGTGACTGTCAGAATCATTTGTTATACCTTAATCGTGGTAGTCACCACGGTCCCATCTTTCAAGGAATTCTGTAAAGAAATCTTCATCTGCTTGATGTGCATTATGTGTTTCAACGTGTTCGATTTTTGCAATCAATTTTTTATTTTCTTCTGTTGGTTTGTACTCAGCTTCAATGAAAGCTTCAATGATGTCATTCATAAGAAGACCACCAGTAATCATTCCACCGAAACCGATAACATTCGCATTTAACTCTTCTTTTGCATATATAGCTGATGTCATATCACGAACCAACGCTGAGCGAACACCTGGAACTTTATTGACTGCATTGTTAATGCCGACACCTGTACCACAGATACATACTCCCAAGTCTGCTTGACCACTTACTACTGCTTCACCGACTTTTTTACCATAGATAGGGTAGTGAGTACGTGCGTGGTCATATGTCCCGAAATCAAGGACCTCATGCCCTTTTGATTTCAAGAATTCTGATACTGCCATTTTTTCATCTGTGACAATGTGGTCACATCCAATTGCGATTCTCATTCCATAACTCCTTTTCTTAACACATCTTGTTAAGCATATCTACTCGGATTTGATGACGTCCGCCATCATATTTACCATTGACGAAACCTTTAGCGATGTTTTTAGCAAGCTCATCACCGACGATTTCAGCGCCAACCGTAATCATTCGTGAATTGTTATGTCCACGTGTCATATAAGCTGAGCGTTCATCTGAAACTTCTGCTGCAACCATACCTTTAATTTTAGTTGCTACCATGAATGAACCAGCTCCATAAGCATCAATTACAATACCTAAGTTTTGCTCATCTTTATTTACTTCAGAGGCAACTGCCAAGGTAACATCAACAAAATCTTGTCCGTCCTTAGTCACATCAATTACCTCAAAACCTTCTTCTACAAGAAAATTTTTCACAATATCTTTTAATCTCGTACCTTTGAGATCTGCACCAACAACAATAGCCATTTTGACCACCTCCTAAATTTTAGAAAGAAATGCTACGTAGAAGTAGAAGACATTTTGCAAAATGTTCGAAAAAACGTTTTCATCATTTCTTTGTTTATATAATATCAAACATTCAAACAAAAAGCAACGCTTTTTTGTTTATTTTTTTGTTTTTTTGTTTGTTTTTTAAAAATAGATAACACCGTTAAATTATTGTTCATTTTTGTTCATTTAATCCATCACAAAATGGACGTGAAATATCTATTCAAGTATTACAAAAGTCTTATACTTTCTATAACTTACTGATTAAGAGATCCTACTTTATTTTCGTCTTATACAAAATCTGACCTAAGCTAATATACGTCAACCCTCTGTTCTTATTTCATCATCTAACATTTGTTTTTGTTTGAAATTGTTTGTTTTACCTTGAAAATATTGTCTTTTATGATACAATTAAAAGAGAATTATCTTTGGAAAAAAATCACTTTATGAAAGAAGAGTCTTCATATGAACAAAAAACGACGATTAGAAAAAATTTTAGATATGTTAAAGATTGATGGGACCATAACCATAAAAGAAATAATAGATGAACTAGATATTTCCGATATGACAGCCCGTAGAGACCTTGATGCTCTAGAAGCTGATGGACTTTTAACACGTATTCATGGTGGTGCACAATTGCTTTCCTCTAAAAAGCCACTTGAAAAGACACATATCGAGAAGAAAAGTCTAAATACAAAAGAAAAAATTGACATTGCTAAAAAAGCCTGCTCTTTAATCAAAGATGGCGATACTATTTTTATTGGACCCGGAACTACACTTGAACAATTGGCATTAGAATTGAAAGGTCGTAAAGGTTATAAAATTCGTGTCATTACAAATAGTCTCCCTGTGTTCTTGATTCTAAATGATAGCGAAACCATTGATTTATTGCTTCTTGGCGGTGAATATAGAGAAATAACTGGAGCTTTTGTAGGTTCAATGGCTTCGACAAATTTAAAAGCAATGAGATTTGCCAAAGCTTTTGTTAGTGCAAATGCTGTTACCCATAATTCTATTGCTACATATAGTGACAAGGAAGGTGTGATTCAACAACTTGCCCTAAACAATGCTGTAGAAAAATTCTTATTAGTAGACAGTACTAAATTCGATCGATACGATTTCTTTAACTTCTATAATCTAGATCAACTCGATACCATCATTACAGATAACCAGATTAGCCCTCAACACTTAGAGGAATTTAGCCAGTACACTACTATTTTAAAAGCGGACTAGAATTATGACTTATAAAAATATTGTTTTTGACCTTGATGACACTCTTTATGACCAGCAACTCCCCTTTAAACGTAGCGTTGAGAAATGTTTTCCAACGATTGATATCCAACAAATAGATAACATTTACAAACGTTTCAGATATTGGTCTGATGTTGCTTTTCCTAAATACACGAAAAAACTCATCAGTATTGAGCAGCTTAGAATTTTTCGCTGTCAGAAGACTATGGAAGAATTTGGCATCGATAGTATTTCTAGGACAGAAGCTCTAGACTTCCAAGCTGACTATGAACTCGATCAGATTACGATGATTCCTGAGATACATCAACTACTGCTGGCTCTACATAAAAACCGCATCCCAATAGGTATTCTAACTAATGGCCCTGTTGACTTACAGAGTCGAAAACTCCAAAATATTGGTGCCTATCAATATTTTGAAAAGCAAAATATCATCATTAGTAGTCCACTCACGGAGGAGCTGCAGAAAATAGCTATGAAGGTAATGTAAAAAAACTTACAAAGTTACCGAAATGTCCAATTATCTAAAAGGGCTATAGAAATTCTTAAAGAGGAAATTGAGTTAAATCACCAACATATAAGATTCAATCCTGATTATAAAGATAATGGACGGATTTTTACTTCCAAAAGTCGTCATAAACCCGACTATAATGGAACACCTCTTCATTATAGTGTCCTTAACAATTTCCTCAACTCACCTGAAAATGGAAAATTAAATCGAAAAGGTAATCCAAAACGAGCAGGAATTGATATTGATAATAAACTTAGTTTTAATAAACATATTACGACCCATATATTCCGTCATACGCATATTAGTTTCTTAGCAGAGCAAGGAATACCCCTAGAAGCAATTCAAGACCGTGTAGGGCATTCTAGAGGTAGTCGTGTAACAGAAATTTATTTGCACATCACTAAAAAAACAAAGGATCAAATTATACCTATCCTTGATACTCTTACACAATAAGTGTGGCAAATCTGTGGCAAAACATAAGAAAAAGGCTTGTCCATATTGGACAAACCCTTTATTTTCAAGCTTATATAACCTAATTAAGCTTTACCAGCTGATTAGAATAGGATGTTGCATGTTTTACTACGTCTTTTTCATAGAGTTTCACTAATTCGTCAAAATTTGGGTGCTGTTGTTTGAACGTATCATTATCAATGATAACAACATTTCCTTGTGTTTCTTCGGAAATTGCCGATCGCAAACTAGTTTTCCCTGATCCTGGTTGTCCACCAAGTAAAAAAGCGGTTGGCGATTCAACCGCTAGTCTATTTTTAGTTAGTCGTTCAACATTCTTTTCTAAACGATCTTCAAATTGCTTTTCGGTGAAGTCAGTAATATTCGCCATGTTAAGCCACTTTCTCTTTTGTCAAAATTTGTTTTGAATATTGATTCATTGACCGCCAATACTCATGAATAGCTTGTAATTCTTCAAATGGTTGTTGAAATAAATCAACTTCTTGTGCCACTTCTAATTGATTTAAAAGATTCACTTCTAGTAAACGAGTATTTTTAGTATCTAGTTCATGATTCAAAACATAATTTAATACCCGATTATAAACACTTGCCGATAACTCATTAATGATTTCAATTTCAAATGTTTTTTCATACGTAACTGCCATTTCATTTTCACTCCTTTTAAAGTTTGTCAGGTAAATATTTCCGTATATATTCTTCTAAGTCTTGATCCATAACTTCTTTTACGTTTCCGCCATTCTTTGCTGTTTCGATTTTTATGATATGGTGCAAGTCAGCACGAACACGAACCGTCTTATCCACCATTATATCTTTTTTTGCGCTGATTGGCGTATCATTTCGTTTTGCTTTCTGTGCGCCTAAGTTTCCCACAATCGCTCACTTCTTTCTATTTCTTCTTATTCTTATTTCATCATCAACAATCACAAATCACAAGTGATTTGTGATTCTATTCTTTTTTATTTTCTAACTGAATGATTCGCTCAACCATTTCAAAAAATACGTTCTCATACATGGATAAAACTTTTTTGTCATAGCCTTTGTGTTCTGTAATTCCGTTTTTAGACCAGGTACTTACTTTATTACTTCGCTTGATAATATTTTGGAAAACCAAGTTATCCTCTTTATGTTGCTTGTACAGTTCTTCCAGGTTTGATTTTATCGTTGCGCTGTCCGTATCAACTAAATAAGGAACAAAACCGATCATATCTAGTCCAGGGTTAAATTGTTCTTGTAAATCAATCAAATAGGAAATATAGTTTTGAATGTTATTTGTACTTTCTTCTTCTGCTTGTAAAGGGATCATAACGTAATCACTCGCCACGATTGCATTATTTGTATAAACGCTTGGCGTTGGTACCGTATCAATAATAATGAGATCATAGTCACTTTTTAAAGGTGCTAACAGAGTAGCAAGCAATCTACTTTCGTTTTCAAACGTCCATGAGCGAGTTAATTTTGGTAATAACATCAAATCAAACGTGCCAGGAATCAAGTCTAAATTATCAGTCAAATGAATAATAGAAGAAGTCAAGTTTCCATTTTTCAAGCCTTCATAAAAATTGACACGTGGCAATTCTACCTTAAATGTTTTTGCTAAGTCTTTTGTCAATGTTGCTTGTAAGTCCTTATCGATCATCAAAACTTTTAAATTCAATTTATCTGTCAAATAAGCAAACATAGTAGATAATTTTGACTTTCCAACACCACCTTTAAAATAATTGTTTAAGATAACAATTGCTTCATTTTTACTGTTTAAAATACGTCTTAATTCTTCAAGTATTTTTAGTTCTTCCTTCTCCATAACTACGCCCCATTCTTTTTTTGTATAGTAATATTGTATCATTAAGAATCACAAATCACTTATCACAAGTGATTTGTGATTAATATATAAAAGCCCTATTTAAAGGGCTTTTATGTTTATTTTGAGAAAGATATAAAATCAATATATCCCTTTTCCCCAATTTTTACAACGGCATTGTAGGGCTTTTTCTCTTTGTTTTTGATTCCTTTTACCAGAGTTTCTTTTCCCTCCAGTAATTCTTAGTTTGAAAGAATACACCTATTCTCAGGTAGAAACGGGCGAACGGGACGAATGATAATGAACTATTCGTTATTACAAGAAGAATTTCCAACTATAAAAAAAGAAACCTTTATTCACATAAAAAGTGGTAATAAAGGTTTCTTTTTTTAGTTACTGGTTTTTTTGTCCCAGCCTCTTTGATAAAATTGGATTAATTTAAATCAGAAGATGCAGTATTACGTTCTGCCAAACTTCTTTCAACTTTCAATTTCTCATTATCATCTAGTTTGAAGAATGGATAATAGATCAGCATGTTAACTGCAATTGTAACAATTTGAATGAGCGCTCCACTTAGTTTACCACCTGTCGCTAAGAATCCTGAAATAATTGGCGGCGTAGTCCAAGGAACAACTGCGCCAATAGGTTTGGAAACAATTCCAAATTTCATAGCATAGTAGGTTATAAGAGTTGTAACAACTGGTGCAGTGACAAAAGGAATAACCATTTTAAAGTTTAATATGGTTGGAAAACCAAATAGAAGTGGCTCCGCAACTTGGAAACTAACAGGAGCAATCGATAATTTACCGAGAGTTTTGTTTTCCTTACTTTTCGAGAATAAGAAAATCAGTATGGCAAGAGCTATCACACAACCTGCTCCCCCTGTAAATACAAAATTATATAAGAATTCATATGTGATAATATTTGGAAGTTCTTGGCCAGCTTGATATGCAATCCGATTTGCATCTGAATTTTGTAATAAAAGTGGCTCAATGATTGGTCCGGTAACTTGAGCACCATGAATCCCAAACATCCAGAAGAAGCATTGTACAAAAATAACAAATATAATGCCTGGTAAAGTTTTTGTTAGTAATCCAAGTGGTTTTGCAATTGTATTAGCTATTAATGCGTGTATGTCATCTATCCCAGTGTAATGAAGAAAAATTAAGATAAAGAACCATGCCAAAATTATAAAGAAACCTGGAACAATTGCTGTAAAAGCACGACTAACGTTTGGCGGTACAGTATCTGGCATCTTAATTGTTATATTTCGTTTGACAAACCATTGGAACATTTCTGTCGAAACAATAGAAACAATGATCCCTACAAATAAACCAGAACTTCCTAAATATTTTGTTGGGAAGCCATTACCTGCTTCTGATTGAAGAATAGGCGTTAGTATGACAAAAGCAGAAATTGCTATTAATCCCGCAGACAACGCGTCTACCTTATAACGTTTTGCCAAGTTATAAGCAATTGAAAAAGTTACTCCTAATCCGATCATACCAAATGTAGAATCTGATGCTTTATTAAAAAATTGTAATAAACCAATATTATCTAACCAGTCTGTAAAAGCTGGTACCGGAAAGTTACCAATTAACATGAATATCGAACCAATAATGATTAACGGCATGACACTTGCCATACCGTCACGCAATGCAATTAAGTGACGTTGATTACTTATCTTCGCAGCAAAGACTTGAACTTTATCCATCATAATCTTAAATCTCCTTTTATCTTAAATTAGATTTGCCTAGCATGACCATTTGATGACGGTATCCACGTATAGCTTGACCAAGAGCAAAAATGTTTTCAGGTAAACAAATACCGTTAAGTGAATCTCCGATGTGTTGAATATCTGCTCCACAAGCTTTAGAAGCTAGAGCAATTTTTTTAATCGTATCACTATCTGAAGAATCTTGACTCGTTCCATTTGCTGTTAGCAGCAAAACTTTATCCTCAATCGATTTCCCTTTATTATGCGATCTAACGTAATCGGCTATCTCTTTTAAATCTTGCTCCATAAAATAAGGAACCGTATAAGGTGCTGGAACTAAAAGCATATCAATACCCGTTTCTACAAATTGTTTCGCAATTTCTAAGTTCATTACTGGCTCATCTACCCCTGCACCGTGCATTTTACCAGCAATAATCAATCCATCAAAATGTTCTCTTGAAAGTTCAATCGCATGTTTAATTGCATCATTCGTTACACCCGTTCCAGGATTACCTGTTAAACAGATGAAGTTAAAACCTAACTTATTTGCTTGTTTTAATGTTTTAGGAGATACAATTCTACCAATTGAGATTTCTGATCTCGCTTCATTCATACTGGCTTTAATATCAACTGGCTCCAAATTTACACCAATTGGTCTACCAATTGCTTTTTTTATCCACTCAACAGGACTTTCTTCGATATTATCAGGAATACCAACTATTTGAGGATCAAATAAATCCAATGCGTTAAATAAAATCAAATCTGCACCTGCTGCTCGCTCTAGTTCAGCATTGGTTACTCCAGCTAGGAAATTAGATGAGCTCGCAACATTCTCCGCCATAACTGTTCTTCCTTCTGATGCCAAAATAGCTTGTTTTAATTCCATGGGCCTTACTGATAAAAAGTCTGATGCTGAAAAATCTAATAGTCTCTTCTGATTCATATTTTTAACCTCACCTTTCGAATTTGTTATAACAACACTACATCTAATTTATATTTTAACCGTTTTCTTAACATTGTCAATACTATTTTTAAAGCGTTAACAGTCCTGTTAAATAGTCCTTGACTATAACACTCTTCTAGATAATAATTATGTTATAACAAATTGAGGAGAATATTATGCTAGATAATACAAATAAATTACCACTTTACGTTCAGTTGGTTAATACACTATTAGAACAAATTCAAAATGATATGTCCCCAAATGATAAACTTCCTACAGAAAAAGAAATCTGCGAAGAATACTCAGTTAGTCGGACTACTGTTCGTTTAACCATGAATGAGTTGGAAAATAGAGGGTATATTTATCGTATTCAGGGAAAAGGGTCTTTTGTTTCTTCCATTAAAAAAAATACAATTAATTCTTTTTTTGACCTTGATTTCAGAGCGCATTATGAAGGTATGAATTCAGAAGAATTAACTAGTGAACTAATTTTTTTCAAGAAAGAGGCTGCACAATTAAGCCTAAGACAGAAAATGGGTTTACAACAAGAACACAATATTATTAAAATTCAAGTATTGCGTAAGTTGTTAGATATACCTGTAGCATTAGAGACCATTATTTTGAAAAACCAGTATTTTAATTTCATTAATGAAGCTAAGTTAAAAGAAGAAGGGGTAGATAAGTTAATTAATACGATTGATATCCCTTTAAAAATTGTTGAAGAAAAATACAAAGCTCGTAGATTAAATCCTGATGAAATTGATCTTTTGCAAAGCAAAGATGAGGCAGCTTTAGTTGTAACTAAGTCTCTTTACAATACAAATAACGAATTAATTATTATTTCTGAAAGAAAAATTTTAACGAGTAAACTTTCTTACCAAAATTTTATTCAAAAAGAAAACTAGCTTTTTTATAACGCGAATTGTAAAATTAAGTTAGAAAAATAAAAAGGCATTTATGGTACACTCAAATTGTATTTCCGACGAAAGAAAACAAAGGAGTGTAACCATAAATGACCTACAAACATCTTACCATAGACGAACTGACAATGATAGAATCATATTATCTTCAACATAATAAACCGGTTGAAATCGCTAACCGAATGGGTCGTGCTATACAAACTATTTATAATGTAGTCAATAAGTTCAAGCAAGGCAAGACTGCTCTTGATTATTGGCACCAGTATAAAGAAAATAAGAAAAAATGTGGTAGAAAAGTCATTCAATTACCTGCTCATGAAGTAGATTACATTAAAGAGAAAGTCACTCTTGGTTGGACGCCTGACGTCATTATCGGGCGAAAAGAAAGGCCTGTTTCATGCGGTATGAGAACACTTTATCGTTTATTTTCTAAAGGGATATTTGATATTGACACACTACCGATGAAAGGTAAAAGAAAACCCAATGGTCATCAGGAAAAACGGGGAAAACAACAATATCAGCGCTCAATCCATGATCGACCTGATAATTATCCTGATTTCAATTCTGAGTTTGGTCACCTTGAAGGTGATACGATCGTTGGCATTCATCATAAAAGTGCCGTCATTACTTTAGTTGAAAGATTATCTAAAGTCATTATCACGATTAAACCCAACGGCCGTAAGGCATTAGATATTGAAACCGCCCTTAATCAATGGTTTTCTCGCTTCCCTAAAAACTTCTTTAAATCTATTACGTTTGACTGTGGAAAAGAATTTTCTAACTGGAAAGCCATTAGTAACCAACACGATATTGATATATATTTTGCGGACCCTGGAACACCTTCTCAACGCCCATTAAACGAGAATTCTAACGGGATTCTGCGTCGTAATGGACTGCCGAAATCAATGGATTTTAGAGAAGTGAATCAGACATTTATTTCCAGTGTCAGCAATCAACGTAATCATATTCCAAGAAAATCATTGAATTACAGAACACCAATTGAGATATTTTTGAGCTATGTACAAGAAGCATTTTATTCTAACTTAATTTGACAAATCATAAATTAAAGAAATAATTAAGACTATATAAAAAAAGAGAGCGTAAAATATCTTGTGTAACCGCATAAAAAGATTTCTAAATTGTATAGAAATAGTGAATGCCTTCCCTTATGATATTTAGTAACCACAGAAAACATCACAGGAGGCATTCCCCATGAATGAACTTACCACAGAAATTATCGCTACACTAGTTCAAAAACAAGATTTAGACGAAGTTTTTCGGCACCACCTCGAAATTGCGATTAACCAGCTGCTTCAAACGAAACTGGCAGCTTTTTTAGGCTACGAACGTTACTCCTATGCTGGGATTAACACCGGCAATAACCGCAACGGCAGTTATGAGCGCTCATTTGATACGAAGTATGGGCAACTTAACTTAACCATTCCGCGGGATCGCAACGGCATCTTTGAAAATCACACCTTGCCAGCCTACGGTCGGCACAGTGATAGCCTGGAAACGACGGTTATTCAGCTGTATACCAAGGGAATCACCACCGCTGAAATTGCGGAACTTATTGAGAAAATGTACGGTACCCACTACTCCAAATCCACGGTTTCCAACATGACTAAAGCTGTTGATGAACAGGTTCAAGCGTTCCAACAACGTCGGCTAGCTTCACAATATGCATCCGTTTTCTAAGACGCTACCTACCTGCCGTTAAAGCGGGATACCGTCCAAAAAGAAGCCGTTCATATTGCGATTGGGATTCGTCCAGATGGCACGAAAGAAGTGCTGAACTACCAAGTGACGCCGACAGAATCGACCGGTACCTGGACTGAGTTGTTGGGAACCTTGATCAAGCAAGGTGTCAAAGATGTCCTGCTGTTTGTGGCCGATGGGTTAGTTAGCTTGGATGAGGGCTTAAGTGGGCATTTCCCCAAGGCTAAACGGTAACGGTGCCTGGTTCATGCTGGGCGTAATCTGATAAACAAGGTTCGGGTTAAAGACCGTAAGGCCGTTATCAATGACTTTAAACAAGTTCATCGGGCTACTAACCGGCAAGAAGCCGAACTAAAATTGAATGACTTCGCCAACAACTGGCATCAGACCTATCCCAAGTTAATCAAAAATCTGCTTAAAATGCCGAATCTGCTCACTTTCCTGGATTTCCCACCAGCTATTCGCGGTTCATTGTATTCAACCAACTTGATTGAGAACTTTAACAAGCATCTCAAACGCAACACCAACCACAAAGAACAATTTCCAACGGAAAATTCACTGGATCGATTCCTGGTCTCTCAGTTTAATGTCTACAACGATAAGTCCATGAAGCGAATCCATCGCGGATTCAAAGGACTTCAGGACACCCTGGAATCATCCTTTATTTAAATTAACTACATATTATATGTACGGAGGCATTTCATTTACACAAGATTCTTGACGCTACCCATATTACTCAATAGATTAATATCAAATGGTGAAAATCAACGAAAAAAGGAGATCTATCAAGCAATCTCCTTCCCAATAAATCTCCTCTTATATAAAGTTATTTATGAACACTGATTTAAGCTAAGCTGCCGATATCACAATCTCATCATCCACTAAATCAGCCTTCAAGTTTTTGACATCTAAGTGGTCAAGGTAAAAATCCGTTACCTTATCACGAATTTGTTGTTCAATTACTCGCCGTAATGGCCGCGCACCCATTGCTTCATCATAGCCTTGTTCCATCAGCCAATCTTTGGCCGCTTTAGTTACCTCAAGTTTGATGGATTTTTTGGCTAAAGTTTTTTGTACATCCGCCAACATCAACTCAACAATTTGACTTAAGTCTTGCTTAGTCAGATGTGAAAATTCCACGATTCCATTAAAACGGTTCAGAAATTCTGGGCGGAAAAATGGTGCTAACTTATCCATTAATGACTGATCTCGTTGCTTGTCACCACTTAATGCTTCATTACCAAAGCCAGCATTAGAAGTAGCAATAATAATCGTATTTTTGAAATTAATGACATTGCCTTGTCCATCCGTTAAGCGCCCATCATCCATCACTTGTAACAGTAACGTTAATACTTGTGGATCAGCCTTTTCAATTTCATCTAATAATACAATGGAATATGGATTACGCCGAACCCGTTCAGTTAGAGTATTAGCATTATCTTCATAGCCTACGTATCCAGCCGAGGTCCCAATTAATTTCGACACAGCTGTACGATCAGCATATTCACTCATATCTAGCCGAATAATCGCATTTTCATTTCCAAACATATCTAAGGCTAATTGCTTAGCTAATTCAGTCTTTCCTACGCCAGTTGGGCCCACAAACAGAAAACTTCCAATCGGCTGATTACCCTCTGAAAAGCCCGCACGGTTACGCCGAATTGCTTTTGCTACCATTTCAACCGCTTCATCTTGACCGATTACCTTACTTTTCAGACGCTTATCAAGATTTTTCAAGCGCTCAATATCATTAGCGCCCATATCAGAAACTGGTATACCAGTTAAACGTTCAACCGATTGTGCCACATCATCAATCGTGGCAGTGATTTTTTCTTTTTGATCCGTTTCTTTAATTTTTTTCTTGGTTTCCTCGATCGACTTCTTGATATCAGCGGCTTTTGTAAAGTCCTCCGCTTTAATGGCGGCCTCCTTAGCTGCCTCTAATTTTTTAAGGCGTTGATCCAATGTCTCAACATCAGTTTGCGAATTTTTAGCCGCTAAATGAGCCGCAGTCATGTCGATCAAATCGATAGCTTTATCTGGCAAAGTGCGTTGTGGTATATATTGGATTGAATAATCCACAGCCGCCTTCAAAACATCATCTGGTAATACAACATGATGATGTTTTTCGTACAGCTCTTTAACACCTTGTAATATACGTAAAGTGTCAGCGGCCGTCGGTTCATTAATCACAACATCATTGAATCGCCGTGCCAAAGCCGCATTTTTCAAAATAGTATTGCGATATTCATCTTGAGTCGTAGCCCCGATTACACTCAGCTCGCCACGTGACAAAGCAGGTTTAATGATATCAGCCAATCCTTTGCCACCATCTTCACCACCAGTGGCACCTGTGCCGAGAATCTGATGAATTTCATCGAAGAATAGAATAATATTACCAGCTGCTTTAACTTCCTCTACCAGCTGTTTAATATTTTCTTCAAAAGAACCGCGATATTGAGTTCCCGCTTCCAAAGACGATAAATCAATCGAATAGATTTCTTTATCTTGAATCGTTTCTGGAACTTTACCAGCCACAATTGCTTGAGCCAGACCTTCGACGACTGCAGTTTTACCTACACCGGCATCACCAACTAAGATTGCATTATTTTTCGTTCTACGACTCAAAATTTCTGCAGTTTCTTGAATCTCATTCTCACGTCCAATCACTGGATCTAGTAAGCCATCACGAGCCTGTTCCGTCAAATTAGTCCCTAACTTTTCTAAAATCCCTCCTTTTTTAACAGCCTGTTTACCATCTTTAGATACTTCTATTGTTTTATTATTTTGGGGTAGCTTACCAGTTGCTCGGTATTGAGCAAACTCATCTGGTGTCAACGATTGTCCATTAACCAAATACCGTGCACGCTCCGAATTTTGATTATCCATGCGCCGAAATAATTGATTGAAAACATCATCCATATCATTGTTAAAAAAAGGATCATTTCCGTAGAAATTTGCCATATTACCACACCTCCATAAAAATTTATATGTTTAACTTAGTGACCATAATATCCTTTAAAACTATAACTGAATTATATCACAATTTTTATGTATCGCTAAGTAAAGTGCTTACAGAATCAATTAGGATAATTTTGTTTAAACAAAAGAGAAATCAATTTCATAAAATGAATTGATTTCCCTACAAGGTTCCCTATTTAATAGCCCTTGATAAAGACCTTGAATTGACAAGTTACTTTCCAGACCAATTTTAATTTAAGAGACTAATACTCATACGCGTGGTGCTAGTTAAATATAGACAGTAAAAAAGCCTGACGGTTTACACTTAGAGCAATCTATAGTAAAGAAGTGTTAAGCGTATCAGACTAAGACTTTGCTTTTTCGTGGGCTTCGATTGCCAGAACGTCCTTTGAAACTTCGTTCAATTCATTACCTCATTTCTTTTATTATTTATGATACGGATTAAATCGTACTCTTCGCCCAAAAAAATATTGTTAATAGGAACTTGATACAGATTAGACAGCTCATTTAAAAGAGAAAATGGAATATCAGAACTATCTTTTTCATATTTGGACAACGTTTGAAAATGCACATCAGCAGTTTTAGCGGCTTCTTTGCTAGTGAATCCAGCATTAGCGCGCGCTGCCTTTAACGACATAGCAGATTATTTTGGCATATTGAAGTCTACGATTGATTCGCGGTATGGCGAGATACCTAAAAATTTAATACCTGTTAAAAAATATAGATAGATTCCTGTTTTGGGAGAAATTGCTTGTGGAGATCCTATTTTAGCTGAAGAATATATTGAAGAATATAGAGAAGAGATAGACGAAAACTTGCCCACTGGTGAAGTCTTTTATTTAAAAACCAAAGGTAATAGCATGGTTCCTACAATCCCTTCTGATAGTTAAGTGTTGATTCGAAGACAACCAGTTGTGGAAGATGGAGAAATTGCAGCAGTTATAGTAAACGGCGACACTGAAGCGACTCTCAAAAGAGTTAAAACTATATTTTATGTAAACTAAAAAATTATTATTGTTCCTTTATTTTATAATATATTTGATCTAAAAAATTTATCATTGTATTTATATGACTTAAATCAAATGAACCGCTTCATGGAGAGTGTAAAATATTTTGTGTAAATAGAAAAAAGGAAGTCCCTTCTGTAGAATAGAGTTACCACAACACATTCACAGAAGAGAGGACTTCCCTATGAACGATTTTACTACAGAAATTCTAAAGACTCTAGCGAACAAAGGCGATTTGAATGAATTATTCCGTGTCCATTTGGAGAAAGCAGTCAATACGCTTCTCAAAACGGAGTTAACGGCCTTCCTAGATTATGAAAAGTATGATCGCATTGGTTTTAACACGGGTAATTCTCGTAACGGCTCCTATGACCGTACGGTCAAGACCGAGTATGGGGAACTTCATCCCCAGATTCCGCGCGACCGCAATGGTGAGTTCAAGCAACAGACTGTTCCTGCTTATAGACGGACGAATGACACGTTAGAGGAGACCATCATTCACCTCTTCCGAAAAGGTATTACCATGTCGGAAATCGCAGACTTGATTGAGAAAATGTATGGGCATCACTACACGCCCCAAACCATGTCCAATATAACAAAATCATTTACAGAAGAGGTAACGGCGTTTAAAGGGTGGGAGCTTCATGACCGTTATGCTGCTATTTATATGGACGCAACGTATATTCCGTTAAAGCGGAAAACCGTCGCCAAGGAAGCGATTCATATCGCAGTTGGCATTCGCCCGGACGGATCAAAGGAAGTATTGAGCTATGCGATTGCACCGACTGAATCCATCACGATTTGGGAGGAAATTTTATTGGACCTTCAAGAGCGCGGTTTGAAAAATGTCCTCCTGTTCATCACGGATGGCTTAAAGGGGATGGTAGGAGCGATTAGTCGGTTCTATCCCAAAGCTCGTTTTCAACATTGTTGTGTACACGTTTCCCGTAATATCAGTCACAAAGTGCGTGTCGATGATTGTAAGGAAGTCTGTGATGATTTTAAAATGGTGTATCAAGCCTCATCTAAAGAGGTGGCGTTGGAAGCACGTGGTGCTTTTGCGGAAAAATGGAAAACCAGCTATCCAAAAGTGGTTGAATCGATTCTTTCGAACGATCACTTGCTCACTTTCTATGATTTCCCCTTGGCCATACGCAAGAGTATTTATTCTACGAACTTGATTGAATCCTTTAATAAGCAAATCAAGAAATACAGCCACCGCAAGGAACAGTTCCAAAACGAAGAGTCGATGGAACGTTTCTTAGTCTCGTCTTTTGATACTTACAACCAAAAATTCCTAGGTCGCAGTCATAAAGGCTTTCAACAGGCCGAAGGCGAACTTGAACAAATGCTAAGCCAACTGATTGTTTCTAATTCTCCATCGGTTAACTCATCAACACTATTTGACAGAGAGCCAAGAATATGGCAGCTGCCATATTCTTGAGCTCGTCCAACTGTTTTTAATTAAGAAAAGAGCGACTAGAGAATTTAATTAGCTTTTACTCTGGCGTGCTCCGTTATAAAGTCGATAATGCCTGCGACGACTTCATCGCGAATCTCGCGGTGGTTGTGAATTTCATGGCGGTAGCCTGAATACAGTTTTGTTTTCACTTGATGGCCCGTTTCCAGCAGCCAATTAGAAACCGCATAGACGCCTTCGCCATATCTTCCGACCGGATCTTCATCACCGGCGATATTGTAGATAGGTATATCAGTAGGGACTTTCTCGGACCATTCCGTCCCCAGGATTTGTTGAATCATTTGAGCAAACTGATAAAGTGATTGAATATTAGGGACGGGGGTGAAGTTGTTGAACGGATCATTGGCGTGGTCCGCCACAATGTCCGGATCTTTACTGATCCAGTCGTTTGGCGTGTTTGGATTTTCAATTCGCTCCGTCATCCATTCAAACATTCGATTTTGATAGTCTGGGTCCACTTGTTCGCCGTTTCCTGCATCGATTTCAGCCTTTAATTCAGAGACAATATTTTCCATCTCAGGGAAAATTTCTGAAGTCCCGCACAAGATTAAACCGTCCAGCTCTTCGCCATATTTCGTCGCATATAGTCGGGCAATCATAGAGCCCATGCTGTGGCCAAACATGAAATAGGGCAGGTCACCGTAGTCTTCCTTGATTAGTTCGCGCAGTTTTTGTTCATCTTCGGCCATTGTCATATAGCCTTTGTCTCCCCAATTCGACCAGTTGTCGGAATCATAAGCGGTCTTTCCATGTCCGACATGGTCATCGGCGGCCACGACAAAACCGGCCTCATTCAACGTCAAAATCATATGGAGATATCGGCGTGAATGTTCACCATACCCATGAACGATTTGAACGACCCCTATAGGTTCGCGAATGGGAGTATAAATCCATCCCTTTACCGTCTCGATCTCATTAAACGACTTAAATTCAACTTCATGAATTGCCATTTTTACAGCCTCCTTATAAACTGTAGAATGTTGTATAAATCCCCTTTATCATGTATTGCCAAAACACATTATAATCTATAATGTAAGCACTGTCAAAAGTATTTCGTTGACTTACTCGATGGAAATATTTCTGCTAAAATTACGTCCAAACGTTGATATGATACTGAAAAGAGTGGTCATGTTGAACGAAGAAAAGAATCAATATAAAATTAAAATGATATTTATCTCTCTTTTAACTGTCGCTGTCTTAGCCGGATGTTCTGAAACTGCTGAAGAAACGCCCCAAACAAATTCACCTGATGAGACGACAGCAGTTACCAAATCCACATCGGACACTTCTGACTCAGAAACAGCAACCGAAGAAGATCTTTCCGAATCTGAGGCAGAGTCGCCCAATGAAAAATACAAAGAACTAACCATCCAGGATTATTTTAATCTGGAAGGGCTCTTTGTCAAATAGTGTTGATAAGAAGTTTAAGAGGATACAGTTCAACTGTATTCTCTTTTTTCTATAATTAAGTCCTAGTTGTAATGGGCTTCCTCCATTGGAGGTTTTTTTATAGAAAACCAGCGATTTAATGAGCGGCATCTTCTTTAAAATAAAGCGGCTTTTCGGTGATGGCTTCGCGGGTTAGCGTAAAACTGATCAAGACCCGACTTCTTAGATGATAAAAATTTCGGTAGCCGTAACCGGAGCGTTTAATATTTTTCACTTTATTGTTGACGCCTTCAATCGGACCGTTTGAGAGAGTGTATTTAAAGGCATTCTGAATCGGGTTTATGTATTTTTCAAGCGTCTGCAGGACCGTTCGCATTTTGCGCGGATAGGTGCGTTTTTTAGATGCTTGTAGTAATGATTCAAATAACGAGAACCGACGGGTTCGCAGAGCGCCTTTCAGCTGGTTGACGAGTTGGTAAGTGTCCCTCAACTATGGGCTCAACTCGACTAAGTAATTGGCCATCACATACTCTGACACCATGCCGGTGTAGAGACGATGGGTAAAGAAATCATGAAAATTTAAATCTGCTTCGTTTTTTAATACCAATTTCCATTGCTTTTTCAGTTTCCGATAATCGCGCGGGCGTGTATAGCGCAGACTGTTCATTGTTTGGATGCGCACGTGATTGAGCGCCCGATTCAGATGTTGGACAATATGGAAGCGATCAATAATAATGTCGGCTTTAGGGAAACAGGCTTTAATCAGCCCGATATAGGGCGAATACATATCCATCGTGACCGTCTTTACCCGCAGGCGTGCGTTCAATGAATAACGCATAAAGTAATCAGATAAATAGTGCTGTTGACGGTTTTCCACAATATCAATCACTTCATGGTTCACGGCGTTCATAAAAATAAAGCTCATGGCGTCGCTCACATTTTTCACCGACTTAAATTCATCAATACAAAGGTGTGAGGGCAAATAATGGCGCTCCGGCGCCAAGGTTTCACCCATGGAAGAGATTCAAAAAATTGTATTTGTGATTCTTCGTTTTGCGAAGAATCAACCGACGTCGGTTGATATTGGTGTTATCTTAAATTAGAGTATGTATTCTATTTTTGATATGTTGGTACGTACAAACATTTGGATATTTCGAAACGTTACTAAATTTGTGTACGTTCACAAATTGGAAGTCGACTTCTATTATCTGACAACGTTATCATATTTGACTGTTGTCCAACGATTGGACAAGTATATAGCGCTCTATTACTTAAATGTTGCCAATTGTCAACATTTGGAAGCTCCTTAGCAACTTTCATAAATCTATGGGCTTCGGTTCTTTCAATATTTATTTTTTTGAGCCAATTTATAAAATCACCATGTGCCAAATCATTTTCTTTAACATGATTTAACCTGCGACCAATTTCCCAAATTTATTGCCTTTAAAATGATTCATTACTCTGTCCTCTCTGTCTTTTTTCTCAATTTTACACTAAAATAGATTTTTTGGAAAACTTTACAACAGAACCGGGCACAGTTTTAAATTTTGCTTCTGATGCTATGCAAAGAACTGAAATCTATCAAAATGATAAGGTTCAACAACAAAATCATTTTTTATACTAGGACACAGTTAATGTTATGTTTTGTACTATTCGGTACAAAATGTTTGTATTTTTAAAAAAAAGATGTTAATATAATTATACCAAGTGGTACAAAACAATGTTGTTAGATACAATCTAATCTAACCATTTGTTTCTAAAAATATGGAGGTGTACAACTTGAGAAATACGAAAGAAAAGATATTGACGGCTACAGAACAGCTTATATATAAAAAAGGTTATACAGGGACTTCTATTAATGATATTTTAGATGAAACTGCGACAGGCAAAGGGCAATTCTATTATTACTTTGATTCAAAAAAAGAAGCTAGCCTAGCAGTCATCGATAATCATGTTAAAATTTGGCAAAAACATTTGCTAAATGGGATCCTATCGAGAGATGAAAGTCCACTGGCAAACTTGAAAGAGATGCTGGATTGGATTTACAGTGATCATGCGCAAAAAAAAATATACTACGGCTGTCCTGTAGGTAATCTCGTTATTGAGCTTTCCGCCCTAGATGAGGATTTTAGAAAACCTCTTGAACAACTATTTTCAGATTTACAAAAAAAAATTGCGGAAAATCTATCAGCTTTAACAGGACTGCTGGTGAAACAAAATCTTCCTGCAGCACATGCAATTATTGCTCAAATTCAAGGAAGTCTTCTACTCTTGAAAGTGACTCAAGATTTAAATGTTCTGGAATCAAATTTTGATTTATTAAAAACTAGTTTTGAAAAAGTGGGAGAAAAATAATGAAAAAAATGGATATGATAGTTATCGGATCAGGTTCTGCCCCGCCTACTGCTGTGATACGACGTAAATCTTTATGTCAGCAGTTGAATCTAAAGAAAAAGTCAAGATTTTGCAGGCCGATGCGATTCGGAGAGAATATCCCATTGCCATTGTTCAAAAAAGATGGCAAAGTTGTCAAACATTCATAGACGTTCTTGGTAAGGGGATACTTAAGCAACTCATTACAGAATTATCATAAAAATTTTATATTTAAAGGAGAACAAAATGTTCAATAACAAAAATACAGCATTCGTCGTTACAGACCCACAAGTCGAATTCCTCAAACCAAAAGGTGCAGGCTATGGTCTAACAAAAGATATCCTCAGAAAATATCATACCACTGAGAATCTTACAGAACTCTTCAAACATGCTAAAGCAAAAGGCTATAAAATCTTTATTTCACCACATTACTTTTACGACCATGATCAAAACTGGAAATTTGGTGGTCAAGGCGAACAAATGATGTTGAATAATAAAATGTTCCATCGTGAACACCAGTATCAAGAAACAGTGAAAGGTTCAGGAGCAGACTTCGTGGAGGAACTCAAACCTTACTTGGATGAAAATACTATCATCACAAGCCCCCACAAAATCTTCGGTCCCGAATCAAATGACTTGGCGCTTCAACTCCGTAAAAACGGCATTGATACTGTTATCTTGGCTGGAATGAACGCAAATCTCTGTGTGGATTCACACTTGCGTGAACTTGTAGAATCAGGTTTTCACGTTCACGTTGCAGCTGACGCAACAGGAGCACCTGGTCAAGAAGCCTATGATGCAGCAATAACAAATTTTGGATTTGTTGCAGATCGCACCATGAGTACAGCAAAAGTTCTTGAAGAGCTTTGAAGCAATAGGTAAACAGGCAAATTAAATGAAAATAATATTTGATGAACTAGCTACTGAAAAAATTAAAAGCTTCGGTGCTGTGGTAAATCTATCGTGGATAATAAGTTAGTTCAAAACTAAAATTTGGAGGTTTTTAAATGAAAAAAATAGACGTAAAAAATATCGTTGTTGGTTTTGGTAAAGGTGGAAAGACCTTGGCCAAATTCCTTGCTGGAAAAGGAGAAAGTGTCGTCGTTATTGAACAATCACCTCGAATGTATGGTGGGACTTGTATCAACATCGGCTGTATTCCATCAAAATTTTTGATTGTCAACGGTGAAAAAGGTTTGAAATTCACAGAAGCTGCAGAAAAAAAAGCGATGCTTACAGGTAATTTGAATCTAAAAAATTATCACATGATTGCAGATGAAGCAACAGCTGAAGTTATTGATGGCAAAGCAAAATTTGTCTCTGATCACGAAATCGAAGTGATGGATGCTGAGGGTGAAGTCATTGCACAACTAATTGGCGAACGTATCTTTATCAATACTGGCGCGACACCTGTCTTGCCACCAATTCCCGGACTTGTGGACAGTAGAAATGTTGTGACTTCAACTGAATTAATGGATTTGAAGCAGCTTCCTGAACATTTGACGATTATTGGTTCTGGTTATATTGGTCTTGAATTTGCTTCAATGTTTGCAAGTTACGGATCAAAAGTAACAGTTCTTGATATTTTCGATAACTTCCTTCCTCGTGATGATGAAGATATTTCGAAGTTGGTTCGTTCCGACCTTGAATCTAGGGGGATTATCTTTAAGCTTGGCGTGAAGATTGTTGCTATTACTGACAATAGCGTTGAAATAATAAATAAAGAAGGCAAAAAAGTTTCAATCTTATCAGATAAAATTTTGGTTGCAACAGGTCGCAAACCCAATACTGCTGGACTTGGACTTGAAAACACTAATATTCAACTTGGTCAACGTGGAGAAATTGTGGTCAACGATAAACTTGAAACCACTGTTCAAAATGTATGGGCACTTGGGGATGTGCATGGCGGTTTACAATTTACTTACACTTCCCTTGATGATTTCCGTATTGTAAGTAATAACCTTTATGGAGATGGTAAGCGGAGTCTGTCTGACCGCAAAAATGTACCAACCTCTGTTTTTATCACACCTGCCTTGTCTAAAGTTGGCCTTAATGAAAAAGATGCTAAAGCAGCGGGCATCGATTACCGTCTCTTCAAACTTGCTGCGACAGCCATTCCAAAATCAGCTGTCTTGAATCAGTCTAAAGGCTTACTCAAAGCTTTGGTTGATCCAGAGACAGACAAAATTCTTGGTATTACAATTTACGCAGAAGAATCTTATGAAACAATTAATCTCATAAGTCTTGCGATTGAAGTAGGCTTGCCTTACACATTATTGCGTGACAAAATTTACACTCATCCAACCATGACTGAAGCATTAAATGATTTGTTTGCCGCTAAAAATGAAATAAAATAAAATAGTCAAATTTGATGGAAATCGAGTATGAGTTACTGACATACTACCAATAACTTTTTATGTCTTGATAATTAAAACGAAAGTTTTTAATAGTTATTTTAAGTCAATTTAATGAATTGCCCGATTAGCCTTGAAAAGTTGAGCAATATGAGCAGATTATGACAGTTTTATGAGAAGATGAGAGTGTTTATCTTTCTTAATTAAACGAGATGATAAAAAAACGAAGTTGTGATAAAACAAGGGTAAAGAAAAAGGACTTGCGCTAACAAGTCCTAGTGTAGCCGATTAAAAGTCGGTGGCAGTATAATGTTCTAAGAACCGTTAACTGTAGTGACCCCCAAAATATAGACTTTTCAAATCTATATTTCGGAGGTCTTTTCTTATGGTCAAATATTCCATAGAATTAAAACAACGCGTTATTCAAGATTATTTATCTGGCAAGGGAGGCTCTACCTATCTTGCTAAACTGCACAACGTAGGTTCATCTAGTCAGGTTAGACGCTGGATTCGCAATTATCGAGCAGAGGGACTTCCTACAGCTCACTCCAAAGTCAATAAAAATTATTCTATGGAGTTGAAAGAAAATGCGGTACAATGTTATTTAACAACTGATTTAACGTATGAAGCTGTGGCAAGAAAATTCGAAATTACTAATTTTACCTTACTTGCAAGCTGGGTTAATCATTTCAAAATTTATGGAGAAGTCCCAATAAGCAAAAAGAGAGGACGGCGTAAAAAACTAGAAAGCATTGCATCGTCTATGACTCAGAACCCAAATGATTCTCAACGAATTAAAGAACTTGAACAAGAATTACGTTATGCGCAAATTGAGGTAGCTTATTTAAAAGGACTTCGGAGATTGGAGAAAAATGCTCTAATGAACAAAAATCAAGACTCATCTACAGTCTCCGTAAAACCTTCAAAATCAAAGAAATCTTGAAAGTTACAGGATTCCCTAAAGCCACTTATTATTATTGGGTTAACTGTTTTGAACGGGTAAACAAAGATGAGCTTATCGAAAAAGAAATGCTTAAAATACGTCAAGAACATGCCAATGCAGGTTATCGTCCAATGAGTGAATTACTTAAGCAACGTGGCTATCACGTCAACCACAAGAAGGTACAGCGCTTAATGAAGAAGCTAGGGCTTCGTGTGACGTCTTATTGGCACAAATCACGTAAATATAATTCATATAAAGGAAAAGTAGGGACGGTAGCTAAAAATAAATTACACAGACGATTCAGAACTTCCATTCCTCATCAAAAAATCACAACAGATACGACAGAATTCAAATATTATGAAGATGGAATTCAGAAAAAGTGTTATCTCAATCCTTACATTGATTTATTTAATAGCGAGGTGATTAGTTATCATATCTCTAAACAACCCTCTTATCAATCAATTGATATTGCTCTAAATCAAGCCTTAGCTGTGACATCTGATTGTCCTTATCGACGTACTTTCCACTCAGATCAAGGATGGGGATACCAAATGAGAGACTATGTTTCTAAATTAAAATCTCATAGAATTTTTCAGTCTATGAGCCGTAAAGGAAACTGTCATGATAATTCAGTTATGGAGAATTTCTTTGGGCTACTTAAACAAGAAATTTACTACGGACATATCTTCTCGTCTTTCGAAGAACTTGAACAGGTTATTGTAATCTGGATTAGGTACTATAATACAAAACGAATCAAACAAAAATTGAACTGGATGAGTCCAATTCAATTTCGCTTGAATTACCAAAACAATTAAAAAAATCCAAGTATTTCTACTTGGATAAAAAGTCTAACTTTTGGGGTGCACATCAAACCTACCAAAGTCAGACGGTTCTTATTTTTTTGTGATTTTTTCAATCAATAAAACGATAAATGTAAGCAAACCAACGAAAAAGCACTAAAGAAATTGAAAAATGAATTTTTCACTCCCTTTAATGCTTGAATAGTCCTATAAGCTCATATTTTTCCTTTTAAGCCCTTTTAAATGGTTTTGAGTAATTATGCCACTTGAATAATAAAAAGCCTAAAATCTCATTTTATAGGTTTTTTGTCATTTCCAAAATTGATACCATTTTTTAGAACTTTGATTATTCGCCTGTTCCTGTCCTTTTATTTTATCATTTAAGGCTTCCATTTGCTTTTTAAGGGTTTGGACTTCTTCCTGCGATTGATTCTCTTTTGTGTCCTCTGTGGGCATTTTAAGGGCTTTTAAGCTATCATTCTCTGCCTTGTATTCTTCCAGCAATTTTTTATCTTGTAGGGCTAAACGTTGTTGCTGATCTAGCAGATTTTGCATTTGTGCAATTTGAATGTCTTTATTTTCTATTTGTTTATCTTTAACTGCTAATTGTTTATCCCTATTTTTCTTAACTTCTTCAATTTCAATTAACAAATATTGATTAATATTCGGTTCTTTTTGTTTGTCTGTTTGCCGCTTTTTTGTCGGTTCATTTGTCTTGTTTTTGTTTGTCTGCTTGTCTACTTTACCCCTTATAAATTCTTGTTCTATCGCAGACAAAACCGTTACACCTTTGTCGTTTGTTTGTCGGTTTTTGTTTGTCAATGATTTTATATGATATTGAATAGCTTGTTTGGAAACACCTAACTCATCCGCCAACTCTTTAATCGTTTTTAATTCTTCACTCATTGTTTTTACCTTGTATCTTTTTAGGCACACCAATTGTAAAAGCATCAAATAATAATAAAATAACTGCCAATATCCAAACTATATTGTTCAATATAGTTTTTTGCTCAAAACTTTTATCAAAATAAAGACTAGCAAATACGATTGCTACCCAAAAAGATATTTCTTATGATTTGTCAAATTAAGTTAGAATAAAATGCTTCTTGTACATAGCTCAAAAATATCTCAATTGGTGTTCTGTAATTCAATGATTTTCTTGGAATATGATTACGTTGATTGCTGACACTGGAAATAAATGTCTGATTCACTTCTCTAAAATCCATTGATTTCGGCAGTCCATTACGACGCAGAATCCCGTTAGAATTCTCGTTTAATGGGCGTTGAGAAGGTGTTCCAGGGTCCGCAAAATATATATCAATATCGTGTTGGTTACTAATGGCTTTCCAGTTAGAAAATTCTTTTCCACAGTCAAACGTAATAGATTTAAAGAAGTTTTTAGGGAAGCGAGAAAACCATTGATTAAGGGCGGTTTCAATATCTAATGCCTTACGGCCGTTGGGTTTAATCGTGATAATGACTTTAGATAATCTTTCAACTAAAGTAATGACGGCACTTTTATGATGAATGCCAACGATCGTATCACCTTCAAGGTGACCAAACTCAGAATTGAAATCAGGATAATTATCAGGTCGATCATGGATTGAGCGCTGATATTGTTGTTTTCCCCGTTTTTCCTGATGACCATTGGGTTTTCTTTTACCTTTCATCGGTAGTGTGTCAATATCAAATATCCCTTTAGAAAATAAACGATAAAGTGTTCTCATACCGCATGAAACAGGCCTTTCTTTTCGCCCGATAATGACGTCAGGCGTCCAACCAAGAGTGACTTTCTCTTTAATGTAATCTACTTCATGAGCAGGTAATTGAATGACTTTTCTACCACATTTTTTCTTATTTTCTTTATACTGGTGCCAATAATCAAGAGCAGTCTTGCCTTGCTTGAACTTATTGACTACATTATAAATAGTTTGTATAGCACGACCCATTCGGTTAGCGATTTCAACCGGTTTATTATGTTGAAGATAATATGATTCTATCATTGTCAGTTCGTCTATGGTAAGATGTTTGTAGGTCATTTATGGTTACACTCCTTTGTTTTCTTTCGTCGGAAATACAATTTGAGTGTACCATAAATGCCTTTTTATTTTTCTAACTTAATTTTACAATTCGCGTTATAAAAAAAACAGCTTGCGTAAGAAAGCTGTTTTTTTAAAATAGTGTTATGGATAAGATTTATCGCGTTCCCCATTTTGTCGATTTTAATGTTAATAGTGCATAGAATCTAACAGGTAATAAAAGTAGCACGTGCATAAAGCCATAGATAACAAAGAGTAAAAATCCAATATCTTTAGTTCTATAAATACCATACAGTGAACGGAAAATAGCAATCAGAACCAAAACAATCAAATACTGATATAAATGTCCGAAATTCTGATACAAAATTGTTTGTTCAATCATAGCGATTAAAGACACAACCAACATAAACGGTAAGATAAATTGCATGACCAAATCATACATCATATAAAAATGATGCTTATGTGCAAACTTAATCGTCCAGAGCATCTCACGATAGAAACTTTTATTCCATCTCACTTGCTGTTTGATATACCCACCAATTGTTTCAGGAACAAAAGTATAAACTTGACTATCACTTTGGAAAGCAACTTCATAGCCTGCCTCAAGAACTAAATTCGTCAAATGACGGTCATCCCCATAGGTACAATTTTCGCCTAAGAAATATTGTGTAATGTACTTCTCTTTGATTTCCTCAATTATTTCTTTACGATAGGCTGAAAATGGTCCAGAACAACACATGACAACGTGAAAGCGGCTTTGAGCCGCTCGCTCTTGGTGAAAAGCAGACCAATAGCGATACGTAATCAGACGTGTTAAGATGTTTTTATTTTTGTTTTCGACTCGAACATCACCAGTGACAGCCCCAACTTTCTTATTCGCAAAACGCTGAATTAATTTTTCAACAGCATCCTCATCATGTAGTAAGGTATCTGAATCCACTGTGACAATAATATCACCCTTAGCAATATCAAATCCAAGTTTTTGACAGTGACGCTTGCCTTTGTTTTCCTCAGGCAATAAAATTTTAACATTTTGATTCGATTGATAAGTGTCATAGACTTTTTCAATCAATTCTTCACGATTTTTTGAACCGTCATCCACAACAATAATCTCTATGTCAGGTATCTTTTGTGCCACAATAGAATCAATACAATTCTTCAAAATTTGTGGTACTTCGTTATAGGCAGGCACTATGACCGAAACACTAGCCTGATAGTTACTATGAAAATCCTTAAATGATTTCTTGTTCTGTCTTCTATGGTCACTATGACATAAAATAATTTGAAATACAATGTGCGAAATAGCAAGCACACCATAAACCAATAAAAATATACTTAAAAAGTTTAACATTTTCTCTCCATTAATCCAGTTGATAGATTTTATATTTTAATCTCTCACAAATACATCGTGAGTGTACACTTTATGTGCAACGTCGCGCAGACTTTCATCCCATCGATTGGCAACTATAATCTCAGCCGCTTGTTTAAAGTCTTCTAAACTATGCACAAGTTGAATTCCCTTAAAATTTGGCACACTCAAAGTTGGTTCGTAAATAACAATTTCAACACCCTTAGATTGTAGTCTCGTCATAACATCTTGAATCGCACTATATCTAAAGTTATCGCTACCATGCTTCATCGTTAAACGATAAATACCGACTGTTTTAGGATTTTTCGCCATAATTTTATCAGCAACAAAATCTTTTCGAACATCATTTGATGCAACAATCGCTGAAATTAATCTCTCAGGGACTTGACGATAATTTTGTTTTAACTGCTTGGTATCCTTGGGCAAACAATAGCCACCATAACCAAAACTTGGGTTGTTATAGTGAGAACCGATGCGCGCATCTAATCCCATTCCTTCAATGATTTGTCTGGATTCAAGTCCATTTATCTGCGCAAAAGTATCCAATTCATTAAAATAAGCAACACGAAGGGCTAAGTAAGTATTGGCAAATAACTTGATTGCTTCCGCCTCGTTTTCACTCGTGTATAGCACAGGCACTTCCTTATCCCAGACATTTCTCAAAAATAAAGCACCTATTTCTTTTGCTGCATCAGTTGTATCACCAATGATGATCCTAGACGGATAAAGATTGTCATACAGTGCTGTTCCTTCCCTCAAAAACTCAGGACAAAAAATAATAGTTTGAACACTGGGAAATTGTTTTTTTAGGGTCGCAACATAGCCGATTGGAATCGTAGATTTGATAATGAACTTCGCATCAGCTTTGATTTGAATTGCTTTTTCAATCACCTCTTCAATAGACGATGTATTAAAATAATCTGTTGATTCATCATAGTCTGTTGGCGTTGCAATCACCAAATACTCTCCATGTAAAACCGCCTGCTCAAAATCACTAGTATAGCTCACATTCGAACGTTTCTCTTTAATAAATGACTCGATGTAATCATCTATTAAAGGTGAGCAACCTTGTTCCAATAATGTTATCTTGTGACTATCAATATCATAGCCCACCACATCTTCATGCTGACCTAATAACAATGAATTCGCTAGACCAACATAACCTAACCCAAATACCGATATCCTCTTTTTCCCATTGATTCCCAATCTTGTTTTTTTCCTTTCGATAATTAATAAAAATAAGCAGTACAGTTCATTATATGATAATATCTTTCGACTTTCAAGCTATTTTGAGGCATAAAAAAATCGTCTACCTCATAAATGAAATCTCAGCCTGACCATTGCTGACCGAAACGATAACAGATATGATAATCATGGTTCTGTTGCGAAGTTTGAAAATCAAACGCGCCCGCTCTGAACTCCAAATATCTTAGGCTGGTATTCCCGTTAATACCTTGATTTCAGTAGACACCGAAAAGCCGAAGAGCGTTCCATTTCTTCGGTTCTTTTTATATATTCCTCGAAGGGGTCTCCATGCCCTTAATCGTGGAAGAGGCTGTACGGAGACTTTGATAAAATTTATTCCGTCGTTTAATAGGTCGATGGTCTTGTTCTATTAAATTGTTAAGATACTTCACAGTTCGGTGCTCTGTCTTAGTATATAAACCCACACTCTGTAACTTTCTCAAGGCGGAGCCAAGAGAAGGTGCTTTATCGGTCACAATTGCTTTCGGCTCACCAAACTGTTTATGGAGTCGTTTTAAGAAAGCATAGGCTGCTTGCGTATCCCATTTCTTTCGTAACCAGATATCTAAGGTTAAGCCGTCCGCATCAATTGCACGATAAAGATAATGCCAACGTCCCTTAATTTTGATATAGGTTTCGTCCATTTTCCATGAATAGAAGGATTGTCTATTTTTCTTCTTCCACAGATAATAGAGGACTTTGCTGTACTCTTGCACCCAACGATAAATCGTCGTATGACAAACATTTATTCCACGATCTTATAACAATTCCTGAACTTCACGATAGCTTAGATTGTAACGCAGGTAGTAACCAACAGCGACAATAATGACGTCTTTTTTGAATTGTTTGCCTTTAAAATGATTCATTACTCTGTCCTCTCTGTCTTTTTTCTCAATTTTACACTAAAATAGATTTTTTGGAAAACTTTGCAACAGAACCGCTATTTTGCTTCTTCTGAAATTATCATTTACAAATACCTCTTAAATTATAATTTATTTTTTCGCAAATAGTTAATACCAAAAATACAATTGGAATACATAAAATCCAATATCTTTTCCACATCTATATCTTCATTACTATTGTAATAAATGGAAAGCAACACATTAAATTTTTCAAATACAGTTTCAGGAATGGACAACAAGCCTAAATCCCAATCAAACATAATTTTATTTGTTGTTAACAATGCAGTTATCTTATTACCGTCCCAAAATATTTGATTTTTCGAAATGAATAGAAATAGGCGCAAAGCTTTTTCCGTCTCTGATATATCTCGATTCATTATCTCATCATATTGATTCTGTACTTCATCTTCAGTTAACATTGGTGGCACATATCTTCCTTGAATACTCGATACTTCTACCCCACCAGATCTTATCTCACCGGGAAAAAGTGCATCTTACGCTGCAACGATCCGATTAATCCGCTTACTTGTCTCTAACAGGGGCTCCTGTACGTCGTTTAAAAGCAATTCAAAGCCTCTTTTTAAGATAACAACGGTCAGGACAGCATCTACAGCCACGTTATCGGCCCGGTTATACTTAATAATCTCTTCTGTTTGTAATAGCGTTGTATTCAATCCTTCAAATTCCCCCGCATTGTACACCAGTTCCACAATGTTTTTCTTCAATAAATACACAGACTCTTTGCGAGATAAGTGGTATTTATCAGGAAATGTAGGATGCTTTTCTTCGTTCATTTTCTCACCTCTTGAATTTTTCCTTCTATTATATAAGGCTTTATTCTGTCATAGATCCAAACTCTTCACAGCGGTATCTTTGTCTTCCTGGGTGATCCCAATATAACGTAAGGTCTCTCGTTGCGAAGAATGATTGAGCAGCGACTGAATGATCTCTGTTTTGGTCCCTTGCTTGTACAAAAAATAGCCGAAGGTCTTGCGCATCGAATGGGGGCCAATTTCTTTCAACCCAACCGCCGTTCCTGCTTCATGAATGATCCGCCAAAGACTTTGTCGGGTCAAAGGCGTATCTGCTCCTTTTCGACTTGGAAACAAATAATTGCTGAAGTCTTGTACTTGCAGCTGCTCAAGAAATTCTGATTGAACATAATCAAGAATCACTTTTCGTAATTTGTTCGAAATGAAAACCGAATTGTGTTTAGCTGTTTTTTGTTCCTTCATGGCCAGACGTTCTTTGACAATCACTCGGCCACGAGAAATTTCTACCACGTCACTTAATTTCAACTGTCTTAAATCGGAGATTCGATACGCTGTATTGATCCCGATCGAAAAAAGCACCAAATTTCGTTGCCCATATTTTCCGGAAGCCAAAATTGCCTTCATGGCATCGATCTTTTTTTTATCGCGAATCGGTTCCACGCTCTTCATTTTTAGTCCCCTCTCAAATGTTACTTAATATGATTATAACAGATAATAAGTCACATTTAAACAAGCTATAGAAAAAAGGTCCTAAAAGAAAAGTGATTTCCTCTTAGAGCCTCTAAGGATAGAGCGATTTTAACGAATGTGACAGAATCAGATTGCGTCACATTGGACTTTTGATATTTTCGGTAAGATTTGATTATCTCAGAACATTATATTGCCCCTTTAAAAAATTTTGTCAGTACTTTTAAGTTATTCTATTCTGAAAATTAAAAATTTTCAGTCTATATGATTAACTTATATTCTGTTTTACCAAATGATAAGCTTTAAAAAGTATTCAGAATTTAGTCATGTTATGGATCCAATAAAGTAGATATGGAATATTTATTTTCTCATGTCTAATTTATAAGAACTAAATGATTTCATCATTGTTTTGACACTTTACTACTTGAAGTTTCCGAATGAAAACTCTATAATGAGAAATGTGAAAATGTTCACTTATTATAAATTAAGTTTGGAGGCTTTTATTTATGAAAATTGCAATTGCAGGGGCCGGCGCGATGGGTTCCCGGTTCGGACTGATGTTGAAACAAGGTGGTAACGATGTTTTGCTAATCGACGGCTGGCAGGAGCATATCAATGCCATCAAAGAAAACGGATTGAAGGCTAATTATAATGGCGAAGAAATTACTGTTAAAGTCCCAATTGTTAATCAGAATGAGGTGCCCACTGGTGAGCAATTTGATTTGATTATCTTATTCACGAAGGCAATGCAGTTGGAAAAAATGCTGCAGGATGTTAAACCATTAATTGCTGATCACACAGAAGTTTTGTGTCTTTTAAACGGTATCGGTCATGAAGACGTAATCGAAAAATTCGTACCGATGGAAAAAATCTTTATCGGCAACACCATGTGGACTGCTGGTCTAGAAGGTCCCGGCAAGGCTAAATTATTTGGCAGCGGGTCTGTTGAATTGCAAAATCTAGGTATTGGCCAAGAAGAATCAGCGAAAAAATTGGCGGAAACTTTGTCCGCGTCTGGTTTAAATGCCAAATATTCCGACAACATTCATTATTCAATTTATCGTAAAGCTTGTGTCAATGGTACGATGAATGGCTTATGCACGATTTTAGACGTCAATATGGCGGGGCTTGGTGCAACCAAACCTGCTCATGACATGGTAGTGACTATTGTTAACGAATTTGCAGCTGTTGCTGCCAAAGAAAACGTCAACTTAGACATTCCCGAAGTAATCGAACATGTAGAAACTTGTTTTGACCCGACTACGATTGGTATGCATTTCCCATCGATGCACCAAGACTTGATAAAAAATAACCGTTTGACCGAGATTGACTACATCAACGGAGCCATTTCTCGTAAAGGTAAAAAATATGGCGTAGTAACTCCTTACTGTGATTTCTTAACGCAACTGGTTCATAGTAAAGAAGAAATTCTAGGAGCGAAATAGTAATCATTAGAAAGAGGACGAGAAAATGGAAGAAAAATTAACTCCAAAAATATTTTTAAATAAAGTATTAGCGGGTACCGCAACGGGGATCATCGTAGGGTTGATTCCTAACGCGGTATTGGCAGCAATTTTGAAATTATTTGGTGAAAATACCTTAGCAGTAACGATCACACAAATGGCAGTTATTTTCCAACTAGCTACTCCACTATTGATTGGCGCTTTGATTGCGGTGCAGTTTGGCTTCAAACCAATGCAAATGTTAGTAGTTGCCGGTGCAGCTTTCGTTGGCTCCGGTGTTGTGAAATTCAATCCTGACACAGCTACTTATATCGGTGCTGGTACCGGAGACATCATCAATACCATGATTACTGCATCAATCGCTGTCGGCATGATCTTGTTGATCGGCGAAAAATTTGGGTCCGTGGCAATTGTTGCAACACCAATCGTTGTTGGTATCGGCGCTGGTCTAATCGGCTATTATTTATATCCTTACGTAACCAAGATTACTGCCGCTATCGGTGACTTAATTAATACCTTTACTACTTTGCAACCAATTTTGATGTCAATCTTGATTGCATGTTCCTTTGCTTTCTTGATTATCTCGCCGATCTCTACAGTTGCCATTGGTATGGCAATTCAATTGAACGGTGTTTCTGCTGGTGCAGCCGCTATGGGTGTTGCCGCAACAACAGTTGTCTTGGTAGTTAACTCTTGGAAAGTCAACAAACCAGGGGTTACTTTGGCCATCGCATTGGGTGCTATGAAAATGATGATGCCAAACTTGTTTAGGAAACCAATTATCTTGGTGCCATGTCTATTCACCGCTATCATCTCAGCAATTCCAGTAGCGTTATTCTCAGTCTCAGGGACTCCTGCTTCTGCTGGTTTCGGTTTGGTAGGGTTGGTAGGTCCGTTGGCTTCATTGGACGCCGGTTTGAGTATTATTCTACTATTAATCAGCTGGTTTGTTGTACCAATCGTAGCTGCTTTCGTAGGTCAAATCTTATTTGAAAAAATCTTGAAATTGTATGATCGTAAAGATGTTTTCGAATTTTTAGGATAGTCAACTAGAAAAAGTGTGAGCCTTGTGCTCACGCTTTTTTGTGCAATTGAAGTTGGTGAATCTCAGCGAAAAGAGAAAGGTACCTTAAATAGTGTGTTTCTGGTCAATAGCACAATGAAATATCTAAATACATTATGAACTGCTTTTCGTTTTATGAAGAGCAGTTTGTGCTATTTGAGAAATTGCTCAATTTAATCATTAAGTAGTTTCATCAATGGTGACTATGCTACTGCAATTCTTGTTGTACCAACCGGGAGCGTCAATAATTTTGTGTAAATAACTCGTCCTTCTGCAAAATAATGGGTTACTCAGTAAACATTGAAGCTAATGTATCCGTCACTTGTTGGAAGCCTTTATGGCTTCTATTTAAGAATTTTTGATTGTATGTATCAAAGATGGATACTAGGAAACGCTCTAGTGATTCTTCATTTTGAAACTGCTCTTTTCTGCGGCTGTATTTCTTGATTTGTTTATTGAAAGATTCGATTAAATTAGTTGAGTAAATGCTTCGGCGGATACCAGGCGGAAACTCATAAAAAGTCAATAAATCTTGATTTTTTATCAGTGACTGCGTCACTTTAGGATAAGTTTTCTGCCACTTCTCAATCATACTCCCTAAAAAGGTATTTGCCTCTTCCTTTGAGCTAGCTTGATAAACAGCCTTAAAATCATCACAGATTTCTTTTCGATCTTTGACACGTACTTTATGAGCAATATTACGGGAAACGTGAACACAGCAATGTTGGTATTTAGCTTTAGGATAAATCAGTCAAGTCCACAATCTTGTGTAAAAGTTCAACCTCATCAAAAGCACAATGTTTTGCGTTGTGAACCTAACTACCATGCCTTTCTTTCTGAGGAGAGAGGTCAGGAGCAGTAGCGCAGCGACTCTTGATGTCTCTCCTCAGAAAGAAGAGACTCGCACAGGTTCATGGTGCTAAATGTTATTCGAATTAAATTCTAAATATTTTCGTGGAGAAGCCAGCCACTCAGTGTCCTTTTCCATCAAAAGTGTTCCAATTATCCGAGTGATGGAATTGATATTTGGAAAAATCCGAATCACTCGTTCTCTCCGGCGAATCTCTTCGTTCAACCGTTCCAACACATTGGTTGTACGAATCCTTCGGCGGATATTTTCAGGAAAAGACAAAATTTGAATAGCATCTTCAAAGCCGTTTTCTAAAATATGCAATGATTTCGTGCATTATTCACACGAAATCATTGCTTTTTTCTTCTTCCATTTCTAACTGGTTCTATGATATTTGGTGTTGTTACTCTCAAATGAGTAAAGACACCAAGTATTTTTTTATAACAAAAAGACATTTGGTTGTCCTATAATTAAATCGCCAAACCCAATCATAGGAGGATAACCAAATGTCCATAACTAAGAATATCAAATGTACCGATGAAAATACAAGTAAATCCATCAAACAAATCCTGAATATCAAGGATTCTCATATTAGTTTCTCAAAAGATGCCATTAGTAAAGAGAGTATTCATGGCCGGATGGCCAATGTGTTTACCGGCTTACTAACTGGAGAAGCTCCTCGTTGTGAGTATTGTGGGTTTGATTCTGTCATCCGCCATTCTTACCAAGACAGTTGGATTCAGTTGCTTCCCTATCAAGAGGTACCAACCTATCTACACCTGTACAAACAACGTTTTCGCTGCACCCGATGCCGTCATACTTTTTCTGCCAAAACCTATTATGTAGCGGAGAATTGTTACATCTCGCAGGCCTTAAAATTTGCGATTGCCGTGGATTTGAAGAAAAAGATCTCAATGAAAGATATTGCACAGCGATACTTCGTTTCCACAAAAACCGTTGAACGTGTCTTAGACAGCTTCTTTGAGGAGCCTCGTAAAAAGCCTAATTACCTTCCCAAACATCTTCTAATTGATGAATTTAAAGGAACCAGCGATTGTGAAGGTGCCATGTGCTTTATTATCAGCGATGCGGATACTGGCAAAATATTCGATATCTTAGACGACCGACGCAACTTTAAACTACGGGCATACTTCCAACGATTTACCTTAAAAGCCAGAAAACGTGTCACACATATTGTTATGGATATGAATGCCTCTTACGATGCAGTGACTAAGGAAGTCTTTCCAAACGCACGAATCTCAATCGACCGTTTCCACGTCATCCAACAAATTACGCGTGCCTTTAATAAACAACGGATTCAGACAATGAATCAGTTGAAGAAAAGCGATCCACAAGCTCAAAAAGACTACAGAAAGTTGAAAAAGTATTGGCGAACGATCCTGAAGAAAAATGCGAAGTTAAACTACACCTCCTTCAAGCAATTTCCCCTTTTCCATCGGAAATACCTAACAGAATCTGAGGTGCTTGATTACCTATTGTCCATAGATGACCAATTGCGACAAAGCTATGAGGTCTATCAAGAATTGTTAGCTGCTTTTGACGCAAAAGATTTCACTGAATTCTTCGACTTGATTGAATCATTGCCACATTCAATGAACGAGGGGTTTAAAAAAGCGATTCGTTACCTGAGAAAGCACAAAGAAGCCATCACAAACTCTTTTAAAATATCCCTATTCAAACGGAAAACTGGAGGGAAAGAACAACCTTATCAAAGTAATCAAAAGAATAGCTTTTGGATTCCGGACTTTCCGTCACCTTCGGATGCGTGTCCTCATCCAGCAAAATATCTGTGAGATCATTTAATAACGCAAAAAAGGAAATGCCGAAGCATTTCCTAAAGTGTGATTTAGTCAAAACAACACCATTTGACAAAGAGCCAGTAAAAAAGCGGGGTACTACAGTCTTTTTTTAAAACAAAAAAATACAGTATACACGTTTTCTAAATGCTAAGCACCAACGTTTACACTGTATTTAAGGGTTTGGCACCCAATGGGCTGTGAGGGGCTCGAACCCGCGACCCGATGATTAAGAGTCATCTGCTCTACCAACTGAGCTAACAGCCCAAATTAATACTTTGTTATTCTAACACCTAAAATAAAAAAGTGCAATACTTATTATCAGAATGTAGGAGTGAATTTTATGGATTTTCAAGATTATGAAAAAATATTTGAAAGTTATCCCTCGATATTGAAAATTACTGATTTAACTAAAATGTTAAATATTGGAAAAAATAAAGCTTATAATTTGCTGAAAGATAAATCAATAGAAAATATAAAAATTGGAGCAAGGTACAAAATACCTAAAAAAGCTGTCATTGAGTATATATTAAAAATACAAGATGAAGGTAAAAATCATGCTATAATAGAATAGTCAAAATTTTTGCCGATATTTCAGTTTAAGAGGAGAGATTGAATTGAAATTAAGAGCAAACATAATTGAGAAAAGAGGAACATTACAAGTAATTGTATCTTATAAAGACTCTAACGGAAAAATTAGACAAAAGTGGAAAGATACAAAATTAAAAAAGAAAGGAAATAAAAAACGAGCAGAAAAAATTAGAGATGAATTTTTACTAGAATTGGAAAGTCAATTAGCTATGGAATGTAAATGTGCTAATCCAGATTTATTGTTTTATGACTATTTGCTTAATTATTTAGAAGTATCAAAAAAACAAGTAGCATTTAACACATATGTTGGGTATAAGCATTATGTCCATAATCGAATTTACAAGTTTTTCTATCCTAAAAAAATTAAACTAAATAGGTTAAAGCCTTATCATTTACAAGATTTTTACCAATATATGTTAAATGATGACTGTACAGCTAATACAGTCATTCATTATCACGCATTTATACGCAAAGCTCTTCAAGAGGCTGTTATTACAGAATTGATAAGTACAAATGTAGCAGATAAAGTAAGAAAGCCAAAAAAGAAACAATTTGTTTCTCAAGTTTATAATCAACACGAGATCTTGAAATTACTTGATATTTTGTCAGAAGAAAAGCTCTATTTGGTAGTTCTTTTAACAGCATTTTATGGATTGCGAAGAAGTGAAGTTTTAGGATTAAAATGGTCTGCTATTGATTTTTTAAACAAAAAAATCATGATAAACCATGTAATCATAGAAAATCCAGAGAATATGTCCCAGTTAATAAAGAAAGATCAAACAAAGAACTCTTCCAGCTATCGTACGTTGCCTTTGGTTGAAACGATTGAACGAGCATTAGTAAATCAAGCTAAATGGCAACAAGATAATCGTATTCTTTTAGGAGAGGATTATATTTTAAAAGATAGTGAGTACGTATTTACTATGGAAGATGGACGGTTGATGAAGCCTCAATATGTAACACATCGCTTGAGTAAGTTGATTAAGAAAAATGGATTGAAAAAAATTCGCTTTCATGACTTGCGTCATTCTAATGCTTCAATAATGTTAGATAGTGGACAGAATATGAAATCCATTCAAGAATGGCTGGGACATGCATCGTATTCGACAACTGCTAATTTATATACACATTTAACTGCAGGAGTAAAAGAGCGTGCAGCAGAAGCATTAGAAAACGCATTTGGGTTTAAAGAATAAAAAACAAAAAAACAATATCTTTGTGGTATCGTTTCTTGTTTTTAGTATTTTTTTCGTTGGCAATTTGTTGCCAGTATGTTGGCAATAAAAAAATTCACAAACTAAAAACCTATTTATAAAGTTTTATAAAGCTTTTTTCACAAGCAGAGCATTTGGTTAAGAGTCAGATGCTCTAACCAACTGAGCTATGCCCCCGTTGTATAAAATGGCTTTTCAGCTACCTCAATATTGTAGCACTCCGCTATTATTTATACAAGAGGGAATTTTTTTCAGTTGTTATTCTTGTGAAGATTGTTCTTTTTTTACAGGACAAGCTGTTTGACAATCTTCACAACTTTCCCCTTTTTTGATTCGTCGATAGGTGATGATTCCTGCTGTCCCAAAAATTAAAATGGATAAAATAATTGTTGCCATCCGTTATTACCCTCTTTCTAAAGAAGTGATTGCTTGGACACTTTCTTTGCCTGGCTTTGGTTTTCTTATAAGGAAATAAAATCCAGCTAAAACAACACCCATCGCTAAAAAAGTCCCCAGAGTTAGTGTGCCTTTTTCGACTAACACATGGCCCAATTGATAAATCACAAAACTAACCATATAAGCCAAACCGCATTGATAACCAATGGCTCCTAATGTCCATTTGAGGTCTCCCATTTCACGACGAATTGCGCCAATTGCAGCAAAACAAGGTGCACATAATAAGTTAAAAGTTAAGAACGAATAGGCCGCGACTGGCGTAAAGGTGTGTTGCAGTGCGCCCCAGACTTCTACCCCGTTTTCAGAAACATCTTTCACATTGCCAAATAAAATGCCTAAGGTACCAATAATATTTTCTTTCGCTATCAATCCTGTAATTGTGGCAACTGCCCCTTGCCAATTACCCCAGCCTAATGGGATAAATAGCACCGCCAACCCTTTACCTAGAAATGCTAGAATACTTTGACTTTCTGGAACGGGTTGAAACGTCACAGAATAATGTGACATGAACCAAATGAGAATACTGGAAACAAAAATAATCGTGCCTGCTTTTTTTACAAATGAGCGACATCGTTCATAGGCATGTCGAACCACACTTCTAAGCTGTGGCAAATGATAGGCGGGAAGTTCCATAATAAATGGTGCTGGATCTCCCGAAAAATGCTTGGTCTTTTTTAAAGCAATCCCTGATAACACAATGGAAGCAACCCCTAAGAAATAAGCAGAGGGCGAGACCCAACTTTGGTTAGGAAAAAATGCACCTGCAATCAGAGCGATAATTGGCAACTTCGCCGAACATGGCATAAAAGTCGTGACCATAATAGTCATTCGCCGATCGCGTTCGTTTTCAATCGTTCGACTAGCCATCACGCCTGGGACCCCACAACCTGTCGCAATTAACATTGGAATAAACGACTTACCAGATAGGCCGAATTTCCGAAACAAACGATCCATGACAAAGGCAATCCGTGCCATATAGCCACAATCTTCTAAAAAACCTAAACATAAAAACAGGACGGCCAGTTGTGGTAAAAAACCTAACACAGCCCCAACACCTGCAATGATCCCATCTAAAATTAAACTTTGCATCCATGGTGCTACTTGCCATTGCGCCAACCAATTTCCCACAAATTGAGGAACCCATTCCCCGAAAAAGACATCGTTTAACCAGTCTGTCCCCATTGTACCAACCGTTTGAATAGATAAGTAATAGACCAACCACATCACAAACGCAAAGATTGGCAACGCCAACCACCGATTGGTTACCACTCGGTCAATCTTATCACTGTGAGTAAATGTCATTTCTGTTTTTTTCGTCGCACACAAAGCAATTAATCGAGCAATAAAGGCATAGCGTTCATTGATGATAATCGCTTCACTTTCATCTTGAAAGATTTTTTCAGTAATTTGAATGACTTCTTCAATTTCTTTTTCTTGAAAAGAACTCAATAATAATTGCTCTTTGGTTCGAACATCTCGTTCAAAAAGTTTTAAACTATACCAACGCTGTTGCGTTTCAGGAACAGTATTCCCTAAAATATCAACAATTTCAGCAAGTGCTGCTTCTAAGCGATTATCATAAGAAGGATAAATAACCTCTGTCTCTATGGCATTCGCTCGCTGCTTACTTTGTTTTAAAGCATGATCCAACCCACGATTCTTCAAAGCACTAATCTCAACAACAGGCACGCCTAAGCCATAACTTAACTTTTCACTATTCAATGTTTGGCCGTTTTTTTCCAACAAATCCATCATATTTAACGCACAAACAACCGGTAATCCAGTTTCAATTAATTGTGTTGTTAAATAAAGATTCCGTTCCAAATTGGTCACATCGAGAATATTCAAAATCACTGAAGGTTGGTCCTCCAAAAGATAATCTCGTGCCACAATTTCTTCAGGCGTATAAGGAGAAAGAGAGTAAATCCCTGGCAAATCTTGAATAATGAGTGTCTTATCTTTCTTTGCCACCCCCTCTTTGCGTTCCACAGTCACCCCTGGCCAGTTTCCAACATATTGGTTGGCTCCTGTTAACATATTGAACGTTGTCGTTTTACCGCTATTAGGGTTGCCGGCTAGTGCAATTTGCTGAGTCATTCGCTTTCCTCCTTTTCAACCAAGATTAGTTCCGCTTCACTTTTTCGTAACGTTAGTTCGTAGCCACGTACATTGATTTCAATTGGATCAGCTAAAGGAGCTACTTTGCGAATAAAAATTACTGTTCCTTTTGTTAAGCCCATGTCCATCAACCGACGTTTCACCGCTCCTTGTCCGTGGATCCCTACTATTGTAGCGCGTTCTCCAACTTTCAAGGTATCTAAGGAGACCCAAACTTTCTCATTCGCCGAGCGCTCCTCCACATGAATCGCTTGTAAAATCGTATCTGTCAGCGCAATTCGACTATTATGTAATAAAACAATACCATTTTGATTCTGATAATTGACAAGGACAACTGCTTGGCCTGCAACGACACCTAAATTGTTCAGATGTTTCTTTGTCTGAACATCTGCTTGGACGCTTTCGACTGTATAGACTTTCCCAACTTCTGCCTGCGCTAACGTAATCATTTACTTTCCTCCATGTGAAAAAGTTTCAAACTAAAATGAGAATCGTTCTCAATTAAAAGAATACGCTTGCTTACACGGAAAGTCAATGAATTTCTGGATGTATCTCCTGTTTTCTTCTATTTTCCTTCTATATAGAGACACTTTTTTCAGGTTACCATTTTTGAAAAAAAGTCAGCACTTGTTTTTTATGTTACTAGCTACTGTAAAATTCCAATCATTCAATAACAAATCCGCTTATTTTTTCTTCTTGTGCCTAACTCAAATGTCAACACAATATTTAGTGTTTTTTCACTAAATGTTCTCTTTCAAAATTTTAATTTTTTTGTTTGTCAAACACTGACCAATGTGTTTTTTCTCCCAAAAACGAGGATTCACGTGTTTTCATTTTTCTTTCAAAAACACAAAAACTAGTATTATGAGAAAAACGCACCACAATATATAGTGTTAAAGTGTTGACTTTTTTCTACATAGATTTATACTAGTCTATGTAGAAAAAAAGAGGAGGAACTTTCAATGAACGTAAAAATCTTTTCAAAAAATAACTGTATCCAATGTAAAATGGCGAAACGTTTCCTAAGTGAAAATAACATCGCTTTTGAAGAAATCAATATCGACGCACAACCAGATGCTATCGACTGGTTAAAAGAACAAGGGTTCCAAAGCGTACCGGTAATCACATCTGAAGCAACAACCGTTGTTGGCTTCCGTCCAGACCAATTAAAACAATTGGCTAGCTAAGATGAAACTTGTTTATTTTTCAGTCACCGGTCAAACAAGGCGCTTTATTAAAAAATTGGATTTGCCTGCTTATGAACTTGAGCCAGCGAATCCTTTTTTTGAAATAAATGAGCCTTTTATTCTTGTCATTCCTACCTATGATGCAGAAATTACAGAGGTAGTGAATGACTTTCTTGATTATAAAAGTAATCAAGAACTGTTAGTTGGTGTAGCTGGTGGGGGCAACCGTAATTTTGCTGAATTATTTGTCTATACCGCCAAAGATATTGCCCGCGATTATCACGTTCCGCTTCTATACTCCTTTGAGTTTAGCGGAACAGACGAAGACGTGGAGACCTTTAAGAAAGTAGTGGAAGAAATTGAGTCTAAAAGAAATTAAAGATGTCAGCTATTTCAAACTGAATAACGAGATTAACCGTCCTGTTGATGGTCAAATCCCTTTAAATAAAGATAAAGAAGCACTCGCAGCCTTCTTTAAAGAAAATGTAGAACCGAATACACGTAAATTCAGCTCTGCTGAAGAAAAAATCAACTTTTTAATGAAAGAAGATTTTATTGAAACTGAATTCATCGAAAAATATTCAATGGACTTTATTGAAAAATTATATGCTTTCTTAGATGAACAACATTTCCAATTCAAGTCTTTCATGGCGGCTTATAAATTTTATTCTCAATACGCTTTAAAGAACAACGCCGGAACAGAGTATTTAGAAACATATGAAGATCGTGTTGCCTTTAATGCCTTGTATTTTGCGGATGGCGATGAAGAGTTGGCTTTAACATTGGCGGATGAAATGATCCACCAACGGTATCAACCAGCCACACCTTCTTTCTTAAACGCTGGGCGTAAACGTCGAGGTGAATTGGTTTCTTGTTTCTTAGTTCAAGTAACAGATGATATGAACAGCATTGGGCGTTCAATTAATTCTGCCCTTCAATTATCACGAATCGGCGGTGGCGTAGGAATTACTCTTTCAAACTTACGTGAAGCGGGCGCACCAATCAAAGGTTATGATGGCGCAGCAAGTGGTGTTGTCCCTGTTATGAAATTATTTGAAGATAGCTTTAGCTACTCTAACCAACTAGGTCAACGTCAAGGTGCTGGTGTGGTTTATCTAAACGTCTTCCATCCAGATATTGAAATGTTCTTATCTGCTAAAAAAGAAAACGCTGATGAAAAAATCCGTGTAAAAACGTTGTCTCTTGGTGTTATTGTTCCAGATAAATTTTACGAATTAACGCGTAACAACGAAGATATGTATTTATTTAGTCCTTATAGTGTGGAACGTGAATATGGTGTGCCTTATTCCTATGTAGATATCACAAAAGAATATGATAACCTAGTGGCCAATCCAAACATACGTAAACGTAAAATTAAAGCCCGTGACTTAGAAAATGAAATTTCTAAATTACAACAAGAATCTGGCTATCCTTATATCATCAATATTGATACAGCTAACAAAAACAATCCGATTGATGGCAAGATTATCATGAGTAACTTATGTTCTGAAATTCTTCAAGTTCAAACGCCTTCTGTTATTAATGGGAAACAAGAATATGAAGTTTTAGGAACAGATATTAGTTGTAACTTAGGTTCAACTAACATTGTTAATTTAATGGAAAGTCCTGACTTTGGAAAATCTGTCCGCGCTATGACGCGTGCGTTAACTTTTGTAACAGATGCTTCTGAAATTGATGTCGTGCCAACTATCCAAAATGGAAATCGTTTAAGCCATACAATCGGACTAGGCGCAATGGGCTTACACACCTTCTTCGCTAAAAATCATATGGAATACGGCTCTGAAGAATCATTAGACTTTACAGACATTTATTTCATGTTATTAAATTACTGGACTTTAATGGAAAGTAATCAAATTGCGAAAGAACGTAACCAAGTCTTCCATAATTTTGAAAAATCAGATTATGCTTCTGGTGCTTACTTCGATAAATATATTGAAGGCAACTTTACACCAAAATTTGATAAAGTGAAAGAAATCTTCAAAGACATTCAGATTCCAACGGCTGAAGATTGGGCTGCGTTACGCGATGCTGTGAAAAAAGATGGTCTTTATCATCAAAATCGTTTAGCCGTAGCGCCAAATGGTTCAATTTCATATATTAATGATACTAGTGCCAGCATTCATCCAATTACTCGCATGATTGAAGAACGTCAAGAGAAGAAAATTGGTAAGATTTACTATCCAGCGCCTTATTTAGCTAATGATACAATCCCTTACTATACTTCTGCTTACGACATGGATATGCGCAAAGTGATTGATGTCTACGCAACAGCGCAACAACACGTTGATCAAGGAATGAGTTTAACCTTGTTTATGCGTTCAGAAATCCCTGAAGGCTTGTATGAATGGAAAGAAACACCAAAACAAACAACCCGTGACTTGAACATTTTACGTCATTATGCGTTCAACAAAGGGATTAAATCAATTTACTATATTCGTACATTTACAGATGATGCTGAAGAAATTGGCAGCAATCAATGTGAGTCTTGCGTGATTTAATGAAAAGCACTTAAATAAGGCGTTCTGTTTGAGCGTCTTATTTTTTAGGAATGTTCTCTTTTTAAACAGGACATTTTCAGATATACTGGACAAAGAAGAACGGCTGCACGCTCCTATTTGGACTCTGTAGAACGTTTTAAGCGAAGAAACGAGACAACTAGTCAAACAGACTGCTGTCCCAGCATACAGGAGGAATAACCATGGCAACGTATTATGAAGCAATTAACTGGAACGCCATTGAAGACGTCATTGATAAATCCACTTGGGAAAAATTAACCGAACAATTTTGGTTAGATACACGGATTCCGTTATCCAATGACTTAGATGATTGGCGGACTCTTTCCGATTTAGAAAAAACTACTGTCGGCTACGTTTTCGGCGGTTTAACTTTATTAGATACTGTTCAATCAGAAAGCGGCATGGATCAACTGAGAAATGATGTGCGGACGCCCCATGAAGAAGCCGTCTTAAATAACATCCAATTCATGGAATCTGTCCATGCCAAAAGTTATTCTTCTATCTTCAGTACATTAAATACAAAAAAAGAGATTGATGATATTTTTGAGTGGACAAATACCAACAAACATCTGCAATATAAAGCAGAACGGATTAACGAAATTTATAAAAACGGCACTCCGTTAGAGAAAAAAATTGCTAGTGTATTTTTAGAAACGTTTTTATTCTATTCTGGGTTTTACACTCCTCTTTACTATTTAGGAAACAATAAACTAGCGAACGTCGCTGAAATTATTAAATTGATTATCCGTGATGAATCAGTGCACGGCACGTATATTGGCTATAAATTCCAATTAGGATTTAATGAATTACCAGAAGATGAGCAAGATAAACTAAAAGACTGGATGTATAATTTACTTTACGAATTGTACGAAAACGAAGAACGTTATACAGAAGAATTATATGATGACTTAGGTTGGACCGAAGAAGTAAAAACCTTTTTACGTTACAACGCCAACAAAGCTTTAATGAACTTAGGTATGGATCCCTTATTTGCGGATACAGCCAATGATGTGAACCCGATTGTAATGAATGGTATTTCGACAGGAACTAGCAACCATGACTTCTTCTCCCAAGTAGGAAATGGCTATTTACTAGGAACAGTTGAAGCCATGAAAGATGATGACTATCTTTACGGTTTAGATAAATAGCAAAAAGCTAGAAACGATCAACGTTTCTAGCTTTTTATTTTACCAACTTCCTGAGGCACCGCCACCGCCGAATGAGCCGCCACCGAATGAACCACCACTGCTGCTACCAGAACTACTATGATTAGACGGATTGTATTGTGAGTTTAAATAAGCATACGTCAAAACACTACCATCATAACTATATAAAGTATCTCCTACTAATAAACGCCCAAAAGATTGTTTTTTTGCATTTGGATATATACTTAGTAAAGAACCACGCTTAGTGGCACGTCTTATTTTCCCTTTTGTGGCAAATAACGTTGCTCCATTAAGATATAAACAATAAAAAGAAGTCTTTTTCATCTTATTTAATACTTTCTTTGTCTGTTCTGAGTTATTTAGGACAGCCTTTGTTGGTAAACAATTCAAATAATCTTGATACATTTTTTTAACAAGTTTTCTTGTTCTTAAAATTTGTAAAATATAAACAGCACAAATGAGCATCCCAGCAATACTTGCCATTAAAAGAACATTTCTTTTCGTTGTGTTAGTGTTTAACTCTGTTTGTATATTTGTTAATTCATTATCCACTTGTGCGGTTTTTGAATTGATTGCAGCCGATACTTGATCAATAATTTTATTGAGACCTGTATTATAATCCTCGTCTCTAAAAGCCTCTTTTACTTCTTCATTATTAATAATATCATCCGCATAGCTATCCGTTAAAATACTCTCTAAGCCATATCCAACTTCCAAGCGAGACTCGCGATCCTCAATTGCCATTAGAAAAACCACACCATTATTTTTTTCACGATCCCCTACACCTAATTGATTAGCAATCTTATTGCTGTAAGATTCAACAGATTCCCCACTAGGTAACGCAGGAACGGTAATAAGCATAAATTGTGCGCCATTCGCATTTTCCAACAATTGTTGATTCAATTGAAACATTTTCTGTTTAAGTTGATTTGAGACAATACCTGCATTATCTGAAACATAGATATTAGCATCATTAATGTTCAACTGCCCATTCGTTCCAGTAATTGTCACTAATTCATTTTCACCAGTTATTTCTTGTTTAGAAAAGTTATTTATTGTTGTCTGGGTTGACGCTTCAGTCATTTTCCCTGCTAAAATATCGTCTCTCTTTTTTTGTAAGGCATGTTGCTTCTCTCTCAGTGCAGTTTGTTTTGCTTCATAAGAGATTCCCTTTCCTTCATACCAAGCAGCCATTCCTAATATTAAAATCATACTTAAACTAATTACCACAACAATCGTTGTATTCCGCTGATGCTTTTTATAAAACAAACGAACTTTTTCTTGAATTTTTTCGACTTTTTTATCCAACCTTCCTCACTTCTTTCTTTTAACCCAAATTTTCTACAAATTTTTTATTTAAATTCCACTTGTGGTACTTCTTTTCCCTGCTCTGTCGCAACATAGTTAGTTTTCTTCTCAAATCCTAAAAGTTTTGCAATTATTTTATCAGGGAATTTTGAAATCTGTTGGTTATATGTTTCAACAGCTTGTATATAGTTACGGCGTTCAACAGAAATTCGATTTTCAGATCCTTCTAATTGAGTCATTAAGGTTTTGACATTTTCAGAAGAAGCTAACTTTGGGTAATCTTCATTCAATACTGTAACAAAATTACCTAATCCTTTTTCAATTTGCTCATTTGCTTGCCCTTTTTCAGAAGAAGATTTTGCTCCTGCGTATGCTTTACGTGCTTCCGTTATTTCTTTTAAAACTTCTTTTTCTTGAGTCATACTGCCTTGAACACTACTGACAAGATTAGGAATTAAATCAGCACGTCTTTGCATTACATTCTCTACTTGTGACCATTCTGCTTCGACTTTATTATCTAAAGTAATCAATTGATTATAAGCTTTCATCACAAATGCACCAATAATCACAACGACAACAACAATAATACTAAGAAATTTATTTTTTTTATTCATCTTACTTATCACCTTTCTTTCTAACTCGTAATACAATCATAACTCTTTTGTAATCTTTTTGAAATATTAAACTTAAAAAATCAGTCCTAGGTCCTAGAAGAAAACCGCCATAAGCATTTTAACTTATAGCGGTTGTCATTAATTATAAATAGATGTTTCTACACATTAATCAATCGTAATTTTGTTACATTATTTGAAACAGATAGATCTTCGATAACATCGGCATACGTTAGGCCTTTAGGCAAATCAATAGTATAGATATTCGTATAGATTTTTGTATCATCTACCCAAGAAACATTGAAATTCACATCATAAATTTCAATATGTTTTTCTTCAAAATACTGATTAATAAATTCTTTGGTTTCTTGTTTATGTTGATAGCGAATTTCTAATTTTTTGATTGTTGGTACGTGAATAATTCGTTTGACAATGGTTAAGGCAAATAATACACCGATAAAACTTGTTAAGGCAATCGTATAGTAGCCCATGCCCACCGCGATCCCTAAACCAGCAACGGTCCATAGTGACGCTGCTGTCGTCAATCCGGTGACACTTTGTTTCGTTACAATGATGGTTCCAGCACCTAAAAAGCCGATTCCACTTACAACTTGTGCGATCAACCTTGCTTGATCTGAACGAATGACCCCCGTCAAAGCCGGATTAGCTAACGCATCTTTCAATGCATTGATTGCAATTTGCGACTGAATTAACGCAATAATAGCCGCGCCCATACAAACTAAAATGTGAGTGCGCATCCCTGCTGGGCGATTCTTATATTGTCTTTCAAAACCAATTGCGCCACCCATCACCATCGCTAGGACTAACCGTAAAATAATTTCTGGAATTGTTAGCTGTAACATCCTTTTCACCTCTTCTTCTATTACTTCCAGTATAACAAAAAAAGAACTTGAAACATAAGGAAATCCTTATGTTTCAAGTTCTTTTTCATCAACGATTATAATTTACTTGCAGCTGCATCATCAATGATTATAACAACATCTTGATGGTTTTGTAATGCACTTGCTGGCATGTCTGTTGTTACTGGTCCGTCAATCATTCCTTTAATGGCCTCTGCTTTTGCTTCGCCATAAGCCATTAAAATCATTTTTTTACCTTTCATGATTGAGCCAATCCCCATAGAAACAGCACGTGTTGGGACATCTTCTACTTTGTCAAAATAACGTTTGTTTGCGTTGATTGTTGATTCAGTCAACTCAACGACATGTGTTAAGCTATCTAGAGGTGTGCCTGGTTCGTTGAAACCAATGTGTCCATTTTGACCAATACCTAAGATTTGGATATCTACTGGATGTGCATCGATAATTTTTTCATATTCTGCGGAAGCAGCATCTAAATCTTCTGCTTTACCATTTGGTACAAATGTTTCTTTAAATGGTTTTTTGTCAAATAAGTGTTTGTTCATGAAATAACGGTAACTTTGCTCATCTTCGCCACCTAAACCAACATATTCATCTAAGTTTACAGAAGTCATTTCTGTAAAGTCGACATCACTTGCTGTCATTTCTTTATATAATGTTTCTGGTGTACTACCTGTTGCTAAGCCTAAAACTTTCGCACCATTGTTCATACCTTCTTTAATTAATTCAAACGCTTTTTTGCCGCCTTCTTCTGCATTTGCTACACGGATAATTTGCATTTTGACACGCTCCTTACGGTTTATTTTGGTATAGTCCAATTATAACACCTTCTGAAAAAAATTTCTAGAATAAAAGAAAAAAACTTCTATTTCCATCAGAAATAGAAGTTTTCGAGCTTGTTTAACAGATTAATATTGTGGTGCGTCGGGATCCACATACGTATTTGGATCAGCATAAGCGTTTGGATCTGTGTACGTATTTGGGTCAACGTACGTATTCGGATCATAGGCTCCTTCTGCTGCTTGTTGCGTATTGCCGTTGTATTCTGTTTGTCCGGCTGTGGTGTCCGCTGTGCTACTCGAACTAGTAGAGCTATTGACACTTGAATCACCAGATTCACCAATCAGTGCAGTATCTGTAACAGCATAGCTAAACTGATTATAAAAGGCTAAATCTTTTTCACGTTCAGAAGCATGTTCTTTTAAACCAAGTTGTTTTCTAAGTGTTGTTTGTGTTTTGTATAAACTATTTGGATCTAGGACTTGATAATAAATATCATCAATAGTTGCACTGTATCCTTGTAATTGTTCAGAGTCAATTGTTTTAAAGGCAGACAAATATTTTGATTGGATGTCCATCATGTCATCCCAAGTTAAGTCTGTTTTTACATTGGCTTCAACAGCATCAAGAATTTTTCGATATTTTGAAACACCGTCAAAACTCATGACTTTGCGCACAATTTTCTCAACAACTTCTCGTTGGCGGCGTTGACGACCCACATCTCCTTCAGGATCTTCGTGACGCATCCGCGCATAAGCCAAACCTGTCGTGCCATCTAACTTGATTTTACCTGCTGGAACAGTAATACCGTCCAACGTAAATTCACCAATCGTATTATCTACTTCAATACCGCCTACCGCATCAATCAGGTCTTTTAACCCTTTCATATTGATGGATACATAATGATGGATGGGAATATCCAGTAATTCTTGGACTGTATTAATCGCCATTTCGGCGCCACCAAATGCATAGGCATGGTTCAATTTGTCTTGTGTGTCATTTCCAACAATATCTGTTAGAATATCTCTATCCAAACTGATCATTGTGGACTTGTTTTCTTTCGGGTTGATGGTTACAACCATTGTAGTATCTGAACGACCTTGTTCTGTTCGGCCTAAATCGCCTGTGTCAATCCCCATTAAAAGAACAGAGAATGGTTCTTGCGCATCAATATTAGCCGTGGCTCCTTTATTGGACTTACGGTTAACTGATTGATAGATCCCATTAATTGTTGAATTGGCATCTGAATACATCTTAATCCCGTAAGCACATACCCCAGCTACTACCACTAGCAAGACGCTCAAGAAGCCCAGTACTACTTTTTTCCATAGTTTCATAAGACACTTCCTCGTTTATCTAAGAATAATTCTTAATTCATGCCCTTTATTTTCTCATAGTTTGCTTATTCAAGCAATATTTTTTATTTTTTGGAACAAGAACTTAACACAATTGTAAAATAAAAGAGCGCTTTATCAAGGAACAATTGTTATTTTTGAGAAAGTGTTTGCAGAAATTCTTGATAATGTTTCTGTTCATTCGTTTCAGTGATAGTTATTTTCTCAAATGCACCATTTAGTAAATCAGTCAGTGATCCTTCAATCAAATGCGTAATCGTGGCATTCCCAATTAATTCCATCCAATAACTGTCATCAGACGTTTCGTGGACGACTGTTTTCACCATACCTCCAGCATTTTTGACGGTTATTTCTTCATAAAAAACACCATCTTTCAATAACGTATAAAGTAAACTACTTGCGCACATAGCTGTCCCACAAGCACTTGTAAAACCTACACCACGTTCATACGTTCGAACAAATAGTTGATTTTTGCCAAGAATTTCAACAAAACTCACATTTATCCCTTCTGGAAAATACGGATTTTCATTATTTACATAGGTAGCGATTCGTTCAAATTCTGGACCATTTAAGGTTTCGTGATCCACAAATGCTACAAGGTGCGGATTAGGCACTGCTACCGCTGTAAAGCGAATGGTGTTAGATAAGGCTGGTACGATTTCATCAATTAATGTTTGGACCCCTAAATGCATTGGGATAGTGACTGCTTCAAAACTTACTGGCGAAATTTCCACTTGGTAAGTCGCTACTTCTTCAGCTAAACTGGGGGCTTGACGTACTTTCAAATCTGCAAACATTGTTTCAACTGTAAATGATTTTTCTTGGTTTTTTTCAGCTAAATAACGGGCAACCGTACGCAAGCCGTTCCCGCACATGCTTGCTTCACTACCATCGCTGTTAATCACTCGCATTCTAGCATTGGACGTGCCGTGAGTCCCTTCTCCTACCAAAAGTAACCCATCTGCTCCCGCCAATAATCCTGTTTCCCGCGAACATAACTGGATGCGTAATTGCTCAATTTCCTCAGCGGTTAAAGAACGCTCAAACTGTGTTTCATCCAATAAAAAGAAATCATTTTCTGACCCGTGTACTTTTTGCATCATAACATTCATTTTTTTAGCTCCTTCTTTATGTATCCGTTATCTTTCCCTACTTACTTTAGTATGCCATAAACGAACAACTATTTCGACCCTGGATTTGTAAAAGGAAAGAGTCAAATGACAGCCGTCATTTGACTCTTTCCTTCACAATTGGCAAACTTATTTTGCTGCTGCAAAAAGTTCGTTTACTTTATCCCAGTTAACAACGTTCCAGAATGCTTCAATGTAATCTGGACGAACGTTTTTATATTTTAAGTAATACGCATGTTCCCAAACGTCAAGACCTAAAACAGGTGTTTGGCCATCCATTAATGGTGAATCTTGGTTTGGTGTTGAAGTGATTTCTAATTTACCGTTATTCACAACTAACCAAGCCCAACCTGAACCAAAGCGGCCAGTTGCAGCTGTTTTGAAAGCAGCTTTCATTTCATCAAAGCTACCAAATGTTTCATCGATTGCTTCTTTAATAGCGCCAGTTGGTTGTCCACCAGCATTTGGTGCCATAATTTCCCAGAAGAATGTATGGTTTGCGTGACCGCCACCATTGTTACGAACGGCTGTACGGATATCTTCAGGAATAGCATTCATATCTGAAATTAGGTCTTCTACAGATTTTTCGCCTAATTCTGGATGTTTTTCAATCGCTGCGTTTAAGTTAGTCACATAAGTGTTGTGGTGTTTATCATGGTGTAAGTGCATTGTTTCCACGTCAATGTAAGGTTCTAATGCATCATAAGCATATGGTAATTCTGGTAATGTGTAAGTCATTTTTTAAATCCCCCTATTTTTTAGTATGTAACATACGTCTTTCATACAACTATTATGATAACAGAGTGAACCGCTTTCTACAAAATAGTTTGCTTGCCAAAAGAAAAGTTTTACAAAAGAGGGAGATTACCTTGTGTTTCCCTCATAAATTCGCTAGAATGACCTGTAGAAGAACGATGTGAGGAGTAAATAAATGAATACATTGCAATTATTTAAGCAGGCCTTTTTTTCAGTTTCAGAATTACGGCATGCGAAAAAAATGGCGTTTTGGAAAGTAATTCTCTATGCTGTTTTTTTAAGTGCTATTTTAGCACTACCTATTACCAAACAAGTCTTTTCTGTGCTACAAGAGGTGCAACAAGATGGCCAAAAAATTGCAGAAAAGTTGCCTGACTTTTCTATTGAAAATGGCACGTTGCAAACAAAGGCCAAAGAATCTGGTTTTATTTATCAAACCGACTCGATTATTTTTACGTTTGATCCAGATGGAAAGCGTACAGCCGCTGATGTCCAAAAGGATTTAATTGGTAATGCGTTTGGTTTGGCTTTTTTACAAGATGAATTTGTAGTCGCCTTACCAAATTCAGGCGCAACTGAATCAATTCTAGGCACCGACCAATTTATCTTCCCCTATAGTAAAGGAACCTTAGATGGCGTTAACGCTCAGAGTATCAAGACTGCGCTAAGTGAAGCAGCGATCCCCTGGTGGACAAAACTCATTGTCTTTTTAGTGGCTATCTACCCTGTTCTAATCGGTTTAGTTTTAGACTTACTGATTGCCGCTATCGGTGCATCTCTCTATTCAAAATTACGTTTTTATTCTTTACGTTTGATTGATTGTTTAAAAATTATTACGTATTGTGCTACCGTGCCAGTTATCTTAAGTGCTATTTTAAACTTCGTAAATCCGATGTTTAACGATGGCATCCTAGTTATTTTACTGAGCCTATTCTTTTTCTTTGTTACAACCAAAAACGAACCGCGGAATATCCCTGGTTCTTAAAAAAGGTGTTGTCCTTGAGACAACACCTTTTTGCTATTCTTCAAATTCTTCTTCATCTGTTAGTTCAGGTAAGTCAATCGTGGTCACCGCAGATTGGCCAATTTGCGTTAAATATGCAGCTAATTCATCCACATTTTCCACAGGTGACACGGCTGCTTCAATTGCCATTGCTAAATTAAGTCCGGCGACCACTCGCAATTGCGGATAAGTGCCCATGGCCATCATAGCCACATTACAAGGTGTTCCTCCTTTTAAATCAGCTAATACAAGCGTCGGGACATTGCCAGCTTCTTTTAAGATTGCTGCCAGTTTTGCTTGCGTGCCGCTCAAGCCATCTTCTGCGGTCATTGACACAATCGCAGCGTCTGCTAATTCCCCGACAATCATTTGAGTAGAAGCTAAGGTTTCTTCTGCCATCCGTCCATGGCTCATTAAAATTAATTTTGGTTTCATCATTTCCTCCTAAAAATACTGCTGATAAATTTTTGTTCGTGCTTTCAGAAAGCCACGTTCTTCACGAGTGGGATGAATCCGATTCGTCAACAAAATTAGGGCTTCTTTGGTCTCTTTTTTCATACCAATCGCCGTTCCAGTAAAGCCAGTATGATACAAATAGCCTGCCCCTGCTTGCGTCTTTTTCACTTCCCAACCAAATGTACGGCCCCCTTGATTCATAGACCAGAGAGCATCGAACATTTTTTCAGAAAATAATGGTTTGCCAGACGGGTAGCGATTGTTCATAAAACACTGAACAAAAGTGAGTAAATCTGGTAAAGTTGCAAATAAACCTGCACTGCCGATTGGCGCTTTTAGTTGATAGGCTTTCGAATCGTGGACCACTCCCTGAATAACGCCGCGTTGTTTTGTAATCTCTGTGGGCACTGCCTGGGCAAAATCGCTGACCGTAAAACTTGTATGCTGTAGGTTCATTGGTTGAAATACGTATGTTTGAAAGCTCTCTTCTAATGAGCAGCGATCCAATACTTGAATAATTTCTCCCAATAAGTAATACCCTAAATCAGAATAAGTGGTTTTCCCTCGTTCAGATAACGAATGCGTTAAAATGATTTCTTGCAAGCTTTTTTTTGTGACATTTTTCTTATCGACAACATCAGCTGGCAGTCCGCTCTGATGCAGTAGAAGCTCCCCAATCGAACAAGATAGTCCTTGATAATCAGGTAGGATTTCCCCCACAGTGGTTGAAAAAGTAAGCTGATTTGTATCGATTAATTGTAACATTCGATTTGTTGTCCCAATAACTTTCGTTAAGGACGCTAAATCATACAGGCTAGCTGATGAAATCTTTTGTCTTGCAAATGGACCAGTATTACCTAAAAAGCCCGTATACTGTTCTGATAAGCTATCTTCTGTGATCGTCCCCCAAGCGACACCCGGAACGACTTGCTGATTAATCAGTCTCTGAATTGTTTCTTGAATTGCGATTTGATTCATTGTTCACCACTTCTATGCTAAAACTTCTGAAATCCGTCCGTCATGTTCTGCTAATAGTTGTTTGGCTTTTTGAAAATCAACGTGGGCTTTCGCCATTACAATGGCTGGTGCCACTTCTAGCTGTGCTGCCTCCAAGTATTCTTTGGCTTGCGATTCCTCGATTTCTGCTGCTTCTTTAATGATATTCGTGGCACGTTGAATTAATTTTTCGTTCGTTGGTTGTACGTTGACCATCAAATTTTGATAGATATTCCCTACTTTAACCATAATCCCTGTTGAAAACATATTTAACACCATTTTCTGTGCTGAACCCGCTTTCATTCTAGTTGATCCTGTAATGACTTCCGGTCCTACAATTGGCGCAATCCCAATTTCCGCCAATTGATTCATCGGACTTTGATTATTACAGGTAACTGAAATGGTTAGAGCGCCCACTTTTTTTCCGTATTCAATTGCGGAAACAGCATATGGTGTCCGACCACTAGCAGCAATCGCAATTACGACATCTCGGGCAGTCAATTGATGTTGTGTTAAATCTTCGATAGCTAATTCTTTCGAGTCTTCAGCGCCTTCAATTGCTTGATACATTGCTTTTTCACCACCAGCTAAAATACCAAATGCGCGTTCTGGCGACACACTATATGTGGGCGTTAATTCAATCGCATCCAAAGCACCTAAACGTCCAGACGTTCCTGCACCACAATAGATTAAACGGCCCCCTTTTTTAAATCGTTCTGCCGCTGCATCAATTGCTGCAGCGATCTGCGGAAGCACCTTTTCAATTGCTTGTGCTACCTTTTGGTCTTCTTGATTTATTAAAGTTACCATTTCTAATGTTGACACTTGGTCAATCTTTTTAGTCGCTTCATTTCTGGCTTCTGTCGTTAATCCTTCTAAGTTCATTTGCTTGCACACCCCTACTTCTCTTTTAGACGGCTGACAAGTTGACTCGTTTCAATCATATTACGTTCAATTTCTGTGTCTAAATCATCTTGAATTGAACCTAAATACAGAACATCGCCAATTGCCATTGACGAAGCAATCGATGAAATAGCCCCAACTCGAATGAGGTGCTCATTATTGGGGACTAAAAGAACTTCATCGCTCAATGATCGCACGTTTTCTCCATCGTTACTGGTAATAAAAATAACCGTTGCGCCCCTATTTTTGGCAATTTCACAGGCGATTAAGGCTTCTTTTGTCAAACCACTATAGGAGACCGTGATCAAAATGTCTTGTGCCGTTGCATAATTTAAAAACTCCAACATCATGTGACTATCATAATTAAAAATTGCTTGGCGACCAGCGCGGTTAAACTTGTGATAAAGATTATAAGTCGTTAAAGAAGAGGCACCAATTCCAACCAAATGAATTTTTTCCGCTTTTTTAACATGCGCGATTGCTCGTTCCAAGGCTTGTTTATCCACTGTATAAAATAAATCCTCAATCGTAGCATTTAATAAAGATTCCACTTTCATACAAATAGTATCCACCGAATCATCCGCCGCTACAATTGGATCAATATCTTTTTTACCGTTACTGGCAGCTTGTACCGCTGCAATGGATAGTTTTAACTCTTCCCAGCTGTCAAACCCTAATTGTTTAGAAAAACGGGTAACTGATGCTGGAGAAGTTTCGCTATTGCTAGCAATTTCGTTTGCTGTTAATGAGAGAAGACGGGTCGGATCCTTCAGTATATAGTCTGCGATTCTCTTATTTACTTTGGAAAAGTCCTTATATTTTTGTCTGATTGAACGGATTGGCTCCATCTTCTCATCTCCATTTCTATTTTATGAAAGTTAAAATTGCTTCGTTTGGTTCAGAAGGGATCATCTGTGCGGTAATAGTCACCCCATTATCTGTTAAACGACGAACGGTTTGAATATCTTCATCGGTTAATGCAACAGATTTTTTAATTGCTCGACTGCCTTCTTTTTGAGAAATATTGCCGACATTGAAGCTCTGTAACGGAACACCGCCATCAATTAAAGCCGCCATGTCTGCAATGTCTTTCGTAATTAAAAAGACTTTCTCTTCATCATAATTGCCTGCTAAAATTTTTTCAATCGCTTTACGTTTTGATAAAATAGATAATTTAACTCCTGCAGGCTTAGCCATTTTTAAGGCACCAATTTGTAATTGATCTTTGACAGCGGCATCATTTACTACCATGATTCTTTGTGCGCCAACCGTATTCGTCCAAACGGTTGCAACTTGTCCGTGAATTAAACGCTCATCTACTCTTGCATGTACAATTGTCATAATAAATCTCTCCTATTATATACTATTTTTTTAAAATAAACCGCCAACCCAAGCCAACATTGGTTGTAAATTGCCTAAAACCATGCCAATTAAAATTAAAACAAAGATTAGCCGTGTTGAATTCATTTTCTTTTTCCCTAGTAACCAATAGGATAAAAGAACAATCCCTAAAGGAATTAATGCGGGTAAAATTTTATCCAACATTTCTTGAACAGATAATGTTACATCTCCCATTTTATAAGTTAAATCTAATTTGTAAGTAATTACCGAAGGAATCAAACCGCCGACCACCGTTAACCCTAAAATAGCTGCACCTTGCGTAAACAATTTCATTTTATCCGCAAATTCTGTCGCAATTTTTTTCCCTTGATGGTAACCAATCCAAGTGAATTTATAGCGAACCCATAGGACCACTGCTCCGGCAATTAACGGGATCAGTAACCCAACAACCTGGCCCCCTTGCGCCATGTAAGCTGCAATCGAAAAAACAATCGCACGATAAATCGCGATAAAAATGGTATCACCAACACCAGCAAACGGACCCATTAGACCTGTTTTCAAGCCAGTAATGGCCGTTTCATCTTCAATGCCGACTTCTTCTTCCAAAGCCATATCAGCCCCGACAATTAAGTGCGACATGGCTGGCGTTGTATTCATAAAGCCAAGATGTGTCTTCAAGGCTTTCTTCATAGCTACTGGATCTTCACTGTATAGTCGCTTTAATGCAGGCATCATCACCCAAGCGTAACCAAGTCCTTGCATTTTTTCATAGTTCCAGCCCCACTGATAGCCAAAAAGATTACGGACGTAAACTTTATTAATATCCTTTTTTGTTAATTTGTTAGTCATCAATCTCAACCTCCTCATCATCTTCGTAAATAACCGTGCCACTTGTTGTAGCTGCGCCGCCTTTGTTATGATTCATCACATAAATCGCTGCTAAAGCCAAGCCAACCAGTGCGACACCTAAAACTGAGAAGAATTGGGCCCCATAAGCAAGTAACACGAACCCAATAATAAAATAGGGCCAGTATGTTTTAATTGGTAAGTAACGCATTAAAATAGCAATCCCCATCGCTGGTAAAATAGCACCTGCTGCTTTTAACCCATTCATCACCCAAATAGGAATCCAATTGTTGATAGCGTTTACAACTTGTTCACCAAAAGCTAGGCCAATAAAAACTGGGATGACACGAGAAATCGTCCAAGGAAAAATTCCTAAAACATTGCAGCGCTCGACCCCTTTATAATTGCCTTCTTCCGCATAACGATCTGCTTTGTGTTGGAAAAACGTATTAGCCATTCTGCCTAAAATATCTAGTTGTGTTAATAATAACCCAATCGGAACCGCAACTCCGATACCATACTCTGCCCCTTTCCCTGAAATGATTGCATAAGCCGTTCCCATAATGGCCCCCGAAAGAAAGTCTGGGACTGTTGCTCCTCCATAAGTCGCTACGCCTAATGTCATCAATTGAAGCGTTGCCCCAATCATCAAACCTGTTTGAACATCCCCTAAGACCAGGCCAGTAAACGTTGCAGCAAACAATGGTGTATATGGACCAATCTGAATAGAAATTTGGTCAAGTACACCAACAACTGTGTAAAGACATAAAATCAAAATAATACCAATCGATACTGTCATGCTTTCTCATCCTCCTTGAATGCGTTTTCTTTTTTGTATTTGTAGAATACCATTAAAGAAATATCATTTCAAGTTCTTTTTAAAAATATTTTTAAATGAAATTACATTTCTTATATAATTTTTGTGCTATACTAAAAGAAAACGGTTTAGGAGTGATTATGTGCGGGTTTTGCTGATTTATTTCATAACTATTTTTCTATCCAATACAGTTGGGGCGCTCTCTGGGATGGGTGGAGGCGTCATTATTAAGCCTGTTTTGGATTTTCTTGGGTTCCATTCGTTAAATAGTATTGCGTTCTATTCAAGTGTCGCTGTTTTTGTCATGTCCATTTCTTCGACTTATAAACAGTATCAAAATGGTGTCCAAATTGAATGGAAAAAAGCCGCGAGTATTTCGTTTGGTTCCTTAGTCGGCGGCATGTTAGGTGATTTACTTCTTAATCAGGCGATTGCACTAGCACCAAATGAAGAAAAAGTACAACTAATCCAATATATCATCATGTTGCTGACCTTGGTTTTGGTTCTTCTCTACAATCAATTTTCCAACTGGCACTTACACCTCAACGGATTGAGCATTTTTCTGATTGTCGGATTAGGCTTAGGGATTCTATCAACCTTTTTAGGCATCGGTGGCGGTCCCATTAATGTAGCTTGCCTTATTCTCTTTTTTGGAATGGATATCAAATCAGCAACTGTTTATTCCATCATTACTATTTTTTTCTCCCAACTCGCCAAACTTGGCAATATCGGCTTGACCACAGGGTTTGCGGTTTTTGATTTGACAATGCTTTTGGCTATTATTCCTGCCGCTTTATTCGGTGGTTATGTCGGCGGTCTTTTCAGTAAAAAATTATCCCAACAACGGGTCGCCCAAATTTATAGTTTAGTTGTTTTTTTAGTTATTTTGTTAAATATGTATAATTTGTGGACTGTTATCTAAAAAAGAAGCGCTTTGTCTATACGACAAAGCGCTTCTTTTTTAATTAAATCACTGTTAATTTAACATCTATATTATTTCTTGTTGCTTTAGAATATGGGCAAATTTCGTGGGCTTTTTTAACAAGTTCTTCTGCTTTAGCTTGATCTACCCCATCAATATGAACTTCTAATTCAGCACCAACGCTAAATCCATCTTCTCCTTGGAATAAGGAAACACGTGCAGTTACTGTACTTTTACCTTCGACTTTTTCTTGATCCATCACTAATTCTAACGCACCGTTAAAGCAAGCACTGTAAGCCGCTGCGAATAATTGTTCTGGATTTGTTGTATTTTCTTTCTTGACACCTGGCGAAGCAACCGCATAAGAAAATGATTTATCCGGTGAGTGAACTTCTCCTGCACGTCCACCCGTATTAATGATAGTTGTTTCATAGATTTTTTTCATGTAAATTCCTCTCCTTTGTAAAGTTTTACACTTCTGAGAACTTGTTACTTACATAATTATTGTAGGAAACTTTGCCAGATACAGCAAACGTTGTGCTTGTGAATAATAAAAAATAACATTTAACGTTGTATTTTTGACGTAGAAAAAGAACCCATTCTATGATAGGATAAAGTGAACTTGTACATTTGTACACAAACTATTTTACAAAGGAGACTTTCCCTTGACACACTTACTTGATTATCAACCATTAAACCTCTACACAAACTATCAAGAAGCCGCAGAAAAAACACCAACTGTTCCAATTATTTTTGATGAATCTTTGCCTGCTTTTCCTGCACTTGGCTTAGAAACAACTTATGGTGAAAGCCATCAAGAAATTTTGAAACGGGCATATCAATTAGCCACTTTAGGTGTAAAAAAAGGCGACAAAATTATTATTTATAAAAGTCCTAAATTCGACACGTATTTACTAGCTGTTGCAGCCTCATATCTAGCAGCCGTTCCTGTAATGGTTTCATACCATTTACCTTTTGAAACAATTGAAGTATTCGTTGATCGTTTAGAAGATCCTTATATTTTATTTGATGATGTGACTGCTGAAAAAGTTCAAGCTGTTCGTAACAGCTCTGCCAATAAAAAACTTTCGGTTGCTTCTCTTTTAGAAGCTGATGCCACGGAAGTTCCTCAAGACGAACTGACTAAAGACGAAATTGCCTACATGACCCACACCTCTGGAACAACAGGTATTCCTAAACTTATCTGTCATTCCAATCACTCTATGGGTTGGCGTACAAAATGGCAAAAAACCATTTTTACAAAAATTGCTGAAAAGAAATTAGTTGGCTTTCATATTTCGCCAGTTCATTCTCGTTTTAACATTGGCGTGTCTTCTTTAATGGCCATGGGCTTCCCTATGATGCCTTTAGCAAACGCTTCGAGCGAAAAAGTCGCTGAAATGTTCAGCACCTATCAACCAATCGCTGTAGAAACACACCCCAATAACTTCGTTCAATGGGTTCGTTTGGCCAAAGAAAAACCTGAAGCTTTCGCTAGTGTCCATTATTATCATTCTACTTTTGATGCAATTAACAACGCTACAATGGTGGCTTTCTTAAAAGCATCTGCTGCCAATGAACCAATTTTCCTACAAGTTTATGGACAAAGTGAATGCGGGCCAATGATCTTACGAGCGCATACTTTAGAATCTCTAAAAGATTCAGATGCTCGTGACATGGGTGTTGGTTTAGAGGATTTAACACAAGCTCGAATTACTGATGAAAAAGGACAAGTTTTACCTGCGATGACGGACGGCCATATCCAATTTTTATCAAAAGGACGGGCCTTAACATATTACAAAGAAGATGCCCGCTTTGCAGAAAATGTCTACGGCGAATGGTGGGACAGCGGCGATTACGGAATGTTAGATGAACGCGGCCACTTATTCTTGAAAGATCGCCAAGTAGATCTAATTGAAAACATCGACAGTAATTTAGCTATTGAAGATCATTTATTGGATGCATTAGATTTCTTAGAAGAAGTGATTATTGTCCGTGGCAAAGAAAATGAACCTCAGCCAATTTTAGCGGTTGTCCCTGGGGAAGAAATGGATTGGGACGCTTGGTGGACACAAGTAGCCGATTTACCACATTTAAACGAACCTATCATTATGGCTTTTGATGAAATCCCTCACACAGCTACTATGAAAGTGCAACGTTTACAACTAGAAAAATGGTTAAAAGAACAATAAAATAAAATTCTTTGTTAAACAGTGTTGGTCAAAAGAACGTTTAGATTAGCATTGTAGCAAGTGGAACAGAAAGCTAAAAAGTTAACTCGTTGTAGGTTATCTTAAGTTTTAAAAAGAGGGGCAGCCATCGTTTTGACGGCTGCTCCTCTTTCTTTTGCCTACCGTTAATTAAATCCTTTTTGTGAAGAGCTTGACATGGGATGGTTCCCACAAATTATACTTAGCTTATTCAAAGAATGGAGTGAGCAAGTATGAAAATTTTAATTAAACAAGATTTCGACACGATGAGCGAATGGGCAAAAATGTTACTTCTAAGCACGATGAGCCAAGATAAACGAGTGAATTTATCAATTACCGCTGGCAAAACACCAGCACTTGTTTACCAAAAATTAGCCTCGATTGTGAAAAACTCATCTGACTTTGATAATGTTCATTATTATAACTTTGATGAAATCCCCGTTCCTCATCAAAAGGAAGGCATTACTCTGACAGATTTGCGGACGCTGTATTTGACACCTGCGGAAATATCCGAGCAAAACATCCATCCATTAACTGTGGAAAACTTTCAACAACAAGAACAACGGATTGCTGACGCAGGCGGCTTAGATTTGATGTTAATTGGCTTAGGAGCAGATGGTCATTTTTGCGGGAACATGCCCACTACCACTCATTTTAAAAATGAAACCTACCAAGTGACCGTCACTGGTTCAGAGCCTTGGTTTGTTCCTGAAATGATGCAGCCAGGCATGACCTTTGTTACGATGGGGCCAGCCAGCATCATGAAAGTTAAGCATCTTGTCCTAATTGTAAATGGTGAACAAAAAGCTCAGATGGTCAAACAAGTGCTCCAAGGACCTGTCACAGAAACGTATCCTGCCTCTATTCTTCAACTCCATCCAAATTTAACGGTTCTCTTGGATGAAGCCGCAGCGAGTCAATTAGAAAAATAAAAAATTGCGCCTAGATTATGCTTCTCTGCATAGTCATAGGCGCAATTTTGTTATCATTACATGATTTTTTGATACTGACTGTATTTTAGCAAATTCGTCTGGGAAAGTGTAACACCAATACCAAGTCCCTGAGGCACGGTCATTGTCCCTTGCTCTAAAATAAAAGGTTCCGTGATGATATCTTCATAAAAATAGCGTTCCGTGGCTGAAATATCACCTGGAAAGGAAAAGGTAGGCTGTGACGCAAATTGCAAATTCAATGCGCGTCCAACACCAGACTCAAACATGCCACCTAACCAAACCAATAAATTATTTTCTTGGCAAAATGTGGCAATCTTCAACGCCTCGTGAATCCCACCTACACGAGGAATCTTCAAATTGATACTACGGCAACTACCCAATGCTAACGCCACTTGGCAGTCTTTGAGACTACGAATATTTTCATCCAAACAAATTCTTGTTTTCAGTTCTCTTTGTAATTGTGCGTGATCTAAAAAATCATCTGCAGCAAAAGGCTGTTCAATCATCGCTAATTGATAGTGATCTAAACGTTGCAATTGAGGCAAATCTGCCAATGTATACGCTGAATTTGCATCGACCATTAAAGGCAAGTTAGGAAAATGCTGACGAATCAAAGCAACGGCTTCCACATCATAACCGGGACGAATTTTCAGCTTCACTCGTTGATACCCTTTTTCTACAGCTAACTGAACTTGTTTAAGCAATTGAGGTAAGTCTTCTTGAATCCCTAAACTAATCCCTACAGGAATTTTCCTCCGCGTTGGTCCAAAAAATTCAGTTAAACTCTTCTGTTGCCGTTTGGCATATAAATCCCAGATGGCAGTTTCTAACGCAGCTTTTCCCATCCAATGCCCTTTAACTTCTTCAAAAATTGTTGAAACCTCTTGCGGCTGTTCAAGCGCTTCTGTTAAAAGTAACGGAATTAAATGCTGTTGGATGATGAAGCGTTCGGTTACCAACGTTTCTTGCACATAATCAGGTTGCTCAAAAGCCACTAATTCGCCAAACCCTTGATTTCCTTGCTCATCCGTTATTACAAATAGATCAAACGCTTTTTCTTCCAAGCGACCATAGCTCGTGACAAACGGCGTTTTTAAAGGCAAACGAACCTGATAGGTTTCAATTGATTGAATGTTCATTCAGACGGCTCCTTCCAATAACGCTGTCACCTTTTCATAGAAAATCGTTGGTTGTTCTAAATGGATACAATGTCCTGCTTCAGGAAAAATTGTCAGCCTCAACAACGGTTGACGTGCCTGCATTTTTTTCGCAATTCCAATAAATTTTTGATCTTCGCCGCCTACCAATAAATCGGTAGGAATCGGCTGCAATTCTGCTAGACGTTCCCAGTAACTCTCTTGCGCTCCTGTGCCCATATACCACAAACTACTAGCCAATCCAAAGGCCGATTGGCTCAAACGTTCCTGACGAATGGCCATTTGCTGTGCCACAGACAAGGCTTTTTGCGTTTGAAATAACGGTAATTCTTGCCAAAAATCAATAAAATCCACCAGCGGTTCCTCTAAGAGACGTTCCGCCAAACGATGATCTTGACAGATACGAGTCTGACGTTCTGCGACGGTGGCCAAACCTGGTGACCCACTTTCCAATAAAAGATGCTGTACCTTTTGTGGATAATGTAATGCAAAACCTAAAGCTGTTCGAGCGCCCATTGAATAGCCTAATAAACAAAAGCAAGGCAAATTTAGCGATTCGGTTAGTTCAGCAAGATCATGGCAAACCTGTTTCATGGTATAACGCTCTGGTGCTACCAAACTAGCAGTCGCGCCATGCCCAGGTAAATCAATGCCTAAAACGTTATAAGGTGTTTGACTGGGAAAAACGGCTGCAAACGTGGCTAACGTTCCTGTGAAACCGTGTAAACAGACTACTGTCGTTCGCTTTGCATCAAAAGGTGTTAACCATTGATAATGGTACTGCATCCCCCGAATTAACCGTTCCATGAAATCCCCTGTCTTTCTACTCGTCTACCAATTTCAGCTAAAATTGATTCATACAAATGAACATTCTCTTGGCGATTTCCTTTGACTTCTATCACTTGAAATTGTGGTTCTTCAGCCGCTGTTTGTAAAATTTGCTTGAGCTCCGCGATTGTTTTGACTTCTTGATACGAAGCACCGTAAAGTTCAGCAACTAACGAAAAATCTAAATCAAGCGGTGTTCCAAATAAAGGCTCGAAATCGTCCTCACGTAAAGTTCGTTGAGATAGAAAAGAGAAAATCCCGCCACCATTGTTATTTAATAAAACAATTGTTAACGGCAACTGATAACGTTTAGCCAAAAATAAACCATTCATATCATGATATAGCGCTAAATCACCAATCAGTAGAACGTTTTGCTGTGTCGGTGCTACGGCACTCATTCCTAAAGCAGTTGAAACAATCCCATCAATCCCGTTGATGCCGCGATTTCCAAACATCCGATAAGGGCGACTATCCATAAATCGATCTAAGTAGCGGATAGCCATACTATTAGATACAAATAACTGACCGTTCTCTTTCATTGTTTGGTGAACAGCTAAGCTGGCTGTTGTTTCATTTAATTCTGTCGCGTTCAGCGTTTCTAGAAGAACTTCAGAGACCGTTTTTTCTAGCAAGAGCCATTGTGCTAACCAAGTCGCTTCTGTTGATTTGACAACCGTTAGCAGTTGTTCTACAAACGTGGTTTCCTTTGCCTGAATAACTGTTTGTGATTTTTTCAATTGCTCTTGCCATTGCCCATTTTCGTCCACAAAATAAAAAGTAGTCTCTGTCGTTGCTAAGCGTTTCAACCATAACATGATGTTTTTAGAAATTGGCAGCGAACCAAAGCGCACTACCACTTCTGGTTCTTGTGGCAAGGTCGCCACATTTAGAAACAGATCACTATGTGCAATAACAACTTCACTATTTTGCCCATGTGTCACAATGTTTGCTAAAGGATCCGCTAGTAACGGCCATTGCAAAGCTTCGGCTAATTGAATAAATAACGCCGCTTCTTCCTCTGTATGACTGCCACCGACAACCAAAACGCCGTTTTTCTGGTACCATTGATCCGCTAGCTGTTGCACTTGTTCTGTAGAAAGGATTGATTGACCAGCGAATAAAGCCGTTTGTTGAGAACTCTTTGTTTTTCTCTCTAAGTCAGGTAATAATGGTTCCCGCAAAGGAAAATTCAAATGAACAGGTGCTGCAGGCGTTTGTTGCGCGAATGCTGCTCCTTTAGCGCCTTGCCAATAGGCGTAATTCAACATCTCTTCTGTTGCTTCTGGCAAAGCCATTTCAACAAATAATTTCACGTGATTTTGATACATTTGTAATTGGTCCATGGCTTGAGGAGCACCAACTTGACGTAACTCATGCGGCCGATCCGTTGTTAAAACGACTAAAGGCACATGGCTAATATTGGCTTCACAAATTGCTGGATAATAGTTTGCAGCTGCTGTTCCAGAGGTACAAAGTAAGACCACTGGTTTTTGACTCGCTTTACTTAATCCTAAAGCAAAAAAAGCAGCGGAACGTTCATCGACATCGACAAAAGTTTGGATTGCGGTTTCCCGATGAAGTAATAAAGCCAGTGGTGTGGAACGGGACCCTGGACTAATGACTGCTTGTTCAACCCCACTATTTTTTAAGCCTTCAATAAAGGCCGTTAAATAATCGGTCATTGTTTCTTGATGATTCATTAAACCTGCCCTCCAATTCCTCGTAACATCGGTTGAAATTTTATTTTCGTTTCTTCTCTTTCTAGCTCTGCTTGGGAATCCGCAACAATACCACAACCTGCATAAAGAACGCCTTGCTGACCAGCAAAGACACCTGAACGCAAGGCCACAGCGAACTCGCCACTATCATCATTCCCTGAAATCCAACCGATTGGCGCACCATATAACCCACGACTCCCTGGCTCATATTGTCGAATCCATTCGACTGCCAACTCTTTGGGCTCACCACCTAAAGCTGGCGTTGGGTGTAACTGCATCACACTTTCCAAGAACGAAATTCCCGGTTTACGTTGACCCGAGATTGGCACATAAAGATGTTGTACATCTCGATTTTCCAAAATAATGGGTGCTTGAATACTGTTTTCAGAAGTCGTCATCTTCGCCAACTCTTTCGCTAAACGTTCCACCACAATTTGGTGTTCTCCGGTATTTTTGCGGTCTTGTAAAAGTTGTGCTCCTAAAGCTTTCGTTTCTTCTGGTGTTTGACCCGTTTTAATGGTTCCTGCAATACAAGCGGTCGCAAACGTTTCTTTAGTACCCAACAGAAGTCGTTCTGGTGTTGCACCAATGAAACTTGTGTCTTTGGCTTCTAAAGCAAACAAATACGTATTTTGTTGTTGTGCCATTAAATTAACGAGCACTTGGTTACTTCGAATTTTTTCAGGACTGCTCACAGCAAGTTGTCGAGCCAAAACCACTTTTTTTAAAGGGCCATCTTCTCTTAAGACTGCTACTGTTTCGTTGACAGCTTGTAGCCATTCAGTCACGGCAACTTCTTCCTTGTCAATCTTTGTTTCCGCTACAGCTGGCAATTCCTCACAGGTAGCTAACAAGCGATCAAACTGAGCCACCAAAGTCGACCAACGTTCCTCGACTTCTTGTTCACTAGAACCTGAAAAGTTCAGCGTTCCATAAATACGTGAACCTGAAAAAGTAAATAGAATACTTGGTAGATAAAACCAACCTTCCCCTAACTCTCCCCAGGCCTCAGTAGGCGTTTGTTCTGTATCAAAAGGCAAACCGCCAAACAGAAGGGCCCCCGTACCAGAAATAGACATATTTTGAAAACGAGTTGCCGACTCTTTTTTTAAAAAGTTGTTCAATTGATGCGTTTCTGTTTCTGCGCCTTTTAAGATAGTTTCATATCCGAAGCCAACCAAAGCAAAATCTTTTTTCGGTGTTTGCCAAAAAAAACGTTCTCCTTGGTATGCCTTTTCACCAGCGGCAAAAATTGCCAAGGCTGTTTGTTCTGTTTCTAATGGAAAAACCCAACTGAACTGACGGGCATTCTTCTGATAGGCTTGTCGTAATTCATCAGGCAATTTCATCTGATTAAAAACGCCTCTCTTTCTTCTGTCATGAAACGATGTTTGGCAATCTTTCCACTTGCTGTTTGCGGGAAAGAATGACAAAAATAAATGCGTTTCGGTCGTTTATATTTTGCCAGTTTTCGTGAACACTGGTCTTGAATTTGCGCTAAGGTGAGTTCTTGGTCACTAATCACATAAGCAACTGGGACGGCTCCCCATTGCGCATCTGGTTCTCCTACAACTGCCGCTGCTTTAATTCCTGTTATCGCCTGTAACACCTGTTCAACCTCAGTGGGGTAAATATTTTCACCACCAGAGATAATGAGTTCACTTAAACGACTAACCAAATACAGGTAACCTTGTGCATCTAAATAGCCCATGTCGCCTGTTTTAAACCAATCATCTGCTGTCCATTTTTCAGGTTGACGCTGGTTAAGGTAACCTGAAACAACGTTTGGTCCCTTAAGTAAAATTTCCCCGACTTGCTTTTCTGGCTGTTCTTGTCCTAGTTCATCAACAATTTTGATCTGCATATCTTTTAACGGTTGTCCAGCAGAGCCGATTTTCAGTGCCGCATCTTCAAATTTCAAGGCAACAACTTGCGAACACGTTTCCGTCATCCCGTAAGATTGAATGACTGGAATCCCTTTTTCCTCACACTGCGCTAATTTATCCGGAGCAATCGGTCCGCCGCCTAATAGCATTCCTTTAAAGCTGGCTCTGTAGCCAGCTTCAGGATAGACAGACAATAATTGTTGCAACATTGTCGCAACCACTGAAATGACGGTTCCATGGCCTTCTTGTAAATCTTGTGTCACTTGCTGTTCATCAAATTTATCGTAAAGGCGAATACTACAACCTAAGACGAGTTGTCGAACAACAATCGACAATCCGCTAATGTGAAATAATGGGACTGCACACAACCAACAATCTTCAGCAGTAATCCCCATATTTTCTTGAGTGCCTCTAGCACTGGCCAAATGATTTTTAAACCGTTGCAAGACCCCTTTAGGCTGTCCTGTAGTTCCAGATGTATACATAATAGAAGCCACCGACTCTAAGTCACTTGGCTGTTGAAACTCCTGATGTGAAAGACTATGCTGTTTTTTAACCATTGGCTGAACGTCGACAAAAGAAATCTCCTCTAACAAAGCCTGCGTTTCAGGCGCACCAATAATCGTTTTAACTTGCGCATCTTTTAACTGAAAAGTCAGTTCAGCAAGTGTCAAATGCGTATTTAAAAATAATAACTCTTTCCCCAATTCCCATAAGGCTAGAATTGAAAAATACAACTCTTTGCTGTTCTTACTGAATAAAGCCACACGTTTTTCTTCTGGTGCAAGCACCTGTTGATATGTGGCTACCCAATGGCTGACTTCTTGTTGCACTTCTAAAAACGTCCAAGATTCATCCTGAAAATAAAAAGCAGGATGATCGGGACGTTTTTGTACTTGTTTATTTAACCAAGTCATTGGTTTATGGGAATTTAGGGAATTGATCGAAATCTGGTGTCCGTTTTTCTTTAAATGCATCTCGGCCTTCTTGTGCTTCAGCCATTGTATAGTAAAGAAGTGTCGCATCACCAGCTAATTGTTGCACACCAGCCAAGCCATCTGTATCGGCATTTAAAGAGGCTTTAATCATCCGTAAAGCAATCGGGCTTTTGGTTAACATTTCTTCTGCCCACCCCATTGTCACATCTTCTACTTGATCCAATGGAACAACTGTATTAATCCAGCCCATATCTAAAGCTTCTTGAGCAGAATACTGTTTACACATAAACCAAACTTCTTTCGCTTTTTTATGGCCGATAACGCGCGCCAAGTAACCTGAGCCGTATCCACCATCAAAGCTACCGACATTTGGTCCTGTTTGCCCAAACTTAGCATTTTCAGCCGCAATTGTTAAATCACAAACTAATTGTAAAACATTGCCGCCGCCAATGGACCAGCCTTTCACCATTGCGATTACTGGTTTGGGAATGACACGGATTAACCGTTGTAAATCTAACACATTTAAACGTGGAATGTTGTCTTCGCCAACGTACCCACCATTACCTCGAACTTTTTGATCGCCACCAGAACAGAATGCTTGGTCACCTGCGCCTGTTAAAATAATAACCCCGACATCTTCTTTATCACGACTAATGTTGAATGCATCAATCATTTCCATGACTGTTTTTGGTGTGAATGCGTTGTGAACATGCGGGCGGTTGATAGTAATTTTTGCTACTTTGCCTGCTTGCTCAAATAAAATTTCATCATATTCTTTAATTGTTGTCCAGTTTCTCATTAGGAAACCTCCTTCATTAATCTCATCTTTTCTATTATACACAAGAATCGGCACTTTAGAGAAAAAGTCGCTTGAATTTTAAGAAAAAACATGGCTATTTCAAATTTTCTTCATTCCTGTATAATAAATAAAAAACCTTTTATTCTCTCTTTTATTAGAAAGGACTGATTACTATTCATCTTTTAGAGTATTTAGGCATCACGATTCAACAGGTTTCTGCTGAGAAATGTCAGCTTACTTTAACGGTAAAAGACGTGCATAAACAACCCTATGGCCTTGTCCACGGGGGCTTAAACGGCGTCTTAATTGAAACTGCCTGTAGTTTAGGTGCGAACGAAAACGTTCCTGAAAACACTTTTGCTGTCGGCATAGACTTACAAGTAAATCATCTTCGTAGTGTCCATGATGGTAGCCTTACCGTGATTGCGACACCCGATCACTCGGGAAAGACCCTTCAAGTTTGGGAAGCAAAAATATATAACGCAGACCACCAATTGACGAGCGTGGGGCGTTGTACCTTAACAAATCGACAAAAAAAACAGTAATCTTTACAGGTTACTGTTTTTTTGTTTATGGTTTTTAATAAGTAATTAGATTACTTCGTTTATTTAATTTTAGTACCAACCATTTGCTAACCAGAATGATTTAGCTGCATCCCATGAACCATAGCGACCTGCTACGTACTGATCTGCCACGCGTTCTTGGTTGGCAGGTGAATAGTCACCATTTAAATAAGAGGCAGATAATTGGTAACGACCGATATACTGACCGTTTGTTGCATCGTAAGAACCACTAGATTCACGTTGTGCAATCCACTCTTTTGCATCACTGCTTGCGGCAGGTGCTGCTGGTTGCGCTACTTCTTGAGCAACAGGTTGTTGTACTTCTTGTTGTACTGGTTGTGCAACAGGTTGTTCAACTACTTGTTGAACTGGTGCAACTTCTACAGCTGGTGCTGGAGTATTAGCAACTTCTTTTTCTGAACGAATAACTAATTGTTCTCCTTCAAAAATTAAATCAAGGTTTGGCAATTTGTTATCAGAAGCAATTTTTTGAATTAAGCTATTGTCTCCTGCAAATTGATGAGAAATTGTTGATAAAGTATCTCCTGCTTTAACTGTATATAAGCTTTCTGCGTTTGCGTCTGTTCCTAAGAATAATCCTAAACCTGCGGCCAAAGTTGTTCCAAGTAAAATCGTTTTGATTGATTTCATGTATGTTTCTCCTTTGTAATTAAAAATATTTGATTGTTGCTCTTAGCTCTCGGCAACAACCACGTCTGCTTCGCTTTATCGAAACGACTTCACATACTTTATCATCGAATGGCCGGCCGTAGGTGAATATCTCGTGACAATTTATTACTAGAATGTCGGTTTTGTTACATTTTGTAATAAAAAGCTGCTGGAAGCTTGATATTATCCTGTTTATATTTTGCGAAAAAAAGTTAAAAAAACAGGATTTTATTTTTGAGAAACCGTTTTCTAACCCTTGATTAGCCATTAAATGTCGGTTTTTTTACATTCGTTTCAGTCAAAAAGTAACAAAATGTTAAAGATACTAGACATGAGAATGTTTTTTTCAAAAACTCACGCCTAAAAAGAACAAGTGTTTTCTTTGAATTTTTTTATCATTCACTACTTTTATTTTTCCTTCTATATATATAGATAAATTTTTTGTCGTATTCATTTTTCGATTCTGAAAAAACACTAAGCACTTCCTATTGAAACAAAAAGAGTTAAACAAAAAAATCTTATATTTTGCTTGTTATTTATTCATTTTAATCTTATTCAAAAAAAGAACAGCTAAAACGACTGTGAAAACAAATTATTGAAAATAAAGCAGAATAAATATTCATTTTCATCATAATTCACGAATAAAAAACAAACAATCGCTCGAACGCTTGTTATTTAAAAACATAATCAGTTTTTTTTCTTTCTATTTTCCAATCTATGAGTAATAAAATATATGAATCTACATTTAAGTCATTTTATTATCAAATATTCTGAATATTATAAGAATTGGAGTTTTATCTATGAGTGACAAAGAACAACTTGAGAAATTAGACAAATCCTTTCTGGGACAACCGAAAGGACTAGCAACACTGTTCTTCACAGAAATGTGGGAACGTTTCAGTTACTACGGCATGCGTGCTATTCTAATGTATTATATTTACGATACCGTAGCCAATGGCGGTTTAGGTCTCCCCAAAGCAACTGCCTTAGCCATCATGTCCATTTATGGATCAATGGTTTTCATGTCCAGTATCATTGGCGGTTGGGTCTCTGACCGTGTCTTAGGTTCAAGGAAAACTGTTTTTATTGGTGGTTTGTTAATCATTGCTGGACATATTGTTCTCGCTACCCCATTTGGTGTCCCCGCCTTATTCGTTTCTATTATGTTGATTGTGTTCGGGACTGGGATGTTAAAACCAAACGTTTCAGGGATGGTTGGCCATCTTTATTCAAAAACTGACTTACGTAGAGATGCAGGCTTCTCCATTTTTTACATGGGGATTAATATCGGAGCCTTAATCGCTCCCCTTGTTGTCGGAACTTTAGGACAAGAATATAATTATCATTTAGGCTTTTCAGTTGCCGCAGTAGGGATGTTCTTCGGGCTACTACAATATTATTTCCAAGGACGTAAATCTCTGGCTGGAATTGGTCAGGCCCCAACTAATCCAATGTCTAAAGAAGAGCAAAAGAAATTTGCTAAAGCATTTATGTTGGCAATTGTCGTTGCTTTACTTATTTTTGGTGGCGCCTATGTCACAGGACATTTAACAATTGATTTCTTTATTAATACCATCAGCGTGTTAGGAATCCTGTTACCAGTTTATTATTTCAGCAAAATGTTAACGTCTAAAGATGTCACTGCTGAAGAAAAACCAAAAGTTCTGGCTTACTTGCCATTATTCTTAGCAGCAATTGTTTTCTGGTCATTGGAAGAACAAGGTTCGTCTATTCTTGCTCTATTTGCAAATGAACGGACGCAAACGAGTTTGTTTGGCTTCCCGATTGCCGCTAGCTGGTTCCAATCATTAAATCCTGTATTCGTAGTTATTTTGACCCCTATTTTTGTTACATTATGGACAAAACTAGGTAAACGTCAACCATCAACAGTTGTGAAGTTTTCACTAGGGCTAGTCTTTGCTGGTCTTTCCTTCGTCTTATTAATGTTGCCAGGTCTACTTTATGGTACCGAAGGACGGGTGAGTCCACTTTGGTTATTCTTTAGTTTCTTCATTATGATTGTCGGAGAAATGTGTTTATCTCCCGTTGGCTTATCGATTACTACAAAATTAGCACCGAAAGCTTTCGAAGCTCAAACCGTTGCTATTTGGTTATTAGCAGATGCCGCTTCACAAGCCATTAACGCTCAAATTGCTCGTTTCTATACACCTGGAACAGAGTCAGCATATTTTGGGATTGTCGGACTTGTAGCTGTCGTTGCCGGGATTCTCTTATTCATTGTGAAAAAACCAATCCAAAACTTAATGGGTGACGTCCGTTAAACCGTCAAAAAAGTTGCCTTTCTCTTTTTTGAAAGGCAACTTTTTTATACAGCGTTTTGATAACGTTTTCATCAAGTGGTATACTAAGTAGAAGGAGGACGAGGACATGCGTTACTTAATTGGCGGTATTTTTTTATTGATTAGTATCTGGCAATTCATTGTTACTGGACGGACATTTTCCTACTTAAAGAAAGAGGGCGGCAAAAGAACCTCACCATTTATTCTGTTAGGACTATGGAGTAGTTTAGTGTTTGCTATTATTTCATTTGCTGTGGCGATTGCTTCTTTCTTTTATGTGAGTTTTTAAGGCAAGTATATTTTATATTTTGTCTTATTAAGCAACGAAAAACATCTCAAAAAATCGAGATGTTTTTGTTGTACATTTTTATCTAAATAGAATGATATTGCGAAACTTTTTGATAGGCACTTGCTATTTTTTCAAATGGTGTTTCCTCAAAAATAGTGAACAGTCCGGGCTTATGTTTATTCAGAAATTGAATGGTTTCTTTAAGAGGTACCTGCCCTTCGCCAATGGCTACCGGAAATATCTGCTGATTTCTTATAATGAAATCTTTCAAATGAAAAGCAACGATTTTTTCACCAAAACACTCAAACGCTTCTTCTACTATTTCCAAATACGTTTTATCTATATCCACTCGAATTAAGTTGGTAGGATCCAAAATAATGCCTAAATTAGTTGAAGCAACCTCGTCAATCAATCGTTGCATTTTTTCAATTGTATGAATTGGATGATTGATTCCTGGTTCAATCCCAACAATTATCCCATACTTTTCAGCTTCTCGACATAATCTTCTAACAGAAAATAAAACTTCTTCGTAGGCTTCTTCTGTATAATTATCTTCAGTGTAATAAATCGTTTCATATATACTGCCTGTTTCAGTTGCAACGATTTTTGCCCCAAACATTGAAGCGTAACGAATGTATGTTTCAAATTGATGAAGTCGTTTTTCTCGCTCTTCTAAATCTGGATGAATCAGATTAATATAACAACTTAGGACACTAATCGTAATCTTTTCATCTTCGAAAATATTCTTCAATTGGCTTCCTAGTCCTGGAGATAGAACAGCAGCACTTGCATATTCTGGATAAGAAATACCTAAGGCAAATTGAATTGAAGTTATGTTCGTTTCAGCAATTTTTTTAGCCAATTCCACAGGAGATATTTTGGTGCCAACATCATGGGCACGTACTGCAAGTGTCAACATTTTATTCAAGCCTCACTTTCTTGATAGATTCTTCGTAATGATCAAAATGAATGATCTGATTATTCTTATGTTTCACCAAAAATTCTTTCGGTGTCATATTAAACTCTTTTTTAAAAGATTTCAAAAAGTGTGGATATGATTTAAATCCACATTTCAGGTAAACATCACTAGCACTGCGATATTCTTTTAATAACTGTTTAGCGTAAAGTAGTTTCTTTTTCAGCACAAATTGATGGAAAGTAAATCCTGTATGTTTCTTAAATTCCCGCGTTACATAATACTTAGTCACAAAAAAATTTTTTTCCATCTGTTCTAAGGTTAATGGTTGATCCAAATTTTGAGAAATGTAGGTAATCATTGCTTCAATTCGTTCATTTTCAATCATTTGTTTTGGTTGGCTCTCATTCTCTTCTTTCAGAACTAATTGATTTAAGTAAATTAAAAAGTCTAACAGTTGTTGTTCATAACGAACATCCGCACCATATTCTTCTGGCAAAGGAGAATGATCTAACGGGGTCAAGTAGTTTGCTAATTTTGCTACATCCACTTTGATAACTTTACTACGACGCTGACCAAAATGTTGAAAACAAGCAGACAAGTTTGTCCGTTTACTAGATCGTTGTTGTAAAAAATCAGGTGTTAAAAAAATATACATCCGTTCAAAATTATCAGTACTCTGCTTAATAATTCGATGTAAATCATGATAATGAATGAGTAAAACGGTCCCTGCTTCAACATCAAATTGATGTCCATCTAAAAAGAACGTTGCTACCCCTTTTAACGTACAATGGACTTCATAAAAATCGTGGTAATGATAGATGGTTTTTTCTGGACTGACCATATCTTTTACATGAAAGATCTCATATTGATCTGAAATCATACTATTTACTTGTGATTTCCGGATTTCTTTTACACTCTTCAACAAGATTCACCTCTTTTTTTAGAAGTTAACTATTTTTTGAATAAACAGTTACAGCTAATGTTGGTACAATTTATTTCTTTCTGGAACAGCCGTTACCACAAAGGCTTTCTTTGTAAGTTCTAGAACAATCCCTTGAAATCAACTCTACTCAAGTAAGTTGTTTTGTGTACAATCATACGATTCACTATAACAAACTGTTCTATTTTAAATTATAGTTCAAAAACTTTTTTTAATTCAGCCGTCACTGGCGAGCAATCAGGATTTGTTTCCATAATATCTTCCATATAGTTCCACCATTTTTGATTGATTGGTGTCAGTGCTATTTGCTCCCAGCGAGCTTCATCTTCTATTTCTAAATAACCAAAAAGTGTACTGGTTTCAGTATTTAAAAAAATTTGATACTTAATTACCCCATGTTCTTTCAGCATTTGACGCATTTCTGGCCATAACTTCTCATGACGTCGTTGATATTCGGCATGTTGATCAGGATATACTTGCATACAAAAGGCTTTTTTTATCATAGCTTTCTCCGTTTTGATACTTTCTCTTCCAAATAGCCAACTTTCGGTGTCACACCAAACGCTTCTGCTAAGCGCCATAAATCTGCATCTGAAATTGTTTGGCGAACGCCTCCTTGCGCACAAACATAAGTGTACACTTCAGCGGCTTTTTCAGCAGTTTCAATTAAACCAAATACTTCATCCATATCACGGCCAGTACCATAAATACCATGTTGCGGCCATAAAACCAAACGAGATTCTTTCATTTTTTCAGCCGTTGCTACACCAATTTCATTCGTTCCAGGAACCAACCATGGAATAATACCAACACCGTCTGGAAATACTACTAAACATTCGGTACACATTTGCCATAATGTTCTAGTAAAGACTTTTTCATCTAATTCGTGAGTAAAACTCATTGCTAATAAATGACTCGCATGATTATGCATGACAATGCGATTTTCTGGATCAACAGCTAAACGAGCAATATGGCTCATAAAATGGCTAGGTAATTCACTCGTTGGCACAGCTTCATCTTCTAAGCCCCACAATAGTTCTAATTCCTGGCCATTTTCACTAACTCGTAAGATCCCTAAGTTTTCGCTTGGTGCATCACAGACATTTTTAAAATATTTTCCTGAGCCTGTCACGATAAAATATTTTCCTGCTAATTTCGTTGCATCAAATTTCATTGGAATCTTTCGGAGCACTTGTGTTGGATTTAGAAAAGGTAAAATCTCCTCCTCTTTTAATAAATACGAAATATTTCCGCCATTTCGTTCATCCCAACCTAAACGATATAAATTTTTGGTCGTTTTGACCATTTCTTCCACAAATGGTGCTTGTAACACGTTCATTTTTTTCATTTTATAAGTTCCTCTCGTTTGTTAATTTTATGAAAAACGACAACTATCTTTACCTGTTGGCAATTGACGAGTTGGTAAAATCACTTTTTCGTATTCTTGAACATCCGTTAACCAATCTAAGCCGATAGGTACGTGATTTTCTTGACAGTAGTAGTTCCAGATATCGGCAAATGGAAAGTCTTTTAACTCTTCCGTTAAGGCTAAACGTGTGGTAAAATCTCCTATCAATTCAGCTTCTTTTAAGACGTTTGTTGGCTCAAGCATCGCTTTCATTAACGCTTTTTGTGTATTGCGGGTGCCAATCACCCAAGCGGCAACACGATTGATTGTGGCATCAAAGAAATCTAAGCCCACGTGTGTTTTTCCTAATAAATCATTGCGAACTAACTCCTTGGCAATTTCTTGCAATTCATCATCCATAATGACAACGTGGTCACTATCCCAGCGAACTGGACGACTGACATGTAATAGCATTCCTTCGCCAAATAAGGATAATGAAGATAACTTATTAGAAATCACTTCTGTTGGATGAAAATGACCAGCATCTAAACAAATTAATTTATTCCGCGTTAAACCGTAGCCCATATAAAATTCATGAGACCCAACTGTATAGGCTTCTGAACCAATCCCAAAGAGCTTACTTTCCACTGCATCAACTGTATAAGCTGGATCAATTTCCTCTGAAAAAATTTCATCTAGCGAAGCCATTAGCCGCTTTCTCGGCGTTAAACGATCAACTGGGTTATCTTTAAAGCCATCTGGCACCCAAAAGTTATTGACAGCTACTTGTCCTAATTCTCTTCCAAAATATTCAGCAATTCTTCGTGAACGTTTCCCATGCTCAATCCAAAAGTCTCGAACTTGCGGATTCGGATGAGCTAAAGTAAAGCCATCGCGGTACATTGGATGCGAGAAAAAGGTTGGATTAAAGTCCAATCCTAAGCCATTTTCTTTTGCCCAAGTCACCCATGGTTCAAAATGCTTTGGTTCCAGTTCGTTTAAATCCACCCTTTCCTCTGTGTCTAAATAAATAGCATGCAAATTCAATTTGTGTTTTCCTGGAATTAAAGAAAACGCTTTTTCTAAATCTTGACGTAGTTGCTGGGGACTTCGAGCAACGCCTGGATAATTCCCTGTAACTGAAATACCGCCAGAAAGTTCATCCTCACTTAAGAAGCCTCTCACATCATCTCCTTGCCACACATGCATTGAAATTTTGACATCAGCCATTTTTTCCAATACAGCTTCGGTATCTACGTCAATACTAGCATATTTTTCTTTCGCTTCTTCATATTTTTGTGTAATGGTTGTCATAATGAGCTCCTTTTCATAAATGCTTGATAGCGATTTTTTATTGTTGAATCAATTGGATTTGCTTGATAGATTTCCGTGGGAAAAGATGTTTGGATACAAGTACGAGCTGCTGGAATATCTTTAAGTTCACCTGTTGCAATCATCTGCATCAAAAGATTACCTAAAGCAGTTGCTTCCCCAGGTCCCGCTTTCACTGTAACATTAGCAACATCAGCAGTTAGCTGGTTCAATAAACGATTATTGGAACCACCACCGACAACATGTAAAGTTGTAATTTTCCGTTCGATTCCTGTTAATTGAGCTAATTTTTCTAGTTCTACGCTGTAACACAATGCTAAATTATCATAAATACAACGAGCGAGTTCACCAGGGCTTTCAGGAACTGTTTGTTGTGTTTCACGGCAATAGGCTTGTAATTCAGTAATCATATTTCCCGGATTTAAAAAACGAGGATCATTTACATCAATAAATTGTTGAAATGCTGGTTCTTTTTCAGCTAAGGCGGCCAATTCAGCATAGCTATATTGGTAGTTTTGGTGCCGTGCCACTTCTTGAATTAGCCACATACCCATAATATTTTTTAAGAAACGAATTGTGTTCTGGGCGCCCCATTCATTCGTGTAATTTTCTTGGAAAGCTTCAGCAGAAATTGTTGTAACAGTCGTTTCAATGCCTAATAAAGACCAAGTACCACTGCTAATGTACGCCCAGTCATCGCCAATGCCTGGCGTACCTAAAATTGCTGAAGCTGTATCATGACTAGCTATCGTAATCAACGTTGCATTTGGTAAATCATAGTCTGGAAAAGCCGCTGTTTGCAGGTCGCCTAAAATCGTGCCTGGCTCTACTAATGTTGGAAATAGTGTTTCATCAATTCCTAGGAAATCCAGTAATTCACTTTCCCATTGTTTCATTCCAGCATTCAACAGTTGCGTGGTGGAGGCGTTGGTGGCTTCGATGACTGCTTTTCCAGTAAAGACATAACCTAAGTAATCAGGGATTAACAACAATTGGCTGGCTGCAGCCAAACGTTCCTTTTCCTCTACAAATAACTGAAAAATGGTATTAAAAGGTTGAACTTGAATCCCCGTTTGTTGGTACAATTTTTCTAATGAATAGCCTTTTGAAAAATTTGTTACAGCTGCTTCTGTCCGTCCATCTCGATAAGCAATCGGTTCGTCCAAAAGTTGTCCAGATTGATCCAGCAGACAATAGTCAACACCCCAAGTATCAATTCCAATAAAGCATTCCTTGATACCTAATTGTTTAACTTTTTGCAGACCAAGCAGTAACTCATGAACTAAACTAGCCATATCCCAACGTTGATACCCATCTTTTTGATGAAAACCATTTTTAAAACGATGAATTTCTTCTATTGTTATCTGACCATTCGCTAAGCGTTGACTTTTCATTATGCGACCGCTAGAAGCGCCAATATCAACCGCTAAATAGGTTCGTTTTTCAACTTGTTCTTTTTTCACTTTGTTGATAGTTGTCAATCCTTTCACTATTTTTATTTTTTTGTACGTTAGACTAACTTTATGTATTCATCATAAACAAAAAATAGCGCTTTCACCTCTCACAATTTTGAGATATAATTGTACTATCTTGGTAATTAGGAGGTTCTTATGGATTATTGGGAAAAAGCCGACTACTCTTGGTCAGACGATTCTAAGCGACATATTTTGACACCTAGCAGCAAAAGTCGCACACTTTTTTATTACATACAGGAAATTGGACAGTTTAAAGCCTCGCGCCCTTATTATACGGAGCGGGCACATTTACCATCATACTTAATTAAATTCACGCTAAATGGTACTGGGGAATTACGCTATCGTTATCATACATACAGCTTACAGAGAGGTGATTTATTCTTTATTGACTGTCGGGATTATCAATACTATCAAGCAACCAGCGAAGAGCCTTGGGAAATGGACTGGATTCATTTTGAAGGAGGAAATTCTGGTGCTTTTTTCCAAGAATTTATGAAAAATGGTTCACCAGTTTTCTCCACTAATCAGCTTCCAGAAGATAATCCTATTCATTTAATCATTCAGCAATTATTACAATTACAAGATTTACAACATGCGCAAACTGATTACCAATCTTCCGTCTTAATTCATCAATTACTGAACGAATTATTGTTGCAAAAGTATCGTCAAGACTTTACCTACGAAACGATTCCATCATTGGTTTTGGAAATGAAAGCTTACATTGATCAACATTTCAAAGAAACAATTTCTTTAGAAGACTTGGCTCAACTCTTTCATTTAAATAAATATCAATTGAACAAAGAGTTCTCCAAATACATTGGATTACCGCCAATTAAATATCAAATTAGTAAAAAAATTTCTTATTCAAAAGATTTACTACGCTATTCTAATCAAACAATGAAAGAAATTGCTGTAGATGTTGGTTTAGAAAACTATGCCTACTTTAGTCGATTATTTAAAAAGCGAACTGGATTAACTCCTAGTCAATACCGTAAAAGTGGCTTCTAAAAAATCTCTCTATGACACATAATGTCATAGAGAGATTTTTTATTTCTATGCCTCCTAAACTCAATATTTTATAGTAAATTACCAAATCTAGTTGATTGAACAACTTATATTTCGCTCAATTGGGGTTGTTAGACAATTTGTATTGAATTAAGAAATTAGATTTGGTAACCACATGACAAGTTCAGGTACATATGTGATTAAAAGTAAAATTGCTAAGATTACCAGATAAAATGGAACTAGTGGTTTCAGCATTTGCTCAGCTTTAACACCCCCAACACTAGCACCAACATATAATCCTGTTCCAACAGGTGGTGTAATTGAACCAACACACAAGTTCATAATCGCAAATAAACCAAAATGAACTGGATCCACCCCAACATTCATAACAATTGGTAAAAAGATTGGCGTAAAAATCAAAATAGCTGGACCAACATCCATAAACATTCCCACAAACAATAGGACAACGTTTACTAATAGTAGAATTAAGTATTTATTGTCTATGATTCCTAAAATAGCTGTACTGATTGCTTCTGGTATCCCTGTAAAAGCCATCGCAAAAGACATCATTGAAGAAGTTGCCAACAAGAACATAATGGTTCCACTCATCAAGACAGCCTCTTTTAACATTTTAGGTAAATCGTTTATTTTCACTGTTTTGTAGTAAAACATTGAAATCAATAATGAGTATGCGACAGCAATTGCTGATGCTTCAATCGCTGTAAATAACCCCGTCAAAATACCGCCAATAATAATGACAATTAACAATACACTGGGAACCGCTTCTCGCAGAACCTTGCTGACTTCTCCTTTTTTTGCTTTTGCCACAGTAGGATAATTATGACGTTTTGCAATAACATAAGCTACCACCATAATTCCTAACGCCCACAAAGAACCTACCAAATAACCTCCTAAAAATAAAGAAGAAATAGAGGCCCCACCAGCCACCAATGAATACATAATAAACGCTGTACTTGGTGGAATAACCATTCCTGTAGGAGCAGAGGCAATATTTACAGCCGTTGCAAATTTCCGATCATAGCCCTCATTTACTTGTTGCGGAATTAGTACGCCACCAATAGCAGTCGATGCTGCAATTGCAGAGCTAGAAATCGAACCAAATAATGCGTTCCCTAACACATTAGTATGTGCTAGCGCGCCGGGAACACGACCAACAAATAACATAGAAAAATTTACCAACTTTTGGGCAATTCCCCCATTATTCATAATCACACCAGAAAAAATAAAAAACGGAATTGCTACGAGAGAGAAACTATTTAAACTAGAGACCATTTTTTGAGCTGAGGTAAATGCAGCTGCTTCAAAAGGAATTACTAATAACAATGTTGCAATTGAAGATGCCGCAATGCTCATACCAATTGGCATACCAACTACCAATAAGACTGCAAAAACTACAAATAAGATAATGCCTGCTTCTAAAGCCATATTTTTACTCCTATTCTTTTTCTTCTATAAACGCATTAAGAATCTTTTGATTGCGTGAATAACTCTAGCAAATTCATCAAACTATAAATAAACATCAAAACACCTGCTACTGGAACGGCTAAATAGACATAACCCATAGGAATTGCCAAAGATGGTGAAATTTGTCCTAACGTAATTACTACACCATTCCAACCACCAAATATCATAATCACTCCTGCAAAAAGTAGGAACAACAATTGAACAATAAATTCTAAAAAGCGTTTTTGTTTCCCTTGTAATTTTTCACTTAACAAAGTTACTGCTAAATGTCCCTTTTTTCCAACCACATAAGCAGAAGCTAACATCGCCAGCCAGACCAATGCAAAGCGAACAAATTCTTCTGTTAAGGTACTAGGATTTTTTAACACTGTCCGGGCAAACACTTGGTACAAAACGACCAAAACCATTGCAGCAAGAATGATTGATCCAAGTATTTCTAAAAGTCGATTTAAAAATTTTCTAAAACCTTTCATAATTACCTCCTTAATTAGTCCGCCAACTGTCGAATAGCCTGATACAGTTCGCCATGTTCTGAGCTATTTTTGAATGATTCATGCAACGGTTGAACAAGTTTTTGGAATGGTTCACTGTCTACTTGATTGAACACAACACCATATTCTGCTTGTGCTTTTTTCTTTTCTTCTTCAACCGCTTCTTTAAAGACCGTTTTTTCAAAAGCGGTCGATTCTTTTGCTGCTTCTTCAATCGCTTGTTCTTGTTTCGCTGTCAAACGTTCTTTTGTCCCCTCGTTCATAATCACAATATCTGGCACTCGAGTATGCTCATCATAAGAATAATACTTAGCCACACCGCCATGGCCAGCTGTATATAAAACGAACTCATTATTCTCTGCACCGTTGATTAGATTAGATTGTAGAGAAGTATATACTTCCGAACTACCCATAGGTACTGGCGAACCCCCTAAAAGTTCTACCATTTTGATGGCGGTTTCACTTTGCATGACCCGAATTTTTTTACCTTTCAAATCATCTGGAGATGTAACAGGCCCTTTGCTCATATAAAAACTTCGTTGACCAGAGTCATAATAAGTTAAACCAACAAATCCTAATTTTTTTGTAGAATCATACACTGGTTGCATTAGCGCTTGATTATCCATTACTTTAAAAAAATGTTTTTCATTATCAAAAATATACGGAATGGCAAATACAGAATAATCTTTAGAAAAACTTTCTAATGCTGATCCACTGACCTTTGCAAAATCAATTGCACCTGTTTGTGTTAATTCAATTAGTTCTGTTTCTCCCCCTAATTGACCATCTGGAAAGTATTCAATTTGAACTTTACCATCTGTTTTTTCCTCTACCAATTCACCGAATTTCTTCATAGAATCGATAACTGGTTGGCTATTACTAGCATACGCATAGCGCAAGACTACCGTATCATTTGCCGAAGCTTCTGTTTTGCCGCAACCACTTAGCAACTGTAATCCTGCCAATACCATAACTGCTGTAAATAAAACCTTTCTTTTTTTCATGAACTTTTCTCCTTACTTTTCTAGCAATAAGAAACAAGCAATTCAGTCAAACATAGGATTGTTAATGATTGACCATAAGGCATCGCTGTCATTCCAATTGTGCGATAAAAATCTAAATTATCACCCATTCCTGTACCAACTGACACATGTTGTACTTCTCCCGTTTCATCAATCTTATTTAGTAAGCCAGCAATTGCTTTGTTTGCCACTTCTTCATATTCAGAAGAAATATATTTTTTATGAACCGCTTTTAAAATCCCATAAGCGAATCCCGCTGTAGCAGAAGATTCTAAATACGAATTTGAATCATTAATTAATGTATGCCATAAACCAGATTCATCTTGGTATTTCGCTAAAGCTGCCACTTGCGCATTGAGGGTACTTAATAAAAATTCCCGTAAACTATCTCCTTTTGGCAACTCTAAGATTTCAATAATTTCTGGAATAGCAATCGTAATCCAGCAGTTCCCTCTTGCCCACAGTGCTTCCGCATAGTTATGATTTCCCTCAAAAGTCCAACCGTGATACCATAGACCACTTTTTTTATCTTGTAAATATTTAATATGGATTAAAAATTGATGCTTTGCTTCTTCCAAATAATCGAGTCGATTCAACAACTTACCAATTTTTGCCAAAGGTAAGACAGTCATCATTAATGTATCATCCCATAATTGATTTTTATTTTCTGGTCCATATGTCGCATGTTGCAAGCCCCCTTCATTCGTTCGGGGCATTTCTTCCATCACCCATTCCGCCCATTGCTCTAAGTAAGGTATATATTTAGAGTCTTTAGTGTCTTCATATAGATAAGCCATTGTTAAAAGCGGAGCCATCGTATTCACATTCTTAGGCGGCGCGCCTTCTTGCATCCGACCTTCAAACCAGTCGTTAACTACTTGTAAAGCTTTTTCACTTTTAGTATTTCGATAATTCTTATATATACCATACAACCCAACGCCTTGCGGCCAGTTCCAAATCGTCCAACTTTTGTCATCAACTTTTAAACCATCAAAATCTAACAGAAATTCACCTGTGTTATCTTTAATCGTTGTTAAATTTCTAATTAATAAGTCAATCGTTGTTTCTACTGTATCTTTTGGTATGAATTGTTCCTGTTTAATAATCATCGGCAATCAAAACTCCTTTTCCATCCCACTAGCGCAAATGAAACGCTTTCATTTTTTTGTAATTTTAGTTTAGCAAGGAATGTTAGCAAATTATATAGTTAATCTTGACGAATTACTGTCAAAAATTGACTTTTTTTAAAAATTAGATACGGTTTTTACCAATTCAATCAATGAGTAAATAACAAAAAACGGACATCCTTTTTAGGTATGTCCGCTTTTTGTTACTTATTTATGGTTGTTTTCCAATATAAGCTAAAATTCCACCATCGACATATAAGATATGTCCGTTAACAAAGTCAGAAGCGTTAGATGCTAAGAAAACTGCTGGGCCAGCTAAGTCTGCTGGTGTGCCCCAACGATTAGCAGGTGTTCGTCCCAAGATGAATTCGTTAAATGGATGCCCTGGTTCTCTTAATGGCGCCGTCTGTGGCGTTTCAATGTAGCCAGGTCCAATCCCATTACATTGAATATTATATTGTCCATATTCAGAAGCAATATTTTTCGTTAACATTTTTAGTCCGCCTTTTGCTGCCGCGTACGCACTAACTGTTTCACGACCTAGTTCACTCATCATTGAACAGATATTGATAATTTTGCCATGACCCTTTTCAATCATATCTGGAATAACCGCTTTTGCCATAATAAATGGCGCATTCAAGTCAACATCAATCACTTGACGGAACTCTTCTGCTGACATATCCACCATTGGAATTCGTTTAATAATTCCCGCATTATTGACTAAAATATCAATAGAGCCGACTTCTTCTTTAATCTGAGCGACCATCGCTTGAACTTGCTCTTCATCAGTGACATCACACACATAACCACGTGCTTCAATCCCTGCGGCCCGATAATTTTCCAAGCCTTGTTCAACTGATTCAGGAGATAAGTTATTAAAAACAATTGTTGCTCCTGCTTCAGCTAGGGATTTCGCAATCTCAAAGCCAATCCCATAAACAGCACCTGTAATTAACGCTACTTTTCCATCTAATTGAAAATCATTCATTTTAAATTCCATGTTTTCTCCTCTTTCTTTGGTTTATTTTAATTGATCCATTGCAACCATATCCATGTCTGTGTACGTAATATTTTCTCCGCACATGGCCCAAATAAAGGAATAATTACTTGTACCAACCCCAGAATGAATTGACCAGCTTGGTGAAATAGCTGCTTGTTCATTACTCATTACTAAATGTTTCGTTTCGTCTGGTTTACCCATCATGTGGAAAATCCGCGTATCTTCTTCCATATCAAAATAAACATACGCTTCCATACGACGTTCATGTGTATGACAAGGCATTGTATTCCAAGCGCTACCTGGTTCTAAAATGGTGTAGCCCATTTGTAACTGGCAACTTTCACAAACGTTCGGATGAATGTATTGGTAAATTTTACGTTGGTTCAATGTTAATGGATCACCCGTTTCCATTGGGGTAATTTCATCAATACTAATTTTTACGTTGGGATATTTATGATGTGCTGGCACACAACTAATGTAAAATTTCGCTGGATTATCAGGGTTTTCTGAAGAAAAACGAACATGTTTTGTTTCTTTCCCAATATAATAGCCATCTTGTTTTTTCATTGTTTCTTTGGCGCCATCAATTTCAATAAAGCCTGGTCCCCCAATATTAATAACCCCTAGTTCACGGCGTTCTAAGAAATAGTCAACCCCTAATTCTTTGTCCAAAATAATTTCTAATTCTTCTGTGGTCGGTGTCACACCACCAAAAATCATCCGATCATTATGTGTGTAGGTTAAGCTGATTGCACCTGGAATAAAAACTTTCTCTACTAAAAATTCATCTCTCAATTGTTCTGTTGAATAGTGACGGATATCCGCCGGACTATGTGTATAAAGTGTTTCCATATTTTGCATAACTAAAATCTCCTATCTATTTATTTTTCCTGAGCCCGTTGCCAAAAAAGCAAGGACTTCTTTTTGACTAAATTGATTACAATCACCATGGACAGTATGTTTTAACGCACTAGCCGCTGTCGCAAAATCAATGCAGGTTTGTGGATCATAGGCAGCTAATATGCCATGTAAAACCCCACCAGCAAACGCATCACCGGCACCGACACGGTCAACAATCGGTTGTAATCGATGACATTTGGACGTATAATACGCACCTTTGTACCATAGCGTTCCGATTAATTCATTATCTGTCGCTGAATGAACTTGACGTTTGGTTGAATAAAATACTTGAATGTTGGGATAACGTTCTTGCATTTTTCGGTAGTACCACGTTAATGCGTCTTCAAGTTCTTCCTCTGGTTCTGGAATCTCCAATAAATAACGAGCATCTAATACCCCAGCTGAACAAATATCAACAAATGGAAGAATGGACTTCAATGCCACGCTCGCTTCTTTCTGGGACCAAAGTTTCCCTCGATAATTAATGTCAAAACTTACTTGGCACCCTGCTTGCTTCGCTGCTTTAACTAGCGCAACCGTCATACTTTGCCACGTTTTTGATAACGCCGCTGTAATTCCTGAAATATGAAAGATCTCTACTCCTGAAAACAGCTCATGTAAGTCCCATTCCATTTCTTCGATTTGAGCAAAGCTTGAATAGGCGCGATCATAGACAACACTGGCTGCTCGTTCTCCTGTACCAGTTTCCAAATAATACGTTCCTAGACGTGTTCCGCCAGTTCGTACAAATTCCGTTGAAACCCCATAACGACTTAAATGCTTTTTGGCGGCTTCTCCTAATGAATTATCGGGCACTTTACTAGCAAAAGTCACTTGGTGGCCATAGTTCGCTAACGAAATCGCTACATTCGCTTCACCACCGCCGTAATGTACAGCGAAATTTTCTGTTTGTGCTACGCGTATTCCGACAGGCGTGGACAAACGCAACATGATTTCTCCCAATGTTACGACTTTCCCCATGTGCCTACACCCCTTTGATTGCTTGGAATTTTTCCATATAGTCTTGGGCAACCTCACGAACTTTTTCAAAATCCCCAGTTGCTGCTGGCGCTAACAGATTGCCACCAACACCGACGGCCGTCACACCTGCGTCAAACCACTCGGCCATATTTTCCAAACTGACACCACCCGTTGGCATAATATTTAACTGAGGCAATGGCGCTTTAAATGCCGAAATAACACTCGGTCCATAAACACTTCCCGGAAATAGTTTAATAATATCTGCTCCGCTTTTCAGTGCTTCTTTCATTTCTGTGATGGTCATACAGCCTGGCAAGTAAGGAACTTGATATAAATTGCAAATTTTAGCGGTTTCTTCATCGAAGCTTGGACTCACAATATATTCAGCCCCTGCTACAATAGCTAAACGAGCAGTCGTAGCATCCAAAACTGTCCCCGCACCAATGACTACGTCAGGATTCTCTTGGTATAACGCAACTAATTCCTGAATCACTTCTGTTGCTTGAGGAACAGTAAAGGTTAACTCAATCCCCCGCATACCGCCTGCTACAATGGCTTGACTAGCTTTTAGCGCTTCCTCTTTTGTCTTTCCGCGAACCACAGCAATCACGCCAGCATTTTCTAATTTTTGTAAAATTGATACTCGCTTCAACAGACTCCCTCATTTCTTATTTAGAAATATATATTTATTATAAAGAAATTCACAACTTCATTATACAGATAAAAAAAGAAAATGCAAACGTTTTTACAAAAATAAAAAAAGAAAGACAAACAAAAATCCCAATCGACTTTTGTTTGTCTTTCTTTTTCTACTATAATTTCGCTTCAATCGCTGCTTTTGTTGCCAAAAGGGCTTGATTAATCGTCGTTTTATTTTCCTCTGTCAAACGATATTTCGGCATGCTTACACTAAAAGCACCCGCAATTTCGCCATCTTTCATTAAAGATACTCCGCTACAGAAAATATCTTGTTCAATTTCTTCATCATCGTAAGCAACCCCCGTTTGTTGCACTTGTTTTAATTCTTTTTTCAAACGCAAGGGATTGGTAATCGTATTTTCGGTATAGGGAATTAATGTCTGCGTGTCTAAATATTGTTGCACTTGTTCTTCCGAAAATTCTGCTAAAACGGCTTTACCCATGGCCGAATTATACAAAGGTCGAGTAATTCCCACTTTCGAGGACATGCGAATCGTTTGATTTTTCGGTTCTAATTTATTGATATACAGAATTTCATTATTATTTAAAATCCCTAAATGAATGGTTTCATCGACCGTATTTTGAAGATTTTCTAAATAAGGTACCGCAATTTCAGCTAAATCGATTTGCTCCACACTTTGATTCGCATAGCGAATCAATTTTGTTCCTAAGCGGTACGTCTTGTTCGTGTCTTTTTGAACATAGCCAATTAATGTTAAGGTTTCTAAAATTTTGATTGCCGTTGATGCCGTCATTTCGGTATTCTTTGCAATTTCCTGTAAGGTTTGATCGGGTTGTAAACTTAGACAGTCCATGATTTTAGCCGCTTTTAACAAGACTGTTCCGTAAGGTTTTGTTTCTTTCATCGAAACCCTCCTTTTCCATATAAGAAATTATATAGAAAAATAAAGAAATTGCAAGAAAAAAAGAACTCGAAGATTCATTCAGTAACGTTTTACTTTCACTTCAGGTCTTTCTCCCAGTCCTATTTCATTCTTATTTTCTTTTCTTTAACTCATCAGAAACATCTGCATCCTTAGGAATTAAAAGATACTCACTGACTTCTGTGGTTTCATTAAATACAACATATAATTTTTGTTCTTCATCGAAATCGCCCAAATCAATCGCTACGTAATTGGGACAAACTTCTGAGATACCATGAAACATTTGACTAAAGATTTTTTTCGTCATCCCCACATTACGATGCTGCTCTTCTGCTTTTTCCACCGCACTTTGTAACGTATATCCTTCATCTAAAAAACGCTTGATCCAATGCACTTTGACGACTGTATGTAACCGATATTTCCGTGGACCGTTTGCGTCTTTCGCAATGGAAGAAATATACCCTTTTTCTTCCCAATAACGAAGTTGACGTGGCGAAACTTCAGCAATTTCACTTAGTTCACTAATTCCTATCAACAAATTTTCTTCATTTAACAAACGCTGAATCATTTTTGACCACATTAGTTTAACTTCCTTTCCCTTATCCTTTCCTTAATTGTAGTTTTTTTTACACCTTTGTCAAGTAAGTTGACAAAGATTCTAATTAGTTGTAAAGTAGTTAATGCAATTTAATTTGAAACTTACAGAAAAAGGAGCGATATATGTGACTTCACAACAACCTGTGGATATTCACGGAAAACCTTATAACCGGTCGTTACTAGTCGGTGTTTTACTAATCGGAACATTTTGTACGATTTTAAACCAAACGCTTTTAACGACGGCCTTACCTACATTAATGAAAGAATTTGATATCTCAGCTTCAAGTGTACAGTGGCTAACCACTGGATTCCTACTTGTGAACGGCATTATGATTCCCATCAGTGCTTGGTTGATTAACAAATTCAGTTCAAAAAAATTATACATAACAGCGATGTCAACGTTCTTAATCGGAACCATCATCTGTTTTGTAGCGCAAGACTTCGGCATGTTATTGACTGGACGTCTTGTTCAAGCCGCAGGGGTCGGTGTATCTATGCCTCTTTTACAAACAATTATGCTTTCAATTTTCCCGCCTGAAAAACGTGGCGCTGCCATGGGCACAACGGGAATTGTTATCGGATTAGCACCCGCTTTAGGTCCAACATTATCTGGTTGGATTATTGATTCTTATACATGGCGTGACCTTTTTGGGATGGTCATTCCAATTGTCGTTTTAGTCCTAATTTTAGCTTCATTTTTAATGAAAAATGTCATTCAATTATCTAATCCAAGTATCGATGTCTTATCGGTCATTCTTTCTACTCTCGGCTTTGGTAGCTTACTTTACGGTTTCTCAAGCGTTGGTGATAAAGGTTGGGGTAGCCCGCAAGTCTATGGATTCTTAATTGTTGGTGCGATTGTTTTATGTCTTTTTACATATCGACAATTGCATTTAGAACAACCTTTCTTAGAACTACGCGTTTTTAAATCAAAAGTCTTTACTGTTGCGGCCATTTTATCTGGCGTAACCAACATGGCAATGATTGGCGCCGAAATGGTTTTACCTTTGTATATCCAAAATATTCGTGGCGAATCTGCCTTCCATTCAGGGTTAATGCTTTTACCAGGAGCGTTAGTCATGGGACTTATGATGCCAGTAACTGGTCGCATTTTTGATAAAATTGGTGCCCGTCGTCTTGCGATTACTGGGATGTTTATTTTAACAGCTGCAACGTTACCGTTTGCTTTCTTAACAAAAGCAACACCTATTATTTATATCATTGTCCTATATGCGATTCGGATGTTTGGTATTTCGATGGTCATGATGCCTGTGACAACTTCTGGCATGAATGCTTTACCAATGAATTTATTAAGTCACGGAACTGCTGTAAACAACACCTTCCGACAAGTAGCCAGCTCAATTGGAACAGCTGTTTTGATTAGTGTTTTAACAAATGTTACCAAAGACGGCTTACCTGCATCGGACTTATTAAAAACAGCCCCACTCACTTATCGCGACCAAGCAACAAACGCAACACTAAACGGTTATCACGCAGCCTTCTTCGTGGCAACAATCTTTGGCGTTCTCGGCTTGGCGATTACTTTCTTCTTAAATAAAAAAGAAGCGATGCCTGTTAAGGAAGTAGGTGCAATGAAATAATGATTATTTTCCTTTTAATCCTTTGCGTGTTAGGCTTTGCCTATACGAATGTATTTGGCCGAAAAGTCTGGCATAAATTCTGTATGGTTATTTTTGGTTTAGGGTTCTTAGCTTCGTTAAGTCTTATCGTTTTAAACGATAAAGATCATTTTGGTATGACCGAAGTTACTCAGGACAAAACGTTTGAACTAAAAAGCAGTAGTTCAAGCAAAGATGGCCCCAACATGTTATTGTACCAGCCGTTGGGCGATGGTTCCGAAAAAGTTTATTTATATAACACACCAGATAAAAAGAAACTACAAAAAACAGGAACGGAAAACGTCACAAACACAGTTCAAAAAGATGCTCAAAAAGCCACATTAGTCCAAAAAACGACGAAATGGTCCTATCAAGAGTCCTGGGCCAAAACACTATTTGGCCTTGCTGACAACGATAACCAATTTGCAAAACAAGAAAACACCTTCAACATTGCTAGTGACTGGCTAGTTTTAAGTGCTGATCAAGCCAAAAAATTAGGTGAATATATGGAACAACATGCCGCTGATATCAAAAAAGAAGGGACTGAAACAGTTGGCAAAAAAATGATGGCTGCTATGATGGCGAATCCATCAATGTCCCAAGAAGAACAAGCGAAACTCACCGAACAATATACCAAAGAGTTTCAACAAGAATTGATTCAGAAAATTCTTAGTGATATGAAATAAAAAAAGGACTGCCTGAGAAACTTATCAGGCGGTCCTTCTTTTTTAATGATTAACCCAAATATAAATACCTTGTTCTTCTTTTTCAAGAACTTTTGTTTCCGAAAGCAAATTTCCTGTCACCAAATCATATCTGAGAAGCGTCTGACCAGCTAAAACCAACAACTGATTATCTTTCGTTGTATTTACACTATAAATCATAGATTCTTCTAATTCTTCCGTCTTTAACTGTCCATTAATATTTAAAAAATAACTTTCTTCCGTAGCAAGATTAACAATTGACAGCCCCACTTTCCCTAATGCATTTGGCTCGTGATCAATAATCAAATATTCGGACGTTCTACTTTTGTAAATTAGGTTAGGAAAATTCTCTGTCAATTGAATAAAACGTTGATTTTTAGCATCTAAACCCATTTGCATAATTCGATTATCTGGCACATTTTCATAACTTACTCGGTTTCTATGAGCCGTTATCGGCAAGTAAATTTGATTATTTACAATCACAGAAGAAGTAAAACCATAAACATACTCTGGGTTTGTATCTAAAAATATTTCGTCTGTTAATGTCAAATTTTCTCCTTCTTTAAAAATGAACAACATATTCTCATAAAGTTGTTTTTCTTTGGCTTCCTGACTAGCGACGACATATAGCTTATTTTGTGTTCCTGAAAATTGCGTAACTGGTGTTGTAGATTCATTAAACCTGTATGAACTAACTGGATTCCCTTCAGTATCAAAAGAATATAAACGCTCTGCTTGAACAGTATAAAAATAGTTGGAGCTATAACCCGTACCAGTATAAGGATATTTTTCTGTCTTTCTTTTCAAAAGTTCTCCTTTAAAAAAATCAACACTCACTATAAATTCATCCTTAGTGCTGCTCAAAAGATCACCTGTTGAAAATAGTAAATAATGGGATTGTAATCTTCCTTTTGAAAACCCTGTTGGGACAATCTCTGGTAGATCCACACGACTTCGCTTATGTTTTTTGATGTCATTTTCAGAAAACATGAATGAATAAATCGCTTGGGTTGATAATACATAAAAATCTGTTTCTTCTTGCACAACAAAAGATTGCTTTTTTTCTTCTATCAATTTGTCTTTTACAACAAATAACATTATTCCAATACTAATCAAACTAAGAAATCCTGCTACTATTTTTTTCATATTTTCGTTGTATTTCTATATGTAATTGGCGCCTGAACTTTTTTAAACAATTGTCTTATACTCACTATATTATTCCCTAGACAGCTTTGATACCTTTCTTCTACAGTCCATTCTACATAACCAACCAATAACCGTTTTTTTCATTTTCTCTCCTCCTATTAAAACAATATGCTTCCATTGTGACCATGCACAACAAAAGCATATCATTCAATCTTTTAACAAACAATCTAATTTCAGATTATTTGAACTGTTTAGAAAAAACCAAAAATATATCTTTTTAATTATAAATCGCTTTAATCGGATCCATCCTCGAAGCACCAATTGCTGGAATAATCCCGAAAAAGATACCTGTGAAGACAGAAACCAATGTTGAAATGGCAAAGATGGACGGCGTAATAATTGGCGTAATCGAAATATATCCACCGACCACAGTTGCCAATAAGTAGCCGCAGCCGACACCAATCAAACCACCAATCAATGTGATAAACGCTGCTTCCATTAAAAATTGGAATAAAATGACTCGTGGTTTAGCACCAATGGCCCGACGAATCCCGATTTCTCGTTTCCGTTCCGTGACAGACACATACATGATGTTCATGACGCCAATTCCCCCGACTAATAGGGAGATTGCAGTAATTGCCATCAGAAACATTGTCATACCCGTGACCATTTCTTCCATTTGTTGTTGGAGTTGTTGGTCTTGGTCGTTTTCTTTAAACGTTCCTTTCACTTCAGGATGATTTTCACTTAAAATGGTGATTGCCTGTCCTAAAATTGCTTCACGGTCCGCTCCCTCACGAACCTTAATATTGATGCCACTAATTGCTTTTGTTTTCGCTAATTTATTGTATGATTCTCGAGAAACAAAACTACTCATAGCAGTTGCCCAATCATCGTTCATACCCAAACTATCTAAATCTTTTGGTGCTAAAATACCAATCACCTTGTACATATAACCACCAATTGAAACAGCTTTTCCAATGAGTTGGCTAGGATCATCAAGCCGAATTTGCGCTTCAAAGATATCATGATTTAAGACAATCGCATCTGTATTTGCATCGTTCGGTTGAAAATCACGACCATATAAAATATCATTCTGCCCTTTAGTCGACGTAATGGATAAATTCGCCTGCGCCCCAAAATAATCCATTGGTACAAACAAATTGTCTCCGCCCCCCATCATTGATTCACCATATTGAGGATAAATACTTTCAATTCCTTGAATGTCTTGTAATTTTTTCAAGTCCACTCGGCTAAACGTATAATCTGGCTCTTCATAGGACATAAAATTGTCACTGCTACCATCCGACATTGTATAATGAATCTTCAAAACATCCGCGTTCACTGCGCTGGATGCCTTCACAACTTGACGTTTCATCCCTTCACCTAGAGCAGAAATCGTTACGACTGATGTAATCCCAATAATAATCCCGACCATCGTTAAAAATACCCGCAACTTATGCGCCTTTAAGCTTAAAAAAGTACTAACAAATAAATTAGCAATCATCTAATCACCTCTTCTTCCAAAAAGCGACCATCTTTCATATGAATCACTCGTGAGGCATATTTTTTCATATCTTCATCATGTGTCACCATGACAATTGTTTTGCCCTGTTCATTCAATTCTTTCAATAATTCCATAATTTCTGTACCCGTTTCACTATCCAATGCCCCAGTCGGTTCATCAGCCATAATCAATAATGGATCATTCACCAAGGAACGAGCAATGGCTACTCTTTGTTGCTGTCCTCCAGAAAGTTCAGTAACTTTTGATTTGGCTTTTGTTTCCAAACCGACAATTTTTAGGTACTTCTCAGCAATCGCTTTTTTCTCAGCGCGGCTTTTTTTTCCTTCATAAACACAGGGCAATTGAACATTTTGTCTAACATTTAAAGAATTAATCAAGAAAAATTGTTGAAAAATAAATCCTAGATATTCATTGCGAAAGGCTGATTTTTTATTTTCAGACAATTTTGAAACATCTGTTCCTGAGAAATGATAACTTCCGTCTGTTAAGCGATCCAAGAAACCAATAATGTTCATCAGCGTTGTCTTACCGCTACCGGACTTCCCCATGATTAAAATGAACTCTCCTTGATGGATGGTCAAGTTCAATTCTTTTAAAACATGTAGTTTTTCCTTACCTACTGGATAGAACTTGTTAATGTCCCGCAATTCAATGAGGGGTTGATTTGTATTGTTTGCTTCCACCATCAAGCCCTCCTATTTCGACGCATCTGTCATTGATTCGTTGGTTGCTGATTCATCAGAAGCAATCGCTGCATCTGATTCAACAATATCACCGACTTTTACTGGTTTTTTTGAAGAAATAACCACTCGGTCGGCTGATTCTAAGCCAGATTCAATCGCCATTTTGTCGCCATTTTCTTGCCCGACTTGAACATCACGACGAATGATGGTTCCAAAATCATTCACTAAAACGTAGGCCTGTTCACCCTCTTTTTGAATCGCTTTTTTCGGTAACTCAATCGCCCCTAAATCGCCTAAATCAATGGTTGCTTGCATATGGTAGCCATTTTTGACTTTGTCTAAATTGGCCAACGCAATTTTGACGCTATAACTAGACATCGTTGTGCCGCCCTCTGGATTGCCACTCGCAGCATCGCTGTTGCCTTCAGGAGGATTATCATCGATGTAAGAAATTGAGCCATCCACAACCACATTATTGGAAACAGAAGTTAGTTTAGCTTTTTGCCCAACACTAATTTTAGTCAAGTCCTTTTCATTCACTTTCCCAGCTAAGTAAAGATCTTCTGAAGTTAACCGTAAAATCGGTGAATTGGCATCTTTTACTTCTGGAATTGATACGCGACCTTTGAAATTAGCCTTTGTGGAAATATATTGCTTCGCTCCTAAATCCGCTAAGGTTTCATTGGTGAAGGTAATCTCTTCATCTACCGCATCGACTTCTGTTTGATATTGTTCATTTAAATCATCACCAGACATCGTGCGGTCTTCTTCTTTAGTTTTATTAAATTTATCAATGGCCCGATTCCACTTATTATAGATATTCGCCCGCTTCGTTTCTAATTTGGCTAAGCTATTTTGTTGTGCCTCAATTTCTTTTGTGACCGCCTCATCTTCATAAGTAAATAATTCTGTGCCTGCATCTACGACATCGCCGTTTTTCACCTTAATCTCTGGATCCTTTGTTATTTTTTGATCACGCGCAAAGGCTTCCATTTGTTCTGGTTGGATGACACCGTTAATATAAATTTGTTGCAAGTCGGGAACGTCAAAATAGTCAATTCCCCAGTCATCTTTAGGCGCTTGCTTGACAGCTACTTGTTGTGCATTTTTATTTAACGCATTCACAGTTACGATGCCCCCAACCGCAATTACCGCAACTGCCCCCAATATAATTATCGTTTTCTTCTTCATTTTCTTCGTTTCATCTCCTCATTCTGTCTATTTTCCCCAACAAACTAAATTGCTCGGTCGTTCACTTATAACTATTTAACCATGCTTGAATTCAAGAAACAAGGGCATTTCTCTAGGCCTTTAGTCTGATTTATTTCATTTTTGTTCATTTTTTTATTTATTTCACGACAATAAATAACCATTGTTGGGTCTTTGTGTTTCAACAATCTAAAAAGGTTATTTTTATGTTATTTATAACTAAACTATGCGCAATCGAGATTTTTTGCTTCTTTTTTTATTTAAGGTACACTAGAAGAAACAATTGAAAGTGAGGGCTTGCCATGAAAGTCATTATTTTTGGCGGTAGCGGTTTTTTAGGTCAACAAATCGCGAAAATTTTAGTCCAACGCCAACATCAAGTCATCAGTGTTTCACGTCATGGAAAGCCTGCCACGCTCTCCGCATCTTGGAGCCACCAAGTGCAGTGGGTATGCTCCGATGTTACTCGTGACACGAATTGGCAAGAACAAGTCCAGCGTGCTGACTGGGTCATTGATACAGTAGGTATTTTATTTGAAAATCCACGAAAAAAGAAAACCTATCAACGGCTAATTCTGACGCCAGTGAAAAAAATCAGCTCTTTTTTAGCACAACAAAAAAAGCCAGCTAAGTTTTTATTTATTTCAGCCAATACTGTTCCTTTCCCTTTGAGAAAATATATGGATGCCAAATTGGCAGCGGAGGAACTAATCCACCAAGAAGTCGCCGAAGCAGTGATTTTTTATCCTAGTTTACTTGTAGGTCAAGAACGTACCGGCACCATACTTTTTAGTAAATGTATTTATTTTTTTAAGAAAATCCCCTTTTTAAAGAACTTATTTATTGGCTATGATCCTGTGCCTGTGGCAGAAATGGCACAAGAAATTGTTCACGTTTTAGAAGGCGGCAATTCTATTTACACACACAGAAGGACCCGTTAACAAGTTATCTCCCAATCGTCTCTGTCTAGAGGCGGTTTTTTTGTGTTACAATACAACTGTTCGAAGGAGAGAAGAAGCATGAAAAAAATTGCCATTATTGGCGGCGGCATTATCGGAATGACGTTAGCTAATTATTTAGATCCACAAAAATTTGATATTACCGTTTATGATGAAGGGCTCGGCCAAGCGACTAAAGCGAGCGCCGGGATTATTTCCCCTTGGCTATCCAAACGTCGGAATAAGAAATGGTACCAATTAGCGCGAGAGGGCGCTGCCCTATTTCCAAAGCTAGTCAAAGATTTTCAGCTGACGGAGGATATTTATCGTCAATCAGGGACAGTCATTTTGCGTCCGGCAGCTGCTTTGGCAGACTTAGCCCATTTGGCAGAAGAGCGTAAGCAAACTGCACCTGAAATTGGAGAAATCACGATGTTGTCAGCGGTTCAAACAGCGAAGTTCTTACCGCTACTTAAGGAAACTCCCTCACTTTTTATTTCTGGCGGCGGTCGCCTAGATGGACCAGCTTATCTAAACCATCTTCAGAAACGCGCCGAAGCTAAAGGGGTCACTTTTTGCTCACAACGGGCGCACTTTCGACAACTGAATCAAGGGTGGGAAATTGTCACAAATTCAGAAAAAAAGAGCGTTGATTTTCTCGCTTTAACACCTGGTCCTCATTTAAAGGAATTACTCACTACTTTAAATTTATCTGTGGACATTCGTCCCCAAAAAGGACAATTATTAGTTTTCGAGACCCCTTTTACAAACAGTCAGCAATGGCCTGTTGCTATGTTAGATGGCGAAGCCGATTTAATTCCTTTTAATCAAGGAAAAATTTTATTAGGTGCCACCCACGAAAATGAACAAGCCTGGGATTTAGAAGAGACTGTTAGCGCTTTTCAACAACTAACTTCTGGGACTGCGCCATTTCTAAAAGAAGCAGATCAGCTTTTTAAGCAACCCATGCATTACCGTGTCGGTACACGTGCTTATACATCTGATTTCGCTCCGTTTTTTGGTCCTTTGCCAGAAATGCCCCACCTTGTGGTTGCTAGCGGACTTGGTTCATCAGGACTCACTACTGGCCCATTCATTAGTTACCAATTAGCTGAATACTTCAATACAGGTGCCTTCAAAGGAGAGCTTTATCAAAAACCACTTAGTCAATATGTAAAAAACAACCCCTCACTTTGAGCCGACCCCCAAAAGTTAGACCTAGAAATCTAACTTTTGGAGGTTTTTTTGTATGGCAAAATACAGTTTTGAATTTAAACTTAAACTTGTTCATGACTACTTATCTGGTCAAGGAGGTCTAAGGTTTCTCGCAAAGAAGTATGGGTTTAAAGATAGTTCTCAAATAAGCAAATGGATAAATGCCTATAAAGAACTTGGTGAAGAAGGCCTACTTCGCAGTCGAAAAAATAAGAATTACTCTGTTCAATTTAAGCTAGATGCGATAGAGTTATATTTAACAACAGAGTTGTCCTATCAAGAAGTAGCTAATCTTCTAAAAATGAACAATCCATCATTGATTGCGAATTGGCTTAGAACGTATCAGAAGTTTGGTATAGAGGGACTCTCTAAACAGAAAGGACGTCCACCTACCATGTCTAAAAAGAAACGAAATGAACCCCAACCACTACCAAGTGAACGATCTCAAGTAGAGAAACTAGAAAAAGAAAATAGAATGTTAAAAATTGAGAATGCCTATTTAAAAGAATTGAGGAGACTGCGTTTAGAGGACGAACAAAAAATGAACGAATCGCACGAATCATTCACAGTCTCCGAAGACGCTTTCGATTAAAAGATATTTTGGAAACCCTAAGGTTTCCAAAATCTACTTACATGTACTGGCAAAAACGCCTCGACAGAACAGCTTCAACACAAATCATTGAAGAAGAAATTCAAGCGATTCGTAAAAAACATCAACATTATGGCTATAGAAGGATAACCCAAGAATTGAAACGACGTGGATTTCAAGTGAATAAAAAGAAAGTCCAGCGATTAATACAAAAGTTAAAGTTACAAGTCAAAGCTTTTACTAAGAAATCCAGAAAATATAATTCCTATAAAGGAATCGTTGGTAAAATCGCTAAAAATTTGATTCGTCGCCGATTTAAAACCTCTGTTCCTCATCAAAAAATTACAACTGATACAACTGAATTTAAGTACTTTGAAGCAGATAACGCAGGCATCTTTCGTCAGAAAAAACTATACTTAGATCCATTTATGGATATGTATAATAGTGAAATTCTAAGCTATAGCCTTTCTACTCAACCAAATGGTAAAACAGTTATGAAAGGTCTGAAAGAAGCAATTTCTCAAACAAATGATTGTCCCTATCGGCGCACCTTTCACTCTGATCAAGGCTGGGCTTATCAAATGAATGTCTATATACAAACATTAAAGGACAACAATATCTTTCAAAGTATGTCTCGAAAAGGAACCTGTTTAGATAATTCTCCTATGGAGAATTTCTTCAGTATCCTAAAACAAGAAGTGTACTATGGAAAAATCTATCAAAGTCAAAATGAATTGATAGAAGCAATTGAGAACTACATTTATTATTACAATCATCACCGAATCAAAGAAAAACTTAACTGGAAAAGCCCAGTAGAATTTCGACAATTCAATCAAAAAACTGCATAAAAAATAGAGTGGAAAAATCCACTCTATAAAAAGTCTAACTTTTTGGGGTCGCTACACTTTAATCAGTGAGCGGTTGTTTTTTTCTTTAATTAAGAAATGTGAAGTATCTTGGTAGAAGGATTTTGTTATTATGCTACTTGTGGTCGCGCATAGCGTTCTACGTTTTGTTTAATATTTTTAACCGTTTCTGGATCTTCAATGCCCGTTACTTCAGCGATCACTGTATCAACGCTTTCTTGGTCAAGCATTTCCTGTAATTGACGGCTTTGTTCATCTTCTGGATCATGATAATTAAAAACAATACCAATCATTGCTAATAAATGCGGCGACACTAGATTGCGTTCCTGTAATTCACGGATTGGTCGAATAAACCGTTCTTGCGCACCTAATTTTCTGATTGGTGTCCGTGCTACACGTGTAATAGCATCTGAAATATATTTATTTTGGAAACGTTGAATAATTTTTTCAATATAGGCTGCATGTTCTTGTTCATCAAAATTCCATTTGGCCACTAAAAGTTTACCGGTTTCCTGCAAAACTGATTTGAGTTGTGCTACTACTAAGGCGTCCTGCATCGCTTCGTCAATGGTTTGATAGCCTAACAACGCCCCTGTATAGGCAACTGTAGCATGGCCAGTGTTTACACTAAATAATTTTCGTTCAATATACGGCTCTAAATCAGCAACGTAATGAACGCCTTCTAACTGAATCTCTTTGGCTTTTCGGTTGGTATCATCAATGACCCATTCACAAAAAGGCTCAACTTGAACAAAAAGTGGATCTTCATGTTTTTGTAATGGAACAATCCGATCAACCGCCGCATCAGGAAAACCAATCCATTGTTCAGCATAAGCTGGGTTTTTCAAATATTTGGCCACTTCTTCTGCTAAAAAGGTTGAACCACCAATCATATTTTCACAAGCGATAATATCCAGCGGCTTTTGACAATTTGCTTCGGCACGTGCATCAATTCCTTGAGCAATTAATTCAGCAATTCTTGGTAAAATATTAGGACCAATTGCCGTCGTGACTAAATCGGCTTCCGCAATTGCTTCTACTACTTTTTCTGGTTCTGTCATGTTATTTAACCCGGTCACATTTTCAACGTTAATTTGTTGATGTGAGGCATCGGCCAATTCAATTGTATAACTTTTACGTTCTTTTAACGCTTGAATGATGGTTTCATTAACATCCACAAACGTAATATGAAACCCGTTTTTAGCTAAAATTTCGCCGATAAAGCCGCGTCCAATATTTCCTGCTCCAAAATGTACTGCGTTCATTCTTATTCTCTCCTTTAAGCAATGGCTAAATTTTCTGTTATTTCTTCTTTACTTAATGCGTCGGCAAGTTGCACCACGTTATCCATATCACTACAATAAAGTGCAATTTGTTGGACTAATTGCAAATGTTCTTCACCGACTCCGGCAATCCCAAATAATACGGTAGCAATTTTTTCATCTTCTTCGGTGCCAAAATTAACGCCCTCTGGGACTTGCACTACACAGATTCCTGATTTTTTCACTAATTTTTTGGCTTCTTCTGTTCCATGAGGAATGGCAATAAAATTCCCCATATAAACAGATAGCAATTGGTCTCTTTCAATCATTGCTTCAATATAAGCGGGCTCAACACAGCCTGCCTCGACTAGTTTTTCGCCGCAAAAGCGAATAGCTTCTTCTTTTGTATTAAACTGTTGATTTAATTCAATTGAAATATTCGTAAGATTTTCCATTGTTTTCTTCCTCTCTAGGCACTTTCTTTTAAGAGCGAAACCACTGTTTCATATTTTTGGGGATTAACCATACTTTTTACTGATAAGTGTGTCGCTTTCGGTGCTTTTTTACGGGCTTGTTCCGTTAGTTCAGCTTTTGTGACAATTAAAGCCTGTGTTTGTTGAGTTAATTCATTAATATTAATTTTTCGAATCGGCATTGAAATTTTCTCTTTATCTAAAATTTCTTCTAAGACTTTCATTCCCATCGTCGCTGACCCGACACGATCATCGTGAACCAAAAGAATTTCATTGACATTTGCTAAATCTCCCTCAATTTCAGAAGCAGGTGTTGCTTTGGAGACTGTTGGTTGTGCGTCGTTTTTTTCTTTGGTACCTGATAGTTCAGCCACAATTTCATCATAACGTGGTGAGTTCAAGAAGTTTTCAACTGCTACAAAGGTTGCATTAGGTGCTTTCTGTTTGGCCCGTTCTTGCAATTCCGCTTGTGTGACAATCAATGTATTTCCCTCATCGGTCAAATTATTAATGGCCCGATTCGTCACAGTTTGTACTAAACCAGCCTCTTGGACCTTTTTCCGTAAGATAGACGCACCCATTGCACTAGAGCCCATCCCAGCATCACAAGCAAAAATAATTTGTTGAATTCCTGACAATGAAGCACTACCATTTGTGACAGTTAATCCTTTTGATGCTGCTTTAGCAGCTTGGGTTTCTTTCACTTTTTGGGCAAATTCATCACTTTCTTCTTTCGCATCTGCTTTTAAAATGACTGCGGATACTGCAAAGGAAACAGCAGTTGCTGCCAAAACACCTAAAATAACTGGTAAGTAAGAACCCATTGGTGTCATTGCTAAAATAGCTATAATGGAGCCTGGGGAAGCGGGCGCACGTAAACCAGCATCTAACGTTTGGAAAACCAAACTACCTGTCGCGCCACCTGCAATAACCGATAAGAATAATAACGGTTTCATCATTACATATGGGAAGTAAATTTCGTGGATACCACCAAGGAAATGAATAATTATTGCTCCCGGCGCAGAAGATTTTGCCGCACCTTTTCCAAAAAACATAAATGCTAATAAGACACCTAACCCAGGACCAGGGTTTGCTTCTAATAGGAAAAGAATTGATTTGCCAGCCGATAAGACTTGTTCTGTCCCTAAGGGTGTTAAAATGCCATGATTAATCGCATTGTTTAAAAAGAGCACTTTTGCCGGTTCAATAAAAATACTCGTTAATGGAATCAAATGAGCATTTAAAATGATTTCCACACCACGTGCCATTGCAGCAGTCAGCGCATCGACAATTGGGCCAATCGCTGAAAAACCAAGTAAAGCTAATGCAAAACCAATCAATCCAGCTGAAAAATTGTTTACTAACATTTCAAAACCAGCTTTAATCCGATGTTGGAAATACTGATCAAATTTCTTAATTGTAAAGCCACCAAGTGGACCCATAATCATGGCACCTAGCATCATCGGAATATCGGTTCCCACAATCACGCCCATTGTCGCAATTGCGCCAACTACGGCACCGCGATCACCTGCAATTACTTTCCCACCAGTGTAGCCAATTAATAATGGAATTAAATAGGTCAACATTGGGCCAACCATCGTGGCAAAGGCTTTATTTGGCAGATATCCATCTGGGATAAATAGCGCTGTCAAAACGCCCCACGCAATCAACGCCCCGATATTGGGCATCACCATGCTAGATAAGGTACTGCCAAGTCTTTGGACTTTTGCTTTAATTGATACTTTATTTTTTTCTGGTACTTGTTCCATTTTTATTCCCCTTCTCTCAAGTAACTTTTCTTGTTGACTAAATTGTATCCGCTTTCCGAATCTGGAAAAAGTCGTACTTTGGCACAAACCATTGTGCCAAAAGTTGAAAGAAAAAAGCACGTGTTCTCTAGTTACGAAAACCAGAAAACACGTGCTTATTCCATTTCTAATAATTCCAATAATAAATGAACAACTTTTTATGCTATACTCAAATTGGCGACTTGCCTCGAAAGGAGGTGCATCACATGTACGAGATTGTCACAAAAGTTCTTGTGCCGATTTTTGTCGGGATTGTCCTGAAACTTGTAACCATTTGGTTGGAAAAACAGAACGAGGAATAAACAAGTTGCTTTCAACCGCTGCTGTCTAAACAGCAAAAAAAGACACCCTACCGCAATAGGGTGTCTTTTTAGTGCATCCATGCACGACTTTGTCACAAGTTACCTTAAATTTATCATAGGGCCTATTTTTTGTCAAGGAATCTTCTTATCTTTTTTTATTTAATCTCTTAAATAAAAATATTTTAATTTTTTAATATAAAATTATTTCAATAATTATTGAACATTTCAGAATGAATTGATTTTTTTCAGACGTAACTTTAGGCTTGAGCCAGAATTTTTTGTGCTTCATCTATTGTTTGACAATCACTGAGCCGCTGAATGTTTTCGAGATCTGAACAGAAAAAAGCTAATTCTTGAAGCATGCTTAATTGCCGTTGACTTTTTAGAGCAACGACAAATAACAAAGTAGCTATTTTTCGATCTGCTTCCGTACCAAAGTTGACCCCATCAGGCACTTGAATAAAGCAAATCCCTTCTTTTAAAACTTGTTCATCTTGTCCTTCCGCATGAGGTAATGCCACGAAGTTACCGATATACACACTGACTTTTTGTTGACGTTGATACATTGCTTTGACATAGTCAGGCGTGACCAACTGATTTTTTAGCAGTAATTCACCAGAAGCTGCAAGTGCTTCCTCCCAACTAGCATACGATTGATTCAACATTATTTGCTCCGCTGTAATTTCAAACATCTCTCAACACCTAGCCTTTCATTTCTTCAATTAATAATGACGAAAGCAACTGATAAACAATGGCTTCATTTCCTGAATGAAAAATTTCTGTATTTAAATCATTCATAATAATCGCACCACTGATTTTTCCTAAAATTTTCCCGATTGTTTCATCAATCGGCATTGGCGCTAGCATGAGTAACATACGTTGTAACTGCATCGGCTTTTTATCCATACCTTCAATCATAAGTGGCTGGGCCAGATTAAAAATACAAAAAACAGGCTGTGTCACTGCTGTACTTGAGGTATGGAATAAGGCCATTTCCGTCTGAGGAATCCCAATAGGCGCTTGCTCGTAACGTTTCATCAATTGCTGACAGACGATTGCACTATCGGTGATTAAATCTGCGGAAAGTTGCGCGAGAGCTTGTTGAACGGTTTCTGCTAAATCCGCTTGATTATTTAAATCTGCTATGAAAAATGTTTCTAATAGTTTACTAATTTCTTCCATGAAAGCGACCACTGTTTCGTAGCTTTCTTCGCCACCTATTTTTTTCACAGGCGCTTTCCTAAGCGAGCGTTTTTCGTGACTAATCCGCTTAAACTCTTCTTTCAATTGGCGGATTTCATCGTCTAAAAGTAACGGTGAGATCAATTTATATTTACCGTTGTATCCTGGTAATAACGAAGTGGAAATCACTAAGTCATAGTTTTCCTCAACATTCACCTTACCTAAATCCGCAATCCGAAAAAAATGAATCTGGTTGATAAAAGGAAAGTAGCGCCGTAATCGCATTTCCAGCATACTTGTCGAAGCCAAACCGCTAGGAGAAAAACCAGCAATATCAACTTCCATAATTTTGGGACTCCGTTCTAAAGAATTGGCAAAATGAAGTACCATGTAGGCAATTTCCTCTTCCGATAAATTCTTTTGCGGAAAAATTTGCGGCAACGCTTGGCGTAAAGCCGCAGCTATTTCTTGATATTGATTCATGATCCGTTCTAAAATGGGATTCGTTAAATCTTCTTCTTGTAAAACCGCCCGAGAAAAAACACCTGATAAATGCGTCAACAACATTTTATACAGATTGGTATCTTCGAAAAAATTAACTTCTGTTTCTTGACTTACTGCTTCAATCAGTTGTTTCACTGCATAAGCCAGCTGAGTGTCAAAATGTTCATCAAAAAAATCTTCATCAAAAGAATTAGAAAAATCACTTAATAAGCTAGCAAAAAAAACAATCTCACTGACAGCGTATAGTTGTTTCGTTTCAGCAGCGACTTTTGAAAAAAGTCGTTTAGAACAATTTAGAAAGGCCTTATTCATCTGCCCAGTATAGGTCTCATCAGCTAAATAAAAACCTGCAGTGACCCGATCCATCGCAATTGTTAACATTAAAATCAAATGTTGTAATTTACGATCACTTAATGCTGGAAATAAAGTTTCTACTTCTGGCTGAACAATTTTTTGTGCAAATGCTAAATGTTCTGCATGAATAAACTGAAAGAAAAAATGGTCGTTTGTCGTTAATTCGGTAAAATGAAAAAATTGGTACTCATTAATTTCCATACTTAGAATATTCGCCATTAGAAGACGGCGATATTTTTCAGAACCAGTCACTTCATAGCCTTGATTCCGAGAAATCGTCAACGGAATCCGAGCAATCCGTGTTTCTAATTGTTTAATATCGGCATAAAAAGTCGTATTACTAATACAATACGTTTCCAGAAAATAATGCATAGAGACTGGCTCTTTTGTTTGCAGTAATGTCAATAAAATCGCATGTTGCCGCGCCAAAGTAGAAAGTTCCTGTGTCTCTTCTCCTAAAATAGCAGCCTGAATTTCCGTCATCGCTGCTTCATCTGCTTGAATCGAAAAGCGCCCACGAGCTACTTTTTCCAACGTCGCGCCCATCGATGCTAGCGAGGTTTCTAAATTTTCTAATTCACGATATACCGTCCGGCGGCTAACCTTTAACAAATTCATCATGCGGTTTACTGAAACGGGGGTAGGACTATTCACTAATTCCGTTAATAGAACAGTTTCTCTTGTCGTTAAAAACATCTATCAGCTCCTCCTTCCAGCCATTCTTGATACTCTTTCTTATTCAAAAAACTAGTAACTACGTATAAATTTTGTTGCGTTAGATCTAAATGATAGGCTTGCGCCAGTTCACGAGTCACTACGTAGGTTGTCTCCTTGGTAAAAAAGACTGTTTCCAGTGGTTCTTTAGATACTTCAATCGCGACTCCTTGTTTCGCCGCTTGTTGCCGCAATAATTCCATTCCCATTGTTTGCGATCCTCGAACATTCTTGGCATATAAAAAAACAAGCTTCTGTATTTGTTTGGTCGGGTTCGTTCCAGTAGACTCTGAACCAAGTGAAGATTGCTCTTGAGAAGAAGCAGTCAGTTTGGCTAAAACTTGCGGGTAATAGGATTTAATTTCTAAAAAATTTTGAACACTCACCATATCCTTTTCTGGGACGTACTTTTGTGCTAACTGTTTCAATTCTGCTTGAATGACCACTAATGTCTTAGGCTGCCACTTCATCTGATGAACGGACTGGTAAGTCACAGGTATCTCCAAGTCCACAGCTTTTAATTGTCGGCTCAGCAAGCTAGCCCCCATGGCACTTGAGCCCATTCCTGCATCACAAACAAATAAAATTTGCTGATAGTTAGGTGTGACTGTTTCCACTTGGTCTTCCTCCTTCTCCTTCATCTTTATCATTGAAACTGGTTCAATTCCTCGTTGACGTTTTAATAACAAGCTTGCTATTGCAAAAGAGCACAGAAAGCTAACAAAAATTCCGCTAAAAACCGCCAGCCTCGCATCAGTCGGGGCATTGGCTAAAATCGCAACCAATGAACCTGGCGAAGCTGGAGCACTTAGACCCACATTAAATATTTGAAAAACAAGCGTACCACTCATTCCTCCAGCAATTACTGCTAAAAATAAGCGCGGGTCCATCAAAACAAACGGAAAATAAATTTCATGAATGCCCCCAATCAGTTGAATCATGGTGGCACCTCCTGCTGTTTTTCGTTGTCCTACAGGCCCAAACAGCAGAAAAGCAACCAAAACGCCCACGCCTGGTCCAGGATTTGTTTCCAATAGAAATAAAATGGACTGACCTGTTTGACTAGCACCTTCTAAACCTAGAGGCGTTAATAAGCCATGGTTAATCGCATTATTAAAAAATAACACTTTTAAGGGCTCTAAGAAAACGTGAACCAATGGTAAAAGATTGGCTTCAATTAACCAAGAAGAAAATTGATACAGCCAAAAACTAGCACTTTCAACAGCAGGAGCTACAACCAGAATACCAAAACAGCAAAGCAGTCCTCCCACAATTCCTGCTAAAAAGTTTTTAGTCAGCATCTCATAGCCTTCTTTAACTTTCGGTAAGAGAATTTGTTCAATTTTGGCGAAAGTATATCCTGCTAAAGGGCCAATAAACATAGCACCAAACAACTGTGGAACATCTGTGGAAACAATCACGCCCACTGTCGCAATAGCAGCAACAACGCCGCCACGTTGTTCCTCGAACATTTTTCCGCCTGTAAAACCAATTAGAATCGGTAAAACAACTCGAATCATTATCGTTTCGACTTCAGAAAGAGCTAGCCGTAGATTCCCAGTCGTATAGCCAGCCACCAAAGACAATAAGCTCCACGCAATAAAAATACTCAAATTTGGCATAATCATCCCACTCAAACGATGACCAAAACGACGTAAATAGGGAGTTACTTTCACAAACTTATGTTTAAAAAAGAGCGAATGCATTTCTTTTTCCTTCATATTCCTTGTCCCTCGCTCTCTATGTAGATAATTAGAATACTTCTATTATATGAAATTTCACAAAAAAATAGTATAGATTTTTGTAAAATAATTCTTTTATACACCTCACAAGAGAATCCGTTTACATTAATAGAAAAAACTTTTATACTAAAAGAAAGAAACTCTTCGGATTGGAGGCCAATTATGGCAATCAAAACAATTGTAATGGATATTGATGGCACCTTATTAACTTCAGAAAAAAAGATTTCACCAAAAACGCGACAAGCATTAGTAGCTGCACAAAAACAAGGCCTCTCACTGATTTTGGCTTCTGGCCGCCCGACTAACGGTATGCGGCCCTTAGCAGATGAATTGGAGATGGCTCATTATAATGGACACTTACTTTCCTATAACGGCGCTTGTGTCACCCATCATGGCAGTCAGCAACAACTATTTAACCAGACAATTTCAAAATCATTGAGTCAACAAATTTTAGAACATTTGAAACAATTTGACGTAATTCCAATGATTAATGATGAAACATTTATGTATGTCAATGATGTTTTTCATAACACCTTACATTTAGAGACTGGTGATTTTAATATTATTGAATATGAATCACGGGGCGGCAACTTTCAATTATGTGAGTGGCATGATTTAGCCGCCAGACTAAACTTTCCCTTGAACAAAATTTTAATTGCTGGTGAACCCGCCTATTTACAAAAATATCATGAGGCCATCTACGCGCCTTTCAAAGAAACCGTCACCGCTGCTTTTTCCGCTCCTTTCTATTTTGAATTTACCGCAAAAAATATTGATAAAGCGCGTTCTTTAGAAAAACTAACCCTACAGTTAGGCATAACTGCTGAAGAAGTAATTGCTTTTGGTGATGGTCACAACGACTATACTATGTTGGAATGGGCCGGCACGGGGATTGCTATGGAAAACGCCGTTGACGAGCTTAAAAGCATCGCAACGGAAGTCACTTTATCCAACGACAATGACGGCATCGCTGTTGCATTAGCCAACTTTCTTTAAGATCGTTGGTTAATGCAAGCGTACGCCGTCATTTTTTATTGCCTATTCAAATGTCGTGATTTTTTCTGGTGCTAAACGAACAGATTCATAGCCAGTTTCCATGCCCTTACCCACAGATAAAATCATTACTGGGACATAGCGCTCTTGATCTAAACCAAATGTTTCGGCTAATTTTTCCGCTTCAAAACCACCGATTGGATTTGTTTCATATCCGTGAGCTCGGGCCACTAACATAAATTGCATAGCTGCTAAACTCGCATCAATTTTTACGATGTCATTCATTTGTTCTCTACTTAAACTTTCATAATGGGGAATAATGGCTGCTAATTGTTGGTCCCGTACTTCTTTAGGCATTTTACCACTAGCATAGGCTTGATTGTAAATCTCCTCTCCTCGCTCATGGCAGTTTAAATCACCAAAAATTAAGAGCATTGCAGAAGATGTTTCATTTTGACGCGTATTAAAGCGAATTAAGGGTTTTAATTTTTCTTTGCCTGCTTCACTTTCCACTACGACAAAACGCCATGGCTGCATGTTAACAGAAGAAGGGGCAGTGGTCGCTTCTTGAATCATTGTTAACATTTCTTCATGAGAAATTTTATGGGTTTCATCGTACACCCGAACCGATTTGCGGCCAAAAACAATCTCTGAAAAATCATTCGTTGTATATGTTGTCATTCTATCATACCTCTTTCGTTGTAATGCTTTGATCTAGTTTTGTCAAAAGTTCTTTTAATTGGCGACAGTCGTCCTTTGTAAATGTACTGGGAATAATTTCTGTTACCGTTTGTTGCTTGGCTGTGCATTGCTGTAGTTCTTGTTGTGCTTTTTCTGTTAAATGCACTAGCACTTCCCGATTATTTTCTGGATTTCGCTGTCGTGTCACATACTGTTTCTCTTCTAAAATTTTCAAATGGCGAGTGACCGCACCACTATCGATTTTTAAGTGTTCTTGAATCTCCGTTTGAAGACACGGCTGACGTTCTTTTAAAATCATCAGCAACTCATAACGAGTCAAACTCAAGCCAACTTGCTCTTCAAAAACTTTGGTAATTTTTTGATCTAATACCTTTAACTGACATAATAATTGGCTGACTTCCCGTAATGATAACGACATAGTTTCCTCCTTAAAAAGATGACTCGTCAACAATTGACTAGTCAACTATAACTGTTTCTTTCTAAAAATGCAACCTTTTTTACAAGAAAAATAGAACAATTGACAGGGAGAAACTACAGTATTCCCCATCAACTGTTCTATTTTAATCAATCTATTTTTCGGTAACAGGTTCTGCTGATAACCGCTTAATTCCTAAACCAGTAAATGCACTGACCATTGAGAAGACAGGCGATAATAAGCTAAAGAAAACAAATGGTAAGTAAGTCAACGTTGGTACGCCAAAGGTCCCCGCTACGAAGCTACCTGCAATCCCCCAAGGAATGAGGTAGTTAATAACCGTCCCACCATCCTCCAAGGTTCTGCCTAAAACAGTCGGATCCAAACCTTCTTTTTTGTAAACTTCTTTAAAGGCATTCCCTGGTAAAATAACCGATAGGAATTGTTCACCAATAAAAATATTTACGCCAATTCCTGTTAATAACGTTGATAAAATCAATTTCGGTGTACTGCTCATTTTCTGCGAAACAACTTCCATGACCGCAGAAATCAATCCTAATTCCATTAATAAGCCACCTAGAGACAACGTTAGAATAATAAGTGCCACAGTCGGCATCATACTCATAATCCCGCCACGACTTAATAATTGATCAATTTGTGCGTTCCCCGTTTGAGAAACAAACCCATTTTCCAACGTGTTTCCTAATGCCTGCAACGATACTTTCGGATTTTGAATAATAATCATAATTACTGCCACAATAATGTTCAACAAAATCGTGATAATCGCTGGAATTTTGCGCCAGGCACAGATTAACATTAAGGCTAATGGTAACAATGACCAAATTGAAATGGTAAAGTGGTCTTCCAATACTTGAATAACTTGAACTACTTCTGTCAGACTTGTATTCGCGTACGTTTGTCCTAAAATCATAAACAAGATTAAAGAGACGATAAATGCTGGTACAGTCGACCACATCAAGTTTTTTATATGTTTAAACAAATCCGCTTCAACAATCGCTGCGGCTAAGTTTGTTGATTCTGATAAAGGTGACATTTTATCACCAAAAACTGAACCAGAAACAATCGCACCCACAACTAAAGCAGGATTTAACCCTAAGGTACTGCCAATACCGAAAAAGGCAATTCCAATTGTTGACATCACTGTAAAAGCACTACCTACTGCACTGCCGACAATCGCACAGACAATAAAAACTGACGGCACAAACCATTTAACACTAATCATTTTAAAACCAAAAACCATAATCGTTGGAATAATTCCTGCTTGAATCCAAACGGCAATCAATGCACCCACTAAAATAAAAATAAAAATTGGAATAATCCCTGGCTTCAAGCCATCAACAATCCCTTTATGCATTTGATCAAATGGTACTTTACGAAACATTGCGTAGCCTAAAATCAATGCAATCACAAACAAAATAGTAATATTTGGCGATATCTTTAAGCCAATTACTCCTGTTGCAATAGCTGCCACAATAATTAATAACACGATACTTGCTTCTCGAACACTCACGGTCTTCTTTTTCTGTTTTTCTTTCATTTCGTTACTCTCCTCTAATCTTTTTTCTGAATACTCTGACATTAAAGGATCTTATGATAACGAATAACCCCTCCACAACTCATTGAAAACGCCTCCTAAAGCTACATAAAAAGAGAGATTCATCCTTAAAGAATAAGGACGAATCTCTCCGCGGTACCACCTTAATTAGAAGCTTACTTGCTTCTCGCTTATGTATTATGTAATTGTTACTACTTATTAGTGTAATTCACAAATAGACTTGATCGATTCGCAGCAACCATCGACTTTCTGAACAAAACATCTATTTCCTACTGGGCTAATAATTTATGAATCTCAATATACCAAGAAGAAACCGACTTGTCAACGAAAATAGTATAAAAAATTTTTTCACACGCCAACAAAAATTACTTTTTCTTTTTGTAAAAATAGAAAAGCGCCTCCGTTCTCACGAAAGCGCCTGTTAATTAATGGGTTGTGCCACCTTGTAGTTGAATATCTTCTTGCGTTTTTACTGCTGCTTCAATCATATAGAACAAAGAATCTGTGATTGCTTCTAATGACATAGAAGCAAACGTTGGTTTATCAATTGTTTGTTCTGGTAGGAACGGAACATGAATAAATCCGCCACGAATAGTTGGATATTTAGTGTTAATTAAGTGTAGTAAGTGATACATAATATCATTACATACAAAGGTTCCTGCTGTATAAGAAATCGCTGCAGGTAATTGATGGTCATGACAATTTTTTACCATCGCTTTAATCGGTAAATTTGTAAAATAGGCTGTTGCTCCATCTTCAACCAACGGCACATCGCTTGGTTGTTGTCCTGCATTATCCGGGATACGCGCTTCCGCTAAATTAATCGCCACTTTTTCAACAGTGACTGTTTGACGGCCGCCTGCTTGTCCAACACAAATCACCATATCTGGTTGATGGGTTTCAATTGCTTCAGCCACTTTTTCACCACTAGTGCCAAAAACAGTTGGCACCTCAACTTTAATAATTTCAGCTCCTGCAATTTCAGCAGGTAATTTTTTGACTGCTTCAAAGGCAGGATTGATTGCTTCTCCTCCAAATGGATCAAAGCCAGTAACGACAACTTTCATTTCGATCATCCTTTCTTATTTGAATAGAATCATATAAACAATTTGGAAAATTAACATGAAAAGTGCAATCGGCAATTGATTTTTAATGACGCCGTACTTATCTTTCATTTCCAACATGGCTACAGGTACGATATTAAAGTTCGCAGCCATCGGTGTTAACAGTGTACCACAAAAACCACATGTTAAGGCAACCATCCCAACTAATGCGGGATCTGCACCTAAAGAAAAGACAAACGGCACACCAATTCCGACTGTCATCACGGTTATTGCTGCAAAGGCATTGCCCATGATAGCCGTAAAAATAACCATTCCCACAGCATAAATAATAATCCCTACATTGACATTTCCTGCTGGTACTACGGCACTAACCCCTTTTGAAATAATCTCACCAACACCAGCGCTAGTAAAAACAGCACCTAAACAAGCTAATAGCATTGGCAACGTACTAAGAGGACCGACTGTTTCTAACATTTCCGCCGCATCATCAAAAAATACTTTCGGCGTATTATTTTTAGAAAAGAACATCATGATGAAAATCGCTACAAAGACACCAACACCGACACCGACTAAAGCTCCTAAAGTAGTCAATGTGGCAAAAAGAATTGCAAAAACCCCGATACTTAGTGCGGGAATAAAAATCTTCATTCCTAATTTTTGAGACATTTTTTCCATGTATTCTTTCGAAGGTAAGCGACTTTCTCCTTTTGTCACTTTTTGAAGAATTGCCGGAATTGTCATCACAAAAATAAGTACGCCACAGGCAACTGGTGGAATAAACCGACCAAAACCGATTAAGATTCCTAAAATTCCCCAGAATAAACTAGTCCCATACGCATGTTGATTGGTTTTATCACGAAAACTACGAAAACTTGTATATAACAAGATAATCCCCATAAAAATGTAAAGGACTTCCAATAACTTTGCACTCAAATCAATACTTGGATCTGTGAAAAAACTCATTTCAGTCCCTCCTGTCCATAATATTTTTTACGTAATCTTTTTTCTTTTAAAGTAAAGTAAATACTTGCCGAAATTAAGGCAACTAAGGCGACTGGTACTTCCACTAAAGCCAGTTTACCTAATGTCACTTCATAGCCTAAATCTTTCAATGTTGATTGAACAAGCAATGCCCCAGCCCCACCAACAAACAAAACTTGACCAAAGAACCAACAGATATTTTCCATGGCTGAAGCCATCCCTTTTAGTTCTTCTTCATACTCTGGCACCATTGGTAAATTTTTTGATTCAATTGTTCCTAACGCCATTGGCAAAATAATCGGACGCACAAAACCTGCTACCCCACCGAAACTTACGTTAAAAGCGGCGAAGATAATCCGAAAGACACCATAAATGTCAATAATCACACCAGCAGATACCTTTTTGAATCGTTTAATCAACGTAGCTGCTGACTCTTTCAAGCCATTTCTTTCTAAAGTTCCTGTTGCTAACATAATAATAATAAAGATAGCCATTCCTCGATTATTCACAAAGGTTGTTCCTAGTGTTTCTAGCATTGATGTCAAACCAAGCCCGCCAGTAAAAGCCGTCACTATTAAAGCAACCATCACAATCAAGATAGCATCAAATTTCAATGCGAAGCCGACAATGACGATCAATACGCCTAATAAAGGTAATAAATCCATCAAATCTCTCCTTCTTAAAATAAAATTTCACTTTCCATTATATGCCAATTTTCGCTCATTTGTAAGACTTTTTTAATTTTTAATGTTATTTTTTCTAAAGACACAGTTTCCAACACTTTTTAGAGCTACCACTCGCACTTTTTTCTTTTTTCCGCTAGAATAAAAGAAACAATAACATTGAGGAGGATTTTTATGTTCCAAACTTTTAGAGAAAATTTTCGGCGCCATACCCTATTGCGCGACGCCGTCTTTATCGTTATCGGAAGTGCCATTGTCTTTAATCCCGGTGCTTTCTTCCAGTTCGTCGGTTATTTAATTGCTGGTTATTTGATGCTTTTAGGGTTAATTAATATTTATGATGACTACAAAATAAAAAAACAAACGGGTAGCTGGGGACTTGGTTTCGTAACAGGTTTAATCTTTGTCGTCTTAGCAGTAGCCTTTTTATTTTTTGCACCGGTGATTGTTTCGATTCTGCCGTTTTTATTAGGGATTAGTATCGTTATAAACGGCCTCGTTCAATTGACTTTTGCTTTAAATACTCGTCAAACAGGCGCGCTTATCTACAGTATTCTGGTTTTAATCGCTGGAGCTGTTTTAGTTTTCAACCCCTTCAAAAGTCTCTTAGTTTTGATGCAAGTCTTTGGATTTATCCTGATTTTCATGGGTGTCATTGAAATTATTGGTCATTTTAGAAATAAAGCTTAACGAAAGGAGCAACTTATGGATAAAGAAAGTACCAAGTGGATCCGCTTTTTAGGTGGGAAAAATTTACTTTACACATTAACTATCCTTTGTCTAATTGCTGTAACTATCTTTTTATTCAACACTGTTTCATTTATCTTTAAACCAATTTTTGTTATTTTTAGTGCCGTCTTAGGCCCGGTACTTTTTGGTATTATTCTATTTTATTTGCTTAATCCAATGGTGAAACGCCTTGAGAAAAAAATTCCCCGTGTTTGGGCTATTGCGATTCTCTATGTCTTAATTATTGCATTACTAGTGTTAGCTGGACTGCAACTTTTCCCAATTATCCAAGACCAAACGGAAGAATTAATCAAACAATTCCCAAGTTTTTGGAAAAGCACGCTCCAAACAGTACAAGAATTTATGGCTAAAACACCTTTTGCAAAAGATTTAGAATCTGCTAATGAGTCGATTAATCAGCTCTGGGGCAAACTTGCAAACTCCTTTAAAGACTTTGCAGGGGATTACCTACAAACAGGCGCACAAGGTCTGGGAAGCGTCTTTTCTGCAGTCTCTTCTACTTTCCTAACCTTGTTTACAGGACCTATCATCGCCTTTTTCCTTTTAAAAGACAAAGAAAAGTTTTATCGCTTTGTAAAAGGCATCATTCCCCCAGCTTTTCGTCCTGATTTTGATGAATATAGCCAAATTGCCAACATTCAAATTGGCGATTATCTAAAAGGTCAAGTCATTGCTTCGTTGGTTTTAGGGATTATGTATTGGCCAGCTTTTCTATTAATTGGTTTACAATTTGGTAGCATTTTAGCTTTAGCTGCGGGTATTTTATGTATTATTCCTTATATCGGGCCATTTATTGCCTTTATTCCTGGATTGATTATTGCCTTTCAGGATTCCACATTTATGGTAGTTAAATTTGTTATCGTCTGGTTTGCCATCCAATTGATTCATGGTGATTTTGTTATTCCTCGTGTGATGGGCGATAAATTAAAAGTCCATCCGATTACTATTTTACTTGTCTTGTTAGTTATGGGTGAACTGTTTGGTTTAATGGGCGTTATTTTTGGGATTCCAATGTATTGCCTAGTTAAAGTGACAGTCATTTATTTATTCCGCAAATTCAAACAACGCTATAACCGCTTTTATGGTGACAACGGCGAGTATGAACACACGAATTTTACTAAAGATCAATATTTAAAATAATACAATGAAAAAACTGGGACATAAGCCGTTTAGACTTATGTCCCAGTTTTTTACCATACTTCTCTAGCAATTTCTTGAAGTAATTGAACTTTGCGCCATTGTTCTTTCTCCGTCAAACGATTTCCTTCTTCTGTCGAAGCAAAACCACATTGCGGACTAATACTTAAGTTTTCTAAAGGAATAAACTGTTGAGCTTCTTCAATTCGTGCTTTCACTTGTTCAGTCTCTTCTAATTCAGGAAACTTAGAAGTAACTAAACCTAAAACGACTTTGCTGCCATTATTTTGCCAATGTCTTAATGGTGAAAAGTCCCCTGCACGATCTGAGTCATATTCCAAGAAGAAACCATCATAATTCGTAGCAAATAATTCTTTTGCTATCGGTTCATAACCACCTGAAAATAACCAAGACGAAGCATGGTTCCCACGGCAAATGTGCGTGGTTACAGTTAAATCTTCTGGCTTGCCAGCTAAGGCTTCATTAATAATCGTGGTACACACTTGTGCAATTTCTTCTGGCTGTATTCCTTTTGCTCGTAATTCTTCTTGTTTTGTCTGATCCGCTAGAAACGCCCAATTTGTATCATCAAATTGCAAATAACGGCAACCTCTCTCGTAAAAGGCCGCAATTGCGTCTTTATATGTTTGTGCTAAATCCTTATAAAAAGCACCAATCTCTGGATAAATTGTTTGAATGCGCGAGGTGCCATCGTTAGATAAAATTTCTTGACGTAAAATCATGGTCGGACTAGGGATCGTTGCTTTGGCTACCGTGCCATCACCAACTTCCACCACCTCTTTTAAAAATGAAAAGTCCTCTAAAAATGGATGTTGCGTAGGAAAAGATATTTTATCCACTACGCGGATATTATAGGCCGGAGCTGCTTTTCCATGAAAGGTTTGGTTATACCCCGTTTCTGGGATATAGCCTGTCACACCATTTAATCCTTCTAAGAAATCAATATGCCAAAAACCGCGACGAAATTCACCATCTGTGATTCCCCGTAAGCCGCCAGCTTTTTGTTTTGCTACTAATGCTTTGATTTCTTCATCTTCAATAAGACGTAGCTCTGCTTGAGATAACGCACCTGCTTGGACCTTTTTCCGTGCTTTCTTAATTGTTTCCGGACGTAAAAAACTTCCCACATGATCAACTGTAAAAGGAATCTGACTACTCATTTGCCTCACTCTTTCCTATTTTTATTTATAAAAAAACGCCCTTTTACTAGCCGTAACTAGTAAAAGGGCGATTATTATCGCGGTACCACCTTTTTTCGGAAAGATGACTCTTTCCCTTCAACTGACAATCATAATCAGCGGTCTTGTTAACGAAAGACATTACGTTTTTGCCTACGTTTCGACAAAAATTCCTCCTAGGCCATTTTTCGATACAGACATCTAACTTTTTTCACCAACCAAAGTCTCTCTACCAGCTGTCTTGTATTTACTTTCCTATTCAACGGAAATTATTAGATTATAATTAGAATACCACGTTTAGCAAATTTGTCAACGGAGATGGATGAAATAGTAATGAAAAAAGCAGCTTCTTTTCAGAAGCTGCTTACGTCTATTTTTATCATTGCTGATTAGGCTGAATGTCCTACGATTGTGCTACCTGAGTAACCAAAACCGACACGCGTAATACCTGGGTTAATTTCCCAATCACGGTGACCGCTACCTGAAGCTGTTACCATGTTTGTTTCATTGTACCACGCCATGATTACTGAGTTACCTGGCGCCCACATAATTGCGATAACTTCATCTCCACGAGACCAGTGATCATTTGGAATGCCACCTGCTTCAACTTGTGCTGCACGAGCAGTTGCAGAAGCTGCCAAACCTGCATCCCATACTACTGGACGTAAACCTAATGATTGACGTAGAACGTTCAATGCATTGATTGTTGGATCAGCAGAAGGCGCTGGTGTTGGTTCTGGTGTTGGTGTTGGTGTAACTGTTCCACCACCAGTTTGGCCACCATTATTTCCATTATCGCTTGGTGTTGTAGGTTGTACTGGTTGTTCTGATGAAGAAGAGCCAGTATTTTCTGTTGCACTATTATCTGTACTTGGTGTAGTTGTTTCAGTTGTTTGTTGCGTGCTTGATTCAGTTGCTGAGCTTGAGCTTGCTGGTGCTTGTGCTTCTGTTGTTGATGAAGAGGCAACTGGTGCTTCTGCTTTCACTTCAGCTTTAGCTGGTTTTGCAGCAGCTTGTTTGGCTTTTTCAGCTGCAGCTTTTTGTTCAGCAGCTAAGCGTGCTTGCTCTGCTTCAGCAGCTGCTTTTTGTTTTTCTAAGCCAGCTTTAGAACTTTCAGCTGATGATTGTTCTAATGCTAATGAAGCTTTCATTACGTTTAATTCAGATTGTTTAGAAAGTAAATCTTGACGTTTTGTTTCTAATTCAGCTTCTGTTGCTTCAAGTTGTTTCACTTTTTTCTCGTTTTCAGCTTTTTTATCAACAACGGCTTGTTTGTCTTCTTTTTGTTGTTGCATTAAGTCGTTGTTGGCACTTACGATTGTTGAAACAGCTTGAACACGGCTGATTGCATCTGCAACTGAGTCCGCATCTAAAACTGCATCTAGCATTGTTGTGCTTTGTCCATTAACTTGAACATCACGTGCTTGATTTTTGATTGCTTCGTTACGTTTTTCAATACGTTGATTCAAGTTTGTAATTTCTTGTTGTAATTGTTCTGATTTTGCTTTTAGTGTTTGCTTTTGTTCACGTAAAGCCATGCTTTCATCAAATACTGAAGATACTTCTGCTTCTAAAGAAGATACTTGTGAAGCTAAATCCCCTTGTTTTGCTTTTAATGATGAAATTTCTTGATTTTTTTCTTCAATTTTTTTATCAACATTGTCCGCCAAAGCGATGCTTGGGGTAGCAATTGCTGATAGCGTTAATGAACATAGTAATACTGATGCAAATAGACGTTTCTTCACTTGTCATTCCTCCGAATTAATTTCTAAAGTTTATTTAAAATATCTTAATCTTTTCTTACGACAAAAACATTCTACCACACCCATATTTCAATTAAGCAATAGAAATGTTACAAAAACATTTCAGATCACTCCTTCTTTCTCCATAATAGGTAAACTTACCTTTTGTAAGGCTTTTACACCTTGTCACGACTAGTTTTCACGTGTTTTCAATTGTTAAACAATTCTTCGATTTTTTTTCATATTTTTTCTTTTTTTATTCAAATTTTGCTTCTTTTTTGTCGATATATGCTTTTTTTCGTAAAATTAATCATTTTTCCTTCTTTTTATTAAACGTTTTTGTTACAAAATTCGTTATATTTTGGTAATGAATCAAGAAAAAGGCCGCTTCGTTGAGCCGCCTTTTATTATTTCTATGCAATGTTTTTGATCAAACTATTCAACTTATTTTTTATGGACTTATGGGCCTGTCACTAAATTCCAAGTCACCATTGCTTGATAAGTTTGATCTTTTCTACCTTGATTTGCTGGAATTTCTAATTTGATTTGATCAAAAGAAAAATCAAATTGATAAACATCACTTTCGTCAAACTGACCATTGTCAACAATATGGCTAGCTACACCGTTGGCAACTAATTGAATAGCGGTTGTTTTGCCAAGAGCAACTTTAGTTTCCGTTGGTTGATTGTACTGAATAAAACCTGAAACATTGGTTGTTCCTAACAATAACTTTGTCATTGATGATAGTTGATCCACTCTTCCTTCAAAGGGGGATAGTTCTGCAGTTAGTGCCCAATTGGGTTGTGATTTTTTCAAACGTAAATATGGATTTTCCTGACCATTTTCATAATAATCTGCTGCCTGCTTTAAACCATGTTGCTGCGTGTTGCTAGAAATGGCGACTTTGCCAAAATCAAAAGTTGGTGTGCTGATAAAACCTTCCTCATCTGGTGCCACAATTTCTTGATTTTTAGGTTGGATTCTGACAGTATCAGCTGCGTGAACAGCAGAAAAATTTCCATTCATTTCAACAGCCGCTTGTAACACTTGATCTGGTTCACCTGTAGCAATTGTTGTCATCATAATAGTTGCTGTCTGACCAATAGGCACTTCCGTATTTAAAGCAATGCCAACTCGCCAATTTTCATCAGTAATAGGAACAATTTTGTTTGGTTCAGATCCAACACGAATCGTGACTTGGATTGGCCGAGCTAGACCTGGTGACCAACCACTTGCTGGCTTTAAGTTTATTTTTTTTAACGGTACTTCTCCCACATTTGTAAGCATAATCTGCCAAATTTGTATATAACCACTTGGCATGACTTTGACTAGTCCTTCTATTTGCATTTCAGCTTTTGCAGTTATTTCCTTATACACTGCTGTAATAGCGTTCATTTCATTAAAAACAGGGGAGTTTATGGGGCGCTTCGTTTTTTCTAAGCTCTCTTGTTTTGTTTTATCTTGATACCAACCTTGATATAAATAAGTTTTACCGTTAACGCTGTATTGTTGTGGCAGTTTTTTTCCAGCTAAATAGCGAAAGCCATCCGTAGTTATTGGTTGTTGGTGATCCTGAATAAAATCAGATGGTGGTGCAATTTCAACACCATTGACATCCTCAAATGTATAATTTTTTTGAGGTATCTCCTTATAGACAACAGTTAAATCATCATTGTCATCATAGGTAATATCATAACTGGGCGTTACGCTTTTTTCTAAATTTTCAGGTTTCGTTTTCCCTTTATACCATCCTTGAAATTGATACGTTTTTGAGTCAATTTCATAGCTACTTGGCAAAAGATCTTTCTGTTTAAATGCGTAAGGGTCACGCTCAATAAGTGTTTGCTTTCCTTGTCTAAACCCCGGTGGTGGAGGGATTGGTTTCCCTTGAGTATCCACAAAATGTTCTGTCACTATGCGATTGGTAACATGATAATAAACCGGCCCTGAAAATTTAAAGTAATTCAATAGCCCAGATTGATTCGATGAATCAACCTTCACTTGGTTGTACAAAGGAACGATTAGTTTTTGACTCTCGCTAATGTTAAACGTTACTCCTGTTTTCTGACTATATTGTTGTGCAGACATTTTTTCCAATTCAAATTGCGAAATTGTTGTTGGATATTGGTTTCCTGATGCGTCGGAAATAGTTGGCAGCGGAAAATTGGGATCAATTTCCCCTTTCTTATTGTATAAGCTTAAAGAAGTATAATATCTTGGTAAAAAAAATGTTTGATTACTCGCTGCAAGCACCGTTGACATGTCGGAATAGACGGCTACTTTCTCACTTGGAATTACCACTTCTTTTAAATTAGCCACTGTAGATGCTGTCACTGGTTGACTTTCACCTTCCCACACATTTATGCCATTTGGGGAATTGCCTTGCCAACTATGATACTGTAGAAGGATCTCATTGGCGTTTACTGGCTGCCCCTCTTCATTAATAAATCCATAACGATAAGTTAGGTTAGGCGTCTCAATTCTTTCTCTAATCGTTTGACTTGTAACATTAGCCTCATTATCGATTAACTCACTTTTTGGCAATGCTAGTGGTTCTTCATCATGTAGTTTATCCTTTGTCTGTGGTTGTTCACTTTTGGCTTTTTCTGCTGTTAATGAATGATTGGTTCCTTCTCTTACTTGTTTTGTACTTGGTAATGTTTCTGCAAAAACAGTTGTCTGTATTAGTATGGGGAATACTAATATATGGCAGATGCCCGTTACTATCAATTCTTTCCATTTACTTCGCTTCATATTGTCCCTTCTTTCTAAAGAACAATCCAACAATTCTTAGTTAACTAAACATTAAGACACTAAACTTAGCAGAATGATCACTTACCATTTTCAGCAACAGTCTTGTCTTGTGGTATCGGTTTCATTTTTCTTTATACTTTGGATCATTCACTTGTTTCAGCGCTATTCGTCCAATACTTCTTTTTACTAACCAGTTATAACTAGTTTAGCAAAAAAGAATAATTTCTGAAATTCCGAATTTTAAACAGATAGGAGCATTTCCTGAAGATTCTATATATATCAAGGAAAATCGACCAAAAATAAACTGAAAATAAACTTTTCAATAGAGAATCATAGCTAAAACAGGATAAATTAATCATATTTTCACCTTCCTAGCTTTACCTTTATCAAAAAAAGCTCAAAATGTTAGTTTTGACAACTAACATTTTGAGCTTTTTGTTTTTTTTCTTAACGAATGATTTCGACTTTTTTGTCTGTCTTGACTGTAACACGGCCGTTTTTAATAACATATAACCGTTCTGGAATATCAATAATCGCATGTTCAACCACTTTTGTGTCTAATAAGACTAAATCTGCTTTATTCCCAACTGCGACACCGTATCCTTCTAGTCCCATCGCACGAGCAGGACTTGTTGTTACCATTGGTAGCACTGTTTTTAAGTCATCCGCTCCACCTAGGTGCCCAACAGGAATGGCTAACATCGCTGTTTGAACAATATCCCCTGTGCCATATGGTGTAAAAGCATTGCGAATATTATTCGTAGCAATACAGACATTCACGCCACCATCGCGTAATTTACGAATTGGCGTAACTGCACGTCGAACATTGTACTGATCACCACGAGCCCCTAAATGTAAATCCGTTGCTGGTAAAGCCATCACGCTAATATTTGCTTCCGCCATTTTTGCAATAATAGGCGCCAATTCTGCTTCAGGTAAGGCATGCAATGCCGTTAAGTGGCCCACTGAAACACGGCCTTGGTAGCCTTCAGCGATGGTTTTTTCACATAAATATTCAATACTCATATCATCAGCTTCATCGGCAAAATCTTGGTGTAAATCTACATCTTTATCATATTTTTTAGCAATTTCAAACACTAAATCAATATGTTCTTTCGCTGGTGCATCATTATAAGGAATACCGCCGACAACGTCTGCGCCCATATCCATTGCTTCATACATCATTTGTTCTGTTCCAGGGGCTTTAAAAATTCCTTCTTGCGGAAACGCAACTACTTGCATATCAATTAACTCTTTGTATTCTTCTTTCAAACGCATAATTGTTTTGAAGCCAGTAAAACCTTGCGCTGGGTCAAATTCTGCATGCGTTCTTAACGCCGTGGTCCCATGAACGATTAACATTTCTAAAGCACGTTTGGCACGGTCGTAAATGTCTTCTTCGGTAAATGTTGGTTTTAATTCTGCGGTTACTTCAATTGCTTCTTTCAACGTACCTGATTTATTTGGTTTACGATCAGCGATTAATGCCTTGTCCAAATGTAAATGGCTTTCTACAAAACCTGGGATTAAAACACGACCATCTGCTTCGATGACTTCTTTGGCATCGCCAGTAATAACTGGGGCGATTTCAATGATTTTTCCTTCTTTAATAGCTACATCTTGTAATGCTTCACCGTCTTGAAGACGAACTTGTTTAATTAATAAATCCATGTTTTCCACTCCCTAAATTGTTTTTTATCCAAAGATTAAACCGATAACTAATAATAGTACAGAGGCAATACTTAACCATTTCACGTTTCCTTTAACAACATCCAAAATTGGAATTTGGAAGCCTGAAGATAAAGCTTGCATAGTAATATTAACGAAACTCATTTGACTACCTAAACCAACACCCATTGCTACAAAACCTAATGCTAACGGCGGGAAGTTCAACGATACAGCAACTGGTAGCACTAAAGTTAAAACAGAACCTACGTAGGCCCCAGCTGGAATCCCAATTAAAATCCCTGTTAAAATGGCAACTGGCACGACAATAAAGGCTGGTGCATTTTCAGCAACACCTGCGATTACAGCAAACGTTCCTGTTTGTGCAATAACATTAATAAAGGCTAAGAAAATCCCTACTTGGAATAAACGAGTCAAAATATATGTAGACCCATCTACCATCGCTTCGACAGATTTGTTCATTGAGAAATCTGTACATAAGAAAATTAAAACTAATGTTAAAATCATGTATACAAGTGGCGTAAAGAAGGCAAAACCAATTAAATCATTCACAATTGGTCCAAAAATTACAGCAAACAATAAGAAAATGGCTGGCAAGGTAATTTTAAATAATTCACCATTGCTCTTTTTATCAAATTCATCATCTGCCGACTCTTTAAAGCCAACATTTCTATGTTTCGTTCCCCAAAAGGCTAGAACAATCGCTAATGCTACGAAGAATAACCAGTAAGGTCGCATGGTTGAAACATATGAACCGACACTGATATCGCCTAATTTTGAAACAATACTTGATTCTAATGAAGCGGGTGATGTTGTAAATGATACCGCAGCAGCTAAAGACATTGCTGCAATTAATTCAGGAACAACGCCAACTGCGGCAAAGGCCAATGGCGCAATAACCATCGCACTTCCGCCACCAATTCCTGACATATATGTGGCTGCGGCTAATAAGATAACAATAAAAGCTGAAACATACTCGACTTTTCCTTTTGTGCCTCGTTTGGCTAAAGTTAATGCAGCTGAATAACTACCTGCTTTAAAGACCGCCATCGCAACAGCTGAATTAATGATGGGAACGGTAATTCCTAACATCATTGGGATAGCTTCCAACATCTGTTTATTCGCTTCTTCTAGTCCAATGCCACCAATCAGCATCGCTAAGACGCCACCAATTAAACCAGCGATAATCATATCGACTTTCATAAACAATAGAACCAAAACAACAATCAATGGAATAATCACAACTAATGCCATGATTCCTGTCGGGGCAACTACATCCCCAATCTCATCAGCAAAGACCGCAACTGGCACAAAAATACTAACTAAGAATGCAAAAATAAGTGCTACTTTTGACGATTTTTTCATTTTACTTTCCTCCAATAGAAAGAAGGCGAGAGCAACGCAGTAGCGAATACTCTCTGCGCTCCTCATTATTTGGCAAAGGCACCTTGCCCGCCATATTTATCGTAATGTACAATCTCACTAACTAAATAATCATAAATACTTTGTGGAATTTCAATGCCTTCTGACATGGCTTTTTGATAGTTTAGCTGACCAATTTCTCCTGGATAGTAAACTTGTTGAAACCCTTCTGCTGTAGGCACACTATGAAGTTCTTCCACCATTTGATTAATATTTTCTTTAAATCGTTCAGAATCTGTAAAGCGGCTTGGATCAATGACTAAAAACATCTGACCCAGATTCCGTTTCTCCGTTAAATCCGCATACATGGAGCTGACATGTTTGCCAAAAGGTAAACCTAACAACGAACCAGCTAAGACATCGACCATCATCATTAGTCCATATCCTTTTGGTCCTGAAATCGGCAATAAACCTCGTACTTCATAAGGATCAGTCGTTGGCTGGCCTTTTTCGTCTACTGCCCATGTGTCGGGAATTTCAACATCTCTTGAACGTGCATCTAAAATTTTCCCCCACGCCTGTACTGTCGTAGCCATATCAAACACGACTGGTTCATGACCTGCTCTAGGTGCTGCAAAAGCGATTGGATTTGTCCCAAAATAATTGCTTGTACCACCAAACGGTACCACCATTGGATCAGATTGACACATCGAAAGAGCAACCATGCCTTGTTCCGCTGCTTTTTTAACATAATACGATAACGTCCCGCTATGACTCGTTTGAGAAACGCCAACATACGCTAACCCTGATTCTTTGGCTAGATCAACTGCAGCAGCTAATGCTTCGTTACAAACAAATTGACCCACGCCATTATCGCCATGAAAAATGGCAGTGGACGGTCCAGTTTTTTCAAATGATAATTCGGGGTCAATCGTGATCCCGCCTTTTGCAATCCGTTCCGCATAATAATCCATACGAACCGCCCCGTGTGAATGAATACCGCTAGCATCTGCAAAAGTTAAATGTCGAGCAACTTCTTCGGCATGTTCAGAATGTAAACCAGCAGCTTCTAATTTTTGTTTCATCAGCTTTTCTAATTTTTCCGGTGTAACGACAACCATTTCTTCCATTGCGCTTGCTCCTTTATCATTAATCTTAAAAAAAGGAAAGAAAACAAGTGATTTTCTTCTTCGTCCTTGCATTTCCTCCCCTTTTTTCACTACTTATTGCTACTGTTAAAGACAGTATAGTCAATTTCATCCACTGATTTTGCAACTAGAATAGCAGAGTAAACATCTGAATTGACATTTAAAATTGTTCGTAACATGCCAACAAACCATTCGACGCCTGCAAAAATTGCAATACTCTCAATGGGTAAACCCATTTGCGGAACAATCACTGCCAGTGAGACTAAGCCCGCACCGGGAACAACTGCGTTTGCTAGTGAGACAAACGTTGCTGTAATTGCTAAGTAAATCATTTTCGTAATATCAAACTCTAGCTGATACATCTGAGCGATAGTCATTACAGTAAAAGCCATATGCATCGCTGAACCGTTACTGTTTAATGACATACCTAACGGCAACACTAAGTTAGTAATTCGCTTACTTAAACCTAATTTTGCTTCTGTTTCTTCCAAAGCTACTGGTAAAGTAATTGCTGAAGAAGTTGTCGCCAAGGCCATCACAGACATATTTTTCATGTTTGTAATTAAACGTAGTGGACTTACTTTACAGTACAATGTGATAACCAAAATCCAGATGCCCAAAAATAAAATAGTTCCTAATCCATAGACCAATAGATACTTCACTAACGGTAAAATAATTTGAAGGCCTAAGTGACTAATTGTTGAAGCAATTAAAGCAAAAATCCCCAGAGGTGCTAGATACATGACGTATCGAATGACTGTAATGATAACTTCATTAAAGTCCACAATTATTTGGAAGAGTTGTGTCTCTGGATGGCTTTGTAAGTATTTATTCAGTGCTAAACCAAAAAATAATGCAAAGACAATAATTTGAATAATCGATCCTTGAGTCAGTGAATCAAAAATATTTTTCGGAACGAAATTTAAAATCGTATCAGTAATTGAGATTTCTTGCGCTTTAATAGAAGCATCTTGGAAGCCAGTCATTTTAACACCGTATCCTGGATTAAAAATGACTGCCATTAGGACGCCCCATAAAGCGGCAGCTAAGGAGGAAATCCCGAAAACAGCGATTGTTCTACCCCCAAGGCTCGTTAATTCTTTTGGATTAATACTGCCAACTGCTTGGACAATTTGCCCTAAGATCAAGATAGGAATAGCCATTTGCATCAGTCGCAAAAAGACATCTCCAACTATTTTCAAGTAATTGCCGCTAGCAGGAATCAAGAGTCCTACGAGGATTCCTACGACAACAGCAATTGCAATTTGGGTGATCATGGACGGTTTTTTCATGGTAAACTACCCCTTTTGACTGATCACAGTTCCTGCTTCTTTATCGATGTTTTCTAAGTTTTCGATAGAAGTAATGATTGCTTTCCGTTTGTCATCACCTTTTACGAAGTCTAAGGCAGCTTCGATTTTTGGTAGCATACTACCAGCAGCAAAGTGACCTTCTTTAATGTATTCTTCTGCTTCGGCTACACTGATTTGTTCTAATGCTTTTTGATCTGGTTGATTGTAATTAATGTAGATGTTATCAACGCCTGTCAAAATAATCAAACGGTCTGCATCAACGTTTTCAGCTAAAACACGTGCAGAGAAATCTTTGTCGTTAACCGCTTCCACACCTACGTATTGTCCGTCTTCTGCTACGACCGGAATGCCCCCGCCACCAGAACAGATAGTTAAAACGTCCGCCTCTACTAAAGCACGAACCGCCTCTTTTTCAACAATTTCTTTAGGCATTGGTGATGGAACAACTTTTCGGTAGCCACGGCCAGCATCTTCCACATACGTAGAGCCATCTTTGGCTGCTTCCGCGTCAGCTTCTTCTTTTGTATAGAATGGACCAATTGGTTTTGATGGTTTTTTAAACGAAGGATCTTCTTTGTCCACACGCACTTGTGTAACTACAGAGATAACTGGTTTAGCAATGTTACGTTTTTCAAACTCATTAGTTAAAGCATTTTGTAACCAGTAACCGATGCTTCCTTGTGTCATCGCAACACAAGTATCCAATTTCAACGCTGGATTTTTTTCACTTTCGCCTGCTTTTTGTTGTAAAAGCAAATTCCCTACTTGTGGTCCGTTTCCGTGACAGACAATGACTTGTTCCCCTTTAGCAACAAATTCTGCAATATATTTGGCCGCGTGATTAACGACGGCTTTTTGGCCTTCATCTGTTGGATCCGTATCTAAAATAGCATTCCCACCTAGGGCAATTACGTTTAAACTCATTGATTGATTCGCTCCTTTTTAGTAAAGCAAAGACAAAATCTTTTCAGTATCGACGGATAAGAAATAATTTGTTTACGAAATGAAAGATTTTGTCTTGCTCATTTTGATTGTTTCAGTCATTATCGAAGGGATAATTAACCTAATTTCGGTTTACTCTCATCTTTAGCTAAGAAAGCAAAAGCTAGTAAACCAATAACTAATAGTACACAAGAAAGATAGAAGCCAACTTGCATTGAGCCTGCTGTATCTGCTAAATATCCTGTGACATACGGTGCTAGGATTGACCCTGACATCCCGATAAAATTATAGGCACTTAACGTTGTTCCTAAGGCCGCTTTTGGTGCATGTTTGGTAACAAAAGTCACCATAATTGGATCTAACGCTAATTTCCCTGTTAACCCATAAAGAATTAAAACAGAAATTAACAATGTCCGATTTGTTACAAAAGCAATCGCAAAGACAGATAGGATTGCTAAAGGTACTAATGTAAAGACTAATTTTTTCGTCGCACCTGTTTTATCATTCAAACGAGCGAAGATTAAGGCTCCTGGAATAGAGGCCCATGGTACAAGTGATGAAATGAAACCAACGCTCGCTCCTGTAAAGCCACGTTCAGCAATTAAAAATTGTGGCAACCAAGTAATAATGACAAAGTTTGCATAAATACTTGTGAAACATAAAATAAATGCGGCTAATAAATTACGATTTGAGAAAATTTCTTTTAATGAGATCTTTTCTTGTGGTCCTTCTTCAGCAGCTGCTCGTGCAGCTTCTTCACCAGGACGAATCACTTTTTCTTTCAAAATTGTATAGAAAAGAATTCCTACGATAAACGTTGGAATCGCCATGATAAAGAATGGTTTGCTCCAATGTTCACCATTTTCTAAAACCAATTTACTTGAAAGTAGGTACCCACCTGATGTACCGAAGGCCATCCCACTATTGATGATGGCATTACCGATGGTCCGTTTACTTGCTGGAATCGCTTCTGTCGATAGCGCATATTGCGGGCCATAGTAAGCTCCTTGACCAATACCAGCAATTGCACGAATGACTAAAAACATAACAAAGGTTGTCGCTAATCCACTAAAATAAGTAGAAATAGCAAGAACGATAAACCCAACAGCAATGACTAATTTCCGCCCAATTTTATCGCCAATCATCCCAAAAGGAATCTGTGCAACAGCATAGGTTAGAAAGAAGATACTATTGGCTAAACCAAGTTGTGTGTTACTTAGACCAAATTGTTCTCCAATGACCCCCATCACTGGATTAAAAATAGTTCGTGTTGCGTACATTAAAATCCAGCCTACGAAGAAAATGGCTACGACTTTAATCCAGTAACTATTGCTCACTTGCACTGCTTGATTTTTTTTACTATTCTCCATGTCTTCTCCTCACTTCTCATCTAACTCTACAGATTGTAAAGCTAGTAACATTCCAAATGACATATCTTTACCAGAGGAATGTCCGATTTGTATAATTCTGTCAATATTTTCGTCAACTCTATTATCCCGATGGTTCTCCAAATCCAAGAGTAACTGATACAACAATGAATTTACATATCCTTTAGCCGAGCTTGCAATATAGCCTTTACTAACATCTGTTGTGGATAAATTTGCTGCCGAAAGAGTAGCGGCTAACGCCGCAGCTCTTTCATCAGCAAGTATGAACAGAATTGTTTGATACGCCACTAAAATGTCATCACCACTCGGGGTTAACCCTTTGCCCCGACCAATCAGATAATTCGTTACTTCTTGCCATTCCGATAGTGTCCAAACTTTTTGTTTTTGGCTCATTTTTTTGAAAATATGCTTTGCTCGTTCGTCTAAAGGCAGGCCAATTCTACGTTCTAAGTTTCTCGCTAATAAGCGGTCTCGCAACAAGCGTAATTGGTCTTTTTCTAACTTGAAATGAGTAATGTTTAAAGAAACGACCTCGGCAGGTGTGAGTTGGATCGTTTTCACGCCGACTGTACTGTAAAAGGTCAACTGATTTTCTGTGATTTTGACTTTATTACCTTGTTGTACATACGGAAAGATTTCTTGAAACAATTGATCTGGCAAAAACATACCAAAGCTTGATAAATAATTATGGAAGTTTGCAACATTGATTAATTGATCCTGGACTTTCAGATTAAATGAACGTTCAAAAACACTGTGAATGGTTCCCATCTTGCCATATTGGTGGATAGGAAAAATGTAGTCACTAATGACTAGTTGGTTATTCAACCGTAATGCCTAGTTTCTCAGCATACGCTTCTAGGGCTTTTTCAAAACAGCCTAGAGGTGCTCTAACTGTCCCTGCACCAATTTGACCAACACCGGCATTTTTGTGTGCAATCCCTGTATTGATGATTGGTGTAATTCCTAATTCCACCACTTTACGGATATCAATTCCTAAACAAGTTCCTTGGAAATCCCAAGTTGGAATTGAGAATGTTGGGTTGTGTCCTTCACAGATTTTTGCCATTTCATTTGAGGTTGCTAACGCATCTTCAAAGCCACCTGCACCAACAAACCGTGTTACGCCAGGTGCAGCTACCATAGCCATTGCTCCAACGCCTACTGTTTCAGTAATTGCACTATCCCCGACATCAGGATTTCCGTCTTCTTCGCTGAAACCAGTGAAGTAAAGACCTTTTGGTGTATTTACTGGTGCGGTATGCCATTGATCGCCTGTTTCTGCAATCCGGACCCCAAAGTTCACGCCGTTACGAGTCATCGTTGTGACAATCGTTCCGTTGGTATCTTTACGGGCACCATCAACAATTGCTTTTCCAGTTGCCATCATGACATTTAAGAAGAATTGATCTGTGTCAGCTAAGAATTTGATTACTTCGTATTTTTGATCTTCTGGAATATCTGTTTTGATAATTAATGGAGACAATTCTTTTAAGAAGTTCAATGATGCGGCAATATTTCTTTGGTGGAACTCGTCACCCATTGTAATAGAGCGCGCAATCAATACGTTTAAGTTCAAGCCTTCTTCAGAAAGTTTCAAGGCTTTCGCAATAGTTGGTCCTAAAACATCTTTAATCCAATCTAAACGATCAACCACTTCTTGTGAATAAGCACCAAAACGCAATACTTTACCGATACCTTCATTCAAGATACAGTATGCTTCGTTACCTTCTAAGCGATTTTCCACAACAAAGACTGGCATATTACCAGAAGTAATACCGCCCATTGGTCCTACTGCTTTTACATGGTGACAAGGAATGAAACGTACTTCGCCAGCTTCAAAAATCTTCAAAGCATCTTCTTCATTGTCTGCCCAACGTTCGAATAATGCAGCTCCGATACAAGCACCTTTCATTGGTCCAGTCATTTCAGACCATTGGATTGGTGGTCCAGCATGAAGTAATGTTTTTTGTGCGTCATCATTTAATTCTGGAATCACTGATTTCGCAGGTACCACATCTACTAAGAATGGTTGTGCATTTTTAATTTTGTCTGTTACTTTGTGATTTTCAGCTTCGATTTGTTCACTGTAATCTTCCAAAGCATCCAAAATTTTAATCATTTTTTTATTGCCGTTGGCACGCGGACGCCAGTTGAATTGAACAGTTTCGCCACCGTAATCAACGATTGATTCTGTAAAGCTTTGCAACCCAACGTTAATAATTCTTGGTTTGGTTGTTAATAGTTCCATTACTTTTTCGCCTGGTTTTGGTACATCGACAGTTGGTCCGTTGTAAGCAACCACTTCTTTATCGTCTTCTGAAATTTCGATTCCTTTTAGTAATAAAGCTAATTGAACAGCTTTAGCATTGCTTTCTGCAACTAAAACGCCGCCTTCTTTCAAACGATCAACCGACGATTGGTAATTTTGCGGATCTTTCGTCGTCCCACAAACAGTTGCAACAAAGTAAAGATCACGTCCTGCTTCTTTGGCTGTGGCACGCGCTTCTTCAATTGCTGGTAACAATGCACCAACCATGTCTTCATGAGCACCATAGCCTAACACCACATCGAATAAGATAATCCCCGTTTTTTCATCTTGTGCGTATTCACGAATTTTTTCGATACGAACATCTGGGTCAATCATTGGGTGCGGACGACCTTGTGTATACATATCATCGCCTAAGTCAATGACTTCATAACCGTGAGATTTCAAGACATAACCTTCTGCTTTCACTAAACCGCCAAGGTCTAAAGCTTCAGAAATTAACATACCCGCTTCAGAAGCTAATGTACCACCTGAATATAAGCCTTTTACAACTTTATCTTCTGGTAATGTTGGTACAGCTGGTTTTGCTAATGCTTCAAAGTAATTTTTCTTCACGGCCACATCATTTGCTAAATCAACAGCAATTTTAGCTGTTTCTTCTAATGTATGAGCTAGATAAACTTTGCCTTCGTGACTTGTTGGTTTTTCTCCTAAGAAAATCGCAACGACTGGTTTTGAAATGCTTTGTAATAATTCAACCACTTCATCACGAACTTCTTTTGCAGGTGGTTTAGAAATAACTGTAATCACATCGGTTGGTTCGTGATTTTCTAAAGCCACAATAGCATCTTTCACTGTGATAGCGCCTACTTTGTCGCTTAGGTCACGACCACCAGTACCAATGGCGTGAACAACTCCGCCACCTAAGCGGTCAATAATCGTTGTAACTTCTTGAATCCCTGTTCCTGAAGCACCAACAACGCCAATGTTTCCTGGAGAAACAACATTTGTAAAGGCGATTGGAATACTTGAGATAATACCAGTTCCACAGTCAGGGCCCATCATTAGTAAGCCTTTTTCATGCGCTAATTTTTTCAAACGTACTTCATCTTCAATTGACACATTATCCGTGAAAGAGAACACGTGTAAATCATTTTTTAAGGCACGTTCCATTTCTGGCGCACCATATTCACCAGGAATACTGAATAGCGCTACATTCGCCTCTGGTAAAAGATCAAACGCTTCTGACCAAGAAGTTGCTGCTTGTGCTTCTTCACTAGTTCCCTTTGCTGATAAATCATCTAAGAATTCATCAATCGCTGGCATAACTTCTTCCATGATGTTTTCTTTTTCACTGTCAACCACAATCATCATGTCGTTTGCAGATGCACTATTGGCCTCATCCGTTAACAAGTTCGTGTTGTTAAGGATGTCTTTGTTGGCATCTGTTCCCATCATGATTTGACTCATGGTTACACCATCTAATGCATTGATTTTATTGGTCAATAACATTAAGTTGATGGAGTCTTGGTAATTGTTTTTCAAAATTACTGTGTGTAACATTGTTCATCCTCCTATCTATTCCTTACAATGCTATTGTATCGAAACGAGAAAGTGTTTTCATCGGACATAATTCTAAAAAAATGGTATAATTTTTATCCATAAGAGGAAAAAAGGAGAAAATGATGAAATTAAGAGAGTTATTATCGATAGGTGACTTAAAAAAAGGTAAAATTTTGACGAAAGAGATTGGTTTAGACAATGAAGTTGACTCGGCAATGGTCTTAGAAGCGATTGACATTGAGAACTGGAGTAGAAAGAATCAGTTAATTTTGACTTCTTTCTACGCATTGCATGATCTACCCGAAAAAGAGTTGGAAAATTTTTTCGTAAAGATGCGCCGAATTGGCATCAGCGGCTTAATTTTGAAAACAGATCGATTCATTAAAATGATTCCAGAGTGGTTTATCGAATTATGTTTCAATTATGAAATTCCTTTAATTAAAATCACACAAGACATTAGCTATGAAAAAATTCTATTTACGATTTACGAGCCTTTGTTGAATTATCAGTCGCATGTCTTACGTACGTATTACGATGTGCGCCAACGTTTCACCAAATTAGAGCGCCACTACCCAACGGTTGAGACGATTATGCAAGAATTTTATGACATCATTAAATTACCCTTCGCTTTAAAAATGTTGGATAAACATCTGGAAATTAGCGATGGCGACTTACCCCATGATGCGATTGTGCTCTCAAGAGAAAAACTAAAAAACAGTGAATTCACTAAAAACGATTACTCTCTTTTAACACTTTACTCTCATGCCAACCCCAAAAAACAGTTGGCACTAGAAGTTTCTATTTTCAATAGTTATTCCACTAATTGTTTACTTCTGGTTTATTTACAAGATGAAAAGGTTAAAGAAACGGATTTAGTGATTATCGAAAATGCGATTGATGTCTTACAAGAAAAATTCAATACCGAAAATTTGTTAAAAAAAGAACGGTATACTCGTTTGAACAACTTAGCGGATGCTATTTTACAAAATACACCGCAAAATCCTGACGAGCTAAACAGTTTGCTTCGTGAAGTGCAAATGCAAGAGCTAGATTCTTACCAAGCGATTGCTTTTTCTACCAAAGACACAAATACACAACTCATGAAAGAACGAATTATTGCCTTACTTCGTACCCTGCGTGTGAAATCCATCTTCTTCGATCAGCTAAATTATTCGGCGGTCCTTTTTAACTTCAATGAAAGTGATGGAAAAATTACAAAGCTGCAATTAAGTCGTTTATTAGCTGAACTTTTAGAAGAAAACGACACGCTTACCGTTGCCGTCAGCAGTTTAAAATCACGAGAAGGGATTAAAGAGCTACTGATTGAATGTCTGGACATTCTGCGCTTTAATGAAACTTTTTATAACGGACCAATTGTCACCTTAGCCGATATCGGGGTATTTAAAAATTTTATCCGCGAAGACCAATTGGAAAATTTAGACGAATTAATTCCTCGCGCACTTTATCAATTAGCCGAAAACAACTACGATTTATTTGAAACCTTGTACAGTTTTTTCCAAAATAATCGCAACTATAAACAGACCTCTGAAGCGATGTTCCTTCATTCAAAAACGATTCGTTATCGTTTAAACAAAGTGGAACAACTTCTTGATATTGACTTAGCCAATCCCTTGCAATTGTTAAATTATGAAATTGCCACATACATTATAAAGATGAGGAGACGTGCACTTGAAAAACAATCAAACACTCGCTAATGGCGCAACAGTTACTATCTACCCCACTACGACTGAACCAACGAACTATGTCGTCTATTTACACGGTGGCGGGATGATTTATGGAACCAAAAGTGATTTACCAGAAGAACTGAAGGAGCTGTTTACAAGCAATGGCTATACCGTTTTAGCGCTGGACTATTTGTTGGCTCCAAATACAAAAATCGATCACATCTTAGGGACGCTAACAGAAACCTTCCAATTGTTAAACGAAGAGATTATTCAAAACCAGCCATTTGGTTTGTGCGGGCGTTCCGCTGGCGGTTATTTAATGTTACAGTTAACCAAACAATTACAAACACTAAATTTGACGCCACAATTTTTAGTCAATTTTTACGGCTATACAGATTTAGAATTTATTAAAGAGCCACGAAAATTATTAAAGCAAGCCATTTCCGCTAAAGAAATAGCTACCATCGACCAAACAAAGCCTGTTTGGGATGATCCTTTTCTTTCTCGCTATCTGCTGTATCATTACAGTATTCAGCAAGCGCTATTGCCGCACTTTTACGGATTACCAGAAAATGGGGACTGGTCTGCTTACGCACTGTCAGACGAAACATTAAAAACTTTTCCACCTTGTTTCAGTACAGCTAGCAGCTCAGACGAAGAAGTGCCGTTCCGCTATAGCAAAAAAATCGGACGGACCATTCCTGAGAGTACCTTTAAAGCGGTTTACTATTTAGAACATGATTTTTTAAAACAAACCAAAGATCCTTCGGTCATCACTTTATTTGAGCAATTGGATAGCTGGCTGAAGGAACGATAAGCAATCAAGAAATTTTATTAAAGTATTAGACTTGTGATAGAAACTTTTTTATGATCCATGATATACTGTATATACAATATATACGAAAGGTGGGTTACTAGTGGAAATCAAAGAAAGAAAACTTAGAAAAGTTGGGAATTCTGTTGTTATGACATTGTCAAAAGAGTTTCTAGAAAGCATTGGTGCGACTGCGACAGACACCGTTTATGTAGACGAAGAAAAATTAAAAGATATTATTGTTAAAAAAAATATGTCAGAACATCAAAAAAAATTACAACAAATGATGGAGAACTCAAAACAAAAACATAATGAGCTGTACAAAGAATTGGTTACTAAATGAAAAGTATTTATTATTTATCAGCGGATGATCTATTTCAAATGAATACTTTCTTGATCCAAACGTATTCTCCCGCAGAACAAATTGGCATCAAAGATCGTAATGCATTAGAAATGGCTAGCAACCAACCAGCACAATTCGTCTTTGACGTTGACCTGTACCCAACAATTGAAGAAAAAGCAGCTATTTTAATGATTAACATTGCAACAAAGCATTGTTTTTACAATGCAAATAAACGGACAGCTGTAATGGCAACCGACTTATTTTTACAATTAAACGGTTATGATTTCCAATTAGATACGCAAGAAGGCGTTGATTTATTGGTTTTTATTGCTACTTATAGATCAGATTTTGATCAGTTGAAAAACGATGTATCAAAAGTAATCAGAGCTAAATTAAATCATACTTCTTCTCACTAATTTCATCAATGAAATATAAGATGGATGTCGTTTTCAATTGTAAAATTAAGCGTCTAATCCAAATAAATTTAATAACAAAAAAAGAAGCGAGAAATCTCGCTTCTTTTTGTTATTTTTGATAAAGTGTGGTTCCTTTTACCACACTGATTTCCACCGGTGTCTGACGAGCGACAAAAGCCGCCGCACATTCTGCTTCAGTGAGTAAGTAAGTTGCTTCAGCACCAACTTGCGGCCAATTTGCTTGCCCTTGTTCGTCTAAAGTTGTGACACCATCTGTCACTAAGCCCAATAATTGGGTTAAAGCATCTTGGTCTTTCACATTAAAAAGTTCACCTAAACGAGCCAATTTTTCTTGTAATGAACCATCACCATAGGGAGACCAGCAATCGTAGATATTGTCACAACCAAGATGGACATTGACTCCATGACGTAACAATTCCATAATTGGCGGAATCGTGTTAGGTGTGATTGGCACGCTGGAATTAATATGAATTTTTTCTGCTGCTAAAGCATCATAAACTTCGTCACGTTCTTCACCAATGAAATCATTTAACCCGAAGGCATGGCTGATAAATACTTTGTCTTGTAGGCCATATTCTTTCGTTAAACGGATAATTTCTTTAATCGTTGTTGTCCCAGCTTCGTGACGGTCATGTAAATGAATATCCACACCGACACCATGTTTATCTGCTAAGCGGAATGTTTCAGCCAATGATTTTTTGTAATCACCATCTAGTGAATAAGGATCCACGCCACCAATAAAATCGGCACCTTTTGCCAATGCTTGATCAACTAATTCAACGGAATCTGAACGCAGTAAGCCGTGCTGTGGAAAGACGACAATTTCTACCGCAAATGGTTTCGTTTGGGCCAACGCTTGGACTTCATCAAAATAACGTAAGTCTGTCATCGGTTCCACGTCGACATGTGTTCTGAAGGCTGTCGCGCCATGTGGTAATTCTAAGTCAATTAAATGGTTGGCGCGTTCTGTTAAAGAAAGTTCTAAACTATCTAAATAAGGGATTTCTGTTTCGACACGTTCCACAATTGACTTCGCTGGCGTCACCGGATACCACGGAACACCTAGTTTACTTTTATCAAAGTGACAATGTTTTTCAATCAAACCTGGTAAAATCAATTGATGGTGACCATCAATAATTGTCAACCCAGGTTCTTCTACCAATTCTTCATTGGGGATGATTTTTGTAAATACTCCATCTGTTACTTCAATTGCCACTTCTTTGGTTACTGTCCCAGATAACCAGTCACCTTCTTTTTGATACCCTGTTTCAATTCGAACATTTTTTAACCAATAATTCATGCTTTCCTTCACTCCTACCTGTATTTATTCCTTCCCGAAAGGACACAATACTTAGTTGTACTGTGCTAAAATTTTACTAATTTCCGTATAACCTTTTTGATTGGCATAGTCCATTGCTGTTCGACCAGAATTGTCTTTAATGGATTGATCCGCACCATTTTCCATTAACAATTTTACAATATCTTGGTAAAGTTGGTTCCCTTCACGTAACCCCACTGCCTCAATCAATGCTGTATAGCCAAAGTCATTTTGGAAATCTATGTCTTCTCGTCCATCTTCTAACAAGAGCTTCACATTGTCAATATGTCCTTTTTCAGCTGCCGGAATTAACGCATTGCCACCGTAACGGTTATGCTTAGTTAAATCTGGTGTCGCATTTTTTAACATATACGCTAAAATCTCCGTACGTCCTTGCGCTCCCGCATAAAGATAGGGACTATCACTAATGCTATTTTGCAGATTAATATCGGCATCCCGATCAATCAACGCTTTTGCAATCTCAATGTCATTATTGTGCACAGCAATATTGAGCGGTGTATTGCCTTCTGTGTCGACTTCATCCACTTGATAAGTAGTATCTTGTAAAATTTCCTTGACCTTCTTCGTATCTCGTTGATTGGCTGCTTCTAAAAGCGCACCCACTTCATAGGTCTTCATCGGTTCTTTCACTTCCTCTTTTGATGTTGTTTGAGCCACCGAACGGGTTGTACTGGTGCTTTCAGTTTTTGCACTACTTTGAGTAGTCACCGTTTGACTATTTTTTGACGCTGCGGAAGGTGTTTCTCCTCCTTGACACGCAGCAAGTAATGGAATGGTCACGACACTTAATAGCCCCATTAAATTTTTTTTGTTCATTGTGCTCAACTTCCTTTCCTCGAGAGAAATATGAGATTTTTCTCCAGTGGTTCTAATCTAACGAATCTTTTTTTATTTGTCGATTAAAACGCTTTCTCTGTTTTTCTATTTTAAAAAGAGAGAAACCAAAAGAAGTCGAAACTTTTTTTGGTTTCCATTCGTATGTTTTGTTCTTAAAAGGTAAATTCAGGATTAAAAGTTCCTTGGTATGGTTCATGTTCCACATAGACTTGGATATCGTTTCCTTCGTTATCTTTACCCATTCGTGTGTACGTAAAACGATTATCATTCAATTCTGTTAACTCTAAGACAGCGCCATAGCGATTGGTTCCAATGGAAACATGGGCACGGAATTTATTTTGATTTCCTACTTTAAAGTAGCCATAGTCGCCACGAGTTTCACCAGTTTGTAAATTGAAAAATTCATATTTGCTGCTGTCTTGGTCAAATTTCGCTAAGCTGATAAAGTTTTGGTTGGCCGAAGTTACGTCATTGCCATCTTTATCCACTACTTTTGTGCCATTCCAAAGAAGTTGCGGTGTCCCATCAAAGGAAGTTTTACCAATAATTTCATCCCCTTGTCGATTTACATCAATCTGGCCTGTTTGTTCTGTCATGGCACGGCGTCCATTCGTGAATTCTAGTGTTCTGGGACGATTATTGGGGTATGGCTGCGGACGACCATAAACTGGTCCTGAGGTTGCTTTGTTTTCTACGAAAACTTCAATATCATTTCCGTTTTTATCTTTCCCCATCTGTCTATACGTAAAAGTATCTTGGTATAAAGTTCTAAGTGGGTATACACCTTGATAATTTTTGGTTTCAGAAATAATTACAAGACGGGAAACATCTGTAATACCAGCGGTCATAAAGAAGGTTCCTTCATCTCCTGTTGATTCTCCAGTCTCTTTATCAAAAAATTCATAGAAACTAGTGGTTGCATCAAATTTGATTGCATGTAATAGGTTTTGATTTTCATCTGTTAAGTCATTCCCGTTTCGATCATAAACGCGTGTTCCAGCCCAATCTTTTTCTGATAATCCTTCATCTTGTCTAATACCAACTGAACGTAAATACTCAGGTAAATCCCCTAAATTATTGGGATTGTCTACGCTTTGAGGAACGTATGCTTCTGCCGTCAAAGCCCCTCCTGCTCCACCAACTAATAACGCACTTAAAGCCAACAACGTAATTGTACCAACGATTTTTTTCTTCATAAACGACTACTCCCTTTCCTTTTGATAATTTAAGGATAGCAAGTAGTTATTAACTCCACCTGTCCATAATATGAACAAATTATTAAATAATAATCATTATAATTATCTTAATAATAATATTTAATTATAACTAATAACAATTTATTTATAGAAGAAGAGAAAACAAAAGAACGTTGGGGGACGTTCTTTTGTTAAATAAGAGAGAAGACAAGAGACTTTTAGAAAGTAAAGGCTGGATGATATGTGCCTTGGTAAGGTTCATGTTCCACGAACACTTGAATATCATTACCAGCATTATCTTTACCCATTCGAGTATACGTAAATCGATCATTGTTTAGTTCCGTTAATTCTAGCGCTGCACCGTAGCGATTCGTACCAATAGATACATGGGCCCGAATCTTGTTATTGTCCACCACTTGGAAGTACCCAAAGTCGCCGCGGGTTTCACCCGTTTGTAAATTGAAAAATTCATATTTACTTGTGTTTGGATCAAATTTCGCTAAACTAATGAAATTTTGATTGGCCGCTGTCACATCATTACCGTTTTTATCTACGACTTTTGTGCCATTCCACAAGGTTGTTCCTAAAATTTTATCCCCTGATTTATTTGTCACAATTTTGCCAGTTTGATTGGTTAATGCTTCACGTCCATTTGTAAAAGCTAATTTTTTCCCGTGATAAGGGATGTGTTCCACGTAAACTTCAACATCATTCCCCAGTTTATCTTTCCCTAAACGCTTGTAAGTAAATTTGTCTTTACTCACTTCGGTTAAATCCACTACGGCTTGATAATTTTGTGTCCGCGAAATTAAAATTCGTTTTGTGCCATCACCTGTCACAAAAAATGTTCCTTCGGTCACCACGGGTTTCCCCAGTATTTTTGTCGAAAAACTCGTAAAAACCGGTTTCACCATCATATTTTGCTAAACCAATAAAATTAGCATTTTCTGCCGTTAAATCATTACCAGCAGCATCATAAACACGGGTTCCTTGCCAGTCCGTGCCAGATAAAATCTTAGTCGCCTTGTCGCCTCTTGTTTGGCCATTGTTTTGATGTTTGCCTAAATTTGCTGTAGCACTATTTGGATTGGCTGCATGACCTGCAAATGCTGGACTTGCATAACCTGCTATAAGTAACGTACTTAATGTTACTAAAGTAATCGAACTTAATACTTTCTTTTTCATAAAGCATCGCTCCTTTTCTTTGATAAACCTATCTTAACAAACGATTCTAAACTACCACTGTCAGAAAAATGAACAATTTATAAACGATTAAAAACAACTATAAACTATTTTTTTGTTAAAAATGAAGCGGTCAAAAGAATCCTTTACTTCCTTTTGACCGCTTCATCCACTCGTGATTGACTAATTAGAACGTGAAGTCTGGCGTAAAGTCTCCTTCATATGGTTCATGTTCTACAAAGACTTTAATTTCTTTGCCATTGTTGTCTTTACCCATTCGTGTATACGTAAAACGTTTATCATTTAATTCTGTTAATTCTAATGCAGCTCCATATTTATTGTCACCAATTGAAACGTGGGCCCGGATTTTGTTATTATCAATTACTTGGAAGTAACCAAAATCTCCACGGGTTTTACCCGTTTCTAAATCAAAGAATTCATATTTACTTGTTTTATTATCAAATTTCGCTAAACTAATAAACATTTTATTTGCTTCAGTAACATCGTTACCGTCTTCATCTAAAACTTTCGTGCCATTCCATAATGTAGCCCCTAAAATGTCATCCCCAGGTTCACTGGTAACAATCTTGCCAGTTTCTGTTTCTAAATCTTTACGGCCATTCGTAAAGGTTAATTTCTCGTCAGAATAAGGGATATGTTCTACAAAGACTTCTACATCTTTCCCGTCTTTATCTTTACCCATTCGCTTATAGGTAAATTTATCTTTCGTTACTTCCGTTAAATCAACCACCGCTTGATAGTTTTGTGTATCCGAAATTAAGATACGCTTTTCGCCATCGTCTGTCACAAAGAATGTGCCTTCATCGCCACGGGTTTCACCTGTTTCTTTGTCGAAAAATTCATAAAAACCTGTTTCACCATCATATTTTGCTAAACCAATAAAATTAGCATTTTCTGCTGTTAAATCATTATTATTTTTGTCGTAAACTTTTGTGCCTTGCCAATCAGTACTGGATAAAATTTCTGTTAATTCTTGTCCTTTTGATTGCTCTTTAGCTGCTTCTGCTGAACTAGAGACTGCAGTGCTTGAGCTAGCTGCACTTGATTTATCTGTTGCAGAGTTGGCTCCGCCAGCACAGCCTGCAATCAACAACGTACTAAAGGTTAATAAGGTAAGCGCACTAAAAACTTTTTTCTTTTTCATGGTTGGTAATCCCCTTTTTCTTTTTGATATATTTAGAATAGCAAAGCCTTATAAACTCCTACTTGCCGAAAAATGAACAAATTATAAACAAATGAAAAAAAGTTAATAACAATACTAGCTTTTTTTTGTTCACTTGTAATACACTATAAGTAAGAAATAGATTAAAACCACTAGGAGGGACGCTTTTGACCATTAAACGCCGCTTTTTTATTTCTTATATTAGTGCCATCATTATTACTTTAGCCTCTGTTTTAGCTGTTTTATCCTTAGCTTCTTACATCACGTTAGGAACTGTTCCCAGTTTGCCCCAAGCTTACCGAATGATGAATAAGCAACGACCATTGACCGCTAACGAAGAAGAAAGTTATTTGGCCTTAGATCAACTGTTAAAAAAGTCACCGAAATTACTAGATACGCCTTTAAGTAAAGAATTAAAGGAAACGATTCAAACAATTGAGGCAAAAGGATTAAGTGTGATTCTTCGAAAGAATGCACGGTTTCCTTATTATTCGGATAATTTAGTAGAAAAATCTTTGTCTGTACATATTCCAAACTACGAAATGAATAATATTATGCCAACTGGCACACTGGATAATGCAGGGCGTCTATATCATTATGTCAAATCCGATTTTCATTATTTAGATGGTTCTAACGGGAGCTTTATTGTCTTGAAACGCGAAAGCAGCCTTTTTGAATTCTTCACACGCTGGATTATCTGGATGATTTTGTTAATTATCCTTGTAGCAATTGCGGCAGCTTGGCTCATTAATAAGCGCTTAACCAAAACCACTATCGAGCCATTAGAAGCATTAGAAAAAGCGACTAAAACATTGGGTAAGGATGCCCAAAAAGAAAATCCATTTACACCAACTAGCCACCAAACCGTCTCAACAGAAGTCAAACAGCTCCAACTTAGTTTTGAACAAATGTGGCAAGATTTAGAAGAAGCCAATGCGGAACGCGAAAAATATGAAGCTAATCGGAAAGAATTAATTGCAAATATTTCTCATGACTTAAAAACACCAATTACTTCTATTATTGGTTACGTTGAAGGTTTGATGGATGGCGTTGCCAATACTGAAGAAAAAAAACAGCGCTATTTAACGGTCATTCATGAAAAAAGTTTAGGCCTCAATGATTTAATTGAAGAATTATTTTTGTATTCCAAATTAGACCTAGACCGTGCTGTCTTTACAATGGAAAAGACCAATTTCACTCGTTTTATTGCACATATTCTTGAAGAATACCGTTTGGAACAAGAACTCGTGATCACTTCTGTCCTTCCCACCGAAGCTTTATACGTTCAAATGGATCCCACGCAGATGAATCGCGTGATTACCAATCTAATTCAAAATAGCATTAAATTTGCGGATCCCACTAAAGAACAACTAGCCTTTACGATTTCTTTAACGCATAATCAAACAGACTTAGTTTTAACCATTACAGATAACGGCATTGGTATCGATAAAAAAGAATTACCTTATTTATTCGAACGCTTCTATCGTGTAGACAAATCTCGAACCCCAACAGTTAAAGGAAGCGGCTTGGGATTAAGTATTGTCAAACAAATTATTGACTATCATCAGGGAACAATCACTGTCACAAGTAAAAAAGGAGACGGCACCAACGTGATAATTACGTTGCCGTTGTTGGAGGATGAAAAATGAAACCACATGTATTAATTATTGAAGATGATCCAAGCATTGCTGATTTGCAAAAAGATTATTTAGAAATTAACGATATGACTGTCACAATTGAACATGATGGAAAAAAAGGATTGGAAGCAGCTTTAAATGAGCCCTTTGATTTAATTATTTTAGATGTGATGCTGCCAACTATGGATGGTTTTGAAATCTGTCGTGCAATTCGAAAAAAAAAGCAAACGCCGATCATGATTGTTTCGGCTAAAAAAGAAGATATTGATAAAATTCGTGGGCTTGGCTTAGGTGCGGATGATTATATAATCAAGCCGTTTAGTCCCAATGAATTAGTCGCTCGAGCAAAAGCCCATATGAACCGTTATCAATTGTTAAGCAAAGCAGAACAACCACCACAATTACTAAAAATCAATGAAATCGCTGTCGACACTGCCGCCCACAAAGTGTTTGTTTTAGAAAATGAAGTTATTTTTACAAGCAAAGAATACAAATTGCTGGTTTTCTTGATGGAACATCCTAACCGTGTGTGGAATAAAGAAGAACTTTTTGAAAGTGTCTGGGGGTTTGATGCCTTAGATACTGAGGTTTCGACTGTCGTTGTTCATATTAAACGGATTCGGGAAAAATTAAAAAAAGCCAATCTTTCTGACTCTCCAATTGAAACACTCTGGGGTAGTGGCTACCGCTTCAATCGATAAAGAGAGCAAAAATAAGTCGGAGCCTATTTCTAGGCTCCGACTTATTTTTTTATTAATTTACACGAGAAAATTTTTGATAAAGTTGGTTGAAAACAATCATAAACTGTTCAATTTCTGCCATTGTATTGCTTTCATCTAAACTAATGCGCACAGCGGAAGTCGCCAATTCCCCAGGCACATGCATGGCATACAAGGTGCTACTAGCCATTTTTTTTCGGCTAGAACAAGCACTCGTAGTCGAAATATAAATCTGTTTTTCTTCCAATGCATGGACTAGCACTTCGCCGCGAATCCCTTTCAAAGCAAAACATAAAATGTGTGGCGCAAAATGTTCATTATCTTGTGAAAAAACAGTCACATTTTGAAATTCTTCTAGCGCCTTTAATAAATAACTCCGTAACGTCGCCACATGTTGCGGCCGTTGTTGTTCGTTCTCTAAATGCAAGCGTAACGCTTTGGCCATTGCCACAATTGCTGGTACGTTTTCTGTCCCACTGCGTTGGTTGTTTTCTTGCCCGCCTCCTGTTAAAAGCGGCGCTAAACGTTTTCCTTGTTTCCAATACATAAAACCAATACCTCGTGGTCCATGAAATTTATGTGCAGAAAACGTTGCAAAATCCACCCGATCCGTTAACCACTCTGAGTAATTAACTTTCCCAATTGCTTGAACCGCGTCTACATGAAAATGAATTTTAGGAAACTCCGCTAAAACCTCGCTGATTTCTTTAATTGGTTGAATCGTTCCCACTTCATTGTTGACTGCCATAACAGAAACCAAAATCGTTTCTTTTCTAATTAATTTCTGTAGTTCCTCGACTTTTACACGACCTTCTTTATCCACTGGCGCATAAGAAAGTTCAAAACCTAGTTCGACTAATTGTTCCGCTGTTTCTGTAACTGCTGGATGTTCCACTGCAGAAATAATAATATGATTACCAAATTCTCGTTTTTCGATTGCCGTTCCTTTTAAAACCCAGTTATCTCCTTCAGTTCCGCCACTTGTAAAATAGATTTCATTTGCTGAAACATCGATTAGCTCCGCAATCTGCTTCCGTGCTTGTTGTAAGAGCCGATTCGCTTGGCTGCCTAAGTCATGTAGGCTAGACGGATTGCCAATAATCCGCTGACTGGTTTTTACATATGTATCTAAAGCCTGGGGGTAAATCGGTGTAGTTGCACTATTATCAAAATAAATCATTTGTCACCCTTCTTTTTTAAAATTCTTTCCCATTATATACTTTCTAAAGTATCACTTCAAGTCACCACCACGCCATAAAAACAGAGGCTTGTCTGTCGACAAACCTCTGTTTAGTGATTGTTTAATTAAATTGCTGTTAAATTAGGGTTATTGATATTTTTAAAATAAAAATCTTCGATTCGTTTGAACGCCCCTGGCTCAACAGCTTCCAATGCCGTTCCAATTTCATCTAATGCATCTTGATAACGGAATTCTGTCGAGAATAAATACATGCTTTTATCTAAAGCCGCTCGGATGTTCTCGTGAGTATGACGATAGCGGTTTGCATATTGCATCATTTGTTCTGTCAGAGCTGCTGCATTGACTAAATCTTTTGTTTTCTTATCTAATAACTCTAAATCATCTTCGCATAAGTCACATAAACGATTGATTTCATCCATGTTAATGCGCATTTTATTTAAGGCTCGGCTTAAATCTTCAATTCGATCCGTTGCCACATAGAAAAATTCTAAGTAATCAGCAGACAAACCTGGTAATCGTTGCTTTTCAACATATCGTTTGATACTCCGTAAACGGAATTCGTATTCGTCGACTTTTTCTTGGGCGACTTTTTCGCCTTTTCTTAGTTCTTTCAATGAAGCATCAATTTCTAATTGTTGATTTTCAATATCATCTAAAATCTTATAGCATTCTTTATAGAACGCTTGAATTTCAGAGTAAGGAACGGTATGTTCTTTCATTCGAGGTTCCAAGTCTTTTTGACGGCGGATAATTTCTTCAATTTCCGTTTGGAAACCACGACTACGTCCTAGCTCGTTGTTGTTTAAGGTGTAGCTTTGTGATACATGGTCCAATTCAATCATTAATTGACGGTTATTTTTTAAGGAATGAGAAATATAATCGTCAATAATTTTTTGATTGGTTACGACATATTTCTTCGCTTCAATTTCACGTTCCATCACTTCATATAATGCATCAATCGCCGTTGCTGTGTCGCGATTTGCGACCTCTACTGCAGCAATCTCTGTTTTCTCTAAATCAGCCATTGAATTCTCGACACGTTTTTTCGCATGTTGAATTTCTTCAGCAAAGTTTTGTTCAGGGAACACATAATCGTCAGCTAATAATTGGTTGTAGCCTTCTTCGATTTCTTTTAATTGATCTGGGAAAGTTTCATTTAATTCTTCATACATTGGTGGAATCCGTTTCATTAAGTCTTCCAATTCATACGTATGACGTTCCGCATCTTCTAGGACTTCTCGAGCCTCGATTGGGTCCCCCGATGTATTTAGTGTGACAAATTGTGTGAATTCAATTTCGACGTTTCTTAATTGTTTTTGGATTTCGGAGTAAGCTGGACCAAAGCTAGCTTTATCATCTTTTAGTGATTTACTTAATTCTTCATAGACATCCAAAGCTTTTTGAACTTCTAATGAATTGCGCTCTTCACTTTCACGTAATTCTTTCAAGCCATTACGAATGACTTCCACTTCGGCTTCCATTTCGGTCATCGTTTCATTCGCTTCCACGACTGCTTTCTTCGCTTTCATGAAACGGAAAATTTCATTTTGATTTTCGACTTCATAAATTTGACTCTCTAGTTCGGCGAAAGAACGCGTCGATAGTTCTACCCAACGTTGATTCCATTCACGGAAACTATTTTGACTCTGTCCAACTAGATGCATTTTTTTAATGTCATCGATTTCTTCAAAGACTGGCAAGTCAAACAGGGCTTCTTTACGAACTTCTAATTCATCTAATTGTTCTTGATTTTTTTTGCGCATAAAATAACCAATTAAGTATAGCACCGCAGCAATAATAACGATTACTAGTACTAAAATGATAATCCAATTATTCTTCATTTTGGCTCCTCCGATAATTTTTCTATAATAAAAGAAAGGTTGTTTGTTCTCTTCACACGGTTATCTATTGTTCCTGACCCTTGAAAAAGGGCATTCTTGCAGAAATACCTATAGAAAATTATAGCACAAACTGTATATTCATTCACTAGTTATAACAAACTTTTTTAAGAAAACCCGCGATCTTCTTACGAAGGGGTTGATTCACTGCTTTCATCGATCCGATTTTCACTAATTTTTTTACAAATATCACTTAGTTGTGTTAAGAAGGCATCCGCTTGACTTTGATCCATCCCAAAGTGTTCATCGCGCATAGCCCAAACTTCTAGCCCAGCTTCTTTGGCAGAGGCAATGCCTTTTTCTGAATCTTCAATGGCTATACATTCCTGTGGCGCAACAGCTAATTCTTGTAACGTGTGCAGATAAATATCCGGCGCCGGTTTACTTTCTTCGAAATCTTCCCCACTCACGACCGCATCAAAATAACTACTTAATTGCCCCACTGTCAAAACCTCTTCAATTGCGTCTTTTGTGGAAGAAGAAGCTAATCCGATTTTATAGCCTTGTCTTTTTAAAAATTGTAAAACACGTTTCGCATTTTCATCAAGCACAGCTAAATAATCTATCGGATGCGCTTTTTTATAGGCTATGTATTGTTCATTTAAAAAAGCAATATCTAGCTCTTTTTTGTTGACTTGTTCAATCTTTTGCCATAATGAACGCATATCCGCACCGACTAATTCTGGCAAGGTTAGGCCCTCAATGGTCAAATCAAATTCCGCTAAAAATGCTTTACGTCGCTCATAATAATAAGCTTCGCTATCTACTAGGACACCGTCCATATCAAAAATAATGGCAGTTTTGGATTCTGTCATACTATTTAACTCCTTCGTTACGACTCATATCTTTACAGTTTAACAAAATTTTAAGGAAAAATGAAGAACAAATATTTTCATGATTTCCTAACTTTCTGAAAATAAGTGGTTGCTTTTCTAAATGTTTTTCGGTATCCTTTTACTAATCTACAAATGAGAAAATAATTAAAAACAGGAGTGATAAACGTGAACGTAGTTAAATTCGGCGGTAGCTCGCTAGCATCAGCACCACAGTTACAGAAAGTCTTACAAATCGTCAAGGAAGAGCCGCGCCGAACGTTTGTCGTTGTATCCGCTCCTGGAAAGCGAACCCCGCAAGATATTAAAGTCACTGATTTATTGATTCAATACTATCAGCGCTACTTAAATAATGAGGACATTGAATCGACAATCTCTGCCATCATTCGTCGTTATGAAGATCTTTTTGATGAATTACACTTGGATAAAGCAGTTTTAGCTGATATTGCTATTTCGATTCGCCAATTAGCCACTTTACCAAAAGAAAACAATACTTTTTTATTTGACTATTTTTTAGCTAGTGGCGAGGACAATAATGCAAAAGTTGTTGCCAGTTTTTTCAAGCAAAATGGCTTAGATGCTCGCTACATTAGTCCAAAAGAATTGGGTCTCCTGGTGACACCTGAACCAGGCAATGCTCGCATTTTACCAAAAGCTTTAGAGAAAATTAGTGTCTATCGTGAGACTCAACAAATCTTGGTTATTCCAGGTTTCTTTGGTTATACAGAAGCCGGCGAAATTTGTACTTTTTCTCGTGGCGGTTCCGATATCACAGGGTCCATTGTTGCCGCAGGTGTTCAAGCAGATTTGTATGAAAACTTTACCGATGTGGACGGAATTTATGTCGCCCATCCTGGAATTATTGAACAGCCTCAAACGATTCAAGAATTGACCTACAGAGAAATGCGGGAGTTAGCTTATGCAGGCTTTGCCGTCCTCCACGACGAAGCCTTAATGCCTGCCTATCGCGCAAATATTCCAGTCGTTATCAAAAATACCAACAACCCACATCATCCTGGCACCCTAATTACCACCTCTCGCAAAGTAAAGCATGCCCCTGTTGTAGGAATTGCTAGTGATCAAGGGTTCGCAAGTATTTACATTAGTAAGTATTTAATGAATAGAGAGTTAGGTTTTGGGCGACGGCTTTTAGAAGTACTAGAAAAATTAGCCTTAAGCTATGAGCATATGCCCTCAGGAATTGATGACATCACGATTGTTTTAAGAGAAGACCAGTTAACAACTGAAATTGAAAATCGACTGATGGCTCAACTCCAAGAAGTTTTAGCGCCTGACGAGTTACGCATCACGCATCACCTTTCTATGATTATGATTGTCGGGGAAGGCATGCGCCAACGAATTGGGGTTACTGCTGAAAGTACAATGGCGTTAGCCAAAGAAAAAATCAACTTAGAAATGATTAACCAAGGATCTTCGGAAGTAAGTATTATGTTTGGTATCAAAAAAGAACAAGAAGAAAAAGCCATCAAAGCCTTATATCGGACGTTCTTCCATGATTAATGAAAAAGACGAATGAGTTTTCTCATTCGTCTTTTTCATTGGTTTCAGTAATTTTCAATTGGCGTTGAATTTCCGCTTTAATTTTAGCTTCTGGCGCAAAATCTTGTTCCCAATTTTCAGGTTTTAATACTTTATTTGTTTCTGGATCATAATGTGGCTGCCCATCTGGAAATAATTTCCCCATATTGGCTTGATGAACGATTTCAATAATTTTTGTTGGATTGACGCCCATTAAGCAAAACGAACCATAAGTAAAATACAATAAATCAACTAGTGCATCCACTTCCTCCACTAAAGGATCAGATACTGGTTTGCCTTTCGCCAAGACTTTCTGCTCTGCTTTATCGACAGATTTTTTTAATCCGTTGACCAATTGTTGAAAAAGTACTTGGTCATTATCAGCAGCACTATATAAAAATTCCACAAGTTCTTCGACTTTAAACTCTGCTCGTCGACTGGCTAACTCTGGCGAAAAAGCAGTTGGTTGCTCTGGTTGGTGTGGATTAAAAACCTCGTGGAAGGCACAAGCCATTTCATAAGGGGATTGCTTTTCAGACATTCAGCTACCTTCTTTCTCAAAATAAATCTAATTGTTTTGGATTCAAATCATCGTAACTCAAATTCAAGACTTTTTGCATCTGTAGAGCGTTTTCTGCGGCATCGCCGCCAGAATTATTATTAAAAATTACGCCCACTTCTTTAGCTTCTTGCGACATTTTTAAAACAGCTTCGCTTAAATCAGCGATTTCCTGCGTATTATAATGATAGAGGGTTCTTTTTTTACGCCACTCTGCATCATTGGCTAACCAGCCAGCCGCATTACGTCCGTGAAACCGGAAGAGCACGAGATTAGGATTCGTTACATACGGATAAAAGGGTACTGGATTCGTAGGAATCTGCGGTTCATCTACAATCACAAGTGAAAATTGATTTTCTTTCATAAATTGCAACATTTGTTTTACAAAGTTTGGTTGATACCATGAATTATTTCGTAATTCAATGGCGATGGGTAGGTCTTTAAACCAGTGACGAATTTTTTGCAAGTAAGCGACATTTTCTTTCGTACAACCAAATGTTCCTGAAAATTGTACCAGAAAGGCAAATAATTTTTTACTTTCAATTAATGGGGCCATACTTTCTAAAAAAGCGGTGATCATTTCTTCTTCACTTGCATAATAGGTTTGCCACTCACCTTGACAACTGATTCCACTATAAACTTTCATGACAAAGCGAAAGTTTTCGGGAACTGCTTTGACCCATTCAGCTACTCGTTCTTTGGGAGGAATCCCGTAATACGCCGTGTCCATTTCAACTAGTGGTAAATGACTGGCATATTCATAAAGCGTGGCCCGTTTTTTTCCAGTTAAATAGTCGTGTTCACTAAAAGATGTTAATCCTAAGCGAATCATGTCCTTCCTCCTCTGCGTAACTTTTTATTTTTCTAAACCGTCATCTCAACTTAGTTGGTCCAATCGATATTCGCTTCACAATAGGTTTGACCATCAATCCGAATCTCATGGCGCGTTTTCAACTGATTTTCTTGTTCGACAATTTCGTAATGACTTTCGACTTCTTGGCCATATTCTACTTCTTTATCAAATTTCACAAGAATTTTTTTCGGTTGATGCGTTGTTAAAAAGTCATACCCTAACACATCCAATAACCAATTAAAGTAAATCGCATTATTAACATGTTGATTGCCATCAATATCAAAAAAACGCACACGATAAGGTAAAAAGTTCCCCTCTGTGACCTTTTCAATTTTTTTATGGCGATAAATTTTAGTGATTTTTTCAGAATCAAAAGGTGCAATAATTTCTGGTAACACACTACTGATTTTCCGATTTTTTTGATCCATTAAGACAAAGGTTGATTTCACAAAGACACATTCATTGCCTTCTTCATCATGAACCCAAAAGTTACGATAACAAAAATATTTGTTATAACTCATAGCTTGCGTTGTAATTGCTACTTTTTCACCAACTTTTGGTAAGCGGTGAATCTCTATTTCATAATTGGTGATGACCCAGCCTAGACCAAATTGAGCGACATAAGCCGCATCTCTTCCTAGTAATTCTGTTTGTTCTTCTGATACTTTAATGACAACCGCTAACAAAGCCGGTATCTTCATTGCACCAGTAAAATCGCCGTCATAGTAGGCAACTTCATAAGAGGATGTATGTTTTTTTCCCACGAAATAATCTCCTTTTTCCAATGGCTACTTTCGTGTCATTGTTTCTTCTTAAAAGTATACCACGTGATTTCTTCAATTACGATTCCGAATGAAAAATTAACAAAACTTTGAAAAACACTATTATTTATATTATTTAAAAACATTCTTAATATTACTTAAAAAATATTGTTTTATTTTTAAAAATAACATTTCTTATTATTTGTATCCGAAAGATTATTATGTTATATTCCTATCTGTAAGCGCATACAAAATAATTTTTTAGGAGGTTTTTTCGTGAAAAAGAGTTTATTAACAATCGTCCTGGCTTTTAGTTTTGTTTTAGGTGGCGCTGCATTGGCCCCTACTGTTTCGGAGGCTCATGGTTACGTAGCAAGTCCTGGAAGTCGTGCTTTCTTTGGTAGTTCTGCTGGTGGTAACTTAAATACAAATGTTGGTCGTGCACAATGGGAACCTCAAAGTATCGAAGCGCCCAAAAATACGTTTATTACTGGCAAATTAGCCAGTGCAGGTGTCTCAGGTTTTGAACCTTTGGATGAACAAACAGCTACTCGTTGGCACAAAACAAACATTACAACAGGTCCCCTTGACATCACTTGGAACTTAACTGCCCAACATAGAACTGCTTCTTGGGATTACTATATTACTAAAAATGGCTGGAATCCCAATCAACCATTAGACATTAAAAACTTCGACAAAATTGCTTCAATTGACGGTAAACAAGAAGTTCCTAATAAAGTTGTTAAACAAACAATTAATATTCCGACAGACCGCAAAGGTTATCATGTCATTTACGCTGTCTGGGGCATTGGTGATACGGTGAACGCCTTTTACCAAGCGATTGATGTGAACATTCAGTAAAAATACTCACATCTTAAACTACATTAAAGGAGTTCTCAAAAAATGAAGCTAAAAAAAATAATTCCTGCTTTTCTCCTTCTTTCAACCGTTGCAGTTGGCTTGTGGTTAACGCCTACTCAAGCTTCTGCAGATGCTGCGGATACGATGGTAGATATCTCTGGCAAAAAAGTGTTGGTTGGATATTGGCATAACTGGGCCTCAAAAGGACGCGATGGTTACAAACAAGGAACATCAGCATCACTGAACCTTTCAGAAGTAAATCAAGCCTACAATGTCGTACCGGTTTCCTTCATGAAAAGCGATGGCACGACACGGATTCCTACGTTCAAGCCTTATAACCAAACAGACACTGCCTTCCGACAAGAAGTCGCACAATTAAATAGTCAAGGTCGCGCAGTTTTATTGGCACTTGGTGGAGCAGATGCACATATCCAATTAGTCAAAGGCGATGAACAAGCCTTTGCGAATGAAATCATTCGTCAAGTGGAAACATACGGCTTTGATGGTTTAGACATCGACTTAGAGCAATTGGCGATTACTGCTGGCGACAACCAAACCGTCATCCCTGCTGCATTGAAAATAGACAAAGACCATTATCGAGCACAAGGAAAAAATTTCATCATTACGATGGCGCCAGAATTCCCTTATTTAAAACCTGGTGCCGCTTATGAAACATACATTACTTCCCTAAATGGTTATTATGATTACATTGCCCCACAATTATATAACCAAGGCGGCGACGGTGTCTGGGTTGATGAAATTATGACTTGGGTTGCTCAAAGCAACGATGCTCTAAAATACGAGTTCCTCTATTATATGTCTGATTCATTAATCCATGGTACGCGCGGCTATCTACAGATACCAAACGATAAATTAGTCCTTGGTTTACCAGCAAATCGGGATGCTGCTGGTAGCGGCTATGTCGTTGAGGCTACCCCTGTAGCCAAAACTTTTGATCAGTTAGCAAAAGACGGTAATCCTATCCGTGGCTTAATGACTTGGTCTGCAAATTGGGACGTTGGTCAAGATGTCAACGGCAAGTCCTACAACAATGAATTTGCGACACGTTATAGTAACCTTGTAAAATAAAAGCTATTTTGAGACAGAACACCGCATTTGGTTCTGTCTCTTTTTAAATTTTACTCACCTGTCTTTCAATAATCCAAACAATGTTCTCTTGCTTTCTAACCAATTAATTTTAAACCAATCACAGAAACAATGATTAAAAAAATAAAAAATATCCGGCGTAGGTCTTTTGATTCACCTAAGAGCATTCCTAAAATAGCGCCTCCTGCTGTACCAATTCCTGTCCAAACCGCATAAGAAACGCCCATCGGTAATTGTCTCATCCCTAAATATAAAAATAAGAAACTACCACTAAACGCTAGAATTAAAATTAACAATGAACGTAAGTCTTTTTTTGTTGTAAATAATTTAATTGAACCTACGCCAAAGATTTCAAAACAGCCTGCAATAACTAAGTATAACCAACTCATCTTGTTTCCTCCTCTTTATTTCCAGTTACCATTTTTAAGCCAATCACACCTATTAATAACAGCAACAGAAAAAGAACTTTTCCTATGCCCAATGGTGTGTGGAATAAAAAATGATCTGTTACAATAGTTCCAGCACTACCTAAGCCGACAAATACAGCATAGGCTGTGCCGACTGGCAATTCCTCTCCTGCTTTAATCAGCGCATAAAAACTGATAAAGATTGCGATTACTGTCCCTAAAATCTCCCACCATGTTGTACTATGCTTCATGCCAATGACCCAAATCACTTCACAAAAAGCGCCAAAAATAACTTTTAACCAAGCTTTACTCATCTTGTTTTCCTTCCCTTCCAAACAAAAAAAGTGCCAACAAACAGTTCAGCTATGGCCTAAGAACTGTTCATTAACACTTTAGCCGCAAGCATCCGGCGATGTTTACGAAAGTTTATGTATTAAAATATCTCAGGTCATTATATTCTTATTTTTTTAAAAAATCAACTAAAAAACAATAGTTCGAATTCGAGACATTTCTTTTGCATTTTTAGGACTAATCATTTAAACTTACTTTTAGTAAGTTAATTAATCAAAAAATTATTTTTCTTTTAGGAGGATTTTTATTATGAATACACAAATTTTAGGTTTACACCACGTCACTGCCATGACTTCAAGTGCTGAAAAAATTTATCACTTTTTCACCGATATTTTAGGTCTACGTTTAATTAAGAAGACTGTCAACCAAGACGATATTGAAACATATCATTTATTTTTTGCTGATGATGCCGGCTCTCCCGGAACAGATATGACTTTCTTTGACTTCCCAGGCTTACCTAAAGGAACCAAAGGAACCAATACAATTTCTCGTACTTCCTTCCGTGTAAAAGATGATGCTGCTTTGGATTACTGGGTATCACGCTTTAATGAATATGTAATTGATCATGGAGAAATTCAAGAACGTTTTGGTAAAAAGTATTTAGAATTTGAAGACTTTGACAATCAACGTTACCAACTTATTTCTGATGAAAAGAACCAAGGTGTTGCAGCCGGCACGCCTTGGAAAAAATCTAACGTCCCTAGTGAACATGCTTTAATCGGCTTAGGACCAGCCTTTGTAACTGTCGAAAATTACGAACATCTGCAACTAGTTTTAACTGAAGTTTTAGGATTCAAATTGATTGATGCTGAAGGTAGTTTCCATTTATTTGAAGTTGGCGAAGGTGGAAATGGTGCCAGCATCATCGTAGAGCATCGGGAAGATTTGCCAGCGGCTCAAGAAGGCTACGGCAATGTCCATCACTTAGCCTTGCGCGTTGCCGATGAGGAAGCACTACGTTTCTGGATTGAAAAAATTAATCGTTTGGAATTTCCTAATTCTGGCTTTGTGGAACGTTTTTACTTTAAATCTGAATATTTCTTGGCAGCAACACATGTTTTATTTGAACTGGCAACCGATGGTCCTGGGTTTTTAGAGGATGAAACCTATGAACACGCTGGTGAAAAATTATCATTACCGCCATTTTTAGAACCAAAACGGGCAGGGATTGAAGAATTTGTGCGTCCTTTCGATACTTCAGATGCGAATGTTCAACGAAATTAGTATTTTTTCTAGGAGGCTCCTATGATTCATTACAATAGTAACGAGTTATCTGCAAAAACAGCGTATAAATTTTTATCAGGAAGCATTATCCCTCGGCCAATCGCTTGGGTTACAACACAAGATACAGCCACAGGTATCGTCAACGCTGCCCCCTTTAGTTTCTTTAATGCAGCGGCAGCTGAAATTCCTTTAGCAACGTTATCCATTTTACGACCAGACAAAGCGCCTAAAGATACGGCACGAAACATCTTGGCTACTAAAGAACTTGTCATCCATTTCGTTAACGAAGACGTTCTTACTCAAATGAATCAGACTTCGGCACCTTTAGCAGCAGAGATCAGTGAAATTGACACATTCGGTATTGAAACCATTGCCAGCCAGACTGTTGCTGTTCCAGCAATCAAAGCCGCGCCGATTCGGATGGAAGCTCGCTTACATCAATATATACCTATTGCTAACCATGAAGGTCAAATTATTACGGATTTATTCATTGTAGAAATTACCGATTTCTATTTTGATTCAGCCGTTTTCGATGAAGAACATCAGTACATTTTACCTGAAAAACTCCAACCGATTGCTCGTTTAGCAGGCAATGATTATACAACATTGGGCGAAATCCGTGAAGTTCGCCGCCCAACGTAAAAAGAAGGCCCCGCCATGACGGTGGGGTCTTCTTTTTCTGTTTTATGCTAATGCGCCCATTGGGTCCCAAGGTGCCAAAACAGTTGGCGCTTGTTCCCAAGCTTTTTTCTGTTCATCAGTTAATAAATCTTTGTGCACAACGATTTGATAAGTGTATTCGTCCATCCACGCATCGCTCATAACGAAGAAGCCATTTTCACCGACTTTTTCGCCCCAGCTATTTTCCACTTTCCATTTTGTTGTTTGACCATCAACGATATCAACACCTGTTAAAACCATGGCGTGTGTCATTAAGCTTTCACCAAAGTCTAAACGTTCTGCTTTAGTCATCGTAAAATCAATATCAAAAAGATCGTTCATATCGTAAACGTCTAATGCCATAATTCCTGTGTCACGTGTTGAAGATTGTCCGACATCACAACCAAACCAAACAGATTCGCCTTGTTCCAATTGTGCAGCAGCTAATTTTTTGAAAGCAGCCATTTCTACATTTAAATATTTAACTTCTTTGCCGCCGACAACATTCCCTAACATTTCAACAGTGTATGTTTTGTTGAAGGGTTTATCTTCTGTAGGAGCATTAATAATACTTACATAATCATGTAAATTAACGCCAACGTATTTTTCAAAGAATGTTTGCGGTGTTAGATTTTGATCCAAATGATAATTTTTTTCTTCGTCACGGTATTCAAAATCAAAGGTTTCTGGCGGTGTTCCTAAAGAGATTGCTAAGAAATTATAAATTTCTTGTAACATTGCTTCTTTGTTTTTTTGGACTTCTTCAGCAGAAGCGCCTTTTTCAATTAAACTACGTAAAATTGTTGCATCTTTGCGTAATTTTTTATTTAAATAGTTGTTTAAATCACGTGAATTGGAACTGTTGCTGCTTTCAGGCATTGCCGTTTTAGGCACTACGCCATATTTATCAAAAATTGAAACGATCATATCCCATTGCCCACCATCTTGTTGTGGTGTCGCTAATAAAAAGGCCACTTTACGACTAGTCAACGGTTGATCGGCTGTTGCAATAATATTTTCATAGAAATAGTTTGATTTTTCATATTTATCCCAGAAAAATGTATAGTTTTGTGATAATTCAAAATCTTTTAATTGAAACGCATTTAACATTCTATGTCTAAATGTATTTAACGCCGCAAACATCCAGCAGCGACCGCTTTGTTTTTGATTGGCCACTTTTCCAGTAGCTAAGTCGACTGAAAAGACGGGTACGTTATTCACGGCTCCTTGTACAGATTCACCTGAAGCGCTGATACCATTTTTTACTACACTACGTTGTAAGGCATTTTGTTTATTATTGTTCAAGAAATCTTGATGGAATTTCTCTGTTAATTTTGGTTCAATTGCTGTCATATTTTCATCGTCCTTTCATTTTACGTTCTTCTTCATTATATGCTTCTCTTTAAACAGAAACAACCATTTACTCTAAATTCCTTGCTTTCCAACTCTTTTTGTATTAGTATATATAATACAGATATTACAAATAAAACAGGAGTGATTCGATGCTTTTAGAAATAGATGAACAAAGCGAACAGCCCATCTATCAGCAACTCATTGATCAAATCATTGTAGGCATTGCCAAAGGTGAACTGGTTCCCAATGAAAGTTTGCCTTCTATCCGACAATTGGCGGACGAAATCGGGGTCAATATGATGACTGTTTCAAAAGCTTATAATAAGTTAAAACAATCAGGTTATATTGTGACTGACCGTCGTAACGGCACCAAAATTGCCGCAAAGTTACCTGCTACCGCTGTTTGGCAACAGCAATTGCATGAGCGTTTAGAACTTCTGTTGGCTGAAAGTTTTTTACATCAGCAATCCGAAGCAGAAATCCAAGCACTTATTCAGAAAATTTATCAAAATTTTGATTCGAAAGGGCGTGCACTATAATGGCGGTATTCTTTTATTTCATCCTAGTTTCTGTCGCTTTTTTTATGGCATTTACTATGGGGATTTATGCAAATCCTCACAAAAATATTATTTTGGAAAACACTTTACCAGAAGATAAACTACAAGATCCCAGCGTTCAAGCAATCCGAAAACGTTATAAAAAACGCTTGGTTCAACTAGCAGCCGTTTTTAGTGTTCTTAGTTTACCTTTGTTATTTATTCCTTATGATTCGATTTTATTGTTCCTTTTTCTGTTACTTTTATTTAGTTTTATTGGCAGTGGCTACTATCTGCAAATCGTTTATATTCGCAAAATGGCCGCTTTAAAAATGCAAAACGGCTGGTTGCTACCTAAGCGTCCTCTCTTAATCGATACGCAATTAGTTTTAAATAAAAACCAGAAACTTATTTCATTTTGGTGGTTTTTACCTGCAATTATTCTTACTTTTGCTGGGGGCTTTTATTCCTTGCAAACGGCGATTGGTTCCTGGATTCTTTTCTTAATTACTGTTTTGATGTTAAGTTTGTTCATTGGCGGCTATTATTTTATTGCGCGCTTACCTGTCAAACCGCTAACTAGTGACTCAAAAATTAATCAGCAAATCAATGATTTATTTCGGCATCATTGGTCTGTTTTAATGGTTTTATCCTCCTTAGTTTTTGCACCGCTAACCATTTTACCAACTTTCACAATTGTAATTGATTATACGGTTGCGATGGCTCTTACTTTTTGTTATTTTATTCTTTTGTTTGTTTATGTAGGCTTTCTCTTCTACTACCTATTTTCAATGCGCAAAAAACAAGATCAATTCGTTTTACAGGCTGGCGATTATCGCTATGGGGATGATGATCAATATTGGCGGTATGGGATTTATATCAATCCAAAGGACCCCAAAATCATGGTTCCTGATCGCATTGGTATGAATTTATCCATTAACCTAGGACGGCCTGCTGGGAAAATTATTCTAGCCGCTACTGGTATTTTAACGATTGCGGTGCTGTTCTTTGCCACAGTGCCGATGTTTATAAATGATTTTTCTAGTCATGCCTTTCAAGCAACTATTGAAAATAAACAAATTGAGTTATCTGCCCCATTAGCAAAAACAAGGTCAATTCCTTTTAACCAAATCACTGCTGTTTCTTTGATTGATGACTTACCTCAAGAACGCATCCGCACAATGGGTGCTGCGACAGATAGTTACTTAACAGGAGAATTTAAAGTCGCTGGAAAACCTGCTTATTTACTAATTTATACAAAAAGTCATCCGATTCTGAAAATAGAAACGCGGGAAAAAGTTTATTATTATACTGCGCGTGAGGGTCAAGAAACGACTAAGATTTATCAGGAAATCAAAGCAAAGCTTCCATAACAAAAAAACAGGGCCTACTCATGATGGTAGGCCCTGTTTTTTTGTTATTCGCTGACAACCTTAAATTTTGTATCTGCCAACGTGGTATTCAGTTCATCTTGGCTTACTTCACGATCTGCTGTCACAATGGCTGTTTGATCTGCCAAGTGAACCGCAACATTCGTTACGCCGTCAATTCCACTAAATTTTTCAGTGACCGCTTGAACACAGCCATCACATTTCATCCCATCAATTTTTACTGTTTTTTCCATTTCACTTCATCCTTTTCAATTTTATTTTTGACTTCCACTAGTTCTTTTCACCGTCGAAGGTTTAAATCCTTTCAATCGTAAGGCGTTTAGTAAGACAGAGACTGAACTAAAACTCATAGCTGCTGCTGCAATCATCGGACTTAACAAAGGTCCACCAAATAAGTGTAACACACCCATAGCCACTGGAATACCTAATGTATTATAAGCAAATGCCCAGAAAAGATTTTCTTTGATGTTTTTGATGGTCGCTTTACTTAATTCAACTGCTGTAGGCACATCCATTAAATCACTACGCATTAGCACAATATCGGCCGATTCCATTGCAACATCTGTGCCTGAACCAATAGCAATCCCCACATCTGCTTGGGCAAGTGCTGGTGCATCATTAATACCGTCACCCACCATCGCAACTTTTTTGCCTTCTGCTTGTAGTTTTTTCACTTCTAACGCTTTATCTTCTGGTAAAACTTCACTTAAGACACGATCGATACCTACTTGTTTTGCAATCGCCTCTGCAGTACGCTTGTTGTCTCCCGTAATCATCACGGCTTCGATCCCCATTTTATGCAAACGTGCAATGGCTGTTTGACTGCTATCCTTCACAGTATCTGCTACCGCAATGATACCCGCAAACGAACCATCTTTTGCCACAAACATTGGGGTCTTCCCTTCTTCTGCCAAACGATCCGCTTGTTGAACAAACGTTGATAGCTCAATGGCTTCTTCTTTCATTAATTTTATATTGCCCAAAAGTAGGACTCGTTCGTTGACTGTCACACGGATGCCGTGACCTGGAATCGCTGAAAAATCGCTTCCTTCTGCTAATGGCAATTGACGTTCTTTAGCCGCTCCCACAATCGCTTCACCTAGGGGGTGTTCTGATCCTTGTTCTGCAGAAGCTGCTAATGTTAGTAACTCAGCTTCTGAAAGTGCTGAATCAGCAACTAAAATATCTGTAACCACCGGTTTGCCTTCTGTAATAGTCCCTGTTTTATCAAACACGATTGTTTGAATTTTGTGAGTGGTTTCTAAAGCATCCCCACTTTTAATTAAAACGCCATTTTCAGCGCCCTTACCTGTCCCCACCATAATCGCAGTCGGCGTTGCCAAGCCGAGCGCACAAGGACAAGCAATCACTAACACAGAAATAGTAATTGTCAAAGCGAAAATCCATGACTCTTGTCCTAAAAAGAACCAAGCCAAGCCAGAAAGAACAGCCAAACCAATGACGATTGGGACAAAAACACCCGAAATTTTATCAGCTAATTGTGCAATCGGCGCTTTTGAGCCTTGCGCATCTTCCACTAATTGAATGATTTGGGCAAGGGCCGTCTCTTTTCCCACTTTTGTCGTCTTGAATTGAAAGCTGCCATTTTTATTGATGCTAGCACCAATTACTGCATCACCGACTTTCTTTTCAACAGGCAAACTTTCGCCCGTTAACATGGCTTCATCCACAGAACTACTGCCTGAAACAATCACTCCATCAACAGGGATTTTATCTCCTGGGCGAACAATCACAATGTCATCCAACTGAACAGCATCAACTGGCACTTCAATTTCTGCGCCATCACGTAAAATATGAGCAGTTTTCGGCGCCAAACCCATTAATTTTTTTATCGCATCTGAGGTTTTCCCTTTTGAAACAGCTTCGAAATATTTTCCTAATGTAATTAAAGTTAAAATAACACCCGCTGATTCATAATAAAGAGCCATTGTAAAACTTGTATCTCCTAAGAATATCATGACTGTGCCATATAAACTATACACAAAAGCAGCACTGGTTCCTAAAGCTACCAAAGAAAACATATTCGGATGCCCTTTAAATAATGCTTTAAAACCAACTGTGAAAAATTCTCTGCCGACATATAGAACGGGTAACGTCAAAATCAATTGAACCATTGCAAAGATCGTCGCATGTGTCATTGGATTCAAAAAATCCGGCAATGGTAAGCCTACCATATGTCCCATCGCAATATAAAGAAGGGGTACTGTAAACACCGCTGAGATCCAAAAACGTTGCCACATCTCAGCAATATGTTTTTGTTTCTTTTCACGATCTTGGTCCGCTGTTGCACCTGCAGCGACTTCTTCTGTCGCTTGATAACCTGCATCCGTAACTGCTTTGATAATTTCAGCACTCGTTACTTGATGGTCGTCATAACTAACCACCAGTTTTTCCGTGGCTAAATTAACAATCGCTTGTTGAACACCAGATAATTGGTTCACAGCTTTTTCAATCGTTTGGGCACAGGAAGCACAACTCATTCCTTCAATCGCAAACGTTCGTTGCTGGGCTGGGCTAATCGCCTTGTAGCCAGCATCTGACACAGCTTCCTTAATTTCTTCTTCTGTGACTTCCGTCTGATCATACGTGACACTTAATTTTTCCGTAGCTAAATTGACACTTGCCTTTGCCATCCCAGGTAACTTCGCCGTAGCCTTTTCAATCGTTTGGGCACAGGAAGCACAGCTCATCCCTTCAATATCAAACGTTTTACTTTCCATTTTTTTCACTCCTTTTTAAATTAAATGACATTGGCATTGACCAGGAATACAGTTGCAAGGGACGGATTCAACCGCCGTCTTGCGCTTCTCTTTCAAGAGTTCCTCTAATCGATCCAAATCGTCATAACTCAACTGACTCTCTGTTAAAATTGTTTCCACCACGGAACCAACTTTACGGCTGCACACTTTGGCTAAAAGTTCATCTGCCACCGTTTCAACGCTCCGACGTTCTTCTACTAGCGGATAATAAATATATTTATTGCCTACTTTCTCCGTTCCAACTAACCCTTTATCTGTTAAACGACTTAGTAACGTCTTGACGGTCGTTGATTTCCATTCTTTCTTCTCATTTAAAAGTGTATGCACTTCACGACTCGTGGTCTTGCCTTGGGTCCAAATAACCCGCATGACTTCCCACTCTGCATCAGTAATTGTCGCTAATTTATCTTTTGCCATACTCGTTAAATTCCTCCTTCATCAATAAAAAAAGAGTTCAAGGTTTTCGACTACAAATGTAGTCGTTTATCTTGAACTCATCATATAGCTATTTTATTTTTTTGTCAACAACTTCTGCTCATCTTTTTTTATTGCAACGCAGATTCTTGTTTTTTAACAAAGTATTTCAATAAGAAAGGTGCAACTAAGGTCGTTAAGATAATTACCACAATCATGCTCGTATAATACGCTTCTGAAAGTAATTTAGATTGGTAACCAATTTGCGCAATGATTAATGCCATTTCCCCACGCGAAACCATCCCAGCACCGACCATTAAAGAACTTGTATTGGAGAAACCAACCATTTTCGCTCCCCAGGCGCCGCCCAGTAATTTCGTTAAAATCGCCATAATCGTCATTACCAAAATAAAAGGTAAATCCTTTCCTAACGTGTTAAATGTCACTGATAAGCCAATGCTGGCAAAGAAGACGGGAATAAACACGGCATAGCCAATAGCTTCAATATTAAAATCAATTTCTGTTTTTGCATCCGTTTGTCCCACAGCAATCCCTGCAAAAAAGGCACCTACGACAGAACTTAAACCAACTAAATCAGCCAAATAAGCCATGCCCAAACAGATAATCAATGACATGATAATCACAGACGACCCAATGTTCATTTTTTGACTTAAACGTAGTAAATAGGGAGCGATAAAGCGGACCAAAAAGAAAATCCCAATAAAGAATAAGCCTTGTTCAATTAACTTAACAATAAAGCTGACTTCTGTATTGCCGCCTGTACTTGCACCAATCATGCCGACAGCGACACTTAAAATAATCACGACCACGATATCGTCAACGACGGAAGCCCCAAGAATCGTTGCACCTTCTTTACTACTTAAAACATTCAACTCTCTTAATACTTCTACTGAAATGCTGACCGACGTTGCTGCTAAAACTAACCCAAGGAAAAAAGCTTCTTTCCAAGAAAAAGCAAACAGCTGACCAATCAACATAGTAAAACCAACCGGTAAAACGATGCCCAAAATAGCGACCATGACACTAGGTTTCGCATATTTTTTCAATAATTCCAATTCACATTCCATTCCAGCAATAAACATCAGCATAATGACACCAATTTCTGAAAAGTCATGCACAAACACATCTTGATGCACAATATTTAACATCGCTGGACCTAACACAATCCCTACTAGCAATTGCCCAATTACTGCAGGAATTCCTACTCTTTTACAAGCAACACCTGCTAAAGTCGTTGTAATTAAAATCAAACATAAAATACCTAAAAATTCCATTCTATTTCCCTCTTTCTCTATTAACCAATCATCACTGATTCTTTTGGATATTGAACTTTCGACTGACTTTCCAAGCCTTTCTTAATTAATGACAATAACACCGTGTACACACCCACACGACCGACGAACATTAGAAAAATAATCACCAGTTTACCAAAAACAGTTAAATCTGGTGTTAACCCCATTGTTAAACCGACCGTTCCAAATGCAGAAATCACTTCAAAAACGATATACTCAATCCCGTTTTTTAAAGGTAATGTTTCTGTAAACGAGAGAATAACCGAAGCAGTTACACATAAAAAAGTTGCCAAGAAGAACAAAGTAAACGCTTGGAGCACTACTCGCTCAGGAATTGTGCGTTCATGGAATTCCACTCGCTGTTTCCCTTTAAAAATTGCACGAAATTGTAAAAATAACACACCAAACGTAGTGGTTTTCAAGCCGCCAGCGGTTGATCCTGAAGTGCCACCAATAAACATCCACAAAATCGTGACAATCAGGCCTGGATTACTCATTTTCAAATAATCAACTGAATAAAAGCCAGCCGTTCTTGGTGTAACCGACAAGAACCAACTGTTGACAAGACGCTGCCAAAAAGACATGTCAGCTGGAAAATGGCGATATTCTGAAATGTAAAAAATAACGGTCCCTAAGACTAAAAAGGTGGCGGTCACCGTTAAAGCAAGGCGTGTATGAATACTAACACGGTGCTTAATTTTATTTTTATAGCCTTTAATCATTGTAAAAATATCGCGCCACACAATAAATCCTAAACCACCAGCTATAATTAAAAAGCTAATGACTAGTAAAAGATAAGGCGAATTTTGATAAGGAACCATACTATCCCCTAGCAAATCAAAGCCAGCATTACAAAATGCCGAAACGGCATGGAAGAGACTAAAAAACAACCCTTTTTTCCACCCAAATGTTGGCACAAATTGAAAGGACAACAAGAAGGCTCCAAGTAATTGAATAATGGCCGCAAACTTCATAATATATTTCATTAAACGAAAAACTCCGGAAACTTCACTAACATTTAACGCTTCTTGATACAACATCCGTACACTTAGTGACGCTTTTTTCCGCAGCAAACTAAAGAAAATCGTGGCAACGGTTAAAAAGCCTAAGCCGCCTAATTCAATCAAAATCATAATAATAACTTGCCCGATAGGACTCCAATGTTCCGCCGTATTCAAAGGCGAAAGCCCTGTAACACAGACGGCGGAAGTTGCCACGAAAAAAGCATCAATCCATTGCGTTTTTTGTCCAGCTTGTGCAGAAAAAGGCATCATTAATAAGATTGTGCCTACAACAATTAATAGAAAAAAGCCTAAGACAATTGTTTGAACAGGTGAAATATACAACCTTCTTTTGATCTGATGTTTCATTTTTTTCTCCTCTACCATTTCTTTGTCAATCAAAAACAACACAAACGGCTAGACAACTGTTGCTTTGTTCCTCTCGCCCTATGAGAAACTCAAAACCTTGAAAGCAACTTGCCCAACCGAATAATTATTTTTTAATTTTTGTTTTCACGTTGATAAATCGAATAAACCAACTCATTTTTTTGATAAACCTGTTTTAAACGAACTGGGATTGATTGAGCCATTGTCTCGTATAGAGCAATGCCCTCACCCAGAAACAGTGGTATTGTCGTCAAAATGAAGGTATCAATTAAATCAGCTGCCAAAAGCGGTTGAACCACTTTTGGGCCTCCAACAATCCAAATTCCCGCGCCGTCTTCTTCTTTGAGACGACGAATTAATGTGACTGGATCTTCCTTGGTAAAAGTTCTTGAAGCAGTTGATGGTTCTGGATGAGAGGTAATGATATAAGAATGCTTGTCTTCATAAAAATACACATCTGGGGACAATTCTTGTGTAACTTGATCATAAGTAGTCCGCCCCATTACCACAGTGTCTATTTTTTCATACATTTCATCGTAACTACGATCTTCTTCATCGCCACGAATATTCTCTTCTAACCAAGCAACACCGCCCGCTTTGTCCGCAATGAAACCATCAATACTCGCTGCAATAAATAAAATTACTTCCCGTGCCACATCGACGCCTCCTTTTCTCTTCTTATCTATTTTAGCTTGTTTTCTCAAAAAACTCTAGGGGTGCGCATTGTTATTTTTAAAAGAAAAAAGAGAAAAACTAGGATAATTGGGCTACTTTTTGTAAAATAGGAAATAAGAAACTTTTTATTGAGTTGTTTTACATTTTTTTCAAGAAAAATAAGAATTGGTTTATTTGATTTACACAAAAAAATAACATATTCAGTTTTTATATAAAGGAGGATTACTTTGTTTGATTTAGAGAAGGTTCAGACCTTGAATGAATTAGAAATGCTCGTTTACCATTATGTATTGGAACATCTGCACCAAATCCCTCAACAGACCATTCGTCAACTGGCTACTTCCTGTCATGTCTCCACCTCAACGATTCTACGATTTTGTAACAAAATGGGCTATGCTGGTTTTTCCGAATTAAAATATGCAGTGAAAGAAGAAGCCAAACAAACACAAACGTTTGAAAATTTTTATGATGCCACGGTTCACGTCGATGCTTTTTTGAAAAAATTAAACCAAGAAACCTATTACGAAATGCTTCGTCCAGCAATTCAAATGATTGTTCAAGCACGTCACGTTGCCTTTACTGGCATTGGTACTAGCGGAATTTTAGGTAGTTATGGCAGTCGTTATTTTGCCAACTTAAATATCAATTCTTACAGTATTGCTGACCCCTTTACGCCTATCCCCAAGCGCGGATTTGAAAATACATTAGCCTTGATTCTGTCTGTATCTGGGGAAACCAATGAAATGATTAAACAAATGACCGATTTTAAAACAGCTGGCGCCAAAGTACTAAGCATTACCAACAATCAACATTCAACTATTGCCCGCTTGGCTGACTACAACATCTCCTATTATATGCCCGACGAACGTTCTCCATTTGCAGATAAATCAGTTAATACAACCACTCAAATCCCTGTCATTGCTTTAATTGAACTCCTAGCTCATCAAGCAAGTCAACTTTTAAAGGAACTAGATGAAACCCCTTTCTAGTTGTTTTTCACAAAAGCTCATGCTGTCTAAAACAGCATGAGCTTTTTTGTTTTTTTTCTTGGTACATGTTTCTCATTCAAGCAAAAGTCTATTTTTTCTTCAAATAACCTTATATAGTAAATATGTAAACGGATACATTTGCATTTATATTATTCTTCAAAGGAGAGATTTTTATGAACGAATGGATTAACGAGAAATTATTACCTCCAGTACTAAAATTCGTCAATACCAAAGCAATTACTGCCTTACGGAACGGGATGCTTTACACGATGCCTTTTACCATTGTTGGTTCCGTGTTTCTTCTATTAGCGAATTTCCCAGTTACAGCTATTTCTGAATGGGTTAACGCAAGCGGTCTGGCTGTTTATTTCAATCAAGCATATGGGGCATCTTTTGCGATTATGTCGTTATTTGCGGTCATCGGTATTGCCTACTCATATGTAAAAAGCGAGGGATTTGAAGGCCTCCCAGCGGGCATGATTGCCATGGTGGTTTTCATTTTGTTTATGTCATCTGAAGTCAAAGATGCGGTTTCTGGCGCAGTAGTTGGCAATGTCATCAACAAAGATTGGACAGCTGGCAAAGGGATGATTACAGCTATTATTGTTGGTTTGTTAGTCGGCGTTGTATATAGTTGGTTTTTACGTCATGATATTCGTATCAAATTACCAGAAGCTGTACCAGAAAATGTGGCCAATTCCTTTACTGCGTTAATTCCTGCCAGTGTCATTGTAACTGGTGCAATGCTAATTTTCATTCTTCTAGATAAAGTCTTCAATACGACATTCTTTGACTTTATTTACGAAGTGCTACAATCACCACTTCAAGGAGTCACAGATTCACTAGGTGGCGCATTACTATTAGGTTTTGTCATTCCCCTCTTTTGGTTTTTCGGTGTTCACGGGTCAACAATCGTTGGCGGTATCATGGGCCCTATTTTACAAGCAAACTCTTTAGAAAATACCGAAATTTTGAAATCAGGAAAAGACTTAACACTGGCTAATGGTGGCCATATTGTTACACAACAATTTTTAGATCAATTTTTAACGGTCACTGGTGCGGGCATGACAATCGGGTTAGTCGTGTTCATGGTTTTCTTTGCCAAATCAGCTCAGTTTAAGCAATTAGGTCGGCTTTCAATTGGGCCAGCTGTTTTCAATATTAACGAGCCAATTGTCTTTGCTACACCTATCGTGATGAACCCAATCATGGCTGTGCCGTTCATTATCACACCGATTGTTTCTTCTGTTGTGACATATTTTGCCTTGTACACAGGACTGGTTCCTCTCTTTACTGCGGTACAAGTTCCCTGGACTACTCCTCCAATCATTTCTGGACTTTTAGTTGGTGGTTGGCAAGCAGCGTTGCTTCAAGTAGTGGTACTGACGATGAGTTTCTTTATCTATTTACCGTTTGCTAAAAAAATGGATGCACTTAACTACGCAGAAGAAACCAATCAACCGATTACTGAAGAAACCCTTGAAAAAGTCGAAGCACAAAACGTATAAAAATTTGAACAAAGGACTGAAACGATATGTCAATTTTGAAAAATGATTTTCTTTGGGGCGGCGCTGTCGCTGCTCATCAATTAGAAGGAGGCTGGGACCAAGGCGGTAAAGGGGTGAGCGTGGCGGATGTAATGACTGCCGGTGCACATGGCGTCCCTCGTAAAATTACCGCAGGCGTTTTACCAGATGAACACTATCCTAACCATGAAGCGATTGATTTTTACCATCGCTATCAAGAAGATATTCAACTATTCAAAGAACTTGGTTTAAATTGTTTCCGAACCTCTATTGCTTGGACACGAATTTTTCCTAACGGAGATGAAGAAACGCCCAATGAAGAAGGCCTTCGTTTTTATGATGCACTTTTTGACGAGTGTTTGAAAAATGGCATTGAGCCAGTTGTGACACTGTCTCACTTTGAAATGCCTTATCATTTAGTCACAAAATATGGCGGTTTTCGCAATCGCCAGGTCATTGATTTTTTTGTCAAATTTGCTGAAGTCTGTTTCACTCGTTACCAGAAAAAAGTCAAATATTGGATGACCTTTAACGAAATTAACAACCAAGCCAATTATGAAGAAGATTTTGCACCTTTTACTAACTCTGGTATTGCTTACCAAGAAGGAGAAGACCGCGAAGCAATTATGTATCAGGCTGCTCATTATGAACTAGTCGCTAGCGCACGTGCAGTGAAAATTGGCCACGCTATCAATCCCGACTTCCAAATTGGCTGTATGATTGCGATGGTGCCTATTTATCCTTATTCTTGTAATCCTGAGGATATGATGATGAGTGTTAGCGCAATGCAAAAACGTTATTGGTTTACCGATGTTCATGTCCGCGGTCATTATCCAAGTGCAATTCAATGCTATTTGAAACGAAAAAACATTTCATTAGATGTCACAGAAGAAGATTTAACTGATTTAGCTAATGGCTGTGTTGATTATATTGGCTTTAGCTATTACATGTCATTTGCTGTGAAAGGTGCAGAAAAGGCCCCTACTTTTGACTACAATGAAGCAAAAGACTTGGTGCGAAATCCTTATGTAGCAACATCTGATTGGGGTTGGCAAATCGATCCTATGGGCTTACGCTATGCAATGAATTGGTTCAATGATCGGTATGAATTACCACTTTTTATTGTCGAAAATGGCTTTGGTGCTATTGATGAGCTAGAACCAGACGGAACGATTAACGACACTTACCGAATCGCTTATTTACGTGAACATATTGAGATGATGAAAGAAGCCGTTGCGTATGACGGCATTGATTTGATGGGCTACACACCTTGGGGATTCATCGATTTAGTGAGCGCTAGTACAGGCGAAATGAAGAAACGGTATGGCTTCATTTATGTAGATAAAGACAACGATGGTCACGGAACGTTGGAACGGCGAAAGAAAAAATCGTTTGCTTGGTATCAACAAGTGATTGCTACGAATGGAGAAGAATTATAAACAAAAGGCCTTCGTCTAAAGACGAGGGCCTTTTGTTTATGCTTGTAATCCCTTTTCTAAATCAGCCAATAAATCTTCGACTGCTTCAATTCCTACAGATAAACGAATGAGTCCATCTTTAATTCCCACAGCTTCACGATTTTCTTTGGGAATAGATGCGTGAGTCATAATGGCAGGTACTTCAATTAAACTTTCTACGCCACCTAAACTTTCCGCTAAAGTAAAAATTTCCAACGCTTCTACGAAAGGAACGACTTGCTCATCCTTGGCTAATTCAAAAGAAATCATGCCACTAAATCCCGACATCTGTTTTTGCGCAATTTCGTGACCAGGATGACTCGCTAGTCCTGGATAATACACCGTTGCTACCGCTGGATGCGCTTCTAAAAATTCTGCAATTTTTTGAGCATTTTGGGCGTGCGCTGCCATCCGGACGCCTAATGTTTTTAAACTACGTTGGACCAGCCAACTATCATGTGGTCCTAGAACAGCACCAATCGCATTTTGTAAAAAGGCAATTTTTTCTGCGCTTTCTGGGTGATTCGTTACGACTAAACCAGAGACTACATCACTATGGCCCCCTAAATATTTTGTCCCGCTGTGAACCACAATATCAGCACCTAACGCTAACGGCCGTTGAAAATAAGGCGTCGCAAACGTATTATCGACAATAGTTAACAACTGATGTTTTTTAGCAAGCTTAGCCGCCGCTTCAATATCTGTAATTTTTAACAGTGGATTACTTGGTGTTTCCAAAAACAAGGCTTTTGTATTTGGCTGAATTGCGGCTTCAATTGTTGATAAGTCGCTGGCGTTTACAATCGTGTAGCTTAACCCATTTGCTACAAATACTTTGTCCAATAAACGGAAACTCCCCCCATAGACATCGTCACCTAATAAAATATGATCTTCGGGTCCAAACATAGAAATGATTGCATGAATACCAGCTAAGCCTGAGCTAAACGCAAAGCCATGGCTCCCACCTTCTAACTCAGCGATTAAGGTTTCTAACGCGTGACGTGTGGGATTACCTGAACGAGAATATTCATATTCTTTTGGCTGGCCCACGCCATTTTGTTCAAAGGTTGACGTTTGATAAATAGGAACACTCACTGCACCTGTTGTTGTGTCTTTGCTAATGCCGCCATGAATTAATTTGGTATTGAATTTCATAAAAGTTTTCCTCCTAAGAATAAATATTTTTTGATAAATAACGGTCACTACCGTCAGGAAAAATAGTTACAATTGTGCTGCCTGCTGGTAAGCGGCGCGCCTCTCTTAATGCCGCCGCAAACGCTGCGCCGCTGGAGCTTCCCACCAGCAAAGCGCTTTTCTTGGCTAATTGTTTGACCCAGAAAAAACCATCCTCGTCTGAAATGGTATAAAAGCCGTCCACAGGAATCTGTTTAAGAAAAGGCGGCACGAACTCCACGCCAATGCCTTCGATTTCATGTCCGTGTGCAGGTCCGCCATTTAAAATTGAACCTTCTGGCTCCACGCCCCATAATTGCGTCTTACTATTTTGTTCTTTGAGATATCTGCCAACACCAGCAAACGTTCCACCACTGCCTAAACCTGCGACAAAGCTAGTAATCTTCCCGCCTAGGTCTTGAACAATTTCAGGTCCTAATCCTTCGTAGTAAGCAGCAGGATTATCCGGATTTTCAAATTGTAACGGCACGTAACTATTAGGAATTTCCTTGGCTAAGTCTTGGGCACTAGTTATCGCTCCGACAATCCCTTGCTCTGTTGGCGAAGGGACAATTTTAGCACCTAACGCTTGCATCAGCTGTTGTTTTTCCTGACTAAATTTTTCTGGCACAACAAAGATTGTCTTGAGGCCCAGTTGACTGGCAGCTAATGCAAGTCCAATCCCTGTATTCCCCGCTGTCGGTTCAATAATTGTTGTGGCTTGATTTATCTTTCCCGTTTTCATTGCTTCTTTGAGAAGATGCACACCAAGCCGATCTTTGACACTGCCACCTGGATTCAAATATTCTAGTTTCGCATAAATTTTAGTGCCTTCTGGCATAGGATATTGTTCACTTGTAAATTCAAATAATGGTGTTGCTCCGATTGTGTCTAAAATTGACTGAGCAATCATAGCGAATTCCTCCTTCTAATACATGTACATAAAACAAAAAGGTGCTGATCGCATCAGCACCTTTTTTGTTTATTTCTGGTTGTCTAGATTCAGAGAGGAATCGTGTTAGGCAATTTTTCAGAAATAACGGAGGTTTTCCCCATCACAAAAGAGTATGCTGCACTATTTTGCACCATACAACAACAGCTTTCCGTTTCTAAAAAAGGGCTAGCTTGTTTTTTCGTCATGGTTGATTTCCTCCTTCGTCATGTGTTGACCAAACTATACCATTTCCCATTTTCTAGTGTCAACGATTCTAACTATTGCTATTTCCTATCACACCAATGGTTTTCTTATAGGCAAAAGAATTAATAGACCAAAAAAAAACAGAAGGCTAGCCTTCTGTTTTTCTGCTACTTATTTAGCACGTTTTAAATACGTACCTTCCGCAGTATTGATTTCTAATAATTCGTCTGCTTCAACAAAATCTGGAACGTTAACAACTAATCCTGTTTCCATTGTAGCGGGTTTACCAGAACCAGTTACTGTTGCGCCTTTGATTGAAGGTTGTGTTTCAGCAACACGTAAGATTACCGTTGTTGGTAAAGTTAAACCAATGACTTCTTCACCATAAAATTGAATTTTTACTTCCATATTTTCTAATAAATATTTTAGTTCTTCTTCAATTAAAGCAGTTGGTACTTCATATTGTTCATATGTTTCTAAATCCATGAAAATAGCCATATCATCTTGGCTGTATAAATATTGAACCGGTTTTGTATCGATGTGCGCTTTTTTCACTTTTTCATCTGGGCGCATTGTTGTATCTGTTGTTGAACCCGTACGAACATCTTTTAATTTCATACGCATAACCGTGTTACCTTTACCTGGTTTGTGGTGGCTAGCTTCCATTACTTTAATTAATTTGCCGTCTTGCTCAAAAGTCATACCGGCTTTTAAATCGCTTGCTGCAATCATTGTAATTTCTCCTTTTCTCTGGTTAATTCTTCATTATTGTAGCAAATAACCTAGGATTAATCTAGGAAATCACGTATCTTTTTTAGAAGTTTATCACTCCCCAGACATTGAATTGGGAAATAAAACGAGTTTAACTTGCCTTTTTTCTTGAATTGCGTTAGAATTACCAAGCTTTCATCAATTATTTTCACTTTTTACATAGAAAAAATCAATCATTAAAGGGGGTGATGATATGATACGTCAAACGCTATCTTTATCAAAAACACATGAGGTTGTCTGTCACTAAACATACGTTGGTGAGACAAATTGCCTTTCAGCGTATGTACTCGGTCTATTTGAAAGGAATTTAAAATCATGAACCCAACTATTCAACCTTACCAATTTAACATAATTAAAGAACAAGTCGCTGTGTTACTAAATACCTATACGTCTGTTAACGATGCTACGACTGTCAAAACTGTCCAGGCCTTATGTGTCGAAAAAATCAATGGGTTATTTCCAGAAGAACACCCTGCTGTTACGATTTTGTTGGACAAAGTGATGGATCGTCGTTTAACACGCGCACGTGCTGAAAAATATTTAGACGAATTAAAAGAAACCGTGCTGCCCTTTAAGGAACCTTCAACACCACAAGTCACGAAAGTCTTTCGCAAAGTGAAAAAGTTAAAGATTCCTGAGTGGGAAAACATGGATTTACGGAACAATACCTATGTCGGTTGGAACGACGCTGGGACTCAGAAAAAATTTATCTTAGCTTATCGAGAAAATAAATTAATCGGCGTCCATGGCACCCTTTCACCCACCATTGTTAAAGGTGTTTGCTCCATCTGTCAAACAATCACGAATGTGTCTATGTTCCTAGCTACCACCAAATCAGGCGGCGACGGAACCTACACGAAAAAAGGCAATTACATTTGCCATGATAGCGACACCTGTAACCAACAATTAACACAACCTGAATATTTGGAAGCCTTTATGGAAAATGTTAAGGCTGTGAAATAACAAAAAAAAACGTCAAGAAAATTTCTTGACGGTTTTTTTGTTACATCTCTTTCAATTTCCCACGAAATTCTTCAATACTTTCATAACCTTTTGCTGCCATGATTTCTTGTAATTCTTTGGCTAGACGCTCAAAAACTTGTGGACCTTCTTGATGCAATTGTGTGCCAACTTGTACTAATGTCGCACCGCATAAAAGATGCTCAAAAACATCTTTTCCACATGTAATACCGCCGGTTCCAATAATTTTGATTTCTGGTTTCAAACGTTGCGCAAACGCACGAACATTGGCTAACGCTGTTGGTTTGACATATTCGCCGCCCAGCCCACCGAAACCTCCTTTTGGTTTAATGACCACTTCTTCCTTGTCACTGTCAATATATAAACCATTACCGATGCTATTAATACTATTCACGTATACTAAAGGGAATTTATTTAAAATTTCAGCCATTGCGTCAAAATGTGCAATATCAAAAAATGGGGGTAATTTTACACCTAATGGTTTAGTAAAAAATTGGAAAACTTCTGTTAAAAGCTTTTCTGTTAATTCAAAATCATAAGCAATTTGCGGTTTACCAGGCAAATTGGGACAAGACAAATTAAATTCTGTCACTCCTGTGTATTCACTTTCTTGCACTTTTTTTAAAATAGCAATATTTTCCTCATAATTCATACCAGATACAGATAAAAAGCGTAACTCCTCAGGAAATTCCTTTTGACGTGCAATCTGATAATCTAAATAATAATCAATCCCTAAATTAGGCAAGCCCATTGAGTTAATACTTCCTAATGGTGTATCAAAATACCGTGGTTCCTCATTGCCCTGACGAGGATTAGGTGTTGCCGTCTTAGCGACAAAAGCACCTGCTTGAGAAGCCGCTAACTCGTCCATTTCCTTAATTGTCATACAATGAATGCCTGATGCGTTCATTAACACATTCGCCAATTTATGTCCCGAAAACTCTACTGAAATATCCAAAAGAAAAACCCTCCTGTAAATTGTTTTACTCATAAGCTTACCACCTTCACGTAAGCTTTTTATGATTATAGCATGTTTTTTTACGTTAGTGTTATTTATATTTGCGACGAGCATTTTTTTGTATTTGGTGTTTTTTTGTATTTCTTTTAAACTCTGTTTCATTTGTTCTAGCCACTTCTTTATAAAGTTCTATTAATGTGTTTACAGGTTTAAATTTCAACAGATATTTTTTTCCTAAAATATATATTATTCCTAAGATACATAAACGTATTAACCCTTTACTAAACCAGATTCTGTAAAATTCTAGCGAGTCTTCTGGAAAAAAATATAAACTAATTTTATTAATCCAGCCACAAGATTCTAAAATATCTGAAATAACAAATGAACTATAAAGCATTACCGACCATATGACTATTAAAAATTTTGTCCTTCTCCATTTTTTTTGTAAAAAATTTGGTATTTTTATTTCAGTAAGTTCTTCTTGAGCAAAGTAATCTATTCCTTCTTTAGAGTAAAATAACAAAACAAAAGCAGTAAATAATGGTATTACAGTCCACCAATCTCTATCAAAAAAACCTAAACTATACACAACAGCACTTATTTTTAGAATATTTTTCAATTTAATCTTAGGGTCACTTTTTAGTTCACATACTATAAATATTAGAATTATTGATAAAATATAAACTAAGCTGAAATATAGCGTAATTTTGCCGCGTATATTTAAATAATAAGTAACATCTACCAATGCAAAAAATCCCGAAATAATTAAAATCCATATTGCCAAGTCCCCTTTATTCCCTGAAACACTCTTTCTATTTTTCATATACAAAAAAATATAAGTAAACGACAAAATACCGAAAACTATACGATTTAGTCCTTTAGGAATACTCTCAAAAAAATAGTTAAGCGTTCCCCAAAAGACAAATAACAAACCATAGATAACTATTTGTTTAAAAAATTGAGGTTGTAAGTTTTTCAACATAATTTACCTCCAGCACCTTCTTTTATTAATTTTATCATACCAGAACAAAAAAAGAGCAAGCCTTCACCGCTTGCTCTTTCTAATTATCTTTTTATCGTCCCACAATGAACGTCAATTCACATTCGCAGACCTTTTTATCTTCCACGTAAGCAGTCGCTTTGCCGATGCCGACAAAGTCACGTAATTTGACGATTTCAAAATGTAATTTCAAGACATCACCAGGGACCACTTTTTGACGGAATTTGGCTTTGTTGATACCGCCAATATAGGCCGTTTCACCTTCAAATTGATCCATTTTTAAGATTAAAATCGAACCTACTTGTGCCAATGCTTCAATAATCAAAACGCCTGGCATTGTTGGATTTCCAGGAAAATGTCCTTGGAAAAACTCTTCGTTAATTGTCACATTTTTTGTTGCAATAATCTTTTCATTTGGAATAATTTCATCCACATAATCAATATAACAAATCGGATAGCGATTAGGAATCATTTCCATAATTTCTGTTGCAGTCATTACTTTTTTCATACTAGTTTTCCTCCCATTTCTTCAAGCAAATTACACCATTATGGCCTCCAAAGCCAAACGAATTACTAATTGTATAGTCCGCTGTAATGTCACGTGCACCTTCTGTGACATAATCTAAATCACAATCTGGATCAGCAACTTGGTAGCCTACTGTCGGATGAGCTTTTCCTTCTTGCAATGTTTGCACACAAGCGATCGCTTCGATACCGCCAGCCGCGCCCAATAAATGTCCAGTCATACTCTTTGTACTTGAAATTGGAATTTGCGATGCTCGCTCACCAAAGACACGCTTGATGGCCGTTGTTTCCGCAGCGTCATTCGCTGGGGTTGACGTACCATGAGCATTGATATACCCAATTTGTTCCGGTGTAATCCCTGCTTCTGCAATCGCCATTTCCATCGCAGCCGCCGCGCCACTACCGTCTTTTAAAGGAGCGGTCATGTGGCTAGCATCACAGTTGCTGCCATAGCCAACAATTTCGCCGTAGATAGTTGCGCCACGTTTCTGTGCATGCTCGAGTTCTTCTAAAACCAGCATTCCTGCGCCTTCACCCATCACAAAACCTTTTCGTTCTTTATCAAAAGGAATCGAAGCCCGAGTCGCATCTTCTGTTGTATTTAAAGCATTCAATGCTGCAAAGCCTGCAATCCCAATTTCACATACTGTGGCTTCTGTCCCCCCAGTTACCATCATGTCCGCTAAACCATATTTAATCGTGCGAAAAGCTTCACCAATCGCATTCGTCGCAGAAGCACAAGCAGTCACGATAGTTTGAGAAGGTCCTTTTGCACCTAAACGAATCGAAATATTTCCCGCTGCCATATTAGCAATTACCATGGGCACGAAAAATGGTGTTACGCGTTTTGCGCCTTTTTTATCCATTACCCGTACTTGGTCTTGTAAGGTAGTCATCCCGCCAATCCCACTACCGACAATCACACCTAAACGAGTCGGGTCAATCGTTGCTTCTGTTAAACCACTCATTTCCCACGCTTCTAAAGCAGCGACCAAGCCATATTGAGAAAATAAGTCCATTCTTTTTTGCTCTTTGCGTTCTAAAACAGCACTTGGGTCAAACTCTTTCACTTCGCCAGCCAAAGCTACCCCAGTATCTTCAGAATCAAATTTAGTAATTTTGCCAATTCCTAGTTTGCCATCCACTAGATTATGCCAAAATTCTTTTACGGTATTGCCTAATGGTGTTACGGCACCCATGCCGGTTATGACCACTCTTTTCATACTGTACCTCCGAGTTTATTTTGATTATCAAACTATTATTTCATGCGGTTTCCAGCACTTTTTCTTAAAAAATAAGAAAAATAGTTTGACTTTCAAAGTATTTTGGTTAATAATTCAGACATCAGGAAAAATGTCTGTTTTTTTCAAGATTAGAAAATTGAGAAGATTTTGTTATCATTCTCACACAGATAATACCAGTTGAAATTTTATTCGTCAACTCAATAAATGTAACTTTTACATTTTGATGAAGAAAAGCCTATTCTATCAACAAAAATTTTTTATTAAAGGAGATTTTATATGTTTTTACAAAATAAGAATGTCGTCGTAATGGGTGTTGCCAACAAAAAAAGTATTGCTTGGGGCTGTGCAAAAGCATTAAAAGATCAAGGGGCCAATGTTATTTATACGTATCAAAACGAACGCATGAAAAAGCAAGTGGTTAAATTAGCAGATGAAAATGATTTGTTGGTGGAGTGCGATGTTGCTTCTGATGCGTCCATTCAAGCAGCCTTTGAAACAATTAAAAATGAAGTGGGCACGATCGATGGACTAGTCCATGCGATTGCTTTTGCCAAAAAAGAAGAATTGTCTGGAAACGTTAGTGACATCACTCGTGATGGTTTCCTATTAGCACAAGATATTAGTAGCTACTCTCTTTTAGCAGTCACTCATTATGCGAAACCTTTGTTAAATCCTGGTTCAGGAATTGTCACATTGACGTATTTAGGTTCCGAACGTGCGATTCCTAACTATAATATGATGGGGATTGCTAAAGCATCTTTAGAAACTGCCGTGAAATATTTAGCTTTTGAATTAGCTGCAGATAAAATTCGTGTCAACGGAATCTCCGCAGGAGCGATTAAAACATTGGCTGTGACTGGTGTAAAAGACTACGATCAATTGATTAGTATTTCTAATGAGCGGACACCAGATAAAACAGGTGTAACCATTGAAGAAGTCGGAAACACTTGTGCCTTTTTAGTCAGTGAACTAGCTAGTGGTGTGGTCGGTGACATCATTTATGTCGATAAAGGCGTTCACTTAACTTAATCATTTTTTGTCTTTATTTCTATTTATACATTAAAAAACAGAGATTGGACAATCTCTTTCACTCATTGATTGTCCAATTTCTGTTCTATTTTTTACTTTATTCTATAATAAAATTGACAGTTTCAATTCCAAAAACAGTTGTTAGGATTTGATTGACTTGTTCAAAAAGTTTTGGTAAATCTTCCAGTTTATTTTTAGATTGGATTTTTTCAGAACCGTTATCGTAGCTTAAATGATTGTACGTTTCTTTAAAAGTTACTGCTGTGTCTTCTTTTCGATAAAGGATATATTCGTCATCTAGCATATCCATTTGCAGCTCCTGTTTAAATCCATTTCTGGCAACAACAGCAGAAACTAGATGAGCAACAGTCAAGCCATCTAACGGAATGTCCACTCCATTCATTGCTAATGTGTAGACGGTATCTTCCACTAAGCCACAGGCGTTGCAACCACCACTGGTTAAATCTACTGTACTTGTTATAATTGCCTCTTGCATCGTTTCTTCCCCCATATTGTTTTTTAAAGTTATTCTTTCATTTGTTATTTACGAACGTAATTCACATCATAATCGTCAACTTCAATATAGATATAGATTTTTTTATCAGGCATTTTACTGCGAATGTCTCGTTCAATCGCATTCACAACATCAGGTGCATCTTCTTCCATTGGTTCTACCACATCAATTTTTGCCGCTACTAAAATTTCAGTTGGACCTAAATGAACGGTCTTTACATCAATTAGTTTTTCAACATCCGCCCGATCAAATGCGGTTTTAATTTTTGCTAAATCTGTAGCGGTCACACTTTCTCCTATAATCAAACTATAAAATTCTTTCGCTAAGAAAATGGCTGCACACATTAATAGTAAACCAATCAGTAAACCACTGATAGCATCAAATGCAGCAATCCCAGTTACCATTGTTAAAAGGGTTCCCACCAAAGCTAAACACAAACCAATAACCGCACAAAAGTCTTCCGTAAAAATAATTAAAATTTCACTGTGACGACTTTCTCGCAAAAATTTTAAGAGCGATAACTTCTCTGTATTCAATTCTTTGATTTCTTTCATCGCTACACGCAAAGAGCTACCTTCCACAAGCAAACCAAAAATTAAAATACCAATGACAATAGCCACATTTTCTACTTCATGAGAGGGATGCAGTAACTTCTGAATAGCCTCCATTACGCCTAACGCGCCCCCACCAAAAAAGAGCATCGTTGCAACAATTGTACTAAAAAAGTATTTTGCACGGCCTTCTCCAAATTGATGTAACGCACTTTGTCCACGAGAAGCGCGCTTATTCCCAAAAAGCAATAACACCTGATTACTACAGTCCACGACACTGTGGATACTTTCATTCATCATAGCGGTACTACCACTTAAAGCAAAACCAACAAATTTACTAATCGCTACTAAAATATTCGCAATCAGTGCGGCAATAACTGCAAACATGCCGCTCGATTTTTTTGTCTCCATAATTACCTCCTATATGTAACGTAAAACTAAGATAAACCACCCGTTTATTCATCCATCATTTTACCACTTCTGAGGTATTTGTAAAAAAGAGTTCTCTTAAAATTCAAAAAGAAATGTACTGACTGTTTTAGTTGGCCCTCATTTATCGGTGTCCGTCCCACTCTTGATAAAATTCCTCCAGATAAAGTTCCATAAATTGATGACGCTTTTCCGCCAATAAGCGACCATAATTTGTATTCATTTGTTCCTTTAACTTTAAAAGTTTCTCATAAAAATGCATAATAGCAGTATCTTCCCCATTCCGGTATTCTTCTTGGGTTAACTGTTCACGAGGTTGTTTGTGAGGATCGTGAATTAAACGGCCTTTATTTCCCGAATAAGCCATCACCCGTGCAATTCCAATTGCGCCGATGGCATCTAGTCGATCCGCATCCTGGATCACTTTTCCTTCTAATGTAGTAACTGTTTTCCCAGTATTTCCTCCTTTAAAGGACATATTAGCAATAATGGAAAGGATGTGATTCGTTTGCTCTGTTGATACGTTATTTGCTTCCAACCATTGTTGCACCTTTAGCAAGCCAGCCTCTTCACTTTCGTTAAATTTTTCATCGCCAATATCATGTAACAATGCTGTTAATATACATAAAAATAAATTTGCTTGTTCTTTCTCTGCAATTGTTTTTGCTAATTGTGTCACTCGATAAATATGCCACCAGTCATGGCCACTTGCTTCGTTGGCTAATTCTTGTTGAACATAACGCTCTGCTGCTTGAATAATTGTTTGTTCTTCAAAACTGAGAGATTCATTTTCAAACATCCTAACACTCCTTTATTCTGGATTTAAAATTTCCACCTGGATAATCCCGCTAGCTTTCAGAAACATATTGGTGACAATCGGACCTACAAAAGAAAATCCTCTTTTTTTTAAGTCTTTTGCTACGTTATCTGACAAAAGCTGTGTGCGCGGGACTTGGTATGCTTCTTCATAAATAGATAAAACGGGGACGTTTTTTACAAATTGCCATAGATAATTGGCAAAACTGCCAAATTCTTCTTGTACTTTTAAAATTGCTTGCGCATTTTTAATGGTTGCTTCAATTTTGCGCCGATTGCGAATCATATCTGGATCAGCTACTATTCGATCGACTTCGTCAGGCAACAGCGCGGCAACTTTTTCCGGCTTCATTTGGCAAAAATTTTTCATGAATGCTACTTTTTCCCCTGCGGCTGCTTTCCAACTTAAACCAACTTGAAAAACACCCACCGTCAACAATAAAAACAGCAAATCATCCTCTCTTGTAGGTTTTCCCCATTGTTCTGTATACCATTGATAGTTGTTCATCGCCGCCTCCTTTTAAGACTGTTCAAATGTTAATAATGCTTGTTTCATTGCTAAACCACCACGGTAACCGGTTAATTGTCCCTTGCTGCCGATGACTCGATGGCAAGGAATGACCATTAATAAAGGATTTTTCCCAATCGCTGTGCCAACTGCTCGAACCGCACGTGGACGCCCAATTTTTTCTGAAATTTCTTGATAGGTCATTGTCTCACCATAAGGTATTTCTTGCAACGCCTGCCAAACTTCTTTTTGAAAGGGCGTTCCTTTGATGTCTATGGGGCAAGCAAACGTTGTCGAATGTTGGTTAAGATAACTTATTAATGCTTCTTTATAAGGCGCAGTTTTCTTTTCAGAAGCTTCTAATTGTGCTTGAGGATACCAGTTTTTCAGCTCTTCTATCGATTGATTGGCTGAACCTACAAAAGCTAGTCCAGCGTCTGTCACACCAAGATAATAGTGATCGTTCTGCCATTCTTGTTGCGCATAATAAATCTTTTTTGCCATATTTCTACACTTCTTTCTCGTGTTTTTCTTATCTTCATTATAATTCTTTTGGCTTTCAAAATCTTGCGCTCCTATCACTTTTTACTTGTTTTTATTAGGGATTCTTTTACAATGAAGAAAACGGGAGGTGTGCTTACAATGAAAACAACGTATCGACTTACTCAGAAACGTTGGGAAGCCATTCAAAATAATAATACGCAATTTGATGGTGATTTTTTTTATGGTGTGACCACAACTAAAATTTTTTGTCGTCCTTCGTGCCCTTCCCGTGTGCCCAACAAGAACCACGTTCTGATCTTCAAAACGGCTCAGGAAGCTTTAACACTTGGTTTTCGTCCATGTAAAAGATGTCAACCAACCGGGCAAGTCGTTCCTAACGAGGAATGGGTTGCTCAAATTAAGCAATTTATTGATCGGCATTCAGCGGAACCATTAAGTTTAGACTATTTAGCGCAAGCCTGCCACGGTAGTCCCTTTCATTTGCAGCGAACCTTTAAGGAACAGACAAAACAAACCCCATTAGCTTATTTAACAAGTATCCGAATTAGGCAAGCCCAAGAATTGCTTCTCCATTCACCCCTTACGATTCAACAAATCGCGAAAAAAGTTGGCTTCCAAACCGCAGCATATTTTGCCACCACTTTTAAAAAAGAAACAGGCGTAACCCCCTCTGTTTATCGCAGTAAAAATGAGCCGAAAAAATAACATTTCGGCTCATCGGATTATTTATTGGGGCGTGATTGTAGCCACGCTACAATCAATTGACTGATTTCTGTTTGCTGTTGCTCGTTAGAAATTGTCGCTTTGTTGTCTCCTTTTTGGACACCGTAATTACCAAACCCTGCATGATTCCCACCTTCGATAGATACATACTGCGTATCTTTTGGCAAAAACTGTTTGGCTTTTTGGTAGCTAGTCCAATTTAAAACACCATCGTTTGTGGCTGTTATTGACAGAACCGGCAGATCTTGCTTGTTTAGTGCACCTTTTTCGTCAGGATAGCTGGCTAAATAAATCATGCCTTTGATTCGTTGCTCATTTTCCGCTACAAAACGACTAGCCATCACACCACCCAGAGAATGCCCAGCCAAAACGAAGTTTTGTTGTGGATGATCCTTTATAATTTGTTCTGCAGCATTTGGTGCAAGAACCGCTAAATTCAAAGGTAAATGAACAACATAGACATCATAACCTTTCGTAGCAACTTCTTGCGCCCATTCACTATAACTAGCGGGCGCAACCAATGCCCCTGGATAAAAAATCAGTGCTGTATCATTTTTTTGCCCGTTTGTATAATAATCATAGTTTTTTTCTTGCGTGGCACTTTGACTTATTTTTAAGGCTGAATCGGTTGCTTGATACGTACTATTTTTAATAAAAATAGTCAAACCGATGACTAAGATTACTAAAAAAAGCCCAAGTCCTAGGACAATTTTTTTCCAGCGTGATTTTGTTCTATTTTTCATCTCATTTCCTCCCAATGAAAAAATTCTTCTTTCTGATTCTACCTTTAATAAAAAAAGAACACAACAATAGGAGTTGGTGAAGCAACCCTTTTCTTGCTCCACCAACTCCTAACTAGACCGTTTCTCGATGTCTTAGATTATTTTGATTCTTTTTCGCCTGCTTCTAAGTAGCTGATAATAACCGTCTCAAATCATCATTTATTTTTCCTACACTTCCCTTATTAAAATAACAATGAAGCTGAAAGCAGAAATATCAACACCGAACAGATCAATAAAGCCCTGTTATTTGATAAAGTATAGTCTAAATAGATATACTCGCCAATGAAAAATACTATCAGAGCTAACGAAGCCCTCAATAAACCAACATTTTCAAAAATATATTCTTTGAAAATGAAGGAAAGGACTCCCAAAATAAGGAATGATAGTAACATTGACTTAACAATAAACCATTGCTTTCTCGCCATTCTACCACTTCTCTCTAATGAAATTAATTATATCGCTTCACTTGAAACCATCAATACACTTTCTTAAACTTTTTCATTAATATATAAATTATTTTTCAACAAACAGTCTTACTTTCATAAATTTGTCTGTTGTAAAAAATAGTAGCATACACTATTTTAAATAGACATAGCTATTATTCTATTTTATAGGGACACATTACTAATATAAGCAAGCATAGTAACAGCCTTATACAATTTAGATAATAAATAACAACCTATTTCATTAACTAAAACAACAATAGTCATAAAAAGGACTGGTTTTTAACAGATACATGTCACAATGTTTTCATGCTATTTATTTAATAGTTGATTCACTAATTAAAAAAATAATTTCTAATTTTCACTTAATATAAATGTAAAAATACCCCATCAGAACATGCTTTTATTCAGTTAGTAAAAAAAACGGTCCAAAATCTAGTCAGCATAGTTATGCGATAAATCATTTTTGAGCTCGAACCACTTCTATTTAAAAATGTGATGAGGTAAGCCTTCACTTTTAATAAAAAACAATAGGAGTTGGTGAAGCAACCCTTTTCTTGCTCCACCAACTCCTAACTAGACCGTTTCTCGATGCCTTAGATTATTTTGATTCTTTTTCGCCTGCTTCTAAGTAGCTGACATCATTGACTTTATCCAAAGTATATTCGCCATTTTTGTAATGAATTGTTGTGACACTAGCATTCTTCAACCCGCCTTCTGGGACTTTAAAATCATCAAATAAAGTTGCTAACAACGCTGAAATACTCAAGCCATGAGAGACCACTAAAACATTGCCATTTCCGGGATTGGCTGATTCTGTGGCAACAATTTTATCTAAGCCTTTTTTCAAACGTTTGGTAATTGTAGCATAGTCTTCTGCAGGCCAGTTATTCTTGCTTTCCTCGCGCTGTTGATCCAGTTTAGCTACACTGTTGGCAAAAGATTCAGGGGTCATGTTTTTCATAAATTCTTCTAAGGAAACACCTTGATCATCAGCAATATCCTGCCACATTGTCTTGTTTAAATCCCCTTCATAGCTACCAAAATTAAATTCACGTAAATCTGGGTCACGCACGACTTCAAGGTCTTTGCCTGCTTTATTTTGATCTAAAATAAGTTGAGCAGTTTGCAAGGCGCGGCCACTATCACTACTATATGCATTTTGAAAGGCAACATCTTTCAAACCAATCCCAGTTGCTGTCACAACTTTTTCACCTTCTGGTGTTAAGACCGCATCTGACCATCCTTGTACGCGGTCCGTCGTATTTAACATGGTTTTTCCATGGCGCACAATGTAAAGAGTTAGTTCTTCAGGTTTTGTCTCTTTTTCTTTTGTCGTTGCTTGCTGATTTTTACCACAACCAACCATTACTAAAATGGCCAGAAAAAGCATCCCCACAATCGTCAATCGTTTTTTCATTTTTTATTTCCCCTCATTTTCTACTCAGTTGTTAAGTTTTCACCATTACTAGCGATAACTTGTTTGTACCAATTAAATGATTTTTTCTTAGTTCGTTTCAAGGTTCCCTGACCTTCGTCATCCATGTCTACATAGATAAAACCGTAACGTTTTTTCATTTCGCCAGTCCCTGCTGAAACTAAGTCAATACAACCCCATGGCGTATAACCAATTAAGTTAACCCCGTCTTCTTCTACTGCGGTTCTCATGGCTTCAATATGTTGTTTAAAATAATCAATGCGGTAATCGTCGACAATCGAGCCATCCTCTTGCAATGTATCCACCGCACCAAACCCGTTTTCAACCACAAACAATGGCATATTGTAACGATCTGACAACTGACACAATGAAATTCTTAACCCTAAAGGATCGACAGCCCAGCCCCATTCAGATTCTTGCAAATAAGGATTTTTAACCGCAGGCATTTGGTTGCCTCCGACATATTTTACTTCTTCGGGATAAGCAGTCGAAACAGTCGACATATAATAACTAAACCCGATATAATCAACTGTTCCTTTTTGAATAATCGCTAAATCCTCTGACTCCATTTGAATTGTCATTCCTTCACGCTCAAATTCTTTGAGCTTATGCGCTGGATAATAGCCCTTAGCCTGGACATCCATATAAAATTCTTGCTCTCGGTTAAATTGAACAGCTGCCATCACGTCCTCAGATTTGCAGGACAAAGGATAACTTGGAATATAAGCCACCATCATACCAATTTGGAAATCTGGATTGATGGAATGTCCTAATTCAACTGCTTTCGCACTTGCTACAAATAGATGATGCGCTGCTTGATATTTACTTTGTTTATCATTATTGTGAATCCCAATTTGCGTCCAACTTCTTAAAAAATTAATTTCATTAAAAGTCATCCAATACTTCACTTTATCCTGATAACGCGTAAAAATGGTTTCGCAAAAGAAAACAAAGAAATCAATCACTTCACGATTTTTCCAACCATCATATTCATCGGCCAAATACATCGGAATATCAAAATGGTTAATCGTCACAACGGGCTCAATTCCATTGCGTAGCAAAGCATCAAAAACTTTATCATAAAAGGCTAAGCCTTCTTCATTAATCTCTTTTGTTCCATTTGGGCAAATCCGGCTCCAGGCGATAGACAGCCGAAAACATTTGAAACCCATTTCTGCAAATAAGGCGATATCTTCTTCGTAATGATGGTAAAAGTCGGTCGCTACATGACTAGGGTAGTATAATTCTTCATCGATATAGCCAATCGCTCCTTCGGGTAATGCTTGGTCGCGCGTACACGAAGCTTTTTGGCCTTCTTTAGTTAAATACGTAATCCGTCGCGGTTCTGTTTGACTACCACCAGTAATTGCATCTAATGTACTCAGACCTTTGCCTCCTGAAAGGTAGCCACCTTCATATTGGTTAGCAGCTGTTGCGCCGCCCCATAAAAAATTTTCTGGAAATCCCATAAAATCCCTCTTTCCCTCTGTTTTTAGGCATAACAAAGAAACCATCAAGGGAATTGACGCTGGCAGAAGAGTCCTTGTTTTTTCTGCCAACGTCAAACGCCCTTTAATAGTTGCTAATTTTATTAATTACTTAAATCTTCACCATTTGTTGCGATTACTTTTTTGTACCAATCAAACGATTTCTTCTTGCTTCGTTTTAACGTACCATTTCCTTCGTTATCGCGATCCACATAGATAAAGCCATAGCGTTTTTTCATTTCACCTGTTCCAGCTGATACTAAATCAATACAGCCCCAAGTCGTATAGCCTAACAAGTCGACACCATCTTGTTCAACGGCATCTTTCATCGCTTGAATATGCGCCGCCAAATAATCGATACGATAATCATCGACTACATAACCATTTTCGTCTGGTGTATCTACCGCTCCTAAGCCATTTTCAACAATGAATAGTGGTTTTTGATAACGATCATATAAGTCATTCATCGTAATTCTCAAACCAAGTGGATCAATTTGCCAACCCCATTCACTGGCTTTTAAATAAGGATTTTTCACAGAGGCAAAGATGTTACCAGCTGTTTGCTCATTAATTTCTGGATCTGTTGATGTGACACGAGAAGAATAATAAGAGAACGAAATGAAGTCCACCGTATGTTCTTTTAAAAGTTCTTCGTCGCCTTCTTCCATTTCAATTTGAATACCTTTACGGGCCATTTCTTTTAAAGCATACGCAGGGTATTCCCCACGTGATTGGACATCAATAAAGAAATAATTTTCACGATCTGCTTGTCGAGCAGCGAAAACATCTTCTGGTTTACAAGTATAAGCGTAGTTGGAACCAGCCGCTAACATACAACCTACTTGGTTTTCAGGATCTACCTCATGAGCAATTTTTGTCGCAATTGCACTTGCTAGTAGTTCATGATGGGCCGCTTGGTATTTCACTTGTTCTTTGTTTTCGCCTTCTTCAAAGTATAGACCTGCTCCCATAAATGGTGCATGTAAAATCATATTAATTTCGTTAAATGTTAACCAATATTTGACTAATCCTTTATATCGGTTGAAAATTACACGGCAAAGATTTTCATAGAAACCTACTAACTTACGACTACGCCAAGCGCCATATTCTTCCACTAAGTGCATTGGGCAGTCAAAGTGTGTAATCGTTACTAGTGGCTCAATCCCATATTTATGACATTCTTTGAATAAGTCTTCATAGAACTTCAAGCCTTCTTCATTCGGCTCTGTTTCATCTCCCATTGGAAAAATTCGACTCCAAGCAATGGATAAACGGTATGTTTTAAAACCCATTTCACCAAACAAGGCGATATCTTCTTTATAGCGATGATACATATCAATCGCCTCTTGTGCAGGATAGAAATGTTCCTCATCAAAGTTAAACATTTTCTTTTCACCAGTGATTACTGGAAAACGATCTGGACCAGTTGGCGCTAAATCGACGTTTGCCAAACCACGTCCGCCTTCGTTATAGCCACCTTCACATTGATTGGCTGCTGTTGCGCCACCCCATAAAAAGTCTTTTCTAAATGCCATAAATTCTCTTCCTCCACATCTTTTTATATTAAAGCGGTCAGCAAATCATCACTTGTTGAAACTTCATTACTGCCGACTTCCAAAATATCTAAATAATCCGCTGTATTCGTCACAACGATTGGAATTTGTGTACTAAACCCAGCTTTTTTAATTCCTTCTAAATCAAAGGTTACTAATGTTTGACCTTTTTTCACGCGGTCACCTTGTTTTACAAAAGCTTCAAAGCCTTCGCCTTCTAATTGAACTGTATCAATCCCAATATGAATCAATAATTCTGTGCCGTTATCTGAAATCAAACCTAATGCATGTTTTGTTGGGAATAGTGTGACAATCGTTCCATCAAAGGGTGCAACCACTTTACCTTCCGTTGGTTCAATCACGACTCCATTTCCTAAAGCTCCATTTGCAAAAGCAGGATCCTCTGCATTTTTTAAAGATAACACTCGTCCTTTGACTGGACTTGTAATATTTTCTTTTTTAATCGTTGTTTTATCAATAATCACTTCTTCTTCCTCAACTGTATTGTCTTTCCAGAAGAAGAATGTTAGACCAAAACCAACGACCGCTGCAATGGCAATTGCAATAAAGGACTGAATCATCCCACTTGCATCATCACCATTGATAAAGTTTAGCACACCGAAAATTCCTAAACCACCCATTGTATAAGCTGTCACATTGTTGATCATCAAATATAAACCACCGACAGCGCCACCAATCATTGAATAAATAAATGGCCATTTTTTTGGTAAAGTGATTCCATAAATTGCTGGCTCTGTTACACCAAAAATACCAGAGATAATTGCTGGCGGACACAAAGCTTTTAACTTTTTATCTTTCAATTTGAAGAACATCGCTAAAACAACCGCTGTTTGCGCAAAACTAGCTGCAAATGATCCCGTTAATACTTGGCTTGAACCTTCTTGTGTCACTTGCATAATAGCTAATGGCACAACGCTCCAATGTAAACCAAAAATAACTAAGACTTGCCAGAAGAAACCAAGAATCAAACCATACAAAGCTGGTGAGAAACTCATTAATGCTGTAAAGCCAGCGCTTAATAAATCTGTTAGCATGCTAACGATTGGCCCAATTACTAATAAACCAATTGGTAAGGCAATCAACAAGACGAAAAACGGTACTAATAATGTAATAACCACATTATTGTTTAAAATTTTGTGAATAATCAATGCCCCACCTCCTTTGTGTTTCGTTGAAAAAAGAAAAACCCAATTTCTTCAAAAAGAACGACACACCTGTCGCTTCATGAAAAAATTAGGTTTAGCTTGTCTTTAAACAATCACTATCCATCTATTTACTTATCCCTACATTCAAAGAATAACATATTTACAACAAATGTCAACGCTTTCAACGACATTTTTTTGTAATATGATTTGTCAAATTAAGTTAGAATAAAATGCTTCTTGTACATAGCTCAAAAATATCTCAATTGGTGTTCTGTAATTCAATGATTTTCTTGGAATATGATTACGTTGATTGCTGACACTGGAAATAAATGTCTGATTCACTTCTCTAAAATCCATTGATTTCGGCAGTCCATTACGACGCAGAATCCCGTTAGAATTCTCGTTTAATGGGCGTTGAGAAGGTGTTCCAGGGTCCGCAAAATATATATCAATATCGTGTTGGTTACTAATGGCTTTCCAGTTAGAAAATTCTTTTCCACAGTCAAACGTAATAGATTTAAAGAAGTTTTTAGGGAAGCGAGAAAACCATTGATTAAGGGCGGTTTCAATATCTAATGCCTTACGGCCGTTGGGTTTAATCGTGATAATGACTTTAGATAATCTTTCAACTAAAGTAATGACGGCACTTTTATGATGAATGCCAACGATCGTATCACCTTCAAGGTGACCAAACTCAGAATTGAAATCAGGATAATTATCAGGTCGATCATGGATTGAGCGCTGATATTGTTGTTTTCCCCGTTTTTCCTGATGACCATTGGGTTTTCTTTTACCTTTCATCGGTAGTGTGTCAATATCAAATATCCCTTTAGAAAATAAACGATAAAGTGTTCTCATACCGCATGAAACAGGCCTTTCTTTTCGCCCGATAATGACGTCAGGCGTCCAACCAAGAGTGACTTTCTCTTTAATGTAATCTACTTCATGAGCAGGTAATTGAATGACTTTTCTACCACATTTTTTCTTATTTTCTTTATACTGGTGCCAATAATCAAGAGCAGTCTTGCCTTGCTTGAACTTATTGACTACATTATAAATAGTTTGTATAGCACGACCCATTCGGTTAGCGATTTCAACCGGTTTATTATGTTGAAGATAATATGATTCTATCATTGTCAGTTCGTCTATGGTAAGATGTTTGTAGGTCATTTATGGTTACACTCCTTTGTTTTCTTTCGTCGGAAATACAATTTGAGTGTACCATAAATGCCTTTTTATTTTTCTAACTTAATTTTACAATTCGCGTAATAAAAATAAAAAAAGCATACAAACAATGTTTGTATGCTTCACTATGACCCGTACGGGACTCGAACCCGTGTTACCGCCGTGAAAGGGCGGTGTCTTAACCGCTTGACCAACGGGCCATTAAAAAGAAAAAACGGAGAAGGAGGGATTTGAACCCTCGCGCCGGTTTCCCGACCTACACCCTTAGCAGGGGCGCCTCTTCAGCCACTTGAGTACTTCCCCAAGAAATAAATGGGCCTAAATGGACTCGAACCATCGACCTCACGCTTATCAGGCGTGCGCTCTAACCAGCTGAGCTATAGGCCCAAAATAAGAAAAAAGCGGGTGACGAGAATCGAACTCGCGACAACAGCTTGGAAGGCTGTGGTTTTACCACTAAACTACACCCGCAAATTTTTCTTGGATGGCGCGGGACAGAATCGAACTGCCGACACATGGAGCTTCAATCCATTGCTCTACCAACTGAGCTACCGAGCCAAAAACGGTCTGGACGGGACTCGAACCCGCGACCTCCTGCGTGACAGGCAGGCATTCTAACCAGCTGAACTACCAAACCAATTCGTTTTTGCTTTATGCAAATGTATGCTTTAAAAAATAAAAGCAATTGCGGGGGCAGGATTTGAACCTACGACCTTCGGGTTATGAGCCCGACGAGCTACCTGACTGCTCCACCCCGCGATAATTAGACTAAGGAAACTTAATTCCTAAGAAAGGAGGATAAGGGATTCGAACCCTTGCACGGTTTTACCCGCCTGACGGTTTTCAAGACCGTTCCCTTCAGCCGGACTTGGGTAATCCTCCGTAACAAAACTATGACCCGTACGGGACTCGAACCCGTGTTACCGCCGTGAAAGGGCGGTGTCTTAACCGCTTGACCAACGGGCCATTTTATAAAATTATGGGCCTAAATGGACTCGAACCATCGACCTCACGCTTATCAGGCGTGCGCTCTAACCAGCTGAGCTATAGGCCCAAAAAGAAAAGCGGGTGACGAGAATCGAACTCGCGACAACAGCTTGGAAGGCTGTGGTTTTACCACTAAACTACACCCGCATGGCGGTCTGGACGGGACTCGAACCCGCGACCTCCTGCGTGACAGGCAGGCATTCTAACCAGCTGAACTACCAAACCATACTTTTCTTTTTATGTGCTTTTGAAATCAAAAGCAATTGCGGGGGCAGGATTTGAACCTACGACCTTCGGGTTATGAGCCCGACGAGCTACCTGACTGCTCCACCCCGCGATAATTAGACCAAGGAAATTTAATTCCTAAGAAAGGAGGATAAGGGATTCGAACCCTTGCACGGTTTTACCCGCCTGACGGTTTTCAAG